>OY764755.1:0-53157 GCA_963668285.1 uncultured Lewinella sp. | reverse complement strand
CGGCGGTTTTCGGGACGGCCAGGGGGTCACTTACGCCCCAATCGGCGGAGCTGTTGACAATGATGTCCTTACTGCCATACTGACGGACGACTTCTACCATCCGCTCATTGCCCATTTTAGTTTTGGGGTAGATGGTGAAGGCGGCGATGAAGCCGCGGTCGAGGACGTCCTTTACCGTTTCTTCGTTGTTGTGGTCGATCAGCACGCGCCCGGGTTCGAGGCCGTGCTCCAGGCAGACCTCCATACTTCGGATGGTGCCCGACTTCTTATCGCGGTGCGGCGTGTGTACCTGCACGAGCATATCCATTTCTTTGGCCAGCTCGAGTTGCTCTCGGAAGAATTTGTCTTCGGCGGGCGTCTGATCGTCGTAACCGATCTCACCGATCGCCACTACGTTCTCTTTGTGTAGATAGAGGGGTAGTAGATCGAGGACCTGCTCGGCGAGTGCTTCGTTGTTGGCTTCCTTCGAGTTTAGCCCGATCGTGCAATAATGCTTAACGCCGAACTGGCTGGCGCGAAAGGCTTCCCAGCCCACCAGGCTACTGAAATAATCCTGGAAAGAGCCCACTTTGGTACGCGGTTGACCGAGCCAGAAGGCCGGCTCGATGATGGCGACAACCCCGGCGGCGGCCATGGCCTCGTAATCATCGGTCGTCCGTGAGGTCATGTGGACGTGCGGGTCGATGAATTGTAGCTTTTCTGCGTTCATGGTTAAGGCTTATGGTCGTTGGTTATAGGTTAAACACCACTCCAATCATAGCTACCGCTGGATACGGCGGCTTTAAATTCTGGGTACCGATCGAGTAGTTCTTTGGCGGCTGGTTTGTCGGATTGGTAACAGCATAATGCACCCGCCCTGTTTTCCCGTGGGTTGTCACTTCTTAGTAATCGTTCCATATCCGTCAGCAGGTCACCCTCCAGGAATCGGGTGGTCGGGCGCCAAAATAGCGGGTCCACGTCCCGCCCGGCGGCCCAGCGTTCGTGGGCGTAGTCCGAAATGATGCGGGCCAGGCTCCCATTGGCGCGCTCGTCGATGCGGACCATCCCCGCGAGGTCTTGCTGCATAAAGGCGGCTTTAAGGAACATCTGGTTCCACTGCTGATCATTAAAATAATCCGCCGGGTACGGGTTGCCCTGGCTGATGGCGTCGAACACCGTTGAGATGTTGGTTCGTAGTGCTTCCACGGCAACGCTGACGTAGGCACCCGCCCCGGGTAGTAAAGGGAGGTACTTGAGAAAGGTGACCAACTCCCCGGTATCCGCGACCTCGATGAGCTTTGAGGCGGCGGGTTGCCAGTGAGCGCCGTCGTCGCCCAACAGCTCGGATAGCAGGTAGAGCCGGGCCAGTTCGAGGGGGGTGATTCGTTGCAGCCGAAGGTAGTCCGCCGTAGTGCCCTCCGCCTCAGCTAACGCAACTGATTTTGCGTTCACTTCCCTGGCGACTTTACTGTAGGCGAGGTAGAGTTTGCGTTGGTTCCGTGACTCTTTTAGGCTGGTCAGCTGCTCCTGCAACCACTGCCACGTGGCCGACGAGAAGGTCTTTTGGGCTACGATACGTAAAGCCCGCTGAGAGTTGGGAAAGCTCATGTAGTTGGGTGGTAGAGGAAATCCGCCCCAAGATAATACTTGCCGGGGTGGTTGCCTCGATCTTTATTTGCTGCTTACCGCGTCTTTACCGATCAATAGTAGGCGGTCGTTGGAGCGGCCTACCAGATAACCTGACCCGGCACCGAGTCGAATGGGTTCGATCGCCCTGACCTCGCCGGCTACGCTAAGCCGTTCGAGTTGTTCGTGGGTACCGCCGCCTGAATTCAATCGCAGTCGACTCAGGAAGCTGGCGTCATACCAGCCCATCTCGATGTTACTACCCAAAAAGTTACCGCCGTACAGCCAGTTGTTTGCCGTGCCTGAATCGTCCATCCGGCAGAAAGCATAGATCGCGCTGAATTGCGCGCGGTCCGGAAGTTCGTGGGGGACGAAAGTGCCGCCCTCCGTATGCTCAAAGTGGTAGCTGGCGAAGGTGTTGACACTGAAATGCTTGGCCGAGCTAAGGGCCTCCGCACCGAATACCTCTTCCAGGCTGGCGCTCGCCATATCCTGAGCGAAGAGGTAGCGTTTTTTAAGGCTGGGTAGCTGTTTGATCAATTCGGCGTGAGTGGCAAAGGGGACTTTACGATCCTTGACGTAATAGGTCAGGATTTGCTCCGGCTGCTCGTTACCATCGAAGTCGTTGAGGTACATTTCTACCGGCCGGTTGTCGGTGGGTTTCAGCTTATTATTGAGGCCGAGGTTACCGGCCAAAATATCCAGATCGCCATCACCGTCGGTATCGGCTACTTCGACGGTGTTCCACCAGCCGCGCAGGTCGTTGAGTTCTTCGCGAACGAGCCGGCTTCCGTTATTGCGGTAGATGGTAATGGGTTGCCACTCCGCCGCGAGCACCAGATCCTGATCGCCATCACCGTCGATATCCGCCCAGGCACCGTCGCGTACCATACCGGCTTTTGCCAGTTCCTCCGACCATTCGTTGGTAGCTTCGCGGAAATTGCCGCTGCCCTCATTGATCAGCAGGTAGGAGTCAGGTACCTGACCGTAAAAGCGGGGAACCACCCGACCGGTGAAGAGTAGATCCATCAGTCCGTCTCCGTTCACGTCGCCGGGTAGTATGCGGCTCGCGGTCATGTAAAGCTCCGGGAGGAGTTGCCGGCGCTCGAAGTTGCCGGCGCCGTCGTTGAGGTAGGTACGTTGCAGCCGCGGCCCCTGCTGAGCGAAGTATTCATTTCCCCCAGCGGCAACGACCAGGTCGAGATCCCGGTCGCCATCCAGGTCGACGAAGGCGGCGTCCACGTCTTCGAATACGCTATCGCGTACGATGGCCGGCGAGGTAACTTCCGTAAACTTACCGCCGGCGCCTTGCAGGTAGACAGCGGCCCGTTCCCGTTTCGCGTTGCCGACGAAAAAAGTCTTCCAGCCCGTCTCCATTCACGTCCCCGACCGCGAGGGCCGGGCCTTCGGTGCTGGCCATCTTGGGCATGAGGGGTTCGCGGGTGAAGTCCACGAAGGGATTTTCACGGTGGCTGAAGTTAATGCCCGCCCGCTCGGTTATATCCCGCAAGCTACTGCGATCCGTTGCCGTGGCGTCCGCGTAGCCCGAGTAGGCCGGCAGGTCGTTCCGATAGACTACCTCGATCGGTTCACTACTCACCGCCGTATCCAGTTTGGTGTACGTGCGATCCGGCCAGATGAACAGGATGCTGTCGATGCCGGCGGTAGGGCCGACGCTTACGTGGAGGGGAGCCTGCACGCTACTTTGATAGCCGCGGACCGGGTAATAGTCATAGACGATACGTTTGCTACCGCGCGCTACTACCACGGAGGAGCCGATGCCGTCGCGGTTCCCCTCGCCACCGATCACTTTAATGCGATAAACCGCCCCGGGGGCATTCAGCTTATTCTCGTAGACGAAGGGCTTGTCCTTGATGTTATTCGTCACGACGTCCAGGTCGCCGTCGTTATCCAGATCTACCGCTACCGCGCTGCTGGAATAGCTGGGCAGGGCACCGTCGATTTGGTGCTCGATGTCTTCGAATTGCAATCCGCCCCCGTTGCGGTAGAATTTATTCGGTAGCTTAATTTCCGGCATCTTATCGATAAAATCGAGTTCGTTGTTTCGAATGTCGTTGAATTCCTCCCGGTACTTCAGTTCCGAATTGGTTTTGAAGTTGATATAGTCGATATCGTTCATCCTGCGTGGAATGCCGTTGCTGATGAACAAGTCGCGCAAGCCGTCGTGATCGAAGTCGATGAAGAGCGGCGTCCACGACCAATCGGAGGCCTCCACCCCCGCGAAGGCACCGATTTCGCTAAAGGTGCCGTCACCGTTATTCAGCTGAAGCGTATTTCTAGAAAATTGGGGGTTGTAGCCGAAGCCAAGTTTAAATTTGAATACGTCGTAGCCATCCTCGCTCAGTGAGCTCTTCAGAATACCCGGATCTTCGGGTAGCATATCGAGGGAAAATATTTCCCGCAGGCCGTCATTGTTGATGTCGGCAAGGTCCACGCCCATGGAGAAGCGGCTGGTATGTTGCAACCGCTCGGTCAATACTTCGCTGAAGGTACCGTCCTGGTTGTTGAGGTAGAGGTAATCGTTTTCGTGGAAGTCGTTTCCTACGTAGATGTCCGGCCAGCCATCGTCGTTCATGTCCGCCGTAGGCGATACCCAGCCCGTAGCCGATCACGCTACTGTAGATGCCCGCCTGCGCGGATACTTCGGTGTACTTACCGTCGTCGTTTCGTAAAAGCTTATCCCCGGATGTCGGGTGCCGTTCCTTCAGCTTCCCCTCCCGCTTACCGAACGTACCGTTTTGGTGGAGGGAGTGGTTGAGTACGTACACGTCCAGGTCCCCATCCAGGTCGTAATCGAAAAAAGCCGCCTGTGTACCGAACCCCACGAAGTCGAGCCCGTACGCGGCTGCTTCGTCTTGATAGTGAGGTACGCCATTTCGGATGCCCTGGCAGATGTAGAGTTGGTTGGTGCCCTTCAGGGACAGATAGTCCCCTACCTGACTTACGTAGATATCCAGTAGCCCGTCCTGATTGACGTCTACGACCGCGGCACCCGTTGCCCACCCAGCTTGGCCCGCGACGCCGGCGGCATCCGTTACTTCTTCGAACTGCATATCCCCCCGGTTGAGGTACATACGGTTCTCCCCCAGGTTGGCGGTAAAGTAAAGATCGATCAGCTCATCTCCATTGAAGTCGCCCGCCGCAAGGCCACCGCCGTTGTAGAAATACATATAATTAAATACGTTCAACTCCGTGCTTAGCCGGGGGTCGTTGTTGAAGTCCAGCCCGGTTACCTCGCCGGTGAGTAGCGTGAACGACGGAGCCGGGGGTTGCTGCTCACAGGAGCATAACACGGCAAGGTAAATAAGCGCGAGCCACGGGTATGGTTTCCACTTCATAGTCAGGCTATTCTACTAATGGCGCGTTGATCCGAAATAATCGGGGGCGTTGGCTATTCACCGCCGCCAGGATATATGCCCGGTCGTTCACCTCCACCGTGGTTAAATCGCGAACCTCGCCGCGTACGTAGAACCCGCTCTCCGAATTAGGTACATAATTAAAACCATTTTCGGTATTCAGCAATACGTGGCCGAAGGAGCCGTCCTGACTGCCGTACTGCGGGCGAAAACCCGAGTCATTTCCCGCCAGTACGACGTCTAGCTTCCCGTCGGCGTTGAGGTCCGTGCAGGTGATGCCGCAGACGCAACTCAACTGGACGTCGGTAGGTAACGGCTCCACTTCAAATTCAAACCCGCCCTTGTTATAAGCTACCACGGACCGCAGTTCTTCAATCGTATAAACCGTAGCCGCCCCAAGAACATCCATATCGAATAGATCCGCCATCGATTGCCGGGCGTAGGCGCTGTGCTGTAAGCTATTCTTCTTCAGGCCAGGTAGTTGCTGGGTGAGATTGCGCTTCATGGCGAGGGGCATGTCCTTGCCGTCGATCTGGCGGGTAACGATCTTTTCCGCCGATCCGTTACCGTCGAAGTCGCCGACCCAAAGCTTCGCCGGGGCTTCGAAATAAAAGTTTTCCCCCATATTTCCCAGCACCAGATCCTGATCGCCATCACCATCCAGATCAGCCGTTTCCAACGTATACCACCACCCGCCCAGGGCGTTAAGGTTACTCGTTCGTTCGGCGAATTGATCGTTTTCGTACTGCCAAAACCTCGGGGCGCCCCATTCGCTGGCCGTGATCAGGGTCGGTATACCCGCGAATTCAGTCCACTTAGCATCCGTCACCATTCCGAGCGTAGCGAATTGGCGCGCGCGCTCACGGGTCGATTCTTTAAATATTCCCGAACCGTTATTTTGCAACAATAAACTCGGGATCGGCACGCCATAGTCGAGTGGCGCGCTTCGCGTACCTACGAAAAGATCGAGATCGCCATCCAGGTCGTAATCGAGCGGAACGATCACCGAGGTATTTACGCCGACGCGGGGCAGCGCCCCCTTCTTGAAGGAAAAATTTCCTTTGCCATCGTTAAAAAAGAGTTTATCGCCAAGGAATACTACATTTTGCCGATCAAAATTACCTCCGCTACCTACGTAGAGATCAAGATCGCCGTCGCCATCCGCATCAAAAAATGCCATTCCGGTATCTTCCGTCTGCAGGACCTGACGAAAGGCGGGTTGATCCGTCGACGTAAAAGACCCGTCGGTGGATTGCGCATAAAGTTGACCCGGCGAATTCCGCGCGCCCCCGATGTAGACGTCGTCTAAACCATCGCCGTTCACATCCGCTGCGGCAACTCGCGGGCCTTCCGCGGCCAGGCTCCGCATTACGAGGCCTTCCGTCAGTAGGTCGTTGAAATCATCCTCCTCGTGCTTGGTAAATGGCAGCTCCAGGACTTCTGACATCAGCTTTTCGACACCTGCGTTGACATTATTTTTTGCGAGAATCGCAGGTGCAGGGGAAGGGGTGGTGAGCAAGCTATTCCGATCTATTATGATCGTCGTATCCGCGTTTAAGATAGGAAGTGTGCTCCGGTTTCCATCCGGCCAGTCTACTACTACCTCTTTGGGTGTGGCACCACCACCAAGCCCGAACAGCAGGGTGTAGTCGACGCTGGATTGGAAGCCCCGGGTAGGCATCACTTCCGCCGTCTGCCTCCCTGCTTCTCCTTCCACCGTAACCTTTGCACCGACTGCGTGGCTGTTATCGCCCTTACCGATCAATCGAATCCGTAGGCTTGCAGCCCCGTTATCGGCCGCGTTGTTCCGCATTAGAAAAGCCGTCTGATTGACGTTGTTAACGACGAGGTCCAGATCGCCGTCGTTATCCAGATCGCCGTAAGCGGCGCCGTTAGAGAAGGAAGGTACATCGAGCCCCCAGTCAACCGTTTTATCCTGGAACTTCAGCTCGCCTTCGTTGCGAAAGAGCTTGTTGGCCAGGGGCTCGGAAGGCATCCGTTCGATTACCTTATCGACGTCTTCTTTCTCCCCGGTGAGGACCATCCTTTTGGCAACGTCGTTACTGAAGAAGTCGATGAAGTCCTGGTCGGTCAGGCTGTGGTAGATCCCGTTACACACGTAGATATCCCGCAAACCATCATTATCGGCGTCAAAGAGTAGGGCGCCCCAACTCCAGTCCGTCGCCTCGACGCCGGCGTACTGGGCTACCTCCCGGAATTCCCCCCGGCCGTCATTCAATTGGAGGGTGTTGTGCATAAACTGCTTATAAAAGCCCCGCCGTTGCTTAAGATCGAATAGGTTGACGTCTTCGAACTGCACCGTAGTTTTCTTCCGGTAATCCGTCTCCGGTAACATTTCGGTGACGAACACCTCCGGGTAGCCGTCATTATTTATATCTGCCATATCGGCCCCCATGGAAGCGAGGCTGATCTGCTGCATCCGGCTTTCTACCTCTTCGGTAAAGGTGCCATCCTGTTGGTTAATGTAGAGATAGTCACGCTCGTAGAAGTCGTTGGATATGTAGAGATCGGGGTAGCGATCGTTGTTGACGTCTCCTACCGTGATCCCCAATCCAAACCCGATTAAACTGCCGTATATACCTGCTTCCTTGGATACGTCTGTATAGTTCCCGCGATCGTTGCGAAGTAGCTTGTCCCCCCCACCCTTTAGGAAATCCCGCACTTTCCAGTCTTCGGCATACCGTTCGCGGTCGTTACTGTAGTTAAGGTTGTTGACCGGGATGAAGGAATTGTTCAGCAGGTATACATCCAGGTCACCATCGAGGTCATAATCAAAAAAGGCGGCGTGGGTAGTGTATCCACCATTCGCTAAACCGTAGGCTTCAGCTGACTCCGTAAAGGTGCCATCCTGATTGTTGAGGAACAAGCTATTCTTCTGGTTACCCCCTTTTCGGAAGCCTGCGTTGCAGACGTAGATATCCAGCCACCCATCCGCGTCAATATCGACTACTGAGACCCCCGTACTCCATTTATCGGCTAATTCGATACCGGCGGTGGCGGAAACGTCCTCAAAGCGTAGGCCACCGAGGTTACGGAAGAGTTTGTTGGCCCCCATGTTTGCCGTCAAGAATACGTCCGTCAGTCCATCGCGGTCGTAGTCGATCAGCCCTACCCCGCCGCCGTTATAGAAGTTGCGGTAGTTGAAAATATTGAAGTCCTCGCTGTTTACTACCTCATTGACAAATTGCAGGCCGCTGCTATCGGGGGAAACCAGCTCAAATAGTGGTGGCCCGGCGGGCGCTTGGTATTCACCTTCACTATTGTTACCACACCCCACCCACACCAGCAAGGCTATTACTGGTAAGATCTTCCGTAGGTGAGTAGGTTGTACCATGCGTAGGGGTAAAAACCGGAGAGCGCGAACAGCATTGTGTTCGCGCTCTCGGTAAGCGGTTTTGGTCGCTTGTCAGCAGTCTGGTGCCGGTTTAGTAACCGGGGTTCTGCTCGAGGTTCGGGTTGGAGTCGATGGCTTGTTGGGGGATGGGGAAGAGGACGCGGGTTGGGTCCGTTACGGTCTTCTCCGTCCAGGTATTCGTGAAGGTCCCGAAGCGGACCTGGTCCACGCGGCGAAGGCCTTCCCAGTAAAGTTCACGAGCACGCTCGTTCAGCATTTCGCTGTCGTCAAGACCATCCAGGTCGTCACCTCCGCGGGTGGAGCGCATCTCATTGATGGTTTCCAAAGCGCCTTCGGTATCACCCATGCGGAATTGAGCTTCAGCTTTGTTCAGCATGGCTTCCGCGTAACGCAGGATGATATACTTGCCCGAGCGACCGGGGTGATACTTTATCACGCGAATACCCTGGGCGGTAGCAGCACCATTTAGCTGAACCTCTTCGGTAAATTGAAGGAGGCGCTGAGTACGCGTATCGACGATCTCTTCGCCATTATCCTTAAACTGTTGTCCATCCAGGAAACCTACGCCGATACCGGAGAACTCGGTGCCGTCGGGGTCAGCGTCAATACCGAAGCGGGGATCATCCTCGTCGAAGCTGTTGTAGAGTTCCGCAATGGTAGAGAAACCGTTCCAGCCGGATGGAGTCTGACTGTAGTGCAGCGTCATCATCCAACGATTCTGTGGGGACCCCTGGTTGCTGACCAGAATCGGCTCACTATCGGAGCCCGCTTCAAAGATGGAGAAGTAGTCCTCATCGAAAGCGTAGCCTTCATCCGCAAGGAGATCGGCGTACTCCATGACTTTCATTAGATCGGCGTCGTCGTGCGTAAATGGTCCGGCTGGATTACTCGATTTGTACACGCCTTTATTGAGGTACATGCGGGTCAAGATAGCGTAAGCGGCTGCCTTGCTGCCCCGAATATTGTCGCCGGGGCCGAGTGAGGGAAGACCGGAGATCGAGCTTTCAACCAGGCTGATGGCTTGATCGATAGCATCGCTACGGCTGATGACGGTAGGGAGGTCGTCAACACCCTGCGTCCATTCCCGAAAGGGTACCTGACCGTAGAGATCGAGTACGTGCCACATATAGAATCCTTGCAGGAAGTTTGCGTCAGCTGCCTCTTCTGCCGAAGGGCTACCCGCCAGAATTTCGACGGTATTGAACAGGCGTCCATTCAGCTCGTTCCAGGCGCCAAGTACGTAGGCGTGAGTTGGGTCCCAGTTATGCGCGTGGAGGGTTCTCCATACGCCGTTATCACTCCAGTCAACCCCACGGGTAGGAGGTATCATCTCATCGGAGGTATGCTGAAACAGAGAGTACGTGTTCGTTTGGTCGGTGAACATGTTGAGGTTGTTATAGGCTGCGGTAACCAGCTCACCAGGGTTTCCTGGTACGGCAGTGCCGTCAACTACCTCACGTATTACGGAGTCCGTACCCTCCGGCTCTAACTCCGAGCAGGAAGTAAAGCCGGCAAATAAAGTCGCTAAACCTAATAGGAGGCCAAGCGATGAACGAAGAAATTTCATAATGATATTTTTAAGGATCGACTTACACGCAGTGCGCTAATATGAAAGGATATAGGAACAATAGAGTTCAACAAGCTCTTTCCGCGTCATCGACTATGTAGGTTGACTTGCACTTCGAAGTTGAATTAAAAGGATGCGTTCAAGCCAAGGGTAACGGTACGCGCCCGCGGGTAGGCCGTGTAGTCGATACCAATGGAAGGAACACCATCGATTGGCTTAGAAATAGATACTTCCGGATCCTGACCGCTGTAGCTGTCGATCACGAACAGGTTCTGTCCGGAAAGCGTGAAACGAAGGCCCGAAAGAACGTTGCCGCTAACGGGTACGCTGTAACCGATGGACGCATTCTGCAGACGGACGAAGTCACCCTTTTCAAGGAATCGGGTGGATACATCGGGTGCATTCAGGTTGCCTTCGCCGTTGCCTACTACATCGCGGGTAACGTTACGCCCGTTAGCCAGTGAGCCTGCGGTAAAGAATGCGTTAGCCGTATTCGAATAGATGGTGTGCCCGAACTGACCGGAGAAGAAAATGGAGGCATCGAAGTTGCCGTAACGGAAACTATTCGTGATACCGCCGGTAGTCGTTGGAAGCGGACTATCTCCGGTGAACTGCTGGACGTCACCGAGTGGGTAGATGGAGATACCTTCATCATCAAACCCGCCGAATGGGCGCAGGAAATAAGCATACAGCGGCTGCCCTTCGGCAATGCGTTGAGAGAAGGCCCCGGTAAGGCCCTGTCCGTCGATATCCCCAGTATTAATCAGACCGGCGAAATTCTGGACGACGTTGTTGTTATAACCGACGTTGAAGTTGATATCCCAGCTGAAGTTGTCGTTGTCGACGGCAACGTAGTTGATGGCCAGTTCAACACCTTCGTTGATGATATCCGCATCGAGGTTTCTGAAAACGAAAGGTTGCAGTGCCGGCTGTGCGGAACGAACCTGAATGAGTAGGTCATTCGTGTTCTTCCGGTAGTAGTCGATGCTACCGCTTATGCGATTATTCTTGACCCCCCAATCGAGGCCGGCGTTCAGCTGCGCGGTTGACTCCCACTGGAGGTCGTTGTTCTCGAAAGCAACCGTTCCGAGGTTACCTCCGGTCACATTACCATTCGCATCGAAACCAAAGCCGTTGAAACGCTCACGCTGTTGGTGTAAGTTGTTCGGGATAGCTTGGTTACCCACTACGCCGTAGCCGGCGCGCAGGCCGAGTGTAGAGAAAAATTCGGGGGCAAAGTCTTCCTCCAACAGGCGCCACTTAAAGGCAAAAGAGGGGAAGATCCCGTAACGGTTCTCCGATCCGAAGCGCGTCGATCCGTCAGCGCGCACGGTAGCCGTAAGAATGTACTTATCAGCGATATCGACGTTGACCCGGGTAAAGTAGGACTGCAGTTCGTCAACGTTATTGAATGAGTTGTTACCAGCGGCACTTCCCGGCGTTCCGACTTGGTCGGAACTCGCCAGGTTGTTGATGATCTGTTCTAGATCGTTCGTGCGGAAGTTTTGGTAAGATGCTCCACGCCCGTTACGCTCGAAACGCTGGTAAGAGTAACCCAGCAAGCCGTTGAAGCGAAACGCACCGAAGTCCCGGTCGTAAGTGAAATAGTTTTCCCACAAGTCGTTGCTAACGTTGAGGTCATTAATATCCAAGCGACCGCTGCGAATAATACCGTTCAGGCGGAGCTCGGGGCTCTGAGCATCCGTACGGGTAGAACGCGACCTGTCGATACCAACTACGGTACGGAAGCTAAGGCCTTCGACGATTTCCAGATTAGCGGAAATATTACCTAGTGTTCTGAGGGTATTCGTGAAGCCTTCGTACAAGTTGATCAGGGCCAGCGGATTGGGCTCCGTGTTACTTACTTGGTTATAGACGCTCAAATTGTCATCTACTTCATCCACTGGGTCGGCAAAGATTTGCTGCGTAGGGTTAGCTTTTAGTATGTTACCGATCAAGTCACCGGTAAATCCGGAGTTAGAAGTAGCCGGAACGTTATCATCGTGCAAGTCGGATACCGTGATTTGGGTAGCGATGGTCAGCCGGTCACCAATGAATTTTTTGGAACCGTTAAAGCGAGCGCTCAGGCGCTGCAGGCCGGAGGTTTCGATGATACCTTCCTGATCCATGTAAGACAAAGAGAAGCGGTAGTTACCGTCTTCGTTGCCGTCACCGAACGAGAGACTGTTATTAGTAGTGAGCGCGGTACGGAATACCTCATCCTGCCAGTCGATATCAGCACCACCGTCCAGAGCGGCCCGTGCATCAGCACTGTTCAGATCCTCGTAGGCGTCCAGGAATTCATCGGCCCCCAGCAAGTCGTACTTCCGGGTGATGGAAGAGAAACCTACGCTGGAGTTGAAATTCAGAATTCCACCGCCGTCGGAACCGGATTTGGTGGTAATAAGGACAACTCCATTAGCACCCCGTGAACCGTAGATAGCCGTTGCGGAAGCGTCCTTCAGGACATCGATAGTGGCAATATCATTTGGATTCAGGAAGTTGAGCGGGTTCCGCGCGGGGGCAGCACCCAATCCGGAAATATTACCGCTTGCGGAAGTCGCTTCAGCTGCAAGCGGGACGCCGTCCACCACAAAAAGTGGGTTATTATTGGCACCCACCGAGGACGTTCCCCGGATACGGATATTCACCGCGGCTCCGGGCTCACCGGAAGTTTCGGTGATCTGTACACCGGCGGCACGTCCCTGTATGAGCTGCTCCGGAGAAACGATAACCCCGCCGTTAAAGTCCTCTTCGGTCAAGGCCACCACGGCACCCGTCAAATCCGACTTCTTAACCGAGCCGTAACCAACCACCACGACCTCGTCGAGTAGCTCGCCGGAGGTCAACTGCACATCGAAAGAAGTGCGGCCGTCAAGGGGCAACTCCTGGGTAGCATAACCGGTGTAGGAGATCGTAATGCTCTCAGAGTTAGCCGGAACGTTGAGGGTAAAGTTACCGTCGAAGTCAGTCACCGTGCCGGTCGTGGTGCCCGTCACGAAAACGCTCGCACCGATCAGGGGGTCGCTGGACTCCGCATCCGTGATGGTGCCCGTTACGGTGGTTTGCGCCCCGAGGACGCCCGCGAACAACACCAGGAGGCCAAAGAGACAACCGCGTAAGCTATGGGTCAGTCTAAATTGCATAAGTACTAGTTAATTGTGTTTGATCTAATTGTATGGTCGTACACCGATGACCGACCGCTTCCCAACAGGAAGCGTCGTAAGGCCGTTCTGGTTTACGGCAAATGCGATTTCGGTGGTGTTCTACGTGATTTGCTAAAAATTCGCGGTACGCTCTTTCGCGGCGTGATTCTATCCGCTTGCTAATCGACGTTACGAAAATACGTTATCCCAAAGTCTGCTCCAACTAAAAGACGCATTTACCCGTAGCTCCACGGCGGTAACACGCGCCTCCACTATCGCAACCGATTGCAAGGTCACCAGTACTAACGCCCCCAAAGCCACAGCGCTGCCTAACGCAAAAATTTTATCTTACCACCGTGCCCCGCGCTTTTTTGCAAGCTTTGCTGACTTTCCAACCACGTAACCTCCGTTTACTCGCGCTGGGCATTATTTTGGCGAGTACGCAGGTGCAGGGTTGGGGGCAAGGGAGCGACCTCAAACGGCTCACCAACGAAGCCCGGTTAACTATCCCGTTCACCCTCGAAAACGACTTCATCGTCATCGACGTGGTCATGAACCGGCGCTACGCTCTCCGCTTCATCGTGGATACCGGCGCGGAAAACACCGTTCTATTAGACAAGGAGATCACCGACGACCTGGATGTGGACTACCGCCGAAAGTTCACCGTCACGGGTTCCGACCTGGAGCGCGAACTGGTCGCCTACCTCGCCACCGGCATTAACATCAAGCTGGCGGACGCCCTGCTGGCCAAGCACCGGGCCATGCTGGTACTGGAAGAAAACTACGCCAACCTCGACCGGGTAGTCGGTGGCCCGATACACGGCATCCTCGGTGCCGATTTTTTGATGCGCTTCGTGGTGGAGATCGACTACCGCCGCCGGCAAATCATCCTCCACGAACCCAGCGGCTACCTCCCGCCGGCCCGCCACGTAGCGGCCCCGTCGATCTTTCACCGCCACCGCGCCTACCTACAACTGCCGATCGCCTTCTCCGACCCGGTGCCGACGGACCGGAAAATGCTGCTCGACAGCGGGGCGGGCATCACGATGATCCTGCATACGTACGGTGATACCCTCATCCAGGGCGATCTGCCGGTGCCGACCGTACCCAGCTACATCGCCAACGGGATCGGAGGTAACGTTAACGGCAACGTAGGCAGGCTCAGCAGCATCCGGCTTGCGGGGCGGGAAGTGGAAGACGTGGTCGCCTACTTCCAACCCGTCGATACGGTAGGCCGGTCGGACTACTTCAACGACCGGGAAGGCATAATAGGTAACAAGATCCTCGAGCGGTATAACGTCATCATCGACTACGTGCGCGAGGCGGTGTACCTGCGGGCGGATAAAAAGGCGATCAGGCGTAAATTCAAGTACGATCGCTCGGGCCTGTCGCTGGTTGCCGGCGGCTTTAACCTCCGGAGCATTACGGTGGCCAAGGTGACCCCCGGCAGCCCGGCAGAGGAGGCGGGCCTACGCATCGGCGACCGCATCTCGAGCATGAACCGGACCTCCGTGACCTTCCTGAGCCTCGGGGGCATGATCGATCGCCTCCGGGGGCGGGTCGGGCGGCGCATACGGGTGAAATACGTCCGGGACGGGAAGTTTTACCGGACGGAGTTCCGCTTACGTGAGTTGATCTAGCGTATTGGGCCCGTGCCGGTCGGGCGGCTCTGCTATTTACCCCGAGCCGATTTGGGGCGGCGGCCCCAAATCGGCTTCCCCGCACCTGCGTCCTCGCAAAGACATCCTTTAAAAGTTAAGAATTGCCTTACCTTGCAGCCCCTCATTAGTAACTCAGCAAATCACTACTACCATCGCAGATTTTAACGAAGAGCAGAAGTCTCAGGAAATTTATCAAAACATGTGGGGCGGGGATGATCTGCACGTCGGCAGCTACTCGGATAAGATCGACAACCCGACCGAGGCGGCGCGTGCTACTACCGACCGCATGCTACGCCTACTGCCCCGCATCAAGAAGTCGACGCGGATGCTCGTACTGCAGGCCGGCTTCGGCACCGCCGCCCGCTACATTGCCGAAACGCACCAGTGTAAGGTCGAGTGCCTGAACGACAACGAGGTACAAAATGCCTTCAACCAAAAGCAGATCGAGGCCGCCGAGCTCCACAAGCTCATGAACGTGACGCTCGGGGACGTCGATTACATGCCGTACAACCCCGACTATTTCGATTTCGTCTTCGCGCAGGATAGCTTCAGCATCACCGCCCAGAAGCGGCAGATGTTCCGTGCCATCCACCGCGTAATGAAGCCGGAGGCGCGCCTCATTTTCTGTGCCATCATGCGCGCCGATAAGGTGAGCCCCGCCGGCGAGGAACGCATCGCCAGCCTCCCCGTCGAAGAGCTCATCACCGCCCAGGATTACGAAGACGACGCCCGCCGCGGCTTCTTCCAAAAGGTCTACGCGCTCGACCTGTCCAAAAATCTTGCCATCCACTTCGCCAAGCTCGAAGAATCGCTGGAAGCTAACCGTCAGGAGATGGCCAAGCAGACCAGTGAGAAATTCGTGAGCGAAAGGAAACGCGTCTGCCAAATCTTCCGCGAGCTCGCCGAGGAAGGCGACTTGCGCTGGGGCATCATGATGTTTCAGAAGTTGAATAGCTAGCTTTACACCCCAATTTATACCCGATGAAAGTTGCCGTAGTAGGCGCAACCGGCCTGGTCGGTAGCGTAATGTTCAAAGTGCTCGACGAGCACGATTTCCCGATCAGCGAACTCATACCCGTCGCCTCCGAGCGTTCCGTGGGCAAGACGATCACTTACCGGGGCAAGGATCATAAGGTCGTCGGTATGCGGACGGCCATCGACATGCGGCCCGATATCGCCATCTTCTCCGCCGGGGGGGGCACCAGCCTCGAGTGGGCGCCTAAGTTCGCCGCCGTCGGTACCGTCGTGGTCGATAACTCCAGTGCGTGGCGGATGGACCCCTCCAAGAAGCTGGTCGTGCCCGAAGTAAATGCCGGCGAGCTGACCGGGGAAGACCTGATCATTGCCAACCCGAACTGCTCGACGATCCAGATGGTGTTGGCCCTTTCGCCCCTGCACCGGGCGTACGGCATCAAGCGCCTCGTCATCTCTACCTACCAATCGTTCACCGGCACGGGCGTGCCCGCCGTCAAACAATACGAGGCGGAGAAGCGTGGGGAAGACACCACCGGCTCCGGGCGGCCTTACCCCCACCCCATCTTCGAAAATTGTATCCCGCACTGCGACGTATTCCTGGATAACGACTACACCAAGGAGGAGATGAAGCTGGTGAAGGAGACCCGCAAGATCCTGGGTGACGAGTCGATTGCGATCACGGCTACGGCCGTCCGCGTCCCCGTACACGGAGGCCACAGTGAGAGCGTGAACGTCGAATTCCACCGGCCCTTCGAGATCGAGGCGGTGCGCGAACTACTCGCGGCCACCCCGGGCGTAGTGGTACAGGACGACGTGAAAAACAATGTCTACCCCATGCCGTTACTGGCTAAGCACAGGGATGAGGTTTTTGTAGGCCGCATTCGCCGGGATGATTCTATTGACAATGGTCTTAATTTGTGGATCGTATCCGATAACCTCCGTAAGGGCGCGGCGACCAACGCCGTACAGATCGCTACCTACCTTGCCGAAAAAAACCTAATAGGCGAGCGGCAGCCCGTTTAGCTGTCGCTCCGCTTCGTACCCGTTTCATCGTTCTGCCGTTCGGCCCGGGCTTCTCACCCGCCAGCGGCCAATGCTAACCGACCATGAGAAATCGTATTGCCGTCTGGGGGCGTGACGCCCAGGAAAAGCGCGTCCTGATCACCGTAGAACTACAGGTTCAGGATAACATCGTGCGCATCCATACCTATCCGGAAAAGTTGGTGACCGATGAGGTGTACCAACGCTTCATGAATGAGTGGCGCAAGGAGAAGGAAGCGGAGCTCCCCGAAGCGGACCGCATCATCGCCCGCGAACTCAGCGTTACCGAAGGCCTGCTACCCGACGACCTCAAGGCCGAGCAGACCGACATGATCCTGCGGGCGCAGACCGAGTGGCACTTCCACGTACTCAGCGCCAAGCTCGCCGAAACCTACAAGGCCGAACTGGCCGAACTCGAAGACCGCGTCGAGCGAGCCAGCGAGTACAGCTCCGATCTCTGGAACCAGGCCAAGCAATTCTGGCAGAAAGTTCAGGGGCAGTTGCAGGATAAGACGCTGATGCGCGAGCAGGGCACCGAGATCCGCAAACGGGTAGACGGCACCTTCGATGCGCTAAAAAAGATGCGCGACCAGCTCAACGAGAAGTACCGCGAGGAATCCACCAAACAGGTAGCTAACTTCAACGCACTGTTAGAGAAAGCGGAGGGCACCATCCAGGAAGGCACCCACCTGAATAAGGTCTTTAACGAATTACGGGACATCCAGCGAAAATTTCATCAGGTCAAGTTCACCAAGGAAGACCGCGACGCGATATACAACCGCATCGACGCGGCCTTTAAGGCCGTAAAGACCAAACGCGGGCAGGGCGGTAGCAACCAGGCGGGTGGGGCCGTGGGCCGGATAGCTTCCCGACTGGAAGGCCTGAATAAGGCGATGGACCGGATGCGCAGCAGCATCGGCCGCGACAAGGAGGACCTTAAATTCGAGCACCGCCGCATCGAGCGTACGGACGGTCAGCTGGAAAAACAGATCCGCCAGGCAAAGGTGATCATGATCGAATCCCGCGTCACCAGCAAGCAAGCGAAGCTGGATGACATGGAGAAGACCAAGGCTAACCTGGAAAAGAAGGTCGAGCAGGAAAAGCGCCGGGCCGAAAAGCGCGCCAAAAAGGACGCCGAGCGTGCCGCCGCCGAAGCTGCCAAAGCCAAGATCGCCGCCGAAATCGGCCAACGGGCCATCAGCTCGGAAGAGGCCAGTAAGCTCGAAGCGGCAGCCGCGGCCATCTCAGCCGGCAAGGCGCAGCGCCGGGGGCGTACCAAGCGCTCCGAACGGCCGGGCAAGCAGATCGCTAATTTCGTCGCCTTTAGCGAAATCATCACCCCTTCGGTAAGCAATACGGCCGCGAAGACGGCGCCGGAACAAATAAAAGGACAGGACTCGGCGGAGGAAGAGTGAGAAAACCTTCACACTTCTCGGTCTCAACGCTTGTTTTTACAAGCTAAAGTGCGGATTTTAAGTCTTTTGCGGTTCACACTGTAAGTAAACTGTTATGTGCGGAAGCAGCGACCGCGTCGCATCTTTGTAGTGAAAGAAGATGACCTATACTATTGCGATCGGAGTTTTTTTTGCTTCCGACTTTTTACAGCGTCTCCGTAAATAAACCTTTTGGGGTTCTCATGACCCGATGTTGCTAACTTTCATAATTGATAGATGAACGATAATAGTCGGGCGCCTACCTAAGGGCGCTCGGCTTTCTTTTTGTCCGTAACTATCGGCCTATCCGCTCAGCGTATCTTTCGCCCATGAAACTGGACCTTTTACACGTTGACGAACACCTGGTCGTCGTCAACAAACCTGCCGGGCTTTTGTCCGTCCCGGATCGCTACAACCCCGAGATTCCGAACCTTAACAAACTGCTGGGTGAGCGGTATGGCGACCCGATCCTACCGGTGCACCGACTGGACCGCCCGACGAGCGGCGTCATCGTGTTCGCGCGTACCGCGGCGGCGCACCGGGAACTGAACCGGCAGTTCGAGCAACGGGAAGTAGGTAAGGTCTACCACGCGCTCGTCGAGGGGCAGCCCGGGGGCTCGGAGATCGAAGTAGACGAACCCATCGCCAGTAACCCGGGTAAGGCGGGCAGGATGATGGTCAGTAACCGGGGGAAGTACGCTTTGACGATTTTCAAGCAAATGGAGGCGTTCGGCCACCAGTTCAGTCTGGTCGGGGCGCAGATCTTTACGGGCAGAACGCACCAGATACGGGTTCACCTCGCTTACGCCGGCTACCCCTTGATGGTCGACCCCGATTACGGCACGCGTAACGAGTTCAAGCTATCCGAGATCAAACGGCGCTACAACCTCGGTAGGGAGAAAGAAGAACGGCCGCTGCTGGCGCGCGCACCGCTCCATGCCCTACGGCTAAGCTTTACGCACCCCGCTACGGAGGAGAAGATGATTTTTGAAGCGCCGTACCCAAAAGACTTGCGCGCTACGATCAACCAACTACGGAAGCTTTAGCGGCTGAATGACATCCGATGACAATGTTTGAGTAAAATGACGGAGAGTAGCTAAATAGGGGTTTCAAATCACTGATTTCCAGTTTCAAATAATTACTTTCGGCTTACATCCGAAAATCCATATATCATTCCCTAACCTGACCTTGCCTTTTACCACGATTACCGTGTAATCGACAGTCTTTCCGTACGCAAACCACTTAAGCTGTTTGACCGAAATCAATGTAGCTACTTCATATTCGGATGTTATGCTGCTGGATGGAACTGTTAAGGGCCTTTACTTAAAGCCATAACATGAACAAACGCTACCACCATTTCGATAATCGACCCGGGGGTTATCACCCGGCCAGGCTGTATCTGGCCCTCTTTCTGCTCATTACCTCCGTGGCGTTCGCCCGGGCGCAAAAGAGCACCATACTCCCAGGGCCGATGACGTCCTGCCCCGCCCACTTCGAGGATCAGCACACCAGCCACGCCGTTCCTAAGCGCACGGCCGCCTTTCAAAAGTCGTTGCGGGAGAACGCCACGGCGGAGTTCGACGTGACCTTCGGCCCCGGTGCCCAAGCCGACCCCGACGTACAGGCCGCCTTTCAGTTTGCGCTCGACATTTGGGCCAGTGAGATCGTTTCTTCCGTCCCGATCCGGATATTCGCCGATTTTGCCGACCTCGGCCCGGGCGTACTGGCATCAGCCGGGCCGACTTACGTCATTAACAACTTCGATGGCGCGCCCGTCCCCGACGTGTACTACAACGCGGCCCTGGCGAATACGCTGGCCGGTGAGGTACTGGACCCGACGCAGGAATTCGACCTAAGAGTAAATATCGGCAACGGAATCAACTGGTACTTCGGAACGGACGGCCAACCGGGCCCCGGAGAGTTCGATTTTGTAACCGTAGCACTCCACGAGGCCGGCCATGGTCTTGGCTTCATTAGCCTGGACGAGTACTTCGATGACGGAACGGGCACCTTCGAAGGCTTCGGCCTGGACTTTACGGGCATCTACAACACCTTCATCATCAACGGTGACGGCACTAAGCTCACCGAGTTCCCCAGCCCATCCATAGATTTGGGCGACCAGCTCATCAGCGACAACCTATTCATTGACGGGCCCAATACCCTTGAGAGCTTTGACGACGAGACTCCCCAGATCTTTGCCCCGCGCCCCTACCGAGGTGGCTCCAGTATTTCTCACTGGAACGAAGGCAGCTTCCCCGCCGGCGACCCCAACTCGCTGATGACGCCTCAGGTCGGCTCCCAGGAATCTAACTTCGACATCGGTGACATCACACGGGGTCTTTTTCGGGACTTAGGCTGGGTGTTCAGCGTCGACGATACCGGGCCGCTACGGGTGAGCCCCGGTGTAATCACCGAGGTAATCGGAGTAGATACTTCCATAACCAGAGAGATTGAATTAGACAATGTTTCCGAAGAAGCAATAACGGTCCTAGCGCAGGCTAGCCCCGGCGGCTCCTTCATCTCTTTCCCTTCCGGCGATGAGGCCACCATAGCCAGCCTCGCAAGCGAAACCCTGGTAGTCGAGATCAACACCACCGATCTGCCTAGAGGTATTTATGAGGAGAGCATCGACCTGATCGTAGTGGACGGTGAGGACACCGTAACCGTAGGGGTCGTCATCCAGGTACTGGACGGCACCGAGGCACCAAGCATCGAGGTAGACCCGACGATTTTCGTGGATACGGTGATTCAGTTCTCCGTAGCAACCGAAGACTTAACGATCCTAAACACGGGCGATGCCGACCTGACTTTTTCCGTTGACGTGCTCCCCGCCAACCCCACGAGTACGTTTGCCTCACGGGTAGAGCAAACCCAGCAAAGCATTTCACAGAACGGCTTCACGCGCGAAAGCGTCGCTGCAACCGGTTCGGGTAATCCACTTGCCACTGCACTTAGCTCTTCGGATGACGGCATACAAAAGGTAGCCGCGAACCTGTATGCTGCCGATTTCGAGGATTTCGACATAGGCGATCTAAACGGCCAGATGGGTTGGTTTAGTAGAGACCTGGGCAACTACGTAATAACCGACGAAAACCCGACGAGTGGGTCTTTGCACCTCCGCTCCCGCTCTGACGGGCTCGGTGGGTCGGCTCTTGCACTGAGCCCCGTTACGGAAACCGGGACCGAGCCGTTGATGATCGCATCCGCCGACATAAGCATTTCCGGATCCGGGGTAACCTGGGAGTTCATCCCGCAGTCAATCGCCGTCGGAACCGTGATCACGCGCGTTCGTTTCAATCCGGACCAAACTATTGACGTACTGGAGCTCGGGGCGAGCGATTTCGTCCGCATAGAACAGACCACCCCCGATGGGTACTTCAACCTCCAGGTCGTGGTAGACCAGGATGAGTCGACCTTCGACCTTGTCTTTGACGGTGAGGTCGTCTTTTCGGGGATTGCGTTTGCCACGCGGATAGATCAGATCGCGCTGCTTTCCCCCATGGAAGTGACCGGCTCTACGCTGGATATCGACAATCTGGAAATCATCGATGGCGACCCGGATGCCTTCTTTCTTACCGTGACCCCTACCGAGGGTACGGTTGCCCCGGATGAGGCAGCGACTTTGGAGGTCAGGTATGACGGCCGAATCCTCATACCGGGCACCTACTTCGCCACGATCAACGTCAACAGTAACGACCTGGATAATTCGACGGTAGCCATTCCGGTGACGCTCGTAGTTACTACCCCACCCACTATCGTCGTGGCGCCAGACTCCCTGAGCGCGGCGGTTGACACGCGGACCGACGGCCCCGCGGTCGCCACCAGATCCTTCACGGTCTCCAATGAGGGCCAGAACGACCTGACCTTTACTACCGCGTTCGGAGCTACTAGCTTCGATGACGGCGTATCGACACCCGGCGTTTCCGTAGCCTCACTGGATCTGCGGGACTATGGGCTGGGGAATACCCGCCTAGCCGAGTACGTTTCGGTTGAAGCCGTACCTACTCTTCCTTCGTCAGCGTTGACGCGGGAAGTTCCCACTTCGTTCAACGTAGCGTTTACGGACTCCCTGTTTTACGATTCCGGCTCGAACGAACCGACCAACTTCATTGGGGTCAATGACCCCTCAATCCCCATCAGCAGCGCGATCCGTTTCGACCCGGTAGAAGAATTCACCCTGACCGCCGTGCGTAATTACTACAGTACTTCGGACGTGACCGACCCGGCCGTTATTTTAGAAGTTTACCTAGGCGGCGAAACCCCCGCTACCGGTCGGTTACTTACCTCTCAGGTAGTAGGTGCCGAAAGTGAGATAGGCGACTTCCAACTGGAAATATTGAACGAAGCACTGACCTTCCAGGCCGGTGAAAGCTTCTGGGTAGTGCATAAATACCCCGCTGGCATCGATAACCCCCAGGCCGTAGACGAAGGTGGCTTAGTCCGCCCGGGCGCAAATCTATTCAGTATTGACGCCGGCGAGACCTGGGATAACCCGGATGATGAGTTTATCATTCTGGCCCGGGCGTTGAGCGACGGAAGTGCCCCCTACATCGTACTAGAGCCTTCATCGGATACCTTAGCCCCCGGGGAATCGGTAACGGTTACTGCCTCCTTCAGAGGAAGAGACCTGGCTAACGGCGTGTACGAAACCGACATTCTCGTAAATAGTAATGATCCCGTCGATCCGGTCGTGGAGGTAGCTACTCGGTTCGAAGTCTCCGGCCAAGCTGCCGGTGCGGACCTCAGTGATGAGTTCATCTTGTTCGACAACGTCTTCATCGGAGCTGAAAAGGAAGAAACTATTTTCGTGATTAACGATGGCCTGGCCGTCCTTAACGTAAATAGTATTACTTCCGATGTCGCCGAATTTACCGTCGAACCCGAAAGTGGGTTGATCGCGGCGGGAGATTCCCTGCCGGTGACCGTGACGTTTGCTCCTACCGCCGTAGATAACTACAATGGTATCATCACCGTCGCAACGGATGCGCCAGGAGACGAAACCCTAGAAGTCGTAGTGAACGGGCTCGGTGTCGAACCCCCGATCGCCGTGTTCGACCCACTACAGGTGTCCGAAACCATTACCGCCGGTGAGACCAAGGACGTCGTGGTTACCCTCAGCAACGAAGGCAGCTCCCCGTTGATCTACTCCTTCCCGAGGTTCGCAGCCGAAGCCGCGCTGGCTCAGCCCGACGTGGTACTCAACAATACCGAGTTCATTGCATTCGCCGAACCTGCGACGGCGGTGACCGAGGAAACCTTCGTCGACGCACGGCGGGGTCACCCGGTACAAAACAGCGTAGGAACGGACCTCGACTACGGCTATACCTGGATCGATAACGATGAGGAAGGTGGCCCCGTGTATAATTACACGGACATCTCCACGACCGGTACGGATGTAAGTGACGACGTAGGCTTTAGCGGAGCCACCATAACGGCCCTTCCGTTCCCATTCTTCTTTTACGGAGACATCTACACCGAACTGTTCATCTACGCGGATGGCTTCCTTGCTTTCCAAGAGGCGGCCGGCGCCGTATTCCTTAACGGCCAGATCCCGGAGCAGGACGACGTCAACAACATCATTGCCGGCTTCTGGACCAACTTCAACCCGCAGCAAGGCGGTACCATTCACTACGAGGCTTTCGAGGATCGATTCGTAGTGCAATACACCGACATGGAAGAAAGCTTCTTCGGCTCGTCCGAAGAGACGGCGACGTTCCAGATCGTGCTCTACCCGGACGGAACGATCGACGTGTTCTACGAAGACGTGGAGACCTTCTCCGAAAGAAGTTTTGCTACGGTCGGCATCGAGAACAGTGACGCTACGGACGGAGCGCAAGTTGCCTTCAATACCGATTACATCAAGGATAGCTTAGCCGTCCGCTTCCTGTTACCGCAGCGACCGATCACTTCTTTCATTTCCGGCGTCAGTCGCGTATCCGGCGTCGTGCCGGCAGGTGGCTCCCGGGATATAGAGGTTACGCTAGATGCGACCGACCTGATCGACGGGGTGTTCCAGGACGATCTGGTGCTGTCCAGCAACTCCCCCGATAAGTCCCGCAGTACCGTTGAGTTCGATCTTACCGTACTCGGCACGCCGGAGCTGACCGTGTTGCCGGAATCGCTCACCTTTCCTCGCACCTTTATTGGCGACACCAATGAAGGCTCCTTCTTCATTGAAAACACCGGTACGAAAGAGTTGGAAGTCAATTCGATTACTTCCTCGGAGGACGTATTTGTTGTCGATCTTGAAGTACCCTTTACACTCGGGCCAGGTATTTCCGTGGAGGCACCGGTGCTGTTTACCCCTACGGAAGCATTTGACGATGCGACTGTAATTACCGTCACCAGTTCTACCGCAGGCGTTGAGGACGCTGACATCACCATATTCGGCTCTTCGGTAGCCCCACCGGTCGTCGCCGTATTCCCGGCGTCCCTTTCCGCGGAAGTACTCCGAGGGCGTACCGTTACCGAAACGCTGTTCATCTGTAATGACGGTGGATCTACGCTCTTCTATACCGTACTACCTAGCCCGGCCGTCAGGGATTCCATTGCGCCCGGCGACTGTGGTGAGGTTGAAATTGCGATAGATACCGATACCTTTCCCGTCGGAGTATCTCAGACTGAGATTCTTGTCGTAAGCAACGATCCGGCCAACCCCGAGGTGATCGTCCCCTTAGAGATTACCGTCAAAGATGGACCTGAGATTACTGAGTTCCTCCTGATCGACCCTGACACCGACGAGATACTCGGTACATTGGAAGACGCTGACACGGTGAACCTAAATGACTTCGCTTCCGGCGGATTCAACGTCGTAGCCGTCCTGGGTGATAGTGCCGCCGGTAGCGTCATCTTCGATCTAAACGGAGTGACTGGCTTTAGAACGGAGAATAAGGCACCCTTCGCAATCGGAGGTGACAACGGACCGAACGACTACCGATCGCTGGTATTCCCGACCGGGAGCAACACGATAACGGCTACGGCATTCAGCGGAAGCCGCGGCACGGGTAATGAGGGCAACGGCCTAACGGTTACTTTCAATGTCATAGACTTCAAACCGATCGGGGAAGTTATCGACTTCCTCTTGATCGACCCCGATACGGACGAAAGCCTGGGATCGCTGGAAAACGGTGATACGGTCAACATCAGCCAGTTCCCTTCCGGCGGATTTAATATCGTAGCCGTGGGTAACGGTGATGAAATCGGTAGCGTAGTATTCGATCTAAACGGCCAGGTAGGCTTTAGGACCGAGAACAAACTGCCTTACGCAATCGGAGGCGACAACGGACCGAGCGACTACCGCTCGTTAGCCTTCCCGCTGGGGGCGAACACCGTAACCGCTACCTCTTACGAACTGAGCGGCGGCGGAGGCTTCGCCACCTTCCCGCTGAACGTTAACTTCGTGGTTGTTTCCGATTCGGTCGACCTGCAGCGAGCCATCGCAAAAGACCGGCCGCGGCAGGACGCCGTCGGAGTTGTGGCTAACCCTACGGACTTTACCGTCTATCCGAACCCCGTTATCGGTACGGCCAACTTCAGGGTAGGTGCCAACTTCCTTGGCAGTGCTGAAATCTCGCTGATGAACCTGACCGGTCAGGTCATCTACCGCCCGACCGCCATCGACATTGGCGCGAACGGTACGGGTAGCGTCGATATGAGTGCGCTCTCACCTGGGATGTACCTACTGGTACTGACCGATGGCAAGGGCAACATTGCCGCCCGACGCAAATTGTTCAAGCAGTAAGTCGGACTTACGCTTAGGCAATAAAATAGGGCCGTTCGAAATCACTTTCGAACGGCCCTTTATTTGTTAGCTACTCTGAGTAAGTAAGTACGGAGTTAACGACGACGCCCCTTGCCCATCATTCCGCCGCCTCCGCCGCCCATGCCCATCATAGCCGGGTTGTTGCTCATCTTATGCATCATCTTCCGCATCTGGTCGAACTGCTTGATGAAGCGGTTGACGTCTTCCATACCTTGACCACAGCCACGGGCGATGCGCTTTTTGCGGCTCATGCTCATCAGTTCCGGCCGCGCCCGCTCTTCGGGGGTCATGGACTGAATGATGGATTCGACCTTACCGAAGGCCGAGTTGTCGATCTCAATGTCACCCAGGGCCTTTTTCATGCCGGGGATCATGTTGAGGAGCGATTTGATGTCGCCCATTTTCTTCAGGTTATTTAGCTGGCCGAGGAAGTCGTTGAAGTCGAACTTGTTCTTCTTCATCTTCTTCTCGAGGCGCTTGGCCTCCTCCTCGTCGAACTGATCCTGAGCGCGTTCTACGAAAGAGATGATGTCACCCATACCCAGGATGCGTTGGGCCATACGGTCGGGGTAAAAGACGTCCATCTGCTCCATCTTCTCACCGGTGGAGACGAATTTAATGGGCTTCTGTACGGTATACTTTACCGATAGGGCGGCCCCGCCGCGGGTATCGCCGTCTAGCTTCGTAAGTACGACGCCGTCGAAGTTGATGCGGTCGTTGAAGGCCTTGGCGGTGTTGACGGCATCCTGCCCGGTCATAGAGTCAACGACGAACAGCGTTTCGTTGGGGCTGATGGCATCGCGTACGTCACTGATCTCCTGCATCATTGCCTCATCGACGCTCAGGCGGCCGGCGGTGTCGACGATTACTACGTCGTATTTGTTATCCTGGGCGTGGCCGATGGCGTTGAGTGCGATCTCGACCGGGTTCTTGTTTTCCGGTTCCTTGTAAATGCCGGCGCCGACCTGTTCGGAGAGGACGGTCAACTGGTCGATAGCGGCGGGGCGGTAAACGTCACAGGCCGTTACCAGCACTTTCATCTTCCGCTTTTCCTTTAAGTGCTTAGCCAGTTTGCCGGTAAAGGTCGTCTTACCGGAGCCCTGGAGGCCGGCGATCAGCACGACCCCCGGCTCGCCTTTCACGTTAATGCCGACGGACTGGCCGCCCATTAGCTCGGTCAGTTCGTCCTGGACGATCTTCACCATCAACTGGCCGGGCTTTACGGCTTTAAGGACGTTCTCGGTGCCGAGCGCCTTCCGCTTGACGTTGTCGGTAAATTCCTTGGCTATCTTGTAGTTAACGTCGGCGGCAACGAGGGCGCGGCGGATCTCTTTGAGGCTTGTGGCCACGTTGATCTCCGTAATTTTATTATCCCCGGTAAAGGTCTTGAAGGCGCCTTCGAGGCGGTCGCTGAGGTTGTCAAACATAGTTGTGAAGTCGGGTTCGCGATAGAAATTTGAAGCCGCAAAGATAACATCTTAAGGGCAGGATATTTTTTGCGGGGGCGCGGGCTGGCTTTCCTCCAGCCCCGCACCGAATCGGGGATGCGGGCTTAGAGACCGAATAGACGCGGCAGCCAAAGCACGAGGTCTTCTACAAAGGTGATCAGTAACAAGACGGCGATCATAGCGCCCAAGAAAGGTAGCAGTGGCCGGATGACTTTGGCTACCGAGATCTTTGCAATGCCGGCACCGACGAACAGAATCGTGCCGACGGGAGGCGTACAAAGGCCGATACAGAGGTTAAGCACCATGACCAAACCGAAATGCACCGGGTCCATGCCCAGGCTAACGACCACGGGCAGAAAGATCGGGGTGAAGATCAGAACGGCCGGGGTCATGTCCATAAAGGTGCCGAATACAAGCAGCGTCAGGTTGATCAGCAGGAAGATGAGGATGGGGCTATCGACCGTATTCAACAGAAAATCCGTCATCATCTGCGGGATACTCTCGAAGGAGAAAAGCCACGACATGGCCATGCTCGTACAGATGAGAAACATCACGACCGCGGTCGTCTTGGCGCTACTCAGGAAGACTTCCGGCAGGTTCCTCACCGTCAGCGTCTTGTAAGCGAAGCCCAATAACAGCGCGTAAGCGACCGCTACGGCGGCGGCTTCCGTAGCCGTAAAGAAGCCCAGCACGATACCGCCGACGACCACGACCAGCATCAACAGACTAAAAAAGGCACGTTGAAAATCCTTGAACAGCTGGGAGAAACTCGTGCGCTCCCCCCGCTTGAATTTCCGTTGGTGAGCGATCACGGCAGCAACACCCATCAGCGCCAGCCCGACCAGTATACCGGGTACGTAGCCGGCGATGAAAAGCGCCTCCACCGAAGCCGCCCCGCCGCTGGCGAGTGCGTAGATGATGAGCACGTTGCTTGGCGGGATCAATAAGCCGGTAGTCGAGGCGGTAATGTTGATCGCGGCGCTGAACGGTCGCGGGTAGCCTTCCTCTTCCATCCGATCCGTCATAACGCTACCGATGGCGGAAGCCGCCGCTACGGCCGAGCCCGAAATGGCCCCAAACAGCATTGCGGCCAGCGTATTGACGTAGGCAAGCCCCCCCGGCATCGTCCCGACCAACGATTTGGCCAGGTTGATCAATCGATTAGCTACCCCACCCCGGTTCATCAGCTCTCCGGCCAGTACGAAGAAGGGTATGGCTAACAGGGGGAAGCTATCGATGCCGGTCGTCATCCGCTGGCTTACCGTAGTGATGCCCGGAAGGAAGGAGATGTTCAGCAGGATGGTCATCGTCGTAGATAACCCGATACTGTAAGCCACCGGCACCCCGTAGTACAACAAACCGAAAAAGCTCGCGAAGAGCATCAGAATACTGATCATCTCAATACTCATGGCGCGAATAGTTGTATAGGCTATAGAAGATGACGAGCAGCCCACTAAACGGTACGATGGCGTAGACGATCCCCAGCGGAATATCGAGTGCCGGAGACGTCTGACCCAGCCGCAACGTCGTGTAGACGAGGTTCCCCCCACCAATGACCATAACTATTAAGGCAAAACCGGCCATAATCAATTCGATGGTACGCAGCCTTCGTACCCTGGCATCCGGCGGGAGCTTATTCAGCCAGTAATCCATGGCGAGGTGCTCCCGCTGGCCGTTCAGGTAGGCGGCCCCCAGAATGGCCAGCCAGATCAGGGAGTAGCGGGCCAACTCCTCGGTGAAGGTGAAAGACTGGCCCAGTAATTTGCGGCTGATCACCTGACCCAGTACGTCGACGACCAACAGGCCAAAGACGACGATGAGGAAGATTTCAATAATTCGGTTGATGGTGGTATACGCTTGCCCCATATGGTCGGTCGCTAAATTTTCACTGTTGAATCTGTTCCACTAAGCGCTGCATACGGGGGTCTTTGGCAAACTCCTCCAGTACGGATTTGGCGCTCTCGGCGAAAAGGGATTTCTCCGGTTGGAAAACCTCCACGCCGGCCTCGCCCAGCACCCGCATGGAGGCCTCCACGTTCTCCCGCCAAAATACCTTCTGGGCCTCGGCGGACTGCTTAGCGGCTGCCATCACCCATTTCTGCTCCTGCTCGCTCAGAGCGTTGTAGTAGCGTTCGCCCATGACCAATACGTCGGGCACCGAACTGTGCTCGTCGAGGGTGTAGTACTTCGCAATTTCGTAGTGGCGGGAGGTGACCAGGCTGGGTGGGTTGTTTTCCGCTCCGTCGACGACACCCTGCTCGAGGGCGGAATAAAGCTCGCCGTAGGCCATCGGGGTGGCCGAAGCGCCCATGGCATTGACCATATCGACCGCCATCTGATTGCTCATGACGCGAATCTTCATACCCTTCAGGTCAGCCGGGGTTTTGATGGGTTTTTCTACCGTATAGAAGCTTCGGCTACCGGCATCGTAGAAACACAACCCCCGGAGCAAATAAGGTACGCCGGAAGTCAGTATTTCCTCCCCGACCCGGTTGTCTAAAATGGAAAACATGTGGTCTTTATCCCGAAAAATGTAGGGCACCCCGAGTACTTTGTATTCCGGGGCGAAATTGGCCATCGTTGCCGCGCTCACCTTCGTCATAGCAATGCTGCCGATCTGTAGCAACTCCAGCACCTCGCGTTCGCTACCCAGCTGACCGTCGGGGAAGATCTTGACGTCGAGGGTGCCGCCGGATAGCTCCCGGACGGACTGCGCAAAGACTTCCATCCCCTGGTGGACGGGGTGGGAGGTCGGGAGGGTATGCGCCAAATAGACCGTCTTGCTTCCGCCCAGATTCTGGCAGGAGGCGAGGGGAAGGAGCAGTAAGATCAGCGCGCAGGTGCGAAAGCCATTCATGCCGGGTCGTGCGTTGGTGGAAAGGATAAGGTACGAATACACTCTAAGCATTAGGATAGGCTACGCCGGATGCCCAGTTCCAGCCCGCGCAACTCGGCTAGGCCGCGAAGTCGACCGATGGCGGAGTAGCCCGGGTTGGTGCGCTTGTGCAGGTCGTCCAGCATCCGGTGGCCGTGGTCGGGGCGCATCGGGATGCGTACGTTTTGTTTCGTAGCGGCGGCGAGGAGGTTGCGCACGGCCGCGTACATATCTACGTCGCCATCGAGGTGGTCGGCTTCGAAGAAGTTGCCCGCCGCATCACGCTTGGTAGCGCGTAGGTGGGCAAAGTGAATGCGGCTCCCCAATCGTTCGATCATGGTGGGGAGGTCGTTATCGGGCCGGGCACCGAAGGAGCCGGTGCAGAAACAGAGGCCGTTGGCCGGTACGTCGACCGCCTCCAGCAGGTGGCGGGCGTCGGCTTCGGTACTCATCACGCGGGGAAGGCCGAGGAGGGGGAAGGGGGGGTCGTCCGGGTGAATGGCCAGCTTTACGCCGACTTCCTGCGCGACGGGGGCGATGGCCCGCAGAAACAGCGTAAGGTGTTCGCGTAGTTTGTCGGCGTCGATGTCTTTATAGGTGTGGAGGAGTTCCTGAAACGCGGCAAGAGAAGGCCGGCTTTCGGTGGTGCCGCCGGGCAGGCCGGCTATGACGTAATCCACCAACCGCCTGCGCTTTTCAGCCGTCATCTTATCGAAGGCGGCTTTTGCTGCGGCCCGCTGCTCCGGGGTATAGTCGCGCTCCGCCCCCGGTCGCTTAAGCAGGAAGAGGTCGAGGGCGGTGAAGGCGGGCCAGTTGAAGTAGAGGGCTTCCGATCCGTCCGGGAGCTGGTAGCTCAGGTCAGTCCGCGTCCAATCCATGACCGGCATGAAGTTGTAGGTGACCACGCGAACGTCACGGGCGGCAAGGTTGCGGATGCTGGTCTGGTAGTTGGCGATCCACTCTTCGTAGTTGCCGCTGCGGCGCTTGATGTCTTCGTGGACGGGGATGCTTTCGACGACGGACCAGCGAAGGCCGGCGCGTTCGATCGTATCCTTTCGCTGCCGAATGGCCTCCTGCGGCCACACTTGCCCGTTGGGTATTTGGTGGAGGGCGGTGACGACGCCGGTAGCGCCCGCCTGGCGGATGTCGGCAAGGCTGACGGGGTCATCGGGGCCGTACCAGCGCCAGGTTTGTTCTAGTTGTTGCATTAACCTTAAAGTGAGCTACGAAATAATTAGACGCCACAAAAAGCGCTGAACCCGCCGTCTACCGGCACGACGATGCCGTTGACAAATTTGGAGCGGTCGTCGCAGAGCCAAAGCAGGGTGCTCATCAGTTCTTCCGGCTCACCGAAGCGGCCGGCGGGGGTTTGGCTGATGATGGTCTTCCCGCGCGGTGTGAGGCTGCCGTCGGGCTCGGTCAGTAAGCTGCGGTTCTGTTCGGCGATGAAGAAGCCGGGGGCGATGGCGTTAACCCGGATGCCTTCGCCGTATTTACCGGCCAGCTCGACGGCAAGCCAACGGGTAAAGTTGTCCACGCCTGCTTTAGCGGCGCTGTAACCCACGACCCGGGTGATCGGCAGCAGGGCGGCCATGGAGGAGATGTTGACGATGCATCCACTCCCCTGCTCTACCATCGGCTTTGCGAAGGCGATGCTCGGAATGACGGTACCGAGCAGATTGAGGTCGTTGACCCCGCGAAAGTCATCGATGCCGAGGTCGAAGATGGATTGGTCCGGGCCGACCGTTGCGCCGGCTCGGTTGCCTCCGGCGCCGTTCACGAGTATATCGACGCGGCCGGCCTTGCTCATCACCTCATTCACGGCACCTGCGACCTCGCCCTCTTTTAATACGTCGCACCTGACGGCATGAATGGTCAGCCCCTTGCCCGCGAACGCTTCCACTACTTTGGCGGACTTCTCCTCGTTGCGTCCTAAAATATAGACTTGGGCACCTTGCCCGGCGAGGGCTTGTACGAACGCACCGCCCAGGGTGCCGTTGCCGCCGGTGATCACGGCTACTTTATTGTTCATCATTGTCTTTGCTGGATCTTAATGAGCACAACTTACGCGAAGCAAGTGTAGCATACTCAAATTATCGGGAACTATAGATCCAGCAACATATGAATTTCGTCCATCGGGGTCGAGCCGGTGCGGGCTGCCCCCGGCTCCCTGCCGAACTCTACGAAGCCGGCCTGGCGGTACAGCCGCAGGGCACCCGCCGCGTGGTGGGATACGGATAGAATGAGTCGGTCCAGGCCCTCGATCGCCCTTGCCCGCTCGATACAGGCCCGTTGTAACCGGCGGGCCACCCCCTTGCCCCTGGCCTGCTCACTCACGTAAACGGTATGGATCATTGCCCGGTGGCGGCGTTTTACGTGGGGCATCCGACGCAGGCCGAAGGTACCGACGAGGCGCTCCCCCAGGAAGTAGCCGAGAACGAAATTTTCCGGCCCGCACTCACGCAACTGCTCTTCGACCGAGGCGCGGTCGATTGGATCGTCGGGGCTGAGGGCGAAGGAGAGGGGCGCTTTGAGGAAGCTTTCACGGCGCAGGCGGAGGAACTCGTTAGCATCCCTGACGGTCAGCTCCCGCACGGTATCGGTGGTGGTGGCGGTAGGCGTCGTCATCGGCGGCGGAGGTTTTCCTGCCAATAGGTATGCCCGCCGAGGCGGAAGCGGGCGGGGATCGCCCCACCGGCGGCTTCGTTGATCTCCAGGCGACAGAAGAAGGCCAGGTGGGGGCGGGCGGCGCGGTAGACCAAAGCCTGGTCCTGCAGCACCGGATCGAGCGGGTCGGCGGATGCTTCGGGGGGCGTATGCAGCCCGAGCTTCCAACGTAGCAGTTGGGTAGTTATTTCAACCCTGCGCTCAACCAGGTTCTGTGCACCTGCGGACTCGCAAAAACAGCACAGCATGCATAAAATGAATAGTCCTTGGCGCATCGCTAGCGTTTATTCTTATTATTCTTGTAATCGCGAAAAATGAAGTCACCCAATCCACCCAGGCCGGAGAAGTAGGCTTTGCCGCCGTTCGTTTCGGTAAATTTCTCGACGAAGCGCACCAGCCAGGGGTCCTTTGCGATCATAAAGGTAGTTACGGGAATGGCGAGTTTGCGTAGGCGGCCGGCCAGATTAAGCGTCCGGTTAATAATGGTACGATCGAGGCCGGCGGAATTTTTTATATACCGCTTCCCCCGTTTGATACACGTTGGCTTACCATCGGTAATCATAAATATCTGCTTGTTCGGGTTGCGGCGGCGGCGCAGGATGTCCATGGCCAACTCCAGGCCGGCAACGGTATTGGTATGGTAAGGGCCGACTTGCAGATAGGGCAGGTCTTTGATCTCCACCGGCCAGGCGTCGTTACCGAATACAATGATGTCCAGCGTATCCTTCGGGAAGCGGGTTGTGATGTATTCGGAGAGCGCCATGGCTACCTTCTTGGCGGGCGTGATCCGGTCCTCCCCGTACAGGATCATGGAGTGGCTGATGTCGATCATCAACACCGTCGACATCTGCGCCTGGTAGTGAGTCTCGTAGACTTCCAGGTCGTCTTGCGTCAGTGAGAACGAGTCGATACCGTGGTTGATCTGGGCGTTGCGGAGGCTTTCGGAGACGGCCAATTTATCGAGTGCGTCACCGAACTCGAAGGGCCGGCGTTCGGCGGTCCGCTCGTCCCCCCGCCCGGAATAGCGCGCGGAGTGGTTGCCGCGCTTTGACTTCTTGATCTCACCGAAGATGTCCTTGAGTGCCTTCTGACGTATCTCCCCTTCCATTTTCGCGGTGGGTACGAATGGCGGGTTGCCGGGGCCATCCCCGGGTTTGATGTAGTTCTTATCGATCAGCTCCTGAATGAAGTCGCCGAGGCTGTAATCGTCGTTCGTCAGCTCGTACTGGCGGTCGAGCTGCGTGAGCCACTGTAAGGCCTCCTGCACGTTACCCGAGGTATGGGTAAGGAGCTCCTGAAAGAGCTTGAGGAGTTTGTCGAAGTCCGTTTCGTCGCCCTCCCCGGGTAAGTAGTTTCTGAAGCGCCAGCCGAGCATATGCTTATGTTGTGGAGGGAGAACGCCGAGTGTAGGGTTTGGTTGATGGCGGTGTAGGGCGATGGATTGGTTTGCCCGACCGGGCCGAACCTATCGCCGGCTAATATGGTCTATGTAAATTACCATGCCCACCATTTTCATCACCCGCCAGCTCGAAACCGACAGCCCCCTATCCCTATGGGCCGCCGCGGGCGGGCACACCGTAATCGACCGTTCGCTACTGACGTTTACCGAAGTGCCCTTCACGCCGCCGCAGCGGGCGGACGCCTGGTTCTTTTACAGTGCGCGGGCGGTTGAATTCAGTATTGGGCGCGTAGCGCAGGTGCAAAGGTTTCCGAAGTTAGGAGCAATGGGAAGCGGTACCGCGCGGGTGCTTGAGGAAGCAGGCTGGCCGGTAGATTTCGTAGGGGTAGGCGATCCGGTGGCCGTCGCCCGGCAGTTTATGGAAGCGACCCCCCCCGGCACGGTCTTCTTCCCCCGCGCCCGGTACAGCCGTAAAAGCGTACAACGGATGCTAAGCGCGGACTACCAGATCCTGGACGCGATCTGCTACGACAACGTCCCGCTGGATGACCCCGATTGCATTACCGCGGATGCCTACGTATTTACCAGCCCACTCAATGTGAAAGCTTACCTGAAGTGCCACCCGATCCCCGGTAGGAGCCGGGTCGTGGCCATCGGGCCGAGTACGAGTAAGGCACTGACGGAATTGGGCGTGAAACACGTCGTAGCGGCCGAGCCGTCGGAGGCAGCTATTGTCAGCGCGCTTAAATAGTACGGCAAAGATCGTCGCCCGGATAACAGCTGGCGTGACTTGGGGGGGCCAAGAGGTCACTACGAGTAATTAAGCATCTATATTACCCGACTAAACCCAACCCACGACGGATGAAGAAATGGTTACTACTTTACTTTTGCGCCGGTTTGGCATTTACCCTGACCGCACAAGACCAGTTCGGCATCACCCTTAATGGCACCGCCGGTAGTCTGAGGCTGTGCGATGCCGCGGGCTTTCCCATCGAGGGCGGCTTCACGGTGGAGGCTTGGATCTATAGCCCCGAATGGAAACCGGAATTCTGGCAGGGCTCGGTCGTAAACAAGGACGCTACCAACCCGGATGCGGGCTGGGCCCTGCGCGCCGGGCAGGGCGGGCGGCTCAATTTCGTGATGTCCGTCGACGGGCGTTGGTTCGAAGTGGCTACGGACGCGCTGATGAACCTCAATCAGTGGTACCACGTGGCGGCTACCGTGGGCGGCGGCGTTGCGACCCTGTACATCGATGGCGTCCCCCAGGCCGCTGGCTCGTTCTCGGGCACCCCCGCTTTAAGCAGCGCCCCGCTCACGATCGGTGATTCGCCGGGCTTTCCGGGGCGGGTATTTAACGGCACCATCGACGAGGTACGCGTTTGGGAGTACGCCCGTTCCGAAGAGGAGCTGTTGGCAAGCCGAACGATCGACCTCACGGGTACGGAAGACAGCCTAGTCACCTACCTCCCCTTTCGCGAGGGGGCCGGGCTATCCTCGGCCAACTTAGCGCAGGAAGACTGTGCGGCAACTTTCACGGGCTTGGGTGAGGAAGCCTGGGGAGAAGGCTACTCCGTGCCCACCACCGATGTCGGCGTCTCGGCCATTACCGCACCGGATGCCCTGGCCGTCTTCAGCCGCCCGGTAAAGGCACAGGTAATCATTAATAATTACGGGCGCGAGGCTGTATTCGATGTTCCGGTCACCCTCTCCGTCAACGGTACCCCCTTATTACAAACCACCTTTACGGACACCATCCCGGCCGGAGGGGAGGCGACACTGGTTTTCGAGCAACCGGTCGATCTTACCAACGATAGTCTACTTCTGCTAACGGCCGGTACTACCCTTGCGGCGGACATGAACGGCCTCAACGACGAGGCCGCCATCACTTATCGCCGGCCGGGCCTGATCAATACGAACCCGGCTATCAGCCTTTTCTCCAGTCGGCAACACAACTTCGGCTCGGCCGGGCAAACCCAGAGCACCACCGTAAACCTCCCGCTGGATATGGAGCGCTACGAGCGCCTGCTCCTCCACCTGTCCGTAACCTGCCCGAGTACGGGATGTGACCCCTGGGACCAAACCGGCAACCTCTCCGTCGTAACCCCGGGGGGAGAGTTAGAAATAGCCCGCTTTATAACCCCCTACCGCATCCCCTGCGGGGGCCCGGAATGGGTCGTCGACGTGACGGACTTTAAGGACTTACTCGCCGGTACGGTAAGCTTCAAATCATTCATCCAAGTATGGGGCCCATCCGGCTGGCTGCTTAACGCGGATTTGGAAATGGTTGCCGGTAGCGCCGCGCCGCGGTACACCCGCTCGACGCCGGTCTACAACAGACAGTACCACGTATACGGCGATCCTAATATCGACGACGACCTACCGATGCGCATGGTGAGCATCGCCCCCACTACCGAGGAGAGTCGCTTCCGGCTGACGATGAGCGGCCACGGGCAGGGAAATACCGACAATGCGGCGGAGTTCCTGGAGCGCACCCACCAGCTGGTAGTCAACGGAGCCAAAGTTGCCGACCACCGCCTTTGGAAAGCCGACTGCGCCGACAATACCTGTTCCAATCAACTGGGCACCTGGCGATTCAACCGCGCCGGTTGGTGCCCGGGGCAAGCCGTTCAGCCCTGGTCGCACGCCCTCAGCCCGGACCTTACCGGCACCGAGCTTACACTGGACTACGAACTGCAGGAGTACACGAATCTGCTGAATACCGGCTACGACGGCGCGGGCCATACCGAACCCTTCTATCGCATAGCTGGCTACCTGATCGAAAACAGTAGCGTGGCCTACTCGGCGGTCACTAATCTCAGGGCCGACTCCGTAGTCCTCTTCGTTGCCGGAAGCCCAGGTGATCCGACGGGTGATGAGCTCATCCTCTATTTATCCAATACTGGTACGGAGGTAGTGCCCGGCGGCACCGTTGCCTTTTACGTAGACGATAACCTGGTTGCCGAGGAGACGTTCACCGATACCATTGCCCCCGGCACCGGGTTTGTTTACACCTTTGCTGCCCCGAGCGGCATTACGGACTACGAAACCGCCGCCGTCACCGCGCGGGTAACGACTTCCTCGGACGATAACGTCAGCGACGATGCTACCGCGGCACTCACGGTCCTGTTCTCCGTATCCACTACGGAAGCCCGCGACGCCGGCCTTCGGATTTACCCTAACCCGACCAGCGGCCAGGTAACGGTCGAGCTATCGGCATCCTTCATCGGCGGAAGGATCGAGGAAGTAGAGATCACCGGTCGGGTACTATCGACCCAAACGATCGGAGGTACCCACGAACGGCTGTCGCTCACCCCGGGTAGCGGTATGCGGGTCTTACGCATCTTCGATCGCGGTGGGCGTAGTTACTTTGAAAAGGTGGTTGTCCGTTAGGTGCCGTGGTTTACTTCGATTGGTAACCGGATGCTCGCTTTTACTTTGTGGGCGTATTGGTGTCTTACCATTCAACAACCTCACTCCCGCACGTAAACCCGGTGCACCCGCCGCCCTACCCCAGTCAATACCTCATACGGTATCGTACCCGCAACCTCCGCTAATACCTCCACGGAGCGCCCCGCACCGATAATAACCACCTCCTCCCCCGCCCTAACCCCGGGAATGTCCGTCACGTCCACCATCGTCATATCCATACACACCGCGCCCACCGTCGGTGCCAGCTGCCCCCGCACGGCTACCGCAAAGCGCCCCTCCCCCGCCGAGCGGGGTAAGCCATCCGCATAACCGATACTGATCGTCGCGATGCGGCTGGCTCTGGTCAGTACGCCCCGGCGACCGTAACCGATCGTCTCCCCCGCCTCCCGCTCGCTAATGGCGGCTATCCGGCAACGCAGACTAAAGGCGGGCCGCAACTGGTCCTTAAGGCGGGCATCCCCGATCCCGTACAAACCGATACCCAGCCGAACGGCACCGAAGGAATACTTCGGCCAGCGGGAAATACCGTTCGAATTCAATAAATGCCGCAGGGGCCGGTAGCCGAGGGTACCAGCTAATTTTTCCGATACCTCCACGAAGCGCCCGGCCTGCCGTTCGGTAAACGCATCGTGCTCCGGCGCCTCACTCGCGACCAGGTGGGAGAACACGGAGCGTACAAGCGGCAGGTCAGTACGTTTGGCGATCCGGTCTATGTCACTGGACGAGAAGCCCAGTCGCGCCATTCCGGTGTCTACTTCAAGATGGACGGGTAAATAGTGCAGGTTGGCTGCATCCAGCAGTTCTTCCGTACCTACCACCGGCTCCAAATTATACTTAAGGAGTTGGCCGAACTCCGCCCCCTCCGGGTTAAGGACCATAATGGGGAGCTGGATACCGCCCTTGCGGAGCTCCACCCCTTCGTCGGTATAGGCTACGGCCAGGTAATCAGCGCCGGCTTCGGCAACCGCCCGGGCCACCGGTAAACTCCCGCCTCCGTAGGCGGACGCCTTGACCATTACGATCATTTTGGCCTCCGTCCGTTTCTGGTATACCGCAAGATTATGTTGGACGGCACCCAGATCTACCCGCAGTACGGTCCTGTGTTGCTTACGACTGAGGGCAGCGGCCACCCTGTCCATCCTTTCGTAACTCGCCCCCTTGACCAGAATGGGTAGCGGCGTGAACGGATGATCGCTAATCGAACGCAGTAGATTCTCGGTGGTAGCGAACGCCCTCCCTTCCCCTCCGGCCCGAGCACCAACACGAAATAGGGAAGATACCCGAGGATCCTCGTAGACGCCCCCATCCTTCCCCCCCTGCACGCTACCCAGGATCAGATGGATCTTACCGGTAGCGCTCTGGGATGCGGCGTAGTCGACCGCCGCCGCCAGCGCATCCACATCGTTCGAATAACTATCGTTGATGACTGGCGCGCCGTGTAAGCCTTCGGTTTGCTCCAACCGGTTCTGCAACGGGCGCCAGCTAAGGGCCAGTCGGTCGATGATCGTGTCGGCTACCTCAAGGTGGGCAGCCATTCGGGCCACCAACCCCGCATTGTGTCGGTAGATCATGGGTAAGTCCGGGCGAAAAGGATAGGCCTGCGCCCGATCCACACGCTGCGCCTCAAGCCACCTTGCGGGTAAAGGCACCGTGAACTCCGAACCTGGCAATACCACCAGCAAAGCCCCCGCAAAGAGCAGCAACTTTTCCTTCAGCTTAGTCTCCTCGTTCGGGAACCCCTCCGCGTGCGCACTTCCCAGCATAGTAAAAATGCCGTGGGTAGGCCGGATGATCCGCGCCAACCGTTCCATCTCCCCGACCCGGCTGATCCCCGCCTCGAACACCGCGATCTCATGGTTCGCATCCAACTGCCAGATACTCAAGGGGACGCCGATCTGAGAGTTGTAGGAGCGGGGGCTGGCGCACACCTTGTACTTCGTAGCCAGCACCTGAGCGAGCCAATCCTTGACGATGGTCTTTCCATTGCTACCCGTAATTCCGATTACCGGGATGGAAAACTGCCGCCGGTGGAAGGCAGCCAGATCTTGTAGTAGAGCTATCGGATCATCCGTAATTATAACAGTCACGGAATCCGACAGCCCGGAAATCACTGCTTGCCGATCCAACGGCAAAACCAAGTGCCGCAACCCTTGCCGCACCAACTCGCCGACGAACTCCGCGCCGTGCCGCTTCCGCCCCGGAAGCGCAAAGAACAGGCTTTCGGCCGGTCGCCTTACCCGGCGGGAATCAATAATAAGGTCGTACGCCCGATAGGTTTGGTAGTACGCGGAAATATTAGCGGAGTCGTAATGGCGGACCACGACACAAAAGTACCGTTATTTGCGCGTCACCAGACCGACCAACCCCCAGCGAATGCAAGTACCGAAGATCGAAGCCGCCGTCGAAGCCTTTCGGGAGTGGCTCACTACCGAGGAAGCCGAAGCCCATCTTCCCCTCTTCGAAACCCAACAACGCTGGCAGGATCACTTTAACGTCGAGGCAAAGGACCTAGCCGCCAGCTACGATCAGGCGCTGGACAGCAAAACCAACCGCCGCCACTACCGCCGCGGTGGCTACGACCCCAAGCGCTCGATGCTCGCCCTGATGAACTCCCAAACGGAATTCATCCGCGATGCCTTTCGTGACCTGTTCAGCGAAGACCGGGACCTGGAAGGCCGCGTCGGCCGCTTCGAGTTCTTCGTAAATGAACTCTGGAACCGCTATAAAGACGCCCACCCCAAAGACCGGACGCCCGACCATTACCATCGCGATGAGTACGCCATGTCTTCCCTGTATCTCACGGGGCAGTACCCGGCACGGTACGCCCCCTATTCGACCGAGTTGTTACAGCAGGTTTGTACAAAGCTGGGGGCTAAGACCGTTCCGGAAGCGGCGGATCTACCTCGCTACGTCAAACTTCTGGCCACCCTGCGACGCTTCCTAGAAAAGGACGAAACCGTAATGGAGAACTATAAAGCCTTGCTCCGCGAAAGCGACTACCAGGGCGAAAGCGCCTTGCTGGTCTACCTCTTCCTCCGCAGCCTGCCCGACGAGCCCGCTGCCTAATTTACCGACCGACGACCATGCCTACACTACCCGCTCCCGTACAAGCCGTGCTTACCGCCCCGCAAGACCATTTGGCGGGAACCGATCTGCGCATTACCATCCCCGTCGGCCGAAATTTACTGAACGAAGTGCTGGCCGCCCGGCCGCCCGATACCCCGGTGAAGGAATTGTACATGGACCAGGACCCGGGCAACCTCCTGCACGTACACTTGACGGCTGCCGCGCCGGTCGTAGGCCGGATCAAACGCGTGCTGACCCTTCGCCCCGGCCCCCCGGTCAGCTTTCCCGACCAGCCCTGGCTCAATTTTGAGATCGTCTCCGGCTTCAAGTTTATCGACAAACCCGTCATCCGGGTTATGCAGAATACAATCGCCGAAAAGCTGCCGAAAGGCGTCGAGTTCTCCTCCAGTCGCCTCCGCGTTCACGTACCCGCGATGCTCACCCAGGCGGGCTACCAACAACTCGCCCCCCTGCTCCACCAACTGGAAGTACGCGGCGGCGACAACCAACTCATCATCAACCTTCACCTCAAAGCAAACTAAAATGCACCCCGTACAGAAACACCTGATGGATACCGACTTCCGTGACCTGGCCGGCACCCGCATCGAAGGCACCATCGCCTTGAGTGACGAGCTGATCAACCTCGGCCTGATGGAAGTACTGGCCCAACTGAAAACCATGGGCGCGGCCTCAACGATCACCGCCCCCACCGAAGCCGCCGCTACCCGCGCGACCGTTGAGGCGGAACCCTCCGTCGACCCGAAGGCCCTCCTCAAAAATTTGCAGATCGACCAACTGGAATACCGCACCGAAGCGGGAAAAACCGTGCTGGAAATCAAAGCTGGTTTTGGAGCCTAGGCCGGGCTAAACTACGGTCGAAACAAGCCCCATAAGGTCCGTCTACGAGCCGGCATATTCAAAATGCAGCTTGTCCAATCGCAAGCGCAGACCGGCAAGCGCTTCCTCTACCTCTCGCAGGTTAGCGGTCACTACCTCCGCGTAGCTACCGTCGACGAACAGGTGGTGGCCGATACCGGTGAGCTCTTCCGGCCCGTGCTCGGTGACGGCCGCCCGCTGCTGGTCGATGTAGGTAGTGAGTTGCTCGAAGCGCTCGTCCCAAAACTGCTGCAGAATACGGTGGGGTTGCTTGCGAATGACCTCCGTCCTTTCAATCAGGTGCGTCTTGAGGCGGAAGGTCTGATCGGTACCGTTAAAGTTCACCTCAATGGTATTCTCGCGCGGCCCCTTCCGCCCGCGGATGCGGTTGACCAGGTTCTTATTTTCGTCGTAAAAGTTGACGCTGCGCATCTCCGTGTCGTCCAGGCTGCGGAATTGGTCGATGCTGACCAACACGCCACGGAACTGACTCAAATCCTTTTCCAGCTCGTAATAGCTTTCTTCGACCGGCACCAACTGCGCTTCCTCCACGACGTGTTTGATGCGGGTTTCCTCACGCACGTCGGCCTCGAATTCTTGCACCTCCCGTTTCAGACTTTGCAGGTTAACGGCAACGGAATAGCCGTGTTTGCGGACGGCCTCGACGATCATTTCCCGGATGATCTCACGCTGCGCCGGTGTATTCCACAGGCAATGTTCCATAAGAAAACAGTCCATCAAATTTGTGCGAGGACGCAGGTGCAAAAATGCGGAAGTGCGGAGCAAACGTACTATCTTCTTCCACCGGCGGTCGTAGATCTTGATCTGGTGAGTGGCGTTATTTGGTTGCTGGTTGTACTGCTCGATCTTGAACAGGATCAACTGCAACGTATTCAGGACTTCGGCGGGAACCTCCACCTCGTCGATGCGGGCTGACCAGTCGTTCAGTTCCGCTTCACTGAGCTTCGTGCCGGTGGGGATGTCGTCTTCGTAAACGTCTTTCGTATCCACGACCATCTTGACGAAGTTGTCGTACTTCTTGATCTTACCCAGTTCGAGGCGTACCAGGAAACGGTCCCAGATCGGAGCCAGGTTAGCATTGGGCGGGGGGAGTTCGTTGGAAGCGGTGATGATGCCACGGATGCCGACCTTGACGTCTTCCTCGCCGTTGCGGTAGATCTTTTCGTTAAGGATGGTAAGCAGAGCGTTCTGGATGGCGGGGCCGGCTTTCCAGATCTCGTCCAGGAATACGATGTTGGCCCCGGGCAGGTAGCGGTCCGTCAGCCGTTCGTACTTATCCTCGTCTTTCAGCTTTTTGATCGAGATCGGCCCGAACACTTCGTCCGGCGTGGAAAACTTCGACATCAGGTACTCGAAGCTTACCCCGTCCCGAAAGGCGTACTTGAGCCGGCGTGCGATGAGTGATTTTCCAACGCCCGGGGGGCCGAGCAGGAAGATGGATTCCCCGGCAATCGCCGTTAGTAAGGATAGCCCCATCGCTTTGTCGCGCTCGTATAGCCCGGCGGTAAGTGCTTGAAGAAGGGCCTCCGTCCGTTCGCGAATGTTCATCGTAGCGGGGGCGGTTACGTCTGCGGCTGGGGTCATGGTGGGAGGAACGGTAGGCGGTGAAATTAGTTTGTACGGCAATACCCGAACCGGTCTATTTCAGTAGCCGTATCTTTTGAGCCACGAATTATCCCCGAAAATACCCCCCTCACGTGATTCGCAGCGCGCTTCTCCTACTCCTGTTCTTACCTACCCTCCAACTTACCGCCACCGATAGTCTTACCGTGGAGGCGATCCACGAACGGCTCCTTATGGTAAAATACGTGGAGGGTACGATCGAATTTCACCAGAACGGCAGCGCCCAGGGAGATGACGCGGTCACGATCGTCCCCCTAGACGTAGCCGAAGCGACCAGCCCCGGCAACTATACGCTTTCGAGCGGGGATGATGCCGCCTACTCGACTGGTATGAACCCCGACGGTATTGCCCGTAAAACAAAAACAAACCGCATCTCCAGCCGCTGTGACGGTTGGGGGGATCTGGAGTACTACGGCGTCATGGGTTGTCAGGGCCTCCTACCCGACCGCGTTCTCGAGCACTACCTCTACCTCGAGTTGCCCGCCCCGCTGACCAGCGGCAGCACCTACACACTCGAACTGAGCGAAAGCATCAACGATACGCCGCAAGCCGTCACCTTTATCTGGGACGACCGCTCCAGCCACTCCGACGCCCTGCACGTCAACAACCTCGGCTACGTACCGGCGGCGCCACTGAAAGCAGGTTACCTCTATCACTGGGCGGGTGACCGGGGAGGGCTAGACTTCGCCCCCTACGCGGGCCTGCCCTTTCACCTGATAGACACGCAGGACGAATCAATCGCCTATACCGGCCAGGTCGCTTTCCGTAAGCCGGCCGATAACGTCGAGACGCTACAGGAGAACCCCGAAGAGACGCCCAACCAGAACTTCCAGGCGGCGGCCGTCTGGGAGTGCGACTTCTCCGATTTCACGGCCACCGGCTCCTACCGTTTATCCGTACCGGGGGTCGGCGCTTCCTTTCCCTTCGCGGTGGGGGAAGATGTATACCGGGAACCCTTCGTTGCCGTTATGCGCTCCTTCTACCACAACCGCAGCGGCATTGCCAAAACGGAGCCCTACACCTCCTTTACCCGCCCGGCGGCTCACAACCCCACCAGTACACCGGGCTTCGAGGATCGGCTTTTTTATACCGACTTCACGATCTGCGAAGCCACTAGTACCAACGCCGCGGAAGCCGATAAGGCCAACTGGGAGGCCGGCCGGCGCGGCAACCTCGAAGAAACGTTCGGCTGGTACCAGGATGCGGGCGATTGGGATGGTTACCCCACGCACACCAAGGTCCCCAGCACCCTGATGTTTTTACTGGAGCTCTTCCCCGATAACTTTACCGACGGAGAACTCAACATCCCCGAAAGCGGAAACGAGATAACCGACGTCCTGGATGAAGCCCGCTGGCTTCCGCGCTTTTTCAAACGCCTGAAGGATGAAACCGAGGCTAAGGGCTGGAGCTCCGGCGGGGTAGGCGGTGCCAGGGTATTCCCCGACCTTTGGGGCGGGGACCTGGGGCCGGACAACATCGGCCGGGGGAGTTGGCAAGACACCGATCGCGACTGGTACGTCAGCGGTGAGGAACCGGTAAACACTTTCGCCTACGCCGGGATGGCCGCCCACCTGGCGTTCCTTCTGCAGCGGGAAGAGCAAGCCGACCCGGAGGGCATCGACTGGCTGGCCGAAGCCGAAGCCACTTTCGCCTGGGCCGACGAGCGGTACCGCACGGACTACCCCTGCCAGAATCAATCCATCACGCGCAAGAAGAACTACGCCGCCGCCGCCCTCTACCGGATGACGGGGGAGGAAAACTACCACACCGCCTTTAAGGAAAGTTGGGCCGAGATGGTCGCGGATAACCCAACGACCAACGACGGCCCCTACGGCGGCTTCATTTACCTGACCTTGCCAGCTACGCAGACCGATGCCGACCTTCGCACGGAAGTACGTACGCTCATCGAGGGCTACGCCGACTTCACGCTACTAGAATTTACCGAAGAGCGGGCCATGCGCGTGGGTGGTAACCCCTACTTTCCGATGCTCGTCGGGCAGGCAACCTCGCCGATGATCGTGGAGGGGATCATGACGTACGCCCTGCTCCGGGACGAAGACCCCGAGAAGGCCGAACGCTACCGTAAGTACCTCTACACGACGGCCGACTACTTCCTCGGCACCAACCCACTGAACTTCACCTGGATCACCGGCCTCGGGGATCGCCATCCGGAAGAACTCTTTCACCTGGACTTCTGGTACGACGACATCCCCGGCTACCCTGCAGGCTTCATCCCCTACGGCCCCTGGCGGAGAGATACCAACTGGAACGTGATGGGGCCCTGGGATCGCCACTTCCCCGAAACCAGCCTCCACCCGCCCATCGCCGAATGGCCCGGCCACGAGCGGTGGTTCGGCCAGCGGCCCTCCCCACTCACCGCCGAGTTCACCGTGCACCAGACACTGATCGATGCCGCCGCCCTCTACGGGGCCCTGGCGGCAACGGCCACTACCGACGGCGGCAGCACCTCGACGCGGGGCGGCAGGCAACTCTCCGGTGTCAGCATCTATCCGAACCCGACCTCGGCAATCACCCGACTGAGCGGCATTGCGGTAGAACGGGTAAGCAGCCTTAGCCTACAAGACATTAGTGGCAAGTCGGTACTACAGCTACCGGTACGTTTGGAAATCGACCTCAGCGCCTACCCCCCGGGCGTATACATTCTTAAGGTGGTTAGCCGCGACGGACGCCAGGCGAGTCTTAGAATCGTCAAACCCTAGAGGAACGCGTCTAAACGCATAAAGGCGACTTTCGGTAATTACCGAAAGTCGCCTTTATATATTTTTGTTGGATAGGACGTAGGCAAGCGATGCCTGATCGCCGAACCTACTGGCCTACACGCTAACTACCGTTCCCCGTACTTATCCAAGCGGTAAGCTGCCTTGAGCTTTTCCTTACGACGCAGTACGCTCGGCTTGGTGAATTCACGACGATTCCGTAATTCACGGATGACGCGGGTGTTGATGGATTTACGCTTGTACCGCTTAAGGGCGCGGTCTATGTTCTCTCCTTCGCGGACGTTGATTATTAGCATTGAATGGCGACTGGTTTTAAAATGGACGGCAAAGGTACGGGTAATTCATCGAATGGCCAATCGGTAGCGACAAATGAACTCGTGCACTACTCCGCTTTCGCCAGGGTGATGCCGAAGGTACTCCCCTGCCCCGGGCTGGAGCGGACGTTGATCGTCTGTTGGTGGGCCTCGATGATGTGCTTGACGATGGACAGCCCCAGGCCGGATCCGCCTTTTTGCCGGCTGCGGCTTTTGTCTACCCGGTAAAAACGGTCGAAGACGTGAGGCAGGTGCTTTTCGGGGATGCCGATGCCGTCGTCCGCCACCTCACAAAGGATGTACTGGTCCATATCGTAGAAGCCGATCTTCGTGCTGCCACTGGCGTTGCCGTACTTCAGGCTGTTGTTCACTAGGTTGATGATGACCTGGCGGATGCTTTCGCGGTCGGCACGCACCATAAAACTGCCGCTCGCACCTTCCTTGAAGCCGAGGTCTACGCCGACGTCGCGGCTCTTCAGGTCGAGCTCGTCGATCACCTCGCTGGCCAGGTCGCGAATATCGAAAACTTCCATATCGAGCACGAGCTCACCGCTTTCCATCCGGGAGATGGCACTCAGGTCTTCCACGATGGTTTGTAGCCGCTCGACGTTACGGGCCGCCTTGCGCAGGAATTTGCGGACGAATTTTTTGTCATCCATCACCGACTTATCGTCCAGGACGGTATGCAGATAGCCCTGTATATTGAAGATGGGCGTCTTGAGTTCGTGGCTAATGTCTCCGATGTAGCGGCGGCGGTACTCGGCGAAGCTTTCGAACTGGTCTTGCTGGCGGGCCTTTACGGCGGCCCACTGCTGAACTTCCTTCTCTACGTCCTCAATAATGGGCTGATCGAGGTAGACGTTCTCGCGCTTGCTGTCCATACTGACCTTTTGGTTGTGGATGGTCTTGTAGATCAACTTGATCTTTCGGTAGATGTAGCGATCGAGGTAGTTCAGGACGACGACGTAAGTACAACCGAAGGAAGCGAATAGAAAGACGAAGGCCGTCCACCAAACAAACTTGCTCGGGATGGAGGCGGCCAGCAGCAGGATAACGCCGAAGTTCGTCAGGGATATTACCAGGGACGCCCGAATGGCAATTTGCCGGGGGGTGCTGTTCTTAAGCATGCGTTCTGAGGCTTCTTTAAAAGACGAACTTATAGCCGATGCCCTTAATGGTCTTGATGTAGTGATCGCCGAGTTTCTCGCGCAGCTTGCGAATATGGACGTCTATAGTACGGTTGCCGACGATTACGTCCGTACCCCAGACGCGGTTGAAGATCTCGTCGCGGCTAAAGACCTTGCCGGGTTTCGAGGCCAGGAGGGTGAGTAAGTCGAATTCCTTTTTGGCCAACTCGATGCGTTGTTTGCCACGGCGTACGACCACTTGTTCGAGATCGATGACCAGGTCGGCGATGCTGATCTCGGTAAGTTCCTCTTCGTCCACGCGCTCATTGCGGCGGAGGAGGGCGTTGATGCGGCTGATCAGAACGCGGGGGCGGATGGGTTTGGTGATGTAGTCGTCGCCACCGTTATCGAGGGCGGCTATCTGAGAGTAGTCTTCCTCGCGGGCGGTCAGGAAGGTGATGATCGTATTCTTAAAGTCCGGCTTCGCGCGCAACTGGCGGCAGACTTCCACGCCGTCCATTACCGGCATCATGATGTCGAGGATGATCAGGTCGGGCTTTACCTCGTCGGCTTTAGCGAGCCCTTCCTGCCCGTTGGCGGCGGTGGACACTTCGTACCCCTCCCGCGAAAGGTTGTATTCGAGTATCTCCAGAATATCCGGCTCGTCGTCTACTAACAAGATCTTTGTGGCACCCATTCTTCATCGTTTATTAAACCCAACGTAACTATCGGTAAAGTTATACTGGAATCGCACCCCGCCGGTTAACTCAGCGTTAAGCTACCACGACCCCCAGTTCTATGAAGACCGTTCATTTCGTACGCCACGCCAAATCCAGCTGGTCCGATACCAGTTTGAAAGACCACGACCGCCCGCTGAATGGCCGTGGCAAGCGCGACGCACCCTACATGGCTGCCCGGCTGGTGCGTACGGGCACCCTCCCCGAAGGCATCCTGACCTCTACGGCCAAACGGGCGCGCGCTACGGCCAAAGCGTTTCGGGAAGCCTTCGGGCTGGGGAAGGAAGACGTGATCAGGCGCCCGGATCTTTACCACGCAATGCCTACCAGCATCGAGGAAGAACTACGTACCCTGCCGGATGCCTGGGGTACCGTGCTCGTATTCGGCCACAACCCGGGCTATACCTACCTCGCCAACCAGTTGCAACACGAGGCCGCGATCGATAACGTACCTACCTGTGGCATCGTTACCGCTGAGTTGGACGTAGTGAGCTGGCGAAAATTCTCGTTACGCGACGCACGGCGAACGGCTTTTCTGTATCCTAAGCAAGAGGTTTAGTGCTTTTAAAGCGTTCCCCCCGGCCGGCTACTCACCGTAACCTTATATAGATGCCCGCAGCTTCCCCCTAATTTTGCTCCTTTTTCCGTTACTATGCACCTGCGCCCTCGCAGAAATTGGCCCTCCTCCTGCTGACCTGGACCGGCTGGCCCCGGCGCTGGCCGATATGCAGCTCGTGGAGGCGCTGAGTAATGAATTGCCCGTCATCGTGCGGGATAGTATCAAAAACGCCTACCAGGAAAAGACGCTCGCCGAGCACGGCATGACCATTGAGGAATTCGACGAACTGATGTGGCAGATTCGGCAAGAACCGGAGTGGGTGGACTCGCTGTACGCGCGCGCCGGTGTCCTCCTGGCGCGTCAGGCTGCGGAATTTGGGGAGTAGCCATCGGCGGTAGACTGGCCGCCCGCTTCGTATCTTTACCCTATGTCCAAATTCGTCGTTTCCGCTCGCAAATACCGCCCCGTAAGGTTTGATGAGGTAGTCGGGCAGCAGCACGTTTCCCAGACGCTCAAGAACGCGCTACAGACCGACCACCTCGCCCATGCCTTTCTCTTTTGCGGCCCGCGGGGCGTCGGCAAAACCACCTCGGCGCGCATCCTGGCCAAAGTGCTCAACTGCGAAAACCGAACGGCGGATTACGAGCCCTGCAATACCTGCCCGTCCTGCGAAGCCTTCAGCGAGAACGCTTCGCTGAACATCACGGAACTGGACGCGGCAAGTAACAACTCGGTCGAGCACATTCGCTCGCTGATCGAGCAGGTACGCTTTCAGCCGCAGAAGGGTGCCTACAAGGTCTTCATTATCGATGAGGTTCACATGCTGAGTCAGGCGGCGTTCAATGCCTTTCTGAAGACGCTGGAAGAGCCGCCGCCCTACGCCATTTTCATTCTCGCTACGACGGAGAAGCACAAGATCATCCCCACGATCCTTTCGCGTTGCCAGGTATTCGACTTCAAGCGCATCCAGCCAAAGGACATCACCGCGCACCTGCGGGAGATCTGCCAGGAAGAAGGCATTACCGCCGAGGAAGATGCCCTACACATCATCGCCCAAAAGGCGGATGGTGCCCTACGCGATGCGCTGTCTATTTTCGATCGCATTGTAGCCTTTAGCGGCAAGAACATCACTTACGACGCGGTGATCGAGAACCTGAACGTTCTTGATTACGACTACTACTTTCGCGCCGTGGACTACATCCTGACCGAGGATCGTTCCGCGATGCTGCTGCTGTTCGACGAGATTTTGCGCAAGGGCTTCGACGAGGAGCTTTTCCTGAACGGGCTGGCCGCCCACGTCCGCGATCTACTGGTTTGTAAGACGCCGAAAACGCTTCAATTACTGGAAGTCGGTGAGCGCCTTAAGGAACGGTACCACCAGCAATCCTCCATCACGCCAACTAACTTGTTGCTGACGGTCCTCCAGATTTGCAACGAATGCGACCTTGGCTTCCGTACCGCCCGCAACAAACGGCTGCACGTCGAGATGAGCCTGCTGAAGGCGACGGTGGTGCGCCGTGCGCTGCAGTCTGCGGGCCAGGTTGTCGTTACGCCGGCGGAGCCAGCCGCTGCCGCCCCGGAAAAAAAAAGCGTTGAGCCACCTACCCGTACGGTAGCCGCCACCGGCGTGCCCGGCGGAGAAGCCGCCCCCGGCCCCGAGCCGGACGATCCGGACCTCGATGCACCCACGCCCGCCCCCGGCCCCACCAGCTTCGAGACGGTAGATATGGCCCAGATGATGGCGGAGGCCGAGCAGGAGCTTCAGGCTCCGGACGCTACCGACCTACCGGACCTCACGGAGGCTGCCTTCCAGGGGGCCTGGAAATCCTTCATGGAACAAAACGCCGGGAGCACGCTCGTGCTGATGATGGGCCAGACCAAACCAACGCTGGCCGATGAGGAGGTAATCGTGTACGCCGGCTCCCAACGCGTGATGGCCGCCCTGCGGGAGAATGGCTCCCTGATCAACTTCTTCCGCGATCATTTCGGCCGCCCTAACCTCGCCATGCGCCTGGAGGTGGATGCCTCAATGACGCCCAAGCAAGCCCCCGTCAAAAAGCGCCTGACCGCGCGGGATAAGTTTCTGGCGATGCGGGCCAAGAACCCGAGTATTGACGACTTGCGGAAGCTGTTTGACCTGCGGCCAGAGGAGTAAGAAGTGGTAGTAGGCCCCCACCTAAAGGACAGTTAGAGGCATCAGTAAGACATACCAATCAACAAGTTATGTCTAACAAAAAGACGCGTCGGGGAGCCCCCGCCGTGAACGCCGGCTCCATGGCCGATATCGCCTTTCTACTACTCATTTTCTTCCTCGTAACGACTACCATAGAAGAAGACAAAGGCGTGCTGGTCAGGCTACCCGAATACACGGAAGACCCAATCGCCTTACCGCTGAACGATCAAAACGTGCTGAGCGTCCAGGTCAATAAATTTGACAATTTGCTAGTGGAGAATGAAGAAGTGGAGTTGCCCCAGGTAGTTGATCTTCTTGCTGAGCACATACAGCTAGACCGCCGCCCCCGGCACCCGGATCGTCAGCTTGATGCACGATCGGGGCACCAGCTACACCGCCTACCTCGAAGTATACGACGCGCTGAAAGCGGGGTATCACCGCTTGTGGGATGAGGTTGCCCAGGACACCTACGGCACCAACTACGACTTCCTGGATAAAGCGCAGCAGACCGCGGTCCGGGAGATCGTACCGATGGTGATCAGTGAAGCGGAACCGACCGAGATTTAGGTGAGCGGACATATATGGTGATGACCTTTCGCCGGGATGGGTAAATGCGTATATTTGCAGCCGCTTCGTCGAATTCGGGACTGGGAGGCCCCGCCGGCGAGGCACGGAATTAACTTCAAAAGCTCCTTCGGGGCTTTTGTTCGTTAAGGCCACTTTCAATCACCCTTTTTTCAGTGAGGGTCCCGCTCAAAAATTTGGTTCGGCGGGTCCGCACGTAACCTAAATTTTTTCACTATGCAAGGCAAGGGAATTATCAAATTCTTCCTTGTGGTAATGCTCCTGGTGACGATCTTCCAGTTTTTCTTCTACATCCCCACCAATCGAATTGAGTCGGATGCAGCAGATTACGGGCAGGAACAGTCAGGAGATACCGAAGGTGAAGGCTTCCGCTCCGCCAGGGCTTATTACCTGGACAGCATCTCCGATCAGGAGGTCTTCAAAATCCCCCTACTTAAATCTTATACGTATAACGACCTCAAGGCGCAGCAGCTCGCGCTCGGCCTTGACCTCAAGGGCGGCATGTCCGTCGTCCTACAGGTCGACTTACGGGATTTCATCCGCAAGATGGCCCGTAACGGCAGTGACCCGGAACTGATAGAAACGGTGATTGAACAAGCCTCCCAAGCTCAAGCCGACGCGCAAGACGATTTCATTACCCTTTTTGCCGAGGCGTGGGAAGATAACCGTGGCGACAAACAGCTCGCGGGTATGTTTAACCGCAGTGACGCCCTTAGTGGCCTCATTAACCGCAACAGCTCCGACGCCGAAGTACTCGCCGTACTGCGCGAGAAAGCCGACGAGACGGTCGAACTGACCTACAACCTCGTCAGCCGGCGTATCGATCAACTCGGCGTCATCCAGCCCAGCGTCAGCCTCGACGCGGAGCGCGATCTCATCCTGGTCGAACTCCCCGGTATCGAGAACAGCGCCCGCGCCCGTAGTCTGCTGACCACGGCGGCCAACCTCGAATTCTTCGACGTGCTGCCGATCGATAACAACAGCATCCAGGCGCTCGTCGCCGCGGATGAATTGCTGGAACGCCGCAAGCAGATCGCCGCCGGTCGTGACAGCAACTACGTGGAGGAGATTTCATATAGAATCGATACGATTTATGCTAACGATTCTATTGGAAACTTAACTCAAGAGATTAGTCGTATTGACACTACTGAAATTCAAAACCAAACGGCCGGCCCGCTCTTCAGCGTGCTTTCCCCTAACCAGGGCAACCTGGGGCCGGCGGTACTCGGTATTACGAGTAAGGCCAATATGGATTCCGTCCTGACGATGCTCGCCGACCCGCAAGTTAAGCGCCTGTTCCCCCGTAACGCGGCTTTCCGCTTTGAGGCCAGCCCGCTGCCCGGGCAGGATGATCAACCGACGGATCTGTACGCACTCCTCCAGGTCGACATGCCCCGCGACGGCGAAGCCCCACTGTCCGGCGAGTACGTCACGAAGGCCGACTCCGGCCCGCAGCCCGACGGGCAGATTGCCGTCAACCTCAGCATGAACTCCGAAGGTGGGCAGATCTGGGCACGAATGACCACCGAAGCGGCTAATAACCAGAATCGCCAGGTAGCCATCGTACTGGATGACCG
>OY764754.1:0-6799 GCA_963668285.1 uncultured Lewinella sp. | reverse complement strand
CAATAGCGTAAACCAGTTTACCGTGATGAGTACCGGCCTCTACGTACCCATCGGCGAGGATTTCGCCGCCACTACGGAGGTAGGTGCCGAATTCGCCACGCCGGCACTATTTATCCCCCGTAGCTTTTACGGCTACCACCTGTTACTCGGCGTCGCTTACCGCATACGTTGATCGAATCCTACTTCCGCCCCACCCTTACGAAGCATTATACTTTGCCCCGACGGTAAAAAACACGCCCGATAGTATCTTTGGCGGAAATTTTACGTCAAACCCCTGCGTAGAGAGTCGTCTTTCCCTACCCTATTTCTAACAACCTTACGTTATGCCCCGCTTATTAGCCCTGGCTTGTCTTGCCTTCACTTCCTTTTTCGTCCAAGCCCAATCCCCCCTCCAAGAAGGCTATGACCTGATGGGGCGGAGCCAAGCCTTAGAAGCAGAAAACTTTTTCCGCCAGCACCTCGAAGGCCCTTACGCCGGGGAAGCCTACTACGGGCTGAGCTACGCCAACTCCGAAACCGGTAGGAAAGAGCTCGTACACAATTTCGTCAACTCCTACTTTTCCTACAAGGATACCGAGCAACGCGACGTGCTCTTCGATGCGATCTGGACCCCGAAAATGCGGGAACTCAGCAGCGACGAATTTCGATTGATCGAGGCACTCAAAGAAAACCCCTACGGGCGGCTCGGTGCCCTGGCCAGATACGAGTTAGCCCACCACTACATCGCTTTAAAAGAGCCGCAGCGGGCGGCCGAACTAATAAAATCTCTGGGCATCGTCGATAAATGGCAGCTGACCGGTCCGTTCGAGAACGTTTCCGAGAGTGGCTTCGACAAATCCCACGCCCCGATCGCGCAGCCGAAGAACGACGCGGAATTCACCACCAAAGACGGTACGAAGGTGAGTTGGTTCCCAGTCGACCGTTACAACCCCGAAGGCTGGCTCTACTTCAACCAGCACCTCGAGACGAGCAACAGCGTCGTCTTCGCGCAGTCGTTCGTCAACGCCCCCGGCGACCGGGAGGTCCACTTCCACCTTGGTAACAGCGGATCGATCAAGGTATGGGTGAACGATGCCCTTGTGTTCTCCGAAGAGGAAGAACGGGATAACTACGTGGATACTTACCACTTCATCGCCGACCTGAAAAAAGGCTACAACCGCATCCTCGTGCAGAATGGATCAACGGACTGGAATGGATCGAATATGCTCCTCCGGGTAACCGACCCGGCCGGTAACGCCTTCCCGGATTTTGTCTTCGAGCAAAGTTACCGGGCCTACCCCGAAGCGACCGAAGCCCCTATCCGGGTGGTCCCTAACCCCAGTATTGAAACGCTTCGGGGTAAGGTCACCGCCGGCACGGCCAACTACATCGAGTACAGTACCCTCATTCAGTACTACATGGCCAATGACTTTCAGGAGGAGGCACGTGCCGTACTACTCAGCGCACTCGAGCGCTACCCCAAAAACGCCGCGCTTACCAAAAGCATGTCGGCGGTGCTCAGTCAACTGGAAGATGAAACCGGTAGTAGCGCCCTCCAGGAAGAAATCAAGTTGATGCCGGCCACCAATGCCGTCGTACTGGGTATGCTGCTCGAACAAGCCGAAGCGGACGAAGACTGGAAAGAGATGGAAAAGTACCTCGACCAAATGGTAGATAAGTACGGAGATACTCAATTCACCTGGCAAAAACGGCTCAATCTGATCAACGAGCGCGGCGAGGACGAGAAGGCTAGAAAAATGATCACTAAGCGGTGGGAAGAAAAGCCCAATGACCCAAGCTACGTCATCGAAATGGCCGACATTTTATCTGGCCACCAAAAGAAACCCAAAGAAGCCCGCAAGCTGCTTAACGACTTCGCTAAAGAGCGCTACGATCTCTCGATCGACGACCGACGGATAAGCTACGCCATAACGGACGGCGATAATGAACTGGCCATCGCCCTGCTCAAGGACATGATCGACCATAAGCCCAACAACAGCTACACCTACGAGCGGCTCGCCGATATCTACGACGGACTGGGCGATAAGCAGGAGGCAGTAGCGCTACACGAGCAAACCCTCAAAATCACACCCTACGCAGCGGATTCCTACAGCGGCCTGGCCGATATCTACCGGGATATGGAAAACGAGGAGAAGGCACTGACCTATTACCGCCGCGCCCTCGAGTTGGAGCCCTACGATTACGGCAGCCGCGATGCTATTCGGGAGATCACGACGGATTACAGCAATGCCTTCGACCACTTCGAAGAGGTAGACTACTATGCCCTCTACAACGAGGCCCCCGAAGCGGCGGACTACCCCGATCAAAGCGCCGCCATCCTCGCGCTCGACCAATACCACGTCATTTACCCCAAAGGTGGCAACGAACAGCGATCGGTCGCACTCATCAAGGTATTCACGCAGGAAGGTGTGGATGCCTTCAAGCGGCAAAACGCGGGCGCGGAAATCGAGAAAGCGGAGATCCTTAAAGCGGACGGCACTCGCCACGAGGGCACCCGCGCCGGGGGCAACATCGTCTGGAGCGACCTCCAACCCGGTGACGGCATCCTACTCATTACCCGTAATCAGAACTACGATAGCGGACGCTTCGCGGGGAAGTTCCACGGCGGCCACCTCTTTAATACCATGATCCCCCTGCTTCGGGCTACCTATACCTTACAGACGCCGAAGGATATGGAACTGACCACCAACCTAACCGGCCTGGAAATAGATGGGCTCACCGAAAAAGTCGAAACCGCCGGCGAAAACACCGTCCGTACCTGGCAATCGCTGAACCAGCCCGCCATGAAGATCGAGGCTAATCAGCGCGGTTTTGAAGACGTCGCCCGCTTCCTCTACGTCACGAACATCCCCGATTGGGAGTACATCGCCGACTGGTACGCGGAACTTACCTACTCCAAGATCAAGCCGGACGAGGCCGTCCGCAAAAAAGTATCCGAGCTCTTTACCGGTAAGGAAGATCTCAGCGAACGCGAAGAAATAGAGGTCATCTACGAATACATCACCAACGACATCCGCTACATCAGCGTGCCTTTCCTACAGTCCGGCCACGTACCGCAGAAAGCCAGTAAAACGATTCTCACCAAGCAGGGTGACTGTAAAGACGTAAGCTCCCTTTTCGTGGCGATGTGCGAAGTTCGCGGCATCGACGCCAACCTGGTACTGATCAACACCCGTGATCGGGGCCGTGCCAGTCTATCGATCCCCGGTATCGGCTTCAACCACTGTATCGCCAGGACGGTCCTCGACAACACGGAATACTTCGTCGAGCTTACCGACGAGAACCTACCCTTCGGTACCGGTGACTGGTCGCTGAATAATTCTTTCGCCCTCACCATCCCGCGTAAAGGCGAAAGCTTTAACGGGCAGGCAGGCTTGATCGACCCGGCTAGCCGTGGTATCAACCGGGTAATTCGCGAAGTAGACATCGAGTTGAAAGACGGTGACCTGATCGCGACCTCCAAGAATACACGTACGAACTACTCGGCGGTTACCATCCGCCAGACTTACGAGCTGGATACGCAGGAAGACCGCGAGAAAAGCCTGCTCCAAAGCATGAACGGCCGCTACCCGCGCATGGAAATTCTCGACCTTGAGTTCGAGGACGACCTATACGGCATGCACCCCGAACTCAATTATACCTTCAGTTTCAAAGCGGAGGGCATCGCCCAGAGCATCGCCGGCATGGAACTTTACGAGATCAAACTCTCCGACCTACAGGAAGCCCCGCAATACCTCGCTCTCGCTGAGCGAACCCAGCCGATCGATCTGTGGCCGACCTTCGACGCCGAAGAGTTCGTACAGACGGTAAACATCTCCGCCCCGCAGGGCAAAACCCTACTGGAATTGCCTAAGAACATCTCCATCTCGAACCCTTTCATCGACTACGAGCTTACCTATAGTAAAACCGGAGAGGCCGGCATTCAACTGATCCGTAAGCTCACCGTCAAGGACGACATCGTTCCGGTAGCGGACTACGATCAATTCCGCGAGGATATGCTTAGAGTCGTCGAGGCCGACAAGATCACGCTGGCTTTTCGGTAGCCTCTGGCCGAATACGCCTACGCGCGCTTAGAAAGGCTGACATTGATCGCCCGCATTCCCTGCCTGCTTTCGCTCAGCTCAAAACTTACGCGTTGCCCCGCAGCGACGTTAGCGTACCGAACGTCGCGCTGTTTGAAGTGGAACTCCTCCCTGGTGCCCGCCAGCCGTAAGTAGCCGTAGCCTTTTTTCGGTAAGAAGAAGAGTATGATTCCTTCGTGCAGTGTCTCCATATCCCGGAATATACTAACAGAACGCGCCCGCAACATGTGTTGGAGACCTACCGTAGTACTTGTGCAGCAGGCATAGTAAACTACAAAGTAATCCAGTGATGAGCGGATTGAACGAAGCCCCCCACCTCAGTGCCCGACTACCGGGCGATCACGCAGAGAACCCAATCAGTCAGGCCGAGGCACCGGCGGTCGATGCCTTTCTGCGCAAACCCATCGCGGTGGGCCGCCCCGCCAAATTGTGGAAGCCTAAGCAGGTCTACTTTACGGCCGCCGCTTGGGAAGAAGCCCACGGCCGCCGCATCGCCGAGCGTTTGGACAGCCTAGCCATCAATTATGAAGTTCTGAAAGCCAACCGCCTCCCCCGGCTCACGAAAGGTACCACCCGGGAGGTCTACAAGCGCGCCAAGAATACGCTGGCCATTGTCAACGCCCCACCCAGCCAGTTCCGACTAACGCCCATCCCGCCCTCCGCCGATTGGCAGTACCACCTGGCAAAGGGCTGCCCGGCGCATTGCCAGTACTGCTACCTGGCCGGGAGCCTACCCGGCGCACCCATCACGCGTGCCTACGCGAACCTGGATCAGATCCTTGAAAATAACATCAATTATTTCCAACCCGGTAAGCCGACGAATAGCTTCGAAGCAAGTTGCTACACCGACCCGCTCGGCCTCGAGCACCTCACGGGGTCGCTGAGCCGGTCCATCAACTGGTTCGCCCAACACCCCGAAGCCCGCCTGCGGTGGGTAACTAAGTACGATGACGTATCCGCCCTATTAGGGCTCGACCACGGCGGGCATACGCGTTGCCGCATCAGCCTGAATGCAGATTGGGTGACCCGCCGGCTGGAAGGAGGCACGGCCGACCTGACGGCGCGCATCGAAGCACTCAGGCAGTTGTGCCGGGCAGATTATCCTATCGGGGTAGTACTGGCCCCCATCATGCCCTTCCCGGCTTGGGAAGAAGCCTACGCGGACGTCCTGAATCGCGTTCGGGCCGCTGTGGGAGACGGGTGTAACGTGACCTTTGAGTTGATCACCCACCGCTTCACGCCGGGCTCCAAAGAGGTTATCTTAGACTGGTACCCAAATACCAAACTGGACCTGGAAGAGGAAACGCGGCGCAAGAAATTCAATAAATTCGGCAGCCACAAATTCGTCTACCGCAAGGAACAACTCGGAGCGTTGAAGGATTGGATGTACCGCGAGGTCGGTAACCGGTTTGGGGAGGAAAGTATCCTGTACTTTACCTAAAACTCGTTGGGGTTGTCGACTAATGCAAAAGCCGCCTTCCCGATCGGAAAGGCGGCTTTTAGCGTGGCTCATGCTGAGATATGACCCGCTTATAACGCTCCTTCGGCACGTTTACCGGCGGAGTAGTTGATCTTGAGTTGGTTGGACTTACGCAACTTCGTTTTTACGTCCTGTACGATGCCCATGGTCACCTCACCGTCTACCCGTAGGGAACTGGTAATCGCGGGGCGCTTTGCTTCGGGCAACTTGACTTTGTGTTGCTCCAGGAAGAGGGGGATATCGTCTACGGAAGAGATCTTATCGCCCAACTGGATGCGGGGGCTGGTACCGTACACGTCCTGATATTGAGGCGTTGGGCGGCCGATGTAGATGTAGTTAACCAAAGACTTTTCGTCGAGCTTTGAAAGCTGCGTAGCCTCCGGTGTATTGACTGCGACCTTCAAGCTGGAATCCCGCAGAACGGTCACCATCATAAAGAAAAACAGCAACATAAAAATGATATCGGGCAGGGAAGCCGTAGAGATGGCGGGGCTGGACTTACCACGCTTTTTGGTGAACTTGGCCATGGCTAAGGGTAGATTTTAATTAACTGGAGTTAGAGGGGTGGCGAACCTGGTGGTTCGCGGCCGGCACCTGAATGAGATCAGTTGCCGGCCTTGAACGCTTTACTTCACATTAACCCTCGTCACCAAAGGTGGTAGGTTCGGCCTCGGAGAGTACCATCGGGATTTCCGTTTTGATGGCCTTGCGCCGGGCAAAATCCATATCCTCGGAGTAGGGTTCACCGTAGCGCTTTTGGGATTCTTCGTCCCACAGCTCGTCGTAGGCGCCTTTGAGCTCGTTATAGACGTTTAGGTAGGTATCGTACTCCGTACCACGATCGTTCTTAAGGGAGATGATCGCTTTGTTAGGAGCTTCGGACATATTCTCCAGGCGCTGCGGATTCTTGATGAATTCCTTCGCGGCTTCGCGGAGCCCGCCGAGCTTCATGGGCTCGTCGCGAACCAACAGTTCGTTGTTGGCATTGACGAGTACGGAGAAAACGTTACGCTCTTTCAGCTTGGTAATATCCGGTTCTTCGTCCGACCACGGCGGCAATTTTACAAGGATGCCTTTGTCTTCGGCGATGGTGGTGGTGACCAGGAAGAAGATCAGCAGCAGGAAGGCGATGTCCGCCATCGAGCCCGCGTTGATCTCGTTGTTCATCCGGTCTCTTGTCTTGGTCTTAGCCATGGATACAGATATTTAGGATTGGGTTACTTAAAGATACCCCGGA
>OY764753.1:0-43753 GCA_963668285.1 uncultured Lewinella sp. | reverse complement strand
TGCTGGCTACCCGCTCGCTCGACGAGGAGGAAACGACCACGGCGGATGACGCGGCGCGTAAGATCTTGCGGCGGTCGTACACCGTTATTCCGAAGAGATCGTGGGCCGCTTCCGGTTGGGCACCTTCCGGTTCGCACGCAGATTCCTGACCTTCTTTTTCGGCGCCTGCTCAACGCAGCCGACGGGCGGAGTTTTCGCTCCCTGTTTTCCAAGCGCATCCTGCTGGAGGAAAAGTTACTCGTACGGGGCTACGTGGAGCAGGTGCGGCAACTGAGTAAGGTGGGCACCGTCGTGTTCGTGCCGACCCACTTTTCTAACCTGGACTCGATCCTGATCGGGTACGCGCTGGATCAGGTGGCCGGCTTACCAGCGATGAGCTTCGGGGCGGGGCCTGAATTTATACAATACCGGGTATACGGCCTACTTCATGAACCGGCTGGGGGCCTACCGGGTCGACCGCCGCAAACGGAACATGGTGTACATCACGGCGCTGAAGATGTTTTCCAAACTGATCATTCAGCGCGGCGTACCGAGTTTGTTCTTCCCAGGCGGCACGCGCTCGCGGTCGGGGGCGCTGGAGACGTCCTTAAAGTTGGGTCTGCTGGGTACGGCGGTGGAGGCGCAGCGGAGTCGCTATCAGGAATCTCGCGACGATAAGGTGTTCATCGTACCGGTGGTATTGAGCTATCCGTTCGTATTGGAAGCGCAGTACTTGATTGAGCAACACCTGCGTAAAGAGGGCAGGATCGCTATATAAAATCAAAGGATAGTTTTCATTCCCTGCGCTCCATATTGAAATTTATCTGGGGGGTATTTAGCAAGGGCAACGAAATTACCATCAGCCTGGGCCGGCCGATGGACGTACTGGGCAACCGGGTGGAAGCGGATGGCCGCAGCTATTCGAAGAGCGGCCGCCACGTAAGTACGCGCGAATACTTTCGCGATCAATTCGGTACGATTAATAAGGACTATCAGCGCGAGAGTGAATACACCAGAATGTTGGGGGAAAAAATCGTGGAGCGCTACCATGCGGATGGTATTATCCTACCCTCGCATTTAGCGAGCTACGCAGCGTTTGCCTTATTGGAACGGGCCAATATCGGCACCGACCTGTACGGTATTCTGAGAATACCCGCCGAAGAGTTTTACTTCGATATCGATGCGCTGCACGGCGTGATCGGCCAGTTGCGGGATCGTTTGCTTTCCATGAGTAACGAAGACAGGGCGAAGGTGAGCCCCGAGCTGTACGAAAGCCCGGAGAACATCCTTCGCCACGCCATTGACAGTGTCGGCAATTTTCACATCCACAAACCCCTTCGCTATAATGGCCGGGGGCACATCGTCAGTGATAGTTTTGCCATGTTATATTATTACCACAATAGGCTGAGCACCTTCAATCTGAAGGGGAAACTTAATTACCCGAAAGCGGTAATGCACGAAATCACCGGTAGGGGGTGAGCTCGGTGGAGGCGTCCGCTCAGGCGAACCGGCGGTATACGGCCAGCGCGATGACGGCGCCGACGGTAGCTACGACGATCGACCAGAGGTTAATGCCGGAGGCCGGGGACATGCCGAACAACCCGAAGACGAAACCACCGACCACGGCACCTACGATACCGATGATCAGGGAGGCGATCCAGCCACCCGGGTCGGGGCCGGGGTGAATTAGTTTTGCGAGGGCGCCGGCGATGAGGCCGAGGACGATCCATGCGAGAATACCCATAATATTCGAGTTTTAATTTATTACTAAAGCGCGCGAACGAGGCTCGGTGTTCGCACGCCCGGGCGCACGCCACCTACTTGGTTTCAGCGTGGCGGCGGCAACCAAGTATGCGGCCATTTCGTTAGCGACCACTGTGAACACTCCCCTACCCCACAACCTCCCCCGGGGCGCGGCCGCCCTGCTGATCGCCCTGGCCACCCCCGGCCAGCAAGGCACGACGGGCATCCCCGTCCTTCTGTGGGGCAAACCGGGCGTCGGCAAATCATCGTTCATCGAGGGGCTGGACCGGGGCGACTTCCCCGTGGTAACCTTGATCGCCTCCATCCACGACCCAACGGATTTTAGCGGCCTGCCGGTCTTGCAGGACGGGAAGGTAGCCTACGCGACCCCCGCCTGGGTGGATTCCTTTACCGACCCCGGTCAGGGGATCCTTTTTCTGGACGAACTGAGCACGGCACCGCCGTCGGTACAGTCGGCGCTGCTGCGCGTCGTCTTTGAGCGACGGGTAGGTTTTCATCAGCTCCCCGCCGGCGTACGCATCGTTGCGGCGGCAAACCCACCCGATTTGATGGTTGGTGGCTGGGAGCTCTCCCCTCCCCTACGCAACCGCTTCGTGCACCTCAACTGGAACATCGAGACCGACCAGTACGTCGACGCCCTGCTGAACGGCTGGCAGAGCGGTACGCTAGTCGACGTACCCGGCACCCGGCACGCGGAACGACTGCGCCTGATCAAGGCTAAGATCGCGGCATTCCTACGCGTCCGGCCAGGGAGCCTTCACGGTAGCCCGGAGGATAACCCTTATGGCTTCGCCAGCCCGCGGAGTTGGGATTTCGCCGCTTCGCTTTTCGCGACCGCGGAGCTGCTGGGGTACGATTTGCAAGACGCGGCCGCCAGCACCGTATGGCTGGACCTGGCGGCCGGCTGCCTGGGGGAAGGATCCGCCGTGGCCTTGCTGGAGTACCTCAGGAACCTGCGCCTCCCCCCACCGGCCGAAGTATTGTCGGGCGCTACCGAGGTCGACGTCAAGGAGCTCAACGACGGGGAACTTTACGTGCTCTTCGCCTCCCTGAACCCTTTGTTGATGGAAGCTAAGGGCGATGACCGGCTACTCCCGTATTCCCGGAAATACCTCGACCTTATGGAAGCCACCTTCAACGATGGTCGGCGAGATATCGCTTTCGTTCCCTTACGGCAGTTAGCCACCTCGGGGTGGTTACCGGAGGTATTCGCCGCGACGCAGCGGGCGGGGAACGAGGCACACACCCTCACGGGCCAGATCGAGCGCTTCTTTGCGGACGAGCAGTTAAATCAATTCATCGATGTCCTCTCCTAGCGCCGGAAGTACCGACGAGCGTACCGCCACCGATCGCATTCGTTTCGGCCGGGCCTACGCCGCGCAGCAACTTCCGTGGTTCGCCCCGGCGCTTTTCCGCTGCCGCATCATCGTGACGGAGCGGGTCGACGTCGCCTCGATCGACCTGTCCTATAATGTGTATTGGAATCCGGAAGTGATCGCTACCATTTGGGAAGGGCAAACCGAATTACAGGCCTTGCGGGAGATCGGCTTCCTCTGGGTCCACGAGATCAGCCACGCCCTACGGATGCACGCGGAGCGCCGGCGAGAGCTGCTGAAGCGAAGAGCCGTACCGCCCCGGGCCTGGAACATCGCCGCCGACTTCGAGATCAACGACAACCCCTGGCCGGGGCTGGTGATGCCGGGCGCTTACCCCGGTATGCTACCGAACGCCTTCGGCTTCGCGGAAGGGCGCCTGGCGGAAGAATACCTGACCCGGATGGAAGCCTCCGACAAGAATTTTACCTTTCCGGCGGATGAGGGCAGTGGCGTCCACGGCGAGGGGCGTGACTGGGAGGTAGGCGACACGCAAGATTTGAGCGAACTGGATCGGGAGCTCATCCGCCGGCAGGTGGCCGAAGCCATGAAGCAGACCGGTAGCAGTGCTATCCCACCCGGCTGGCGGAGCTGGTCGGACCGAGTACTGACCAGTAAGACGGACTGGCGACGGAGGCTTTCGCACCGGATGAGCGTAGCGCTCCAGAAGGGGATCGGTAGCCGCATCGACTACAGCTTCGAGCGGCCCAGCCGGCGGCAGGCGGTGTACCACCCCATCCTGACCCCCTCGTTGCGTGGCGACCGTACGGCGCGCATAGCCATTGTGGTGGATACCAGTGGCTCGATGGGCACCGAAGCGCTCGGTCGTTCTTTGGCTGAGGTAGCCGCCGTCATCAAGACCTTTCGCTACCCGGTCACGATCATACCCTGTGACGACCGGGCCTTCGAGCCGGTGCGGGTAGTAGCGGAGGAGGAAGCTTATCAGATAAAGTCCCTACCCGGCGGGGGGCAGACGGACCTGCGGGTGGGTATCGCTACGGCGGAAAAACTACGCCCGCGCCCGGACGTGATCCTGGTACTGACCGATGGGTTCACGCCTTACCCGAGCGGCCCGGGCAGGATACCCTTAGTTTTCGGCATCTTGCCAAGGGCGGACTTGGCGGTCGATGCCATCCCCTTACCGCCGAGCCCACCATTCAAAGAAAGCAGCATCCTCGTAATCACAGCCGCGCGCGAAGCGGGCGGCTACACTTCGGGGTAGGCGGCCCGGTGTAGTCGCTGCCGGCCGGTGCGCCGGTCCTCGAAGTACCGCCGTAGGGTAAAGGCCGAAGAGGTAAAGGCCAACTCCTTCCACGGGGTTTCTGCTTCCGTGAACAGTTTGCACTCCAGGCTTTCTTCCCCTACCCCGAACTTACCACCAATCAGGTGACCCACGAACTGCAGGTAGACCTGGTTGATCTTCTCGAGGTTGTAAAGTGAGATGAGGTATACGAGATCCACACGAGCGGCGGCCTCCTCCCGTACTTCTCGCTTTGCACCGTCCTCTACGGTTTCGCCGTTTTCCAGGTAGCCACTCGGTACGTTCCAGAGGCCGTAGCGGGGTTCTATGGCGCGGCGGCAGAGCAGCACCTTATCCTCCCAGACGGGCAAGCATCCGGTAACCACTTTAGGGTTGCTGTAGTGGATGGTCTTGCAGTTGCCGCATACGACGCGGGGGTGGGTATCGCCGGAGGGGGTTGAGTAGCTTAATCGATCGGAGCCGCAGTGCGAACAGAAGTTCATTCGCGGAAGGTAGGGATATTCGCCCGGGCCGGCACCCTTAGCGGGCGGCCAGCTGTAGCGGGCCGCGGATTATGCGTTGCAGTTCCGGTTTCAACTCATCGGCGGCGTCGAGGATCAGCGACTCGTCCGTGGGGAAGCGGGCGGGGCGGTTGCCGAGGTTACGGCGGGATTCGCGGCTGAGAGCGCGGCGGTCGCCCCGGTAGCTACTGGCATAGTTTTCCCAGTTGGCTTCCGCGGTGAGCCTGCGCTCTTCTACCACTCGATTTTCCCGTAGGTCGGTAAGCACCACGCTGCCTTCCACGAGGGCGGTCTTACTCTGGAGGACTTCGGTTATGTCGGCGCGGATCAGGATGCGGCGGGGGCGGGTGATGTCGTTACCGAGGCTGTCTTTGGCTACGTTACCGGCGGAGTCGTAGGTGTACTCTACGCCGTCAACGATCTCCCGCTCGTCGGTGTAGTTGCTCTCGCTGATCCGTTCGGGGCTGACCTCTATGTTGTTGATGACGATCTTAGCGGTATAGTCGTATGCTATTTCGGCCCGGGGGGCAAGGTCGTAGAAGTGCCATTCGTCGTTCAGCTGGCTGGTGTTAAGGCGCAGGAGTTCTTCTTCGAACCCGCGGGGCAGGTAGCTGGCCGTAGCGTTTTCCGTGCTTACGGTGATGAATACTTTACCGAGTTCGCGCGCTTCCTGACGGAGGGTTTCGGCGTTACGGTAACCCTGGTGGTGGTTGCTGATGTCCGAGAAGAGGTAGTAGGCGTCGCGGGCGGCGGCTTTATCCCCCGCGCGCGCATCTTCCAGCGCTGACAGTCCGTCGCGGTAGTATTGGTCGGCGGCGCGGTCGTTGGACTCCGTCAGCAGGTGGTCGAGCTTAACGAGACGAAATTCGGCTACGCGACCGTTTTTATCCGTGAGGGGCAGGAGGGGCTCCAGCGCACGCTGCCGGGCATCGATGTCTTCGTAGATCTCGTGGATCGCTACCCAGTCGGGGTCACCGCCTTTGGCGATGCGTTCTACTTGATCCAGGTCGCGTTGGTTGGCCTTATTAACGGCCGTTTCCAGCGCGGCGACGAATTTGGGGTTCTTTTTTTGCTTACCGGAGAGCCGTTTCTGCGCCAGTCGGATGGATCGTTCGTAATCCCCGCGATCGACGAGTTTGTCAACCGAGGCACACCCTACACCGAGTAGCAGGAGGGCGGAAAAGAGGAGGAGTGCAAGGGGTTTCATAGCAGTGATCTTTCATCAAAACTACGTAAGCAGAGGGGCGATGTTAGGTAAGGAAACTCTAAAGTCCATTAAGTAAAAGTGAAGATTTCAAATAGTCGGCTTACGGTATCTTGCCCCCCGTTAATTAAACTCCCTTCGCTTGTCTACCCCACTAACCGTACTGAAAATCGGCGGCAACGTCCTGAACAACCCGGCCGCCCTCTACGAGGCTTTGGATTACTTCGCCGCCAAGCTCGGCCCGTCCGTACTCGTGCACGGCGGCGGGCGTAAAGCGAGCGAAGTACTGACGGAGATGGGCCGCACGCCCCGCATGGTCGGCGGGCGGCGCATCACCGATGCCCCTACTCTGGAAATCGTTACCATGGTGTACGCCGGGCTGATCAACAAGAACGTCGTGGCGGCCCTACAGCAGCGCGGTACGAACGCCATCGGGCTGAGCGGCGCGGACGGGAACGCGATTCTGGCTAAGCAACGCCCGGCAGGCAAGATCGACTACGGTTACGCCGGTGACGTATTGGGTGCTAACGGGCCGCTCCTCGATCAGTTGCTCCGCGCCGGTTTACGACCGGTCCTCTGCCCGATCACCCACGACGGCCAGGGTCAGTTACTGAATACGAACGCAGATACGATCGCTAACGAGGTGGCCGCCGCCATGGCGGAGGAAGGCTACCAAGTCAGTTTGGAATACTGCTTCGAACTGCCCGGGGTATTGACTGACATCGAAGATAAAGCATCCGTTATCGAATCGATGACGCCGGCCAGTTTCCGGCAATATCAGCAGGAAGGGGTGATTGCCGGAGGCATGATCCCGAAGCTGGAGAATGCTTTTAATGCAGTGGAGCGTGGAGTACAGGAGGTCGTTATCGGTGATCTCCGTAGCTTGCGGTCCGGGGGCGGGACGCGGTTGCGCTCCTAATCATCATCATTCCGTGAGGACGTACTATCTATGCCGTCGCGAGTGCTTTCTTTAGAGCGCTCTCCCAAGTAGCATACGCCTTCCGCATATCTTCCTCCCCTCCCCCGGGGCGAATAGTATCCACTACCTCCTGCCGGCCGAGGGCTTCTTCGAGGGAGCTGCTTAAACCTACGCTTACCCCGGCCGCCAGCGCCGCGCCGACCGCGCCGGTAGTATTGTGCACCTCGATCGTAGCCCCGGTCAGGGTAGCGATCGTCGAAGCGAAAATCCTCGACTGAAAAAGGTTATCGTTACCGACGCGGATCGTACTCAGGTCGACGCCCAATTCTTTCATGAGCTTCATGCCGTACACGAACGAGAAGGCGATGCCCTCCAAGCCGGCCCGCACGAGGTGGGCTTTGCCATGGCGGTTGAGATCGATGCCCAGAAGGTGCGCACCGACGTTCTTATTTTTGAGCATCCGCTCCGGGCCATTGCCGAAGGGGAGGAAATGGAGCCCGTCGCAGCCGGCGGGGATCTCGACGGCCATGTTTTCCATGTCGCCGTAAGAGATCGCCTCCCCGCCGATGGTGTTTTTGACCCACCGGTGAAGAATGCCGGAGCCGTTAATGCAGAGCAGGATACCAATTCGGGGGGCACCACCGTCGTGGTTGACGTGCGCGAAGGAGTTGACGCGCTGATCGGGGTCGTAGGAGAGGCGATCGGTTACACCATAAACGACGCCGGAGGTACCGCCCGTCGCGGCGACTTCGCCGGGGGCGAGCACGTTGAGGCTGAGGGCGTTATTGGGTTGGTCGCCGGCGCGGTAGCCGACTACGGTACCCGCCGCGAGACCCAACTCATCCGCGGCGGACGGTGACAGCACACCCTGCCTGCCCACGATGGGCACGCGTTCGGGGAGTAGCTCCGGATGGATACTCATCTCGTCCAGTACGAGCCGGGCGAGGCTGTTTTCTACGAAATCCCACAGAACGCCTTCGCTCAGGCCGGTGACCGTGGTGGTGGCCTCACCGGTCAGGCGGAGTGCGAGGTAGTCGCCGGGGAGCATGGCGTACTTGACGCGGGCGTAGTTATCGGGTTCGTTATCGGCGACCCACTTCAATTTGGCGGCGGTGAAGTTGCCGGGGCTGTTGAGGCAGTGGGTCAGGCAGGTTCCCGGGCCGATCCCTTCGAATGCCTTTTCGCCGGTGGCGACCGCGCGGCCGTCACTCCAGATGATGCTGGGGCGGACGACTTCGTGGTTTTCGTCGACCAATACCAGACCGTGCATCTGGTAGCCGATGCCTACGGCCTTGATATCGGCCTTATCGATGATACCGTTCGTGGCGCCGGCCCGCTGTACCGGTGTTGTCAGAATTTTCCGGGTAGCCTCTTTGACGTAGCGGTACCAGTCCTCCGGGTTCTGTTCGGCCCAGCCGGCCTGGGGGGCGTTCATGCTCATTTCCGTATCGGGGGCGCTGACGCGGGCGAGTACCTTACCGGTGGCGGCGTCCACCAGGGCGGCTTTGATGCTGGAGGAGCCGAGGTCGTAGCCTATCGTATACATGGTCGGGGAATTGAGCGTCGCAAGATAGAAAGACTGCCGTGTCTGGTCGTTGTTATTTACTTCCCCTACCCCGCATCCTGCGTACTCGCAAAAAGACAATGAATAGTAATTCCGACGATTACCGTCGACCGTTTAGGTCGTAGTATCGGAATTTATGGCGAGGCCGCAGGTGCAAGGAAAAGAAGTTATGCAAGCATCCGTCCTAGTTTAGTACCCCTGCGTACCGATCCGCCCGCGGCCCGCCCTACTTCCGGTAACTCGTGGCCTATCTTTTGCATATCGAAGGAATCGACTTACATAGCGATTACGTTTGTTCGCACCTTCTACACCAAGATCTGACCTCCACAATAATATTCATATGCGTTACCTATTTCTGTTGATGGGGTTGCTCTGCGCGGCGAGTGTAGCCGGCCAGGCGAACCTGATCGCTAACGGGGAATTCGACGACGGCCTGTCCGGTTGGCAAACGGTGATCAACGACGAGGCGGAAGTGGACGTTGCTACGGTAGACACCGCAGGATTGTCCGGCACGAATGCCGTGAGAATTGCGAACGTCCTGCCGGGCCCCAATGCTTTTAGTACCGGGCTGGCGCAAACGGTGGAAGTTGACAACGAATCACCGGCCCGCTACCGTATCACCTTTTTAGCTCGTGCGGGCGCGGATCGTCAGATCGTATTTCAGTACAAGGTCGGCGAGCAGTCGCTCTATTACGAAAGCCAGTCGCTCACGACGGAGTCGCAAGCCTTCACCTTTGAGTTTGACCGGAGCGCCAACGAGAATGTCCAACTCTTATTCTTCACTGGTATTGAGACGGCACCCGTCTATCTGGATGCAGTCACCCTAATAGAATTAGAGGCTCCCGAACCGCCAGGCGAAGCCCCCGGTAATTTTAGTCAGGTGGCCGTCGGTGGAGGCGGTTACGTAACCGGTATTCACTACCACCCTACGGGCTGCGGCTTACTTTATATGCGCACGGACGTAGGCGGTGCCTTTCGCTATAATTATGAGTCGCAGGAATGGCTTGCGCTATTCACTGACTTCACGCTAGAGGAAGAGAACTACTTCGGGGTCAACGGTCTGGCCTTAGCCCCTTCCGACGATAGCATCGTCTACGTCGCCGCCGATAAGGCGGAGTACTTCAGCGGGCCGAGTGACGTGTTAGTTTCACGGGACAGGGGAACTACCTGGGAACCAACCGGGCTCAATCAGCGCTTCTTCGGCTTTGGCGACGGCAAATTCTTCTCCAAGGTGCACGGTCCTTCCTTGGCGGTGGACCCGAATGACGCAGATCGATTGTACGCCGGGACCATCAATAACGGACTATGGTACAAAGGCGGGCGGGAAGCCAGCTGGGAAAGGGTGGATGGTGTACCTACCGGCATCCTTAATGTCGGCGTCAGAAGCATCGTTTACGGCCCGAATCACACTTTATACGTCGGCGTAAAGGGGGATGGCATTTTCGTACGCGCTTCGGCATCCGGGGAGTTTACCACCGTAGCCGGAGCTCCGATCGACATTATTGAGATGGACGTGGACAGCGCCGGACGAATCTACGTCGCGGCTGAATCCGGCCTTTACACCTACGATACAACGGGTAGCTGGGCCTCGACGAATGCCGGTCAGGCGTTTTCCTCCGTGAGCGTGCACCCCGGTGATAACGGGCGGGTGGTTGCACTGGGCACTGGCTTCGGATCCGGTAAAGGGCCGATCCTTTTGTCGGAAGATTTCGGGCTTAGTTGGCGCGGGGTCACTTACGATCGGGAAAACTTTCCTGGCTGGTATCCGGAGTCCTTCTTCTCCAATGCCGGCTCATCCATCACCTTTGATCCTTGCCAGGAAGCGGCCGTTACCTACGGTGATTTCTTTGCCGTATGGCAAACTGATGATATTAGCAGGAGCCCGAATTCCGTGTGGTCAACCTACAGCAGGGGGCACGAGGAAACCTACGTGACGGATATTCTTGCGCCTCCGACCGGGCCTCGACTGTACGCCGCCTTCGCGGATGTCCTGGGATTCTCCTGGGAGGAGGACATCAGCCGATTCCCGGACAGCACCCTTACCGAAAATTTTGATTTCAATGCCGAGCCTTTCTTGAATAATGGGAGTTCCTTCGACTACTGCGCTAACCGTTCCGAGGCAAAGGTTTTTGCCGCAACCACGAATAACTTCGGTGGGCCGGGCTACATTTTGCGCTCGGATGACGAATTTGCCACTTATACATTGCGCGCAGTTCCGGGGAGTATGGGTCGGGTATCAATGTCCGCAAATGACCCGGATAATATGGTCATCCACACGCACGGGGATTCCTCGAGGGTATTCTTTACCGTCGATGGCGGCGCGTCCTGGAATCTCTCGGCCGGCGCGCCCGAGGGCATAGTGGATGGCTTTTTCCGCTCCGCCCGCCCGCTGGCGGTAGACCGTCAGTTACCCGGCACGTTCTACTTCTACGATCAGTTCGGTCGGGTCTACCTTAGTGAGGATGGAGGGGCCAGCTTTACCCTCGCGAGTAATTCCCTGCCCACCAACGTACCCTTCGACAGTTACGAAATGAAAGCCCGCCCCGACGCCGCCGGTGAAGTATGGGCCAGTTTGGATGAAGCCGGCCTGTACCGTTCGGTGGACAAAGGGCGCAGCTTTACCCGCGTCGAGACCATTCAGCGCTCGGTCACCTTTGGCTTCGGTAGTGGCAGGACGGAGGGGGATGCAAGCGCGGTCTACGTCTATGGCGTGGCGGACGGGCAAGAGGGCCTGTTTTACAGCGAGGACGCTGGGGCCAGCTGGACGAAAGCAGCTATTGGTAGGACTTGGCCGAACCGGCCACGCTCGCTGACGGCGGATATGCGTGCCTTCGGTCAAGTATACATTGGAAGTAACGGCAGCGGCATCCTTTACGTCAACGTGGAGAGCGATACGGCAACCGTTTCCGTTCTGCACCCCGCAACGGAAGAGTCGGTCGTTACCGATCTCGTGGCCTACCCTAACCCGGCCGGCGAGTCGGTTCGGCTGGCCTTTACGAGCGATCAAGGATTTACCGGCCGGCTGGAGTGGTTTACGATACACGGCCGGCGGCTAAGTGGTCGCGTAGTTTTCGTCGTGCCGGGTGAAAACTCGTTAACCGCCCCGCTGCTGGGCTTACCACGGGGTACACTGATCGGTACGCTCACCGGCCCTTCCGGGCGCGCGCGCGTCCGCATCGTCCATCGATAAGCTCCGCGGACGCCCGTTGCCGTCGCCTGAGGCGGGCTGCCGGCGGGGGTAGCATACATCGAATGACGGTTCAACCAACGATTACGACGGTTCACCGAAAAGTGCTGGGAATCGGTACCGAAATGCGTCTCCTTCGTAGCAACAACTAATAGTTAAGCTATGAAAACTTCCTTACACGCTCAGGCGAACGGCTACTCGCGCGCCATCCTTCTACTCATTCTTTTACTGACCCTGCTGGCCGGCAAAGCCAGGGCCCAGACCATAAAGGGCCACCTCACGGACGCCCAATCGGAGATGCCCCTGATCGGTGCGACGGTCGAACTACTCGGCGAGGACGCCGGCTCCGGAACGGCCACGGACCTGGAAGGCTACTTCGAGCTGCGCGACGTACCACCGGGCCGCCATACGCTCAGGCTGAGCTACCTCGGGTACGCCGGCCGCCGGGTACCGAACGTACTCGTCACCTCCGGCAAGGACGTTATACTGGACCTAAAGCTGGAAGAAAGCGTGAACGAACTGGAAACGGTCACGGTCAAAGCTACCGACCGAAAGGGCGGCAGCCAGAACGAAATGGCCACCGTAAGCAGCCGGACGTTCACCGCCGAGAGCGTCAACCGCTTCGCCGGGGGGCGGGCCGACGTCAGCCGCATGGCCTCTAACCTCGCGGGGGTAGCGACCTCCGACGACAGCCGCAACGACATCGTCATCAGGGGGAACAGCCCCACCGGCCTGCTCTGGCAACTCGAAGGCATACCCGTACCCAACCCGAACCACTTCGCGACGCTCGGAACGACTGGCGGCCCCGTTTCGGGCCTCAACCCCAACGTACTGGCCAATTCCGAATTCGCGACCAGTGCCTTCGCCGCCGAATACGGCAATGCGCTCTCGGGCGTCTTCGACCTTACGCTGCGGCGGGGTAACCGCGAGCGACACGAATTTATGCTACAACTGGGTACCTTCTCGGGGCTCGAGGCCATGGCGGAAGGGCCGCTCTCCAACGGCAAAGGTTCCTTTTTGGTCGCCTTCCGGAACAGCTTCGTGGGCCTGGCCAGCGAGCTCGGCATCCCTGTCGGCACGAATGCCACCCCGGATTATCGAGACCTAAGTTTTAACCTCGACTTCGGAAGCGGTAAGGCGGGCAAGTTCTCCGTCTTCGGCATCGGCGGCACCAGCAACATCGATTTTCTGGCGAACGAGACCGATGACAACGACCTTTTTGCTGACCCCACCCGCAACGCTTACCCGCGCAGTCGCTTCGGCGTCGTGGGGCTAAGGCACAACCTGATCACCGGCAAGGAAACCTACCTCCGTACGGTAGTCAGCGGAAGCTTACAGGGAGGTACCTACCGGGAGTTCAAAGTTTCGGAAGGCGGGGAAGACGACCTGTTGGTCACCGACCAGGACGACGAAACCCGGCGCTACAGCATCAAAAGCTACCTGAACAGTAAGCTGAGCAAACGCCTGACCGTACGGACGGGCATCCAGGCCGAGGCCATCGACCTAACGACGCTGCTGGATAACCGGGAAGGGCAGCCCGACCGGGACGGGGATGGCCTCAGCGACCTGTTTCGGTTGCGGGATTTCGACGGTAACTTCGGCCTATACCAGGCATTCGGGCAGGTGCGCTACCGGCCCTCCGATAAGTCTACCATTAACGTCGGGCTACACACGCAGTATTTCGGCCTGACCGAAGCCGTTGCCGTAGAGCCACGCCTGGGCCTGCGGCATCAGATCCTGCCGCGCCTCGCCCTTACCGCGGGCTACGGACGCCACTCGCAGGTACCCGCCCTGCCGGTATTCTTTTTCCGCGATCAGGAGACGGGAGACCCCAACGCGAACCAGTCCCTCGGCTTCCAGCGGGCCGATCACTTCGTCGTGGGTGCCGAATACAGCCCGGCGGAGAACTGGAGCATTAAGTCCGAGGTCTACTATCAGCGCCTGTTCGACATACCGGTAGACCCCTTTGCGAGCACCTTTTCGGCGTTGAACGCGGGCGCGGACTTCGTCTTCCCCGAGCGGGGGAGCCTGGTCAGCGAAGGGAGTGGGGAAAACTACGGGGTGGAACTGACCGTAGAGCGTTACTTCGCCAAGGGTTGGTACGCGATGGGTACCGCTTCCGTATTCGAGAGTACCTACAGAGCTTCCGACGGCCTCGATCGTAGCACGGCGTTCGATAATCAGTACGTCGCCAACGTACTGGCGGGCAAGGAGTGGCCTTTTGGTAAGGATAAGCGCCACCGCTTTTCCGTTAACGCCAAAGTTACCGGAAGCGGCGGCCGCCCCTACACGCCGGTCGATCTGGCCGCGAGCCGGGAGCGGGGTGTCGACGTACGGGCGGAAGAGCTGGCGTTTACCGAGCGGTACGCGAATTACTTTCGGGCCGACCTTAAATTCGGCGTACAGCTCAACTCCCGCAACCGGAAGTTCAGCCAGAGCTTCTTCGTGGATCTACAGAATGTAAGCGACAACGCCAATGTTTTCCAACGGCGTTTCAACCCGGTCACGAATGAGGTCAATACCGTACTACAGTCCGGCTTCTTTCCCGATATTCAGTACCGCATTCAGTTCTAAGTTATCTTCACAGCACCGTGTCACTACTCTTCACCAAAGCGGAACTGCATCGTTACCTCGGGTTCAACGACCGGTGGCTGATCTTACTGGGCATACCCGTGGTGTCCGTACTGTCGAATACCCTCTTCGGTGGTTTCGATCCGGAGCTGACGAAGAACCAGATGCTGATCACTTACGCGTGTGCGCTGTTCTATACCAGCGTCCACTGGCTGCTCGGTCGCTACCTGACGCTCATTTTTCGCCGGAAGTTCCCCCAGCCAGCGGCGAATGCCAAGCGATTGATACTCATCATGACCTACATGGCCGTGGGCGTCGTCGCCATAAAATTACTCGTGATCGACTGGATCGAAAGCGTATACCCGACCGGCAAAACGCTACCCTTCCTCCTGCAGGTAGCTATAGCGTATACCATGATGATGCTGGTCTTCGGCTGGTACGAGTGGGTCTATAACTTTGCGCGCTTCCGCCGCAGCGAACTGGAACGGGAGCGGCTGGCGAAGAACAACATGCAAACGCAACTCAGCGTACTACGGCAGCAAATGAATCCGCACTTTCTGTTCAATAGCCTCAATACGCTGGCCAGCGTGATCCCCGAAAACCCGGCCAGGGCAACGCGTTTCACCCAGCGGCTCGCCGCGACCTACCGCCGCATCCTCGAATATCGGGACCGGGAAACGGTCAGCCTCCGCGAGGAATTAGACTGCCTGACGGACTATCTGTTCTTACTACAGACGCGCTTCGAGGAGAAGCTGCATTTCCGGTATTCGCTGGAGGGTCGGCGAATCGATCCGTGCGATACGCCGAGCGGGGGGGGCCGCATACCCCTTCCCCCGCACCTGGCCGGTCTGCAGGTAGTGCCGCTGGCATCTCAGCTCCTGGTGGAGAACGCCGTAAAGCACAACGTCGTCTCCTCCGAGCGGCCGCTACTGATCGAGGTGGCCATCACGTCGGATACCCTGACGGTAACGAACTCCCTGAACCGGCGCCGCGCGGGCGTTTCCTCCACGCACTGGGGGCAGGCTAATTTGCGAAGCCGGTACGCTGCCCTATCCGATCGGGAGGTGATTATCAACGAAACGGACGAGGCGTATACGGTTCGCGTTCCCCTGTTTACGCCGGTTGCGGCGGGCCGGTCGATCCCGTCCTTCGCATGACGGCCTGGATCATCGAGGACGAGCCCCCCGCCCTACGGCGTTTGACTACCATGCTGGCGGAGTTGCGCCCGGGGCTAAACCTTGCTTATTCCACCGACAACATTGCATCCTGCGTGCTCGCCCTAAAAAATCGAGCCGCCCCCGACGTAATATTCAGCGATATTCATCTGGCCGACGGCCTGGCTTTTGAGATATGGGAGGAATGCCCGGCCCCCTGCCCGCTCGTATTCACCACCGCCTTCGATCAGTACAGCCTCCGGGCCTTCAGGGTCAACGGCGTGGACTATCTGCTAAAACCCATCGAAGCGGAAGCCCTGGCGCGGACGCTGGACCGCGTGGACCGGCGACGGCCGCAGCTTTCGCCGGATTGGCAGCGGCTCACGCAATTAATCGAAAACCGGCAGCCTATTTACCGTGAGCGCATATTGGGTCGCAAAGGAGATAATTTCATTCCGATTAAAATCGGTGAGTTAAGACAAATTTATAGCCAGGACGGCCTCACGTTCGCCTTAGACGGCAAGGGCGGGCGGTCGGTATTGGACGAAACCCTCGACCGCCTTACCGAAGAATTGGACCCTACCCAGTGGTTTCGGATCAATCGCGCCCAGGTGGTGAGCATCGATTCGATCCGTAAAGCCGCCCCGTATTTCAATCACCGATTAATATTAGAATTAACTCCGAACGGAGCACTCGATAATTTGGTAGCGCGGGCGCGGGTCAGGGCATTTAAGCAGTGGTTAGGAGCTGTATAGGTATTGGATTCGAGTACGCAGGTGCAATGTATGAAAGTAATTAGCAAGGCATGCAGGCATCGGGGCGCTACACCATCAAACCTGGGTTAAAAGCAACTACCTAACTACTATTTTATAGGCCAGGATCACGTCACCCCGGGGGTCCAATACCGCCAACTTCATATTCCTGACCTGCCCGGCGGGGATGGTGATGCGGATACGGCCGTCTTCTATCTCGGATCGGCTCTCGATTTGGTTTCTGGTGGTGAGGTTGACCGTTGCGAACTGGCTGGGTAAGTTCTCTCCCACGGCCGTGATCACGAGCGGTTGGTTACGTTTGGCTTTGAGCACGTAGGTGGGGTGGCTAAGCTCCCGCAGGTCATATTTCAGGAAGCCTTCTCCGACCGCTACCCCATCCAGGAAGGTTTCCTCCCCGACCGGCTCCGCTAACAGTTGCCATTTCGCGTCCCGGGGGAAGTGAGAATAGGAGAGCGCCCGCCGGTCGGGGAAGAAGTACTGCGGCTTAAATTCCGCGACAAAGCGAAGCTTCTCGTTCAGGTGGCCGGCACCCCAGGTTGCGTCCAGCAGTTCCCACCGCCCGTCGATCTTTACGGCGTTCCAGGCGTGGCCGATGCCGAGGCTACCGGCCTGTAGGTAGTCCCCCCTTGCGTTGCCAACGATCATTTCCGCTTCCACCCCGGCCAGTTCCGCCATCCGCTCGTAGAGGCGAGCGTAATTCTCACAGACGCCCCGCCGCTTTTCCCAGGCGTAGGTGATACGGTCTTCGTAGAGGCGGTCCAGTTCCTCTTTATCGTAGCGCCGGCCCTGCTTTTGTTCGGTTACGCGGCGCATGAGGCCGGTGTCGTAGGTCAGGTTATTCGCGATCCAGTAGTAGATGGCGGCGGCGCGGTCGGTATCGGTGGTGTAGGTAGTTGCGATCCGGTCGGCGAGTGCTTCGATAGTGGTGGTCTTCCATTCCAGTACCGGCTCGTAGGTAGACCAGTCGAGCTGTTTAGCGGCGAGCGCATGGGTTCCGAACAGGAATAATAGGCAAAATAGGAGGGTGTTTACCTTAGGGTGCATACCCGGCCAACAACCCGCTGTGAGTATGGATTAGCGGGCGGGTTTAAAGTTTTTCTAAAGTGGGCGCGTTGAGCCTTTGGAATAGTTCAGTGCCGTTATTCAAACTCGTGGTGAAAGTCAGTGCAACGACACCAGAAAATCTACTAATCTTGCGCCTAACTTTGCGCTTGCGCTATCCCGGTCGAAGCCAGGATTCAACTCCGCGACGTCGCATGAAATCACCTTTTGCGTACTCATCAAATATTCCAGGATCCTGAAGACGAAGTTAGGCGCGAAGCCGATCGGCGAAGGTGCGCTCACGCCGGGGGAATAGGCGGATGAGAACCCGTCCATATCTATCGTAATATAAATCCAGTCATTCTTGGTAACGAAGGTCGCCAACTGCTTCTTAATCCGTTCGAAGTTGAATAGCTCGCACGCGTCACTAAGTACGTATTCCACCCCGAATTTTTTGGCGTTGTCAAAAAGTTCGGTAGTATTCGATTGTTTTTGTATTCCGACCACGAAGTAGCTGGCCACATCCCCGTGCTTCGTTAGGATCTGGTAGAACGGTGTGCCGGAATTGGCGCTGCCCTCCAAAGGCCGTAAGTCAAAGTGGGCGTCGAAATTAACGATTCCGATACGCGGCTTTGCGGTGTTGTTTACCGCTTTATAGATTCCCTGAAAATGCCCGAAGGCCACATCGTGCCCTCCCCCCAGCACTATCGGGAAAGTAGATGAGGTGATCAGTTGCCGAACTGCTATACCCAGTGCTTCCTGACAAGCTTCCAGGTTGCCGTCATCGCAAACGACGTTGCCGACGTCGACAACGGTTGTGGACGTCGTGTGGTAGGCCAATTTGGCCAATTGCTGCCTTAAGGCACGGGGGCCTTCTTTCGCTCCCATTCTTCCCAGGTTCCTGCGAACGCCCTCATCACAGGCGTACCCTAACAGGGCGACGTCCGGTCGTCTTGCGTTCATCGAATCGGATGCACCAGCCATCCAATCAACGAGTTTGATTTGCTGGTGCCAATACTGCGTTCCTAAGGCCGGCTTTGTCGTCCTACCCATCCATAGTTCCTCGAGCGGTGAGGCGTAGTTGGCCTGCGCTACGTTTGGTGATTTATTGTTCTTATTCATCTGGTTAAGCGTCAAACTTCTTCCCGTTAATGTATACCCCTTCGATGTTATTCGAGCCGAACGCATAGGGTAAGACACCGTATGAATGCAGGGGCTTAGTTAGCAACAGGTTGGCCCTTTTACCTACCGTTATGGAACCCACTTCGTTTTCCAGACCCATAGCGTACGCGCCATTGATGGTCGCCGCGTTGATCGCTTCTTCCGGCGTCAGCTTCATTTTGATGCACGCCGTCGACACCACGAAGTTCATATTACCCGAAGGGGAAGACCCGGGGTTGTAATCGCTGGCCAGAGCTAAGGGCAAGCCCGCTTCGATGATTGCCCTGGCGGGGGTATACGGAATACCCAAAAAGTAAGAACAGGCAGGTAGGGCAACCGGCATCGTTCCGCTATCCCTTAACGCGGCGATGTCTTCTTCCCGCAACACCTCGAGGTGATCGACGGAAAGTGCCCCGTACGCTACTCCGATCGCGACGCCCCCTATAGCCGTAAATTGGTTCACGTGAATTTTAGGAGTCAAGCCGTAACCTTTAGCTGCCGCTAAGACCCGCGCCGTATCGCCAACGGAAAAGTAGCCCGTTTCACAAAAAACGTCAATGTAGGTAGCCAACTGCTCCTTCGCGACCAAAGGAAGGACGTCCTCGATCATCATACTGACGAAGGACGATCTGTCTTGCTTATACCTTTGCGGGAGTGCATGAGCCGCCAGAAAGGTAGCTTTGACCGGGATCGGATAGTTCTCCTTCAAACGGCGAATGACCCGCAGCATTTTCAATTCCGCTTCCTGCGTCAGTCCGTATCCCGATTTAATTTCTACCGCCCCGGTTCCCAACCGAATGACTTCTTCCAGCCGGCCCTTACTTTGCTCGTACAGTTCGGCCTCGGTGGTCTTCTGTAACAATTTCGCGGAACTCAGGATGCCGCCGCCTTTGCCGGCGATCTCTTCGTAAGTCAGCCCGTTGATTCGATCTATGAATTCGCTCTCCCTGTTTCCGGCGTAGACGATGTGCGTATGCGAATCACACCAAGCCGGGAGCATCATCTTTCCCGTGGCGTCGACCACTTCACCGGAAAATTCGTTTGGGCAGTCTCGCGTGTTGCCGAAGGCTTCGATTCGTCCGTCCTTGACGATCAGATAGGCATTTTTGATGGTAGGCAAGACATTCATTTGCTCGCCGGCGACGAACGACACGGGGGCGGACCGTACCTGGATCAACTCCTTGATTTTCTTGAATAATACTCTCATCTAAAACAAATCCTTTAAAAGCTGTTCCTCGACTATATTAGGCAGGGTAACTTTTAGACTGGGCGTACGCTTCATCTCCCGCTTAATTGCGAAGAGGGCTTCTTCGTTTCTCGCCCAGCTGCGTCTGGCAATCCCGTTATTCACGTCGTAGAACAACATACTTCTAAGTCGGTCCTCCGCTTCCGCACTGCCGTCCAGCAGGAGTCCGAACCCCCCGTTGATGACTTCCCCCCAGCCGACTCCGCCGCCGTTGTGGATGGATACCCACGTCGCGCCCCTAAAGCTGTCGCCGATAACGTTGTGGATGGCCATATCGGCCGTAAACTTACTCCCGTCGTAGATATTTGAGGTCTCCCGGTAGGGGGAGTCGGTGCCACTGACGTCGTGGTGGTCGCGCCCCAGTACGACGGGGCCGATCCTCCCTTCCGCGATCGCTTTGTTGAATCCACTCGCGATGTTGGCCCTGCCCTCCGCGTCGGCGTACAGAATGCGTGCCTGGGAGCCGACCACCATTTTGTTTCGCTGCGCATTTTCGATCCAGTTGATGTTGTCCTCCAGCTGCACCCGAATTTCCTCGGGGGCGGTCTTTAATAACGCTTGTAAGGTAGTGATGGCGATCTCGTCGGTCACTTCCAAATCTTCGGGCTTTCCGGAAGCGCAGACCCACCGAAAGGGCCCGAAACCATAATCGAAGCACATCGGCCCGAGAATATCTTGCACGTAAGAGGGGTATTTGAAATCGATGTTATTACTGGCCATTACGTCCGCCTCGGCGCGGGATGCCTCCAGCAGGAAAGCATTGCCGTAATCGAAGAAGTAGGTTCCTTTCTCGGCGTGCCGGTTGACGCTACTGGCGTGGCGGTGCAAAGACGCCCGTACCTTCTCTTTGAATAAAGCCGTATCCTCCCGCATCAACCTGTTGGATTCTTCGTAGGAAAGGCCGACCGGATAGTAACCTCCGGTAAAGGGGATGTGCAGAGAGGTTTGGTCCGAACCGAGGTGGATGAATATGTCTTCTTCGTCGAAGCGCTCCCACACTTCCACGACGTTGCCGATGAAGGCAATCGATACCACTTCTTGCCCGGCCTGCGCTTGTCTGACGCGCTCGACCAGCTCTTCCATGTCCTCTATCAGCTCATCGACCCAAGCTTGTTCGTGGCGCTTTTTAGCCGCTTTGACGTTTACCTCCGCGCATATCGTGATGCAGTTCACGATGTTTCCCGCCTTGGGTTGCGCGCCACTCATTCCCCCTAAGCCCGCCGTGAGGAATATCTTCCCCCTGGGCGTTTCGTTTTGCGGCAAGACTTTCCGGAAGGCATTCATCAGGGTGATCGTGGTTCCGTGCACGATCCCCTGCGGGCCGATGTACATGTAAGAACCGGCCGTCATTTGTCCGTATTGCGTCACCCCCAAAGCGTTGTACTTCTCCCAATCCGCCGGTTGGGAGTGATTGGGTATCATCATGCCGTTAGTAACTACTACCCGCGGCGCTCCCTTTGACGAAGGAAATAGACCCCATGGGGTGCCCTGAGTACACGTGTAGGGTCTGTTCGTCGGTCATGGTTGCCAGGTACTGCATGGTCAGCAAATACTGCGCCCAGTTTTGGAAGACGGCGCCGTTGCCCCCGTAGGTGATCAATTCCTCGGGGTGTTGAGCTACCGACGGGTCCAGGTTATTCTGTATCATCAGCATGATGCCCGCGGCCTGAGCGGAACGGGCGGGATAGTCGGAGATGGGCCTGGCATATATTTTATAGCCCGGTTTAAAACGATACATATAGATGCGCCCGTAATCATTAAGCTCCCGCGCAAACTCTATTGCGAGTTCTTGGTGCCATTTTTCGGGAAAGTACCTGAGCGCGTTCCTTATTGCCAGCTGCTTTTCGGCTTTGGTTAAGACGTCCTTTCTCTTAGGTGCTCTATTCGCATCCGCTGAGATAGCTTTCATCTTCGGTAGCTCATCGGGTATACCGCCTAGTATCTGCTCTTTAAATGTCATTGTGCGTTAATTTATCCGTTCACTAAAAATGCCTGGCCTCGAACGAGTTTTATCATTTCTTGGATGTCATTTTTCAACAGGCGATCATCTTCCAGCATAGGTACTACCTCGCGGATTATAGCGTAGTTTTTTTCAATGACGTCAGAAAATTTATTGGGCCTTCTAAATTCTAAAGCTTGTGCGGCGTACATCAACTCAATGGCGAGTATCTTCTCGACGTTCCCCAGTACTTGATTGAACTTACGCCCGCATATGCTTCCCATGGACACGTGATCCTCCTGCCCGAGCGAGGTGGGTATGCTATCCGCCGAAGCCGGGAAACACAGCGATTTATTTTCCGTCACCAGAGCGGCGGTCGTGTATTGCGGAATCATGTAACCGGAGTTTAAGCCACCTTCACGCGTCAATAGCCGGGGCAAACCGTACTTCCCTTCTAATAACAAATAACACCTCCTGTCCGAGATGTTACCCAATTCCGAAGTAGCCAACGTATTGTAATCGAGCGCCATCGCTAAGGGCTGCCCGTGGAAGTTACCACCCGAGATGGCTTCCGTTTCACTCAGTATGATTGGGTTATCGGTGACGGCGTTCATCTCCACTTCCGTCAACTCTTCCAAATGGTAGAAAGCGTTTCTCGATGCGCCGTGTACCTGCGGGATGCAGCGTATCGAATACGGGTCCTGAACCCTATCGCACCCCACGTGGCTCAACGTATTTTCGGAATCCGTCAGGAACGTACGCATGCGGCGGGCAACCTCCGTCGTACCCCTGAACGGACGGATGCGATGCAAGGCTTCTTTGAACGGGGCGGAGCTCCCCTGAAAGCCCTCCAAGCTCATCGCCCCGGCCATATCCGCCAAATCGAGCAGATAGCCCATTTTTCTCAACCCCAGTATGGCGTGTGCAAGGATGAACTGGGTGCCATTGATCAAGGCCAAGCCTTCTTTTGCTTGCAGTCGGATGGGGTCCAGGCCACGCTGACGCAGGGCGAGTTTAGCGGGAACGATCTCCCCGTCTATTGAAAACTCGCCCTCCCCGATGAGCGGTAGGAACAGATGCGCCAGGGGGGCTAAATCCCCCGACGCCCCAACCGACCCCTGTTCCGGAACTACCGGCAACAGGTTATTGTCGATAAAAAACAAAATCCGCTCGATTACCGCTAAACGAATACCGGAATACCCCCGGCTTAGGGCGTGAACCTTACAGATCATCATGATCTTAGACAGATCGTCCCGGATCGGCTCGCCCACCCCTACCGCGTGCGACAGCAGCAAATTTTCCTGTAGTTTGTTGGCCTCGTCGGGCGATATCTGTGTTTCGCAGAGCGGGCCGAAGCCCGTATTGATGCCATAAACCGCCCGGTCGGAGTTGGCGATCTTTACCACCTTTTCTCGGCAGCTATTGATTTGTTCGATGGCTTGATCCGCTAATACAGCGGTCAGGTCACCTCGCAGAATGCCGAAGACCTTTTCGACGGTCAATTGATCTATCCCATATTTGAATTTCATACCAGAAAGCTTTCAGTGCCCTAAAACTAAGGCTACCTTTGATACTCAACAAGACCATTCCTTTCATCAATCAATAAGCATGAGTTATCAGTTGGGCATGAGGCATCTCCGCTATTTCTTAGCGGTTGCCGAAGATCTGCACTTTCGAAAAGCTGCGGAAAGGCTTTACATATCGCAACCCGGGTTGAGCAAGCAGATAAAGGAAATGGAGCTGGGAATGGGCGTACAGCTTTTTGAACGCACCAACAGGAAGGTGGCCTTAACTAAGGCGGGAGCTTTTCTTCAGGAAGAGTTGACGAGACACGCCAAAACGCTCGACCGCACGATTCACCACGCCAAGTTGCTACACGAAGGCTTGGTCGGGGACCTAAGGTTGGGGTACGTAGGCTCCGCGATGCAGAACATCATCCCGGAACTGTTGATCTCTTTCAGAGAGCAGCACCCCAATATTGTATTCAGCCTGAAGGAAATGGACAATCAACGGCAAATAGAACAATTGATTTCTTTTGATCTTGACGTCGGGTTTGTCCGATTGGAAAAAGTACCCAAAGGCCTGGAAGTTTACGAAGTTTTGCGGGAGCCTTTCTGTTTGGTGCTACCGGCGGCTCATCCGGTCGATAGCCATACCTTTGAAAGCATGGCACAATTGAAAGAAGAATCCTTTATCCTGTTCGACCCTAAGTACAGTCCTTCGTATTTCGAGAAAGTCATGCAGATATTCGAGGATTGTAGTTTTACGCCCGTAGTTACGCACAATACCATTCACTCTACTTCGATCTATAAATTGGTGGAAAATCATTTTGGCATATCGATAGTTCCCAAGTCGCTACGCTCCGAAGAGATAGCTGGCGTGAAGTTCATCGAATTGGATCGCATTCCTCAACGCACCGCCTTATCCGCCGTATGGAGCGTCAACAATCGAAACCCGGTAATTTTTGACTTTTTGGATCGGGTACGGACCTACTACCAGGCCTTACTGCTACTGGTCGCCTTATTTACCTCCGTCGGCCTGAACGCATCGGACCTGGTCGAAGTCTCCCCAATTACCGATCGGATCGTTCTGCTGCGATTCGACGACGGGCACATTGACTACGGAACGACCGAGGCCGGTAACGTCGTATACAGCCGGACGTTAGATACCGTAGCGATCTACAACCTGAATAATTTCCTATTCACCAGCGCAACCGATGCCTCCTTTACCACTCCCGTAAACCCCGTTACCGTAGGCCGAAAATCGAAGTCCAACGACGTAAACTCTTCCAGGCCTAAACCGGGCGATCCGGAGTTCATCCTGGAACACTTCGTCTACCTGGAGCTTCCCTCGCCCATGCGGCAGGGCGCAACTTACACGCTACGCATGAACGGGCTGGCGTACAATACCAACACCTTCACCTTTACCTTCGACGCCGCCGCCCTGCGCAGCCGGGCCGTGCATACTTCACAGGTCGGTTACCGGTCGGGTGGCCCCAAATACGCCTACGTCAGTCAGTGGATGGGTGACTTCGATAATGGCGTCATCACCGACGGTAAGGGCAGGTTTACCGATTACGCTGGCAAACGATTCGATGTGGTCCGCCTCAGCGATGGCGTCTCGGTCTACGACGGTACCGTGGCCATGCGCAAGAACCAGGATGACGGCGGCCCGGCTACGGATACCCCGTTCGACGGCGCCCCGACCTGGTTCCCCTGCGATTGCGATTTCGAGCAAAGCTTTACTTTTTCCGACGTGCTCGAAGCCGATTTCTCCGGTCTGGTCACTCCCGGTGAGTACCGCATTGTCGTTACCGACATGGGGGCCAGCTATCCCTTCACGATCTCCGCGGATGTTTACCGCGAACCCTTCAATTACGTACTACGGGGCATCTTCTATCAACGCCAGGGCATCGTCAAGGAAACGCAGGACGGCACCGTTTACCCGCGTGACTACCACCCCGACGACGTCGACGCGGCCAGGTTTCGCTACGATAGGAACTGGCGGTGGGAGGACTCCCCGCACCACAACCACAAATCCGCGGATTCCGACTTTGCGGCCACCCCCCTACCCCTTTTCGGCTGGTACCACGATGCCGGTGACTGGGACGGCTACCCGCGACACGGGCACATTCCCCTTCAGCTCAACCTGCTCTATGACCTTAGGCCGGCCAGTTTCCGTGACGGTGACGTAGGCCTGCGGTACAAACTGGCCGAAACCGACTCCGCGTGGGTCGAGGAAGGCACTAACGGCATCCCGGATATCCTCGATGAAGCCGCCTGGCTGATAAAATTTTACCGCCGCGCCAAAGACATCGGCCTGGCCCTGGGCCTCACCACCGGCGGCGTTCCCGGGGGCTATTCCGGCGTGGACGCGGGCGCACTCGATGGCTACCCGGGTTGGGAAGACCCCCGTGACCTCCGCTTTTCCGCCGAAGCCCCCTTTACGACCTACATGTACGCGGCCAACGCGGCGATGTACGCGGCCAACCTGGAAACCGCCGGTGACCCGGGCACCGCAGCAGCCGACTGGCGCAACGAAGCGACGGAGGCCTGGGGCTGGGCCGAGGCCAACCTGAAGGATGGCGACCTGGGGCGGTACGCCACCGCCGAGATCCGTTTACTGGCCGCCGCGGCCCTCTTCAAATCGACGGGTGAGGCCCGGTACCAAACCATCTTTAAGTCAGCCCTGGCCGTCGATAAAGGATACCTGGCCGGCAGTGCGGGCTACGACGTACCCAACTATTGGGAGATCGCCGCGGCGCTGTACACCAACCTGCCCGCCAGCTACCCCGGCCTCGACGTAGCCTTCCAGGGGGCCGTGCGGCAAAAGATCCTCGCGGTGGCCGACGCGGAATACGTAACCCCCCACGACCGACGTGGTTTTCGGGCGGCGTACGCCTGGAATAAACCCCATTTTCTGGGCATGCAGAGCACGCCGATGCTGACTCTGCTCATCGCGGCTCACCACCTGACGGGTGAGGAACGGTACGCGGCGGCCATCGACAACTCGGCCGCCTACTTTCTGGGGGGTAACCCGGATCACGTGTCCTGGGTAACCGGCCTATCCGAGGGTAGCGTAAAGTACCCCTTCCACCCCAATAGTTGGTGGCTCAACGACTACGACGATAAGGTGTACAGTAATGAGATCCTACCGGGCTACGTCCCCTACGGCAGCTACATGTCACCCGATTTCTTCGGCCCCGGCTGGAGCTGGACCGGAGACGAGGACTACAGTAAAACCACGATGTACCCCGCGTACGAACATCAAACTTGGCCCATCGGCGAGCAACGGATCGAAAACCGCACTTCCATCGCCGGTTCCGAGTTCACCACCTGGCAGAATATGGCCCCGGCGGCCTTCACCTACGGCTACCTGACCGACACGACGTACGGCGGCTACACCTTTAACCGACGACCGACCGTTGCCCTGGAATTGGCCGCAAAAGAGATCCCCGACGACGGCGGTTACCTCAAGGCAAGTGCCTCGGCGGATACCCGCCGGGTAGATTACTACTTCGAGGAGCACTTCATCGGCTCCGCAACGAAGGATGGTGGCTACTTTTCTCTATTCTGGGATCCACCGTTGCCCCCCGGTACTACCGACGTGGCGATCACCGCCGTAGCCTTCGACGATAAGGGGTTGATCTCCATCCCCTCCCCGGCGGGCAGGTCCTCGGTGAACATCGTGACGGGAAATTCCGTAGCCGTTTCCGGCGTCGCGATCACCAAACGCAAGAAGAGGTTTGGGCGTGTTGGGCAAAGCCGGCAGTTCGAGGCCGCCACTACGCCGGCCGCTGCGACGAACGGAACCATTTTCTGGTCCTCCACCGATAATAACGTATGCACCGTCTCGGCGAGCGGTATGGTTACGGCGGTCGGAGACGGCTCCTGCCAGATTACCGCCGCAAGCCAGGACGGCGGGTATTCGCAATCGGTCACGGTACGGGTCGGCCGCTGATCAGTCAAAGTTTACGGCGAAACCTCTAATGTAGAATTGAATTGCGCTCCGCTTTTGCATATTTAAAATTATTGCGAGTACGCAGGTGCAAAATATTGTAGTAAATAGCAAGGAATAGAAACATCGGGGGTTTCGACGGGGCTGAGGTGCTCAACTACCGATATACAGCGTAACGTAGCTTAAGCCGCCGAAAACACCGCACTCCCTTCCAACTCCGTGAACTTGACCGGCAGTACCCCGCTCCCCTGTTGCTCGTTGGTATATACCCCGTAAATCGTATCCACCGCCTCCATCGTCAGTTTGTTGTGGGTGACGATCACGAACTGGCTCTTGGAAGAGAACTTCTTTATGATGCGGTTGAACTTGGCGATGTTGGCGTCGTCCAGCGGGGCGTCTACCTCGTCGAAGATGCAGAAGGGGGCGGGTTTTAGTAGGTATAGCGCGAATAGCAAAGCCGTAGCGGTCAAGGTCTTCTCACCGCCGGATAATTGGTTGATCGTCGTCGGGCGCTTGCCCTTCGGTTTGGCGATGATCTCGATCTTGGACTCCAGGGGTGCTTCCGGATTTTCGAGGATCAGGTCGCAGTTATCGTCTTCGGTAAAGAGGCTGCGGAATACCTCGATGAAGTGCTCGCGGACCTTGGCGAAGCTCTCCAGAAAGTGCATCGTAGCGGTTTCTTCGATCTCCTTGATGGTCTTGAGCAGCGTTGTTTTGGCTTCCACGATGTCGTCTCGCTGTTGGGTGATGCGTTCGTGGCGCTCTTTCATCTCGTCGTAGGCCTCCACGGCCAGCGGGTTGATCTCGCCGTAGCCGGCGATGCGGCTGCGCAGGCGGTCCACCTTTAGTTCGAGGTCGGCCTCGCTGCCGGCCCATTCGGGGAGGTCGAGGGCGTCGAGTTCTTCGAGGGTGGTGGTGAACTCGATCTTCAGGCGCTCGGCGATGCCGTCGATCTTAAAGCGAACGGCCGTGAACTGCTCCTTCAGTTGATTAGTACGTACCTGCTCGTCCTGCCGCTTGCGGCCCGCGCGGCGGAGGTCGTCCTCCAGCTCGTTGATCTTCGTGCGGGCGGCAAAGTAGGCCTGTTCCACGGTATTGAGGGTCTGCTGGTATTTGGTGCGGTCGGCGGACATCCGTTCCAGGTTGCGGGCCAGCGTGGTCTCCTGCTCGTCGAATTGGCGGCTTTCCTTGCCGAGGCGGTTCAGTTGCTCGCGGTTGTTGGCTTCCTGCTGTTGTAACTCCTTCAGGCGGTTACGGCTGAATTGCAGCTCGCGGTTAAGTGCCTGGACGGTATTCTGCTGACGGATGTACTCGATGTTCCGCTGGTTGTACTCGGCACTGGCTTCGCTGAGTTGGGCGGAAAGCTGCTGGTAGCCGGAGTCGGTGCCGGCGAGCTGTTTGCGTAAGGCAGCTACTTCCGATTGCGTAGTCGTCAGTTCGCTCTCCAGGGCGATCGTAGCCGTTTCGGTTTCGGCGACCTGCTCGGCCAGGCGGGTGTTTTTGGCCTCGGTGTCGGTAAACAAGCCGGTGAAGCTCTCGACGCGGGCCTTAAGGGCGGCGCGGCGTTGCTGCACCTTGCTGAGCGCGCGCTCCCGTTCGGCCACCTCCCGGTCGGTGCGTTGCTCACGGAGTTGTTGTAACTGGGTACGCTCGTTGCCGAGGGAACGGTCGACTTCCTTACGGTCCGTTTCGGCCTGCCTGATCTTGTCGTCCAGCACCTCCAGGTTCTTTTTGCGGCCGATGCGTTTGCCTTCGAAGAGGCCGACCGAGCCGCCCGTTACCGTGGCGTACTTGCGCTGGTAGTCACCGGATTTGGTCACCACGAAGAACTCCCCCGCGACGGGGTCGGATGATTGCGGCGGGGTGTCGTCCTCGATGATGAGGGCGTGGCCGACCAGTAATTCCAGTACCGAGGAATAGGCTTCGTCAACCGTGATCACGTCCACCATCCGCCGGCAGTTAACGGGGGCGTCGGGGCTTATGCCCTTAGGGGCGGCGATGGCATCCAGGCAGATGAAGTTGGCCTTCCCCTTCTGGTGCTTACCGAGCAGGGCGATGGCGGCGCGGGCTTCCAGCTCGGTTTTTACGACGTAGTAGTTCAGGTAGGGGCCGAGGTAGTTCTCGACGGCGGCGCGGTAGTCTTCATCGACCAGTAGCAGGTCGGTGAGTAAGGGCGCGTCGCTCTTCCACTCCTTGTTCTTGGCCAGGAACTTGATCGACTCCGGGAAGCCCTCCAGGTTCTCGATCATGTTCTTGGTGAGCTTGAACTCGTTGCGGAACCGGTCGAGGTGGCGGTTGATCTTGGCTTGTTCGGCCTGTAATCGGTCGGTTCGCTCGCGGGTGGCTTCCAGGCGTTCGCGGCGTTCGGCTTCGGCGGTGCGGAGGCGTTCTACCTCTTCGAGTTGCTTTTTTTCCTCGGCTTCCAGTTCCGCGAGGGCTGCTTCGAGGCTTTCTTTCTCGCCGCGGCGGTCGTCCATATCGGCTGCGTTCCGCTCAATTTGGCTGCGGTAGTTGGCGATCTGGTTGGCGTTGATCGCTTTGCGCTTTTCGATGTCGAAGATCTTGCGCTCGGCGGTTTGCTGCTGCTTCAGCCCTTCCTCCAGTCTACCTTTAATGGACCGGTGGCCTTCGCGGATCTCTTCCAGCGCCGCCTTGGCCGTCGCGAGTGCTTCCTGGTAAGCGGCTTCGGTGGCTGTTTCCTCCCTGACCTTGGCTTCGGTGGAGTCAATTTGGCCGGTTAGGGTTTGCGTCTGCGCGTCGGCCTCCTCGAGCTCGCGCCTGAGTTTCGCCAGTTGGCTGGCCACGAAGGTTTTTCGCTGGCCCAGCATCTTCTTCTCGTTATCCAGCCCGCGCAGCTCGCCCACTAATGCGTTGAGTTGTTTTTGGCGGTCGCCGAGGGCCCGTTCCTGATCGACGTGTTGTTTCTTCTCCGTTTCCAAGCTGGCTTCGAGGGTGCGGACCCGGACGTCTAAGTCGCGGTACCCATCCTCGGCGCTCGCTATCTTGCCCCTCAAGCCTTCGTATTTCTCCCTAAAACCTTGCACCTGCGCACTCGCAAAAATCATGCTGCGCTCCTTGTACTGCGCCTTTAGCTCCAGGTAGCGCCGCGCTCGTTTGGCCTGTTTTTCCAGGCTGCGCAGGTTATTCTGGATCTCGTGGAGGAGGTCTTCGATACGGTCGAGGTCACCCTCGGTGTTCTTTAACTTGTTGAGCGTCTCGCGTTTGCGTTGTTTGTACTTGCTGATGCCGGCGGCCTGCTCGAACATGCGGCGGCGCGAGTTGTCCTTATCGGCCAGGATGTCGTCGACCATACCCAGCGCGATGATGGCGTAGGAATTGGAGCCGATGCCGGTGTCGAGGAGGAGCGACGTGATGTCTTTGAGGCGGCACTGCACCCCGTTGAGGCGGTACTCGCTGTCGCCCGAGCGGTAGAGCATGCGCGTGATCTCGACGGAGCCGTATTCGGTGGGCAGGATGCCCTTGTCGTTGTCGAACGTGAGGCTGACGCTGGCCACGTTGCCGGCCTTTTTCTTTTTGGTGCCGTTGAAGATGACGCTGCTCATCTTGTCGAGCCGCAGCTCCCGCCCCTTTTGCTCGCCCAGCACCCAACGGATGGCGTCGACGATGTTGGACTTACCGGAGCCGTTGGGGCCGACGATGCCGATGACGTCTTCGGCGAAGTTGACGATCGTCTGGTTGGCGAAGCTTTTGAAGCCCTTTATTTCTAGTTGTCGGAGACGCACTTGGGGGGCGAAGGTAAGTAGTCTGAGAGTTATCCTAGTCGGAGTGGTCTGGCGGGGGAAGCAGACTTGTAAGCAGCTAGTTTCGTACTTAGTCGGGAGACAAAGATTGTTACAAGAAGAGAAAGGCCGACCCTAGAATCGAACGAACCGCAGACCGACCGGAAGTCAGCGTGCGGTTCGCTCTTGGGATGCGGAAGATGGTTATAGTTGAACCACCCTGATTTTGTGATTTCTGTCTGGCTCTTTTCTCACAATTCCAAGGCAGTTCAACTATAGAAATCTATATCCGTAACCGCTCCATGTGAATGTCGAGGGAGCGTGTGTCCTTGTCGTATTCCACTACCATGACGTAACCGTCTTTGGCCGGATATACCCGAACCTCATCGCTGCTCGCGCTCATTTCCAGTTTGTCCCGGGTTACTTCTCCGTCGAGTAGGCTCGCTACGTGTACGCTGTATTTGCCTTCCTTGCGTTTCTCGCTGTTGCCGGAGAAGTATACCGACGTGACGCCGGCGGGCGTCTGGTGGGTGTAGGCATGGTCGAAGATGCCGCGTACCGCGCCCAGTGCGGCTACGGAGCCTTTCTTACCCAGGTTGACCCCACCTTTCAGGGTCAGCAGGATACCGCGGGAATCCACGGTCCGGCCCTTTTCCAATACGGTTATATCGGTAAGTGCAAAGGCGGGGTCGAGGTGCAGTACCAGACCGTCTTTGGCCGTCACGCCTCCGTTAAAGGTTTTGTAGAACTCACAGGCGACTTGTATGTAACCCTCTTCGGTCAGGCCCATGTCGTGGATGAAGATGTTACCCATACCATCTACCGCACCACCGGCGCGGACTTTAACGTGTTGGCTGAGCGCCGAAGCCAACTCGACGCGCTTTCGCTCGGTGATCTCCCCCTCGGCGTTAAGACGTAGGAAGTTCAGGCCGTCGGGGATGTCGGTCATGAGTTTCCCGTTCCGGCCTACGTCCATGCCGCCAACGACGAGTTCGTCGCCCTGAAAGCTGGCGGAAAACCAACGTACCGGCATTGCATCATCGGTGAATTCTTGCTCCCAAACCATTTCTCCGGTTTGCGTATGGTATGCCTTGATCTCGGTATTGAATTTCTGGCTGAGCATATTCGGCCGCTTCAGGATGGTAATCACGATGAGGCTATCGTTTGCGGCGAGAAAGTTGGCGCTTTCGTAGTCCGGGCTATTACGAGCGGAACGGATCATGAAGCCCTTCCCTTCTGGATCGTTAGGGACGTACTTAGCGTGGTAAGCGCTCTTGCTCATGGCCGATTTGCCGGCGGTCTCCAGGGAAATATCCATGAATCCTTCTTTAAGCGGCGCAAGGCCTACGTCGAAAAAAGCGGCCATCGCAGCGGCATACTTCGGGTTATCCAACGTGCCGTACTTCAGGCTACCCCGGCGTACTTCATTTCCCTCGGCGTCCAGGACGCTGATCCATTTGCGCTCCTTTTCGTGGTCGATCATCTTTACGCCTAGGTAGGTACCGTTGTAGGCGACGTCGAGTACTTCGATATCATCGCCCGCTTTGTAGTCTTTCGTACCGATGACGTTGAGGCTCTGGTCCATCAGCGTTAGGCGAGAGACGTAGACGGTCGTTTCCTTTCGCCTGTTGCCCTTACGGACCATCTTGGTTTTGGCAACCCGGGTGAGGAAGTAGTAACCGGTGATACCATCAGCACCCTGAATGGCGTTGCTTTGCGTGAGATAGGCCCCATCCGTATCGGAGATGGTAGCCCGTTGGGCATTTGAGGAAGATGCCAGACTAAGTAGGAGGACCAGCAGTAAGCCGGATCGATAAGTTTTGAAGTGCGTCAAGGTAGTAGTGCTTTATGAAGTTAATCGAGAAAATAGCGCTTTGCCCGATCGTGGGCGGCTCGTAGCGGCGCTGAATCAGGGTATGTTTTTAATTGCTGGGCCGCATAGGCCAGGATCATCCGTTTGATTTCCCCCGCCCGCATGGATTGTAGCATTCTTACCACGGCGCCCGCCCCTTCGTCGGCAAAAAATCGGCTGGGGGGTACTACCCCATCGAAATTTTGCTCGTATATCGCCCGGTGAGTAATGACCAGGGCATCAACGATGCTTGCGGCGAAATAATCGTCAGGCCCCGCCTCGTTGAGTTCCTTCATCGCCAGGATCAGGGCCTGCGCGGGTAACTCGGCGTGCAGGTGGCTCTGGATAATCTCGCGGATGGCCCATTCCGCGTGGGGGCTGTTTTGGTAGTCGGTCAGGGTATCTAACTCGCCGATCAAGGTTTTCAGTTGGGTCGTACGCTGATCGAGTTGTGGGTGAGTGGTGAGGCTGTCGCGCTGCCAGAAGTCCTCCGTATCGTCATCCGGGGTAGTACCTCCGAATGCTCCGCCGAACATCGTTTCTTCTTCTTCCGTCCAACTCGGTTTGAACGGATAAGCTTCGGTGTGCAAGTGCTTACCCACCGTGCCCGCGGGTAATCTAAAGGGGCTATCCCTATTTAACCGCTCCAGGGCACGAAGCGCGGGGGTGGTGGGTAGGCCGGCGCCCGCGAGGTAGACGATCGCCAGCGAATCCGCCTCTAACTCTCGCGCTCTGCTATGGCGGTGTTGTTCATAGATCTGCTCGCGGGCTTCCGCCCTCGAGGTCGTACTTCGTTCGCGCCGCCTCCCACGGCGTCCTTTGGGTTGGTGTGCATCCCGCTGCGCTTGCACCACGGCCCGTTGCAAAAGTTGATCGTAGCGGTGGAGCAGTTGATCGTGCGCCAATTCGTGAGCCAGTACGTAGGCGAGCTGTTCGCGGGTAGTGAGGCCCTCTAATAGACCGACGTTAATAACGAATAGCCCATCCCCGTAACTGGCGGCATTCATGGAAGGGCTACGGCTGATGAATACAAGGGGGTCTAATCGCAGGTCGTTTGCCTCGATCAGTTCGCTAAAGGTGCCGGTCAATTGGCTGGTGACCGGCTCGTTGAAGATGAAGAGGCCGTCGAGGACTTTAGACTTCAGCGTTTCCGAACGTTCCGCGTTAGCGGTAGCAAAAGTGGTTCGGTAGGGCGCGTCGGCCGCGGCCGTGGCCGTACGCTCTATTCGGTTCAGCCGTTGAAACAAGGTCGTAGTATCGACGAGTAGGTATGGGCCCACCGCCAGCTCGGTTTGAGCGTAGGTCGGGGCAATACAATACAGCGTGAGGGCAAATAGGGCGAGTAACCTAATCAAAGCTAATGGTGACCGTGTGAGTAATGACAGTGTAGACGCTGCAAAGTTACTGAAGTCATTAATAAATGGCGATTAATTTACCTTTTTTAATTGGTCGTAGCGGACGGTGGGAACTGCGCTATCTTCAAACTGCATATCTTGACAGGATGAACAGATACGAATTTATCTCGTCGTTGACGGCTCTACCGATGGCCCTGCAAAATGGTTTGGTGGCCGCGCCCGACCGAGTCGACCCGGTACCCGATCGTAGCAGTGGCGACGCATTTTGGGAGCGTTTTCGGGAGCAGTTCCATACCGACGACGCCTACATGGACCTGCGATGCAAGCGGGTAAGCAGCACGCCGGTAGCTACCCTGAATGACTTCACCGAAAGGATGAGCCACATCGAAGCGCTGCCCTCCGACCGGTACAGTGGGATTGCTTCCGGCGAGAAGGAGCGCTTACGCGTTCAGCTCGCAGAGGCGCTAAATGCCGGTACCGACGAGGTCGCCATGATGCGCAATACTACCGAAGCGCTGAACAACGCCATCATGGGTTTCCCCTTCGAGGCGGGCGATGAGGTAGTCGTGGCTACCCACGAATACGACAGCATGATCGCGAGTCTGCGCCAGCAGGCGATCCTCAAGGGTATTAGGATCGTGGAGATCGACATCCCTTACCGACCGGACTCCATGGCGCAGATCCTGGAGGCGTACAGGCAGGCGATCACCCCCAAAACAAAATTGTTTCTAATCTCGCACGTGATCTGGATCAGCGGGCAGATATACCCGATAAAGGATATATGTGGCCTGGCCAGAGACCGCGGGATTTATACGATGATCGACGCCGCGCAAAGCTTTTCCCACATACCGGTCGACGTAAAGGAGATTGGTTGCGATTATCTGGCGGCCTCCCTGCACAAATGGGCCGCGGCACCCCTGGGGACGGGCTTCCTGTACATTAAGCGGGAACACATAAGCAAAACGATGCCCCTTATGGGCCACTACCTCTTTCTACCCGATGACGAACGGATCGAGAAGTTCGAAGGCACCGGCACGATCACGCCCGTCTTTCAGTCGGCGACCCTGAGCCTGGATATCTGGAAGGAACTGGGGGCGGAGGTTAAAACCGCACGGATGCAGTTTCTCAAACGGTACTGGGTAGACAAGCTACGGGAGAACGACAGGATATCCTTCGCGACGAATACCGATGATGCGCACTCTTGCGGAATCGTATTCTTCTCCATCGAAGGGAGGAGCGCGAAGGAAGTAAGTGCCTTGCTGCGCGACAAGTACAGCATCATCACGCAAGCCATTGAAGACTACAAGAACGCCTACGTAGACTACACGGGGGTCAACGCGATCGGCGTGGCTACCTCCGTACTGACGCTGGAAAGGGAACTCGATCGGTTTTGCGAGGTGATTGACGAAATCACCGCCTGAGCGCGTATAAGCCAATTCTTGACGCAGGCGGGCGGAACGAGGCTAAAAGCCGCGGTCAACTAACGCCTAAAATTTCACCAATAAGCCGGAAACGGGCGATTATTCCTTCTTCTTCCCATACTCCAGTTAATAATTTTTGCTTAGTTTTGTTACAACGTCCTATTGCGACGCTTGCCTCATTTCAGAGGTTATCACTTTTTTGATTACAACCAACTCTCGATCATGGCTAATTTGCTCTGGCTTCAGGGCGGCGCGTGCAGTGGCAACACGATGTCCTTCCTAAACGCCGAAGAACCCACCGTCCCCGAACTGGTGGTCGACTTCGGCATTAATATTCTCTGGCACCCCAGCATCGGTATGGAGATCGGCGATCAGGTCGTCGACCTGCTACAGGATATCAAAGCCGGTAAAACGGCCCTCGACATACTCGTTTTCGAGGGTAGCCTCGTACAGGGCCCCAACGGCACGGGTACGATGAACTACTTCGCCGAACGGCCGATGATCGACTGGGTGAAGGAGCTCAGCGAAGTGGCCGGCTACGTCGTGGCGCTCGGTGACTGCGCCACCTGGGGCGGCATCCCCGCCGTACCCCCCAACCCGAGCGAAAGCACGGGCATGCAGTTCCACAAGAAAGCCAAGGGCGGCCTACTCGGCCCGGGTTATAAATCCCAGGGCGGCCTGCCGGTCATCAACATCCCCGGCTGCCCGGCCCACCCCGACTGGGTCACCCAGATACTGGTCGCCATCAGCACCGGCCGCATCGGCGACGTCCTCATCGACGATTACCACCGCCCCAAAACCTTCTTCACCGACTTCGTGCAGACCGGTTGCCCCAACGCGATCAGCTTCGCGCAGAAGGTGGACGGCCACTTCGGCAAACGCGGCGGATGCCTCTTCTACGAGGTGGGTTGCCGCGGGCCGATGACGCGGGCGAGTTGTAACCGCATCCTGTGGAATCGGCAGAGCTCCAAGACGCGGACCAACCACCCCTGCCTGGGCTGTACCGAGCCGGGCTTCCCCCACCACGATCTGGTCAAGGGGTCCGTACTGAAAACTATGAAACATCTCGGCTTTTTGCCGAAAGACGTACCCTCCGGCGTCTCCAAGCTGGGTTACTACACCCGCGCCGGCTTCGAGAAAGTAATGGGTAATCTGGAAAAGGCCACCGGTACCTTCCAGGAGCACTTTGAAACCAGTAAGTAAACGATCACGTAGAAATATAATAATGACACAAGTAAAAGAATTAAACATCAGCCCCGTCGGCCGCGTCGAAGGCGACCTCGACGTAAAGGTCTATATGGAAAACGGGGTGGTCACCAAAGCCCACACTCAGGCGGCTATGTTCCGGGGTTTCGAACAGATCATGGCGGGTAAGGACCCTCAGTCGGGCCTCATCGTCACCCCCCCGCATTTGCGGCATTTGCGGCGGCAGCCACCTTTACTGCGCCTCCTCCGCCCTCGATACGGTGTGGAAAACCAAGCTGACGCCTAACGCGCTTCTACTGCGGGCTATCGGCCAGGCCGCGGAGACTATCCAGAGTATCCCCCGCTGGTTCTACGCCATTTTCGCTACCGATATGGCCAATAAGAAATTCGCCCACCACCCCCTCTACCAGGAGGTGGTCAAGCGTTTTTCCGCCTACGTCGGCACCAGCTTTCAGCGCGGCGTGGTCGCCTCCGGCCGGCCCGTGGAAGTCTACGCTTTGTTCGGCGGGCAGTGGCCCCACTCCTCTTACATGATCCCCGGCGGCGTCATGTGCGCACCTACCCTCAAGGACATCACCCGCGCCGTAGCCATCATGAACCAGTTCCGCAACGACTGGCTCGAGACTATCTGGCTCGGCTGCTCGATCGACCGCTACCTGCAAATCCAGACGTGGGACGATCTTATGGAATGGGTGGAAGAAAACGAAAGCCAGAAGAATTCCGACCTCGGTCTGTTCATTCGGGCATCTCTGCAATTTGGCCTTGATAAGTTCGGCCAGGGCGTCAATAAGTTCATCGCCTACGGCACCTACCTGCACAAGGCCATGTACAATGACCCGACGGTGGATCTGCGCCAGCAGGCCGTCATCAGCCCCGGAGGCTTCTTCGACGGCAAGGAGTTCCACGACATGGACCACCTCAAGATTCAGGAGCACGTCGGTCGCGCCTGGTACGCCGACACCCCGGCCGCCCACCCATGGGACGAGCCGCTACCCACCCCGATGCCGAGTCAGAACCTGCACACCACCGACTGGCAGGGTAAGTATAGCTGGTCCAAAGCACCCCGTTTCGACGGTTACGCGGCCGAGGCCGGCCCGCTCAGCCGTTGTATCATGACGGGTAACCCCAAGAACCTCGACCACCAGGTCAAGGACACGCTCTTCGTCGACATCATGAGTAAAATGGGCCCCAGCGTTTTCACCCGCACCCTGGCCCGGATGCACGAGGCACCCCGCCTGTTCAACTCCATCATGGACTGGCTCGGCGAGGTCGATCTCGACGGCGAATTCTACATCAAGCCCACCGAACGCGACGGCAAAGGTTGGGGCGCTACCGAAGCGGCCCGCGGCGCACTCGCGCACTGGATCGAAATCGAGGACGGCGTCATCAAAAACTACCAGGTTATGGCACCCACGACCTGGAACGTCGGCCCGCACGACGATGAAGGGAAGCCAGGCCCGATCGAGGCCGCCCTCGAAGGCATCGAAGTCGAAGATCCGCACGATCCGGTCGAAGTCGGTATGGTCGCGCGTAGCTTCGATAGCTGCCTCGTCTGTACCGTACACGCCCACGATGCGAAGAACGGCGAGGAATTGGCGCGCTTCAAGTTGTAAACGAACTTCCCTCCCGACTTGGTTACGGGGCTGGCCGTGAGCCAGCCCCGCACTTAGCTGGGCCCAAGCAGGCATTCAGATGAAAGTAGCGAGGTACCCCCTCCCCGAAGCATTAGTAACCTTACCGTAATGAAGAAAACAGCCATTCTCGGCTTCGGCAACCCGGCGCGAAGCGACGACGGGGTCGGCTGCTACGTGGTCGAACAACTCCGCAATCAGCTACCCGCCTCGGAGGAGCTGACCATTATTGACATGGGCACGTCGGCCTTCGAAGTGCTCTTTCAGCTACAGGGCCACGAACGCATCCTGCTGGTCGACGGCGTCATCAACACCGGCGAGCCGGACGGTACACTGTACCACCTGCCCGCCTCCGAGGTGAACGCGACGATTCAGGACGACCCGATGGTCTTCCTGCACAGCCTGAAGTGGGACCAAGCCCTGAGCTACGCCAAAAAGATCCTGGGTGAGGCTTACCCGGAGGACATCGGCGTATACCTGGTCAGCGTTACCAATACCCGCCTGGCGATCGGGATGAGCGAGGAGGTAATCTCGGCCGGCGACCGGCTGGTCGCTACCATTAGCGAACGACTCGGCCTTACCGTAGGCGAGGCCCAATAGAAACTGCTATGGAGCGAATTTTCGATCAACGCAACCTGGAAAACTTAGCCGACCTCACCCCTACCCTGCACGGGGATGAGGTTCACTTACGGCGCCAACACCTCTGGCTGTCGGCCACGGTAGCCGAAAATGCCTTCGGGGGTGAGCGGCAGGTATACTGCGTATACTACCCGCAGCGCGGCGATCTGCTGTTGGCCCCGATGTCCGACGACGGCTTCAAAAGCATCCACGAATGCAGCCTGGTCATGCTGAAGGACCGTAACCTGGCCGGTGATAAATCCCTCTCGCTACAGGAGGTCATCATCGACAACGAACTACCCGATACCGACCGGCCGCTTGCTTACGCCATGCGCGCCGGCGTCCGGCTACTTCGCGTATCCCTGGCCGAGCCGGGCGAAGGCTTACAAAACCATTAATATCACCTACCACAAAGCGTTCCCTAACCGATAAATCAGTAACTTAAGGGATGAGTATGCCGCCCCCGCCGAACGACGACTACTACTGGCTGAAGGACGCCATCGTCAGCACGCGCGTCACCCCGCTTGACGGTCGTTGCCTGGTGGAATTGGTTTTTACCGACCCGCAGGATCCTTTGCACTTTCTCGTGCGGGTCATCGATACTTACTGCTCGCGCACTAAGGCGGAGCACTGCGCCGACATCATGCGTCGCCAAATCGGTGCCGACCCACGCGACCCCCGACCAAACACAGAACTATCACATGCTCACAATTTATGCCGCAACTAGGTACCACGAATGGATAGCCGAAACGCTGGCCTATGAAGACCGGCTGCACGAGCTCGTTCGGGTAGTCGACTACCTTCAGGAACGCCCCGTTCTTTCGGCTACTTCCCTCGTCGTTAAGGACGATGCGGTAACGCCCCCGCTGGATTGGTACGACGTACTGCCCCCTTACCTCTTAGCCGACAAGTTACCCCTCGAGCCAAAGGTGCTCCTGGGCCTCCTCTTCGCCCGGCTCGATAACTACGAACGCGTCTACCACTACCTGGCTGACGAAGACCCGGTGCTCACACACGAGCTGGACATCTACAACCGCCTCCGCCACGGCCTGCACATCGACGGCAGCGACCTGCCCTCCTCCCTCGGTTTTTTCGATGAGTACCGCCTGATGCACAACCACGCCGTGATCCGCCACTACGGCGTGGAAGGGGGTGAGGACGAGGCGACACGCTATTACTACCTGCAAGCCCTGGAATGCGCCCCGACGGAAGAATACCGCGCCTACTCCGCCCGCCAGTTCGGCACGTACCTGACGGACCGGGGCGAACTGGACGATGCCGTGCGGGTACTACAGATCGGCCTGGCCTCCGCCGAAAGCGAAGAAGGAAAAGCGGCCCTGCGCTACGCCTTAAGCCAAGCGAGGCTTCAGCTACTCACCGCCCCGTACGACCAAAAGCTACTCGCCCGGATCAAGGACGACCTCTGGGAAGCCCTCCAGGTATTCGAACGGCAGGACCGACCGCTGGAAACGGCACTGACCCTACTCGACGCCGCCACCGTCGCCCAATACGACGAGAGTTGGAGTGAAGGCCTCGGCTACCTGACCCGCGCTATTGCCCTGCTCGACGGTCAGGGCGTCCCCGGCCTGCTGGCCGACGCGCACCTGCGCCGGGGCGGGCTCCTCTACGGTTGGGCGCAGGCGGGTAACCCCCAATTCTACCGTAAAGCAGCCGAAGCCTACCAGATAGCCTCGCGCACCTTCAGCCGGGAAGAGGCGCCGATGATCTACGCCGACATCCAGCAACGCTTAGGATTGGTGTACGCCGAAGTACCCGACGAGGCCAAGAAGAAAGGAATGTGGGCGGCCATGTCGAGCTCGGCCTTTAAGGAGGCGCTGAGCATGGTCGATAAGGAGCAACACCCGCAGGAATACGCGGCCATCTGTAATCACTACGGTAACGCGCTGGTCAAGTACCCCGCCGCCAAACTGACCGACAACGCCGAAAAGGCGCTTTACTACTTCCAGGAAGCCCTCGACCTCCGCCCGGCGGACTCCATGCCCCTGGCCCGTGCCCTCACCCTGCTGAACTACCTCGAGGCACAATGGCACCGCGGCCTGGCCGAAGACGCCCTGGACGGCGAGCGCTACGCGGATATGGAGGCCCGCGCCGAGGAAGCACTCCGCATCGCCCCCGACCCCGCCCTACAGACGACGGCCCGGGAACACCTCGACAAACTCAAACTACTCCGCTCGGCCTACGCCGAATAAGCGCCCCAAACCAACCGCAAGTGCACGAAATATCACTGGTCCGTACCATCGCCGCTACGCTGGAAGAAGAGTTCTCCAACGAAGAACTGCAGAAGCTATCGCGCATCGACCTGCGCGTCGGCCTACTGAGCAACGTACAGCCGGTACTGATGCAGAACGCTTTCGGTGCCTTCCAGGAAGGGGAGGGGAAATTTACGCAGACGGACCTCCACGTCGAGGTACTACCCGTACGCGTACGCTGCGGCATCTGCGACAACGAGAGCGAGGTCGAGAATTACAAATTCGTCTGCCAGCACTGCGGCCGGCCCACCGCCGACGTGATTCAGGGTACCGAGCTACTCATCCACCGCGTCCACTTCAATTAATCCGAACCAATGAAAACCACTCAGAAATCCAACCGCATGTCCCGCGGTTCCGTCAATTGCGACAATACCACTATGCACCTGCTCAAGGCGAACGACTTTATGGCCGAGCAGATCCGCAAAAAGGTGACTGAACGGGGCATCCTACTCATCAACATCACGTCCAGCCCGGGCAGCGGCAAGACCACCTTGCTGCAGGAAACCGCCCGCCGCCTCGGTGATCGGCTAAGCGTCAAAGTGCTCGTCGGTGACCTCGAGACCGAGCGGGACGCCGACCGCCTGCGTGAGGTAGGCCTCGACGCCCGCCAGATCGTTACCGGCGGCATCTGCCACCTGGAAGCACAGATGGTTTGGCAAGCCATGGAAACGCTCGACCTGGACGGCGTAGACGTACTGATCGTCGAAAACGTCGGCAACCTCGTGTGCCCCGCGGCTTTCGATCTGGGCGAAGACTTCCGCGTCACCCTCATCGCCACCACGGAGGGCGACGATAAGCCCAAGAAGTACCCCCGCATGTTCCTCACCAGTGAGGTGATGGTGGTCTCCAAATGCGACCTCCTCCCCTATCTGCCATTCTCCGTGGAGGCCGTGGTGCAGGACGCCCGCGACATCAACCCCGACATCGAAGTACTGGAAGTTTCGGCGCTCAAGGGCGACGGCATGGATAGCTGGTGCGAATGGCTCACCGCCCGCGCCGCCGAAAAGCGCGCCCTTCACCTCAACCCCGCCTGATGCCGACCTGGGAGCTGCACATCAACGGACGCGTTCAGGGCGTGGGCTTTCGCCCCTTCGTCTACCGCCATGCCCTGCGTATGGGCTTGCGCGGGACGGTAGCCAATGGCGCTGACGGCGTCCGGGTGCGCTTCAACGCCAGCGCCGGCCGTGCGCGGGAGGTGAGTAAGCTGCTTGTAGAGGCTCCGCCACCACTGGCCATCGTTACTGACCACCGACTGCAAAGGCTGCCGGGCGATCAGCAGTTCACTAAATTCAGGGTAATCGAGAGTGACGTAAACGGCACCCCCGACCTATTAATCAGCCCCGACTTCGCCCTCTGCGCGGATTGCCGGAAAGAGATCCGGGACCCGGAAGATCGACGCTACGGCTACGCCTTTACGACCTGCACCAACTGCGGCCCGCGCTTCGGCATCCAGACCGGCCTACCCTACGATCGGGAGCGGACGAGCATGGCCGACTTCGGCACGTGCCCCGCCTGCACCGCGGAATACCACGAGCCTACCCACCGCCGCTACTACAGCCAGACCAATTCCTGCAGCGACTGCGGCATTCAACTCCGCTTGCTTACCCGGGGGTCGACGGCCGATAGAGACGTGAATCTATCCCAAGTGACCGAGCAGCTTCGGGCGGGGCTCATCGTAGCCATCAAGAATACCGGCGGCTACCTGCTTTGCTGTGACGCCCGCAACCAGGAGGTAGTAGCGGAACTGCGCCGTAGGAAAGCGCGGCCGGCTAAACCCTTCGCCGTGCTGTTCCCTAACCTGGATAGCCTGCACGCCGAGGCGGTCGTCTCCGTGGGTGCCACGAACGAGTTGCAGTCCCCCGCCGCACCCATCGTGCTACTGCCCCATAAAACCGGATCGACGCTAGCGCGGAATATTTGCCCGGGCGCAGCATACCTGGGGGCCATGCTCCCCAACAGTCCGCTGCTCGAACTGCTTGCCGGTGCTTTCGGCGGCCCGCTGGTAGCTACCAGCGGCAACCGTTCCGGCGAGCCGATCCTGAGCGACGGTAATGAAGGGGAATTAGCGGGTTTGGCCGACGTCGTCCTCACCCACACCCTGCCCATCGTGCAGCCGCAGGACGATAGTTTGGTGCGGATAACCGAGGAGAATGGCCGCCGCATCATCCTCCGCCGGGCGCGGGGGCTGGCACCGAGCGTGCACCCCGGTACCTACCAGAACGATGGCCAGGATTTATTCGCGGCGGGCGCGGATATAAAGGGGACGGTCGCCATCAACGCCAAGGGCCGCACCTACGTAAGCCCCTACCTGGGCGAGCTGTCGGACTACGCCACGCAGGTGCGGTACCGCGGCACCCGCGACCACCTGATGCGACTGCTTGACTGCCAGCCGGAAGTCGTACTGACGGACCTTCACCCCGGCTACGCTTCGACGCAATTGGGGCTGGATTACGCCGAGGAACATCAGCTTGCGACAGTAGCCATTCAGCACCACGAGGCCCACTTCGCGGCTTTGTTGGGCGAGCACAATTTAATTAAGGGCGACGGTGCGCAGGTGCTGGGCATTG
>OY764752.1:0-2129 GCA_963668285.1 uncultured Lewinella sp. | reverse complement strand
GTCAGTACTCCTTCTCAATTGCAGCATCCAAATATGACGATTGTTCCACGTCATAGATCCTTCGTTCCGTATCAAAAATGTCATAGCTAATACCCCAGTATTTAGTGTACTCTTCTATGTCATGCGAATCTCCAAAACCGCCGTCTATAAATCTCCCGGCACCCTCTTCATACCGTAGAGGTACAACAATAGATTCCGGAGGGCCATCCGCCCCACAGATAGAATCATAATTTTTGATTAAATGTGGAATTACCTTTGGAATTACAACAGTAAACATGTCCTCCATCCCGTACAGATATAAATCAGTATCCTGAAACCTGAGTATCATTGATCCGAAGTCGATTGCCTGATTGCTTTCACCTTCTAAAACTTCAAAAGCCTTCACCAAAGGCCGTAACATGAAATTACGCGTGCCCATCTTGATCAAATCCCAGGCGAGTCCCTCAACGGCAATCATAACGAAATCCTTCAACTCCAGATTAAAAATAATCTCGACCCCGGCATCATAAATTCCACCTGCTGCGGTCCCTCCCCTAGGTCGAATTACAGAGGTGTAATGATCAGGCAGTGTTGACTGAAGTTCTTCCCTTAAATCTCTGCCGTGTGCTTTGTAGTCTATGACTACCGTTATCTCATTCATAATTCTGTCTTATTATTTTAGAGCGGTTTTGCTACAAACCGCTTATTCCGAGCACCCAGAACCTCCTCAAACCGCCGAACCTTCCCCAAGTCCAGCTCCTTACGAAACTGACCTATGAACGCCTCTACGTCAAAAGTCCCTCCCCCATTAATCATCTTTTCCTCGTGTTCCATGGCATGGCACAAAAGACAAAGCGCCTCGAGGTCTTCGCGCCGATTGTTCTTGGTGCCTCGCAAATGATGAGTGTGTAGAAATTTACGATTTTTCGGCAAACTCAAATCAACCCGACAACTTGGGTTTTCACACCGCCACTCTATGCTACTACGATAAGCTTCGCTGAGTTGGTCCCAAAGGGAAAGGTAGCCATTGGAGTTATAAATTTGTGCGCTAATAGGAGTCTGTTCAGCTAATTCCAAAATAACATTATGCCACGCTCCATCCATTCTCCAACGCCTTAAATATGACCGGTGCTTGTACACTTCATCTTTACAGTTTATACAAAGAGGTAGGTTTTCCTTAGACTTTTTACCATTAAAAATGACCTCTACAGGCATTGCATTCGCAGCACTATATCCGCCAAAAGTTTTCATCGTTCGGCAATTCATCACATGATAGCTCTGCAATTTTCTTTGCCAGAACCGCGGACTCGTCTGACGCTTATACCAAAACAACATCGACAACTTTCCATCCTCGTCAAGCACCGTCATCCCGTTAGACAAAGTCGTCATCTTCTTAGCCGAAAACGGAAGACCTTCAACCATCTCCAGCTGCTGTGCCTCGGAACTGAAATCAAGTTGACGCTCCCGCTTCAAAAATGAAGCGGCGGTCCCTTCCGTGAAATCGTATATTTCTTCAATCTTCATTTTTGTTAGTTATAGCATCAACCAGTTTCTCGTTCGACGTTACAATCCGAAACTCCACCCGCCGGCTCAGTTCGTTGTTTACCTGCTTGTTATCGCTCAGGTACACATACTCTTTCTGATCATTAAGCGCTCGTGAAAAAGAGAACCCGATCGAGGTAAACAGAAAATTCATTCGCTCTTTCTCTACTGCTGAAGCTTCTGCGTAGACCGCATTCTGCCGCAAATAATCAAGTACCGAAGCCGCTCGCCGGGAAGACAAATTAAGGTTGTATATATAGCTATCCAAACCAGTTCCGTACGGCGGAACCGTATCCGTATGCCCCTCAATCCGAATCTCCTTGATGTACTTGAAATAGGCGGTATCCGACGTGAGAACCTCCCAGTACTTCGGAATGAACCCATCAAGTGCCTCCCGAAACTCCGCGCTCATTTTTGACCGATTTGGTGCAAACAAATTCTTCCCCGATTCCGCTTTAAAGCGTACCGTACCGTCAGGCCCCAACTCAATCTCCTGCTCCTCGATCTCTTTCTCGAAGACTTCCTCCAGCTTATTGTAAATCTCTTCCTCTACAAAGGTGTGGTCAATCACCTGTAGGATGTAGTTGATCGCGATGAACATAAAGATC
>OY764751.1:0-10728 GCA_963668285.1 uncultured Lewinella sp. | reverse complement strand
TCTATGCGTGACGGGCTACTCCCCGGCGAATACGCGGTAATCGTGACCGATACCCGTGGGTGTGCGGATACGGCAAACTTCGTCGTTGACGCGCTGAAATCGCTGATCATCAACTCAAGCGTCGACTCAATCTCCTGCTTCGGAGAGGAGGACGGCATCATTCGCGTGAGTGGCTCCGCGGTGGGGTCGTCGCCGGTAGTCGGAAGCTTTATCGTGGCCATAACAGATAGTACTACCGGTGTTACCCAGCCGGAGCAGGAGATATTGGACAACACCGTCCCCTTCGAATTTACCGGCCTTGCCCCCGGCACCTACGTCGTTACGCTGCGTGACGAGGACCCGGTCGGCTGTTCGATTCAAGATACCTTCCGTATAGGGGAGCCGGAGGAGCTTGAGTTTTCCGAAGATTTAGAGACGAGCGCCGAAACCTGTTCGGTTGGGATGGATGGTACCGCGGAAGCAACCGTGGCGGGAGGTACCACCCCTTATACTTACGCCTGGACGAATGACAGCCTCGATACACCGTTGGATACGATTACACTCGGGCCTTTGCTCGACAGTTTGTCCGCGGACAGCAACTATGTTTTGACCGTCACCGATGCTCGTGGTTGTGTCATCATCGATTCGTTTGAGATCCGTGCACCTGCGGGCTCGCAAATAAACCCCATACCGCCTGCCTTCATCTCCTGCCCCGGCGATATGGACGGGCAGTTGTCCACCACCGTAATACCGCCCCCGGGTGAAGTGATCATCTCTACCATCTGGTACCGACTGAACGCGGACTCTACCCTCGGCGCGCAAATCGCCACCGGCAATTCGACGGAGGCTAACCTCGGCGTGGGGCTATACGCGCTGGAAGTGATCAGCAGTAACGACTGCCCGGCGTTTGCCATCGGAGCCGTCACCAGCCCCGGCTTGGTCTTCCTGCAGGACAGCGAAACGCTCAGCCCCGAATGCCCCGGCGAGACCAACGGTACGATTACCGTCACCCCCGGCGGCGGCACCCCGAATGCGGATGGCAGTTACAATTACGTCTGGAGTACCGACCCCGAAACGACCACTACCGTACCCGTACTGAGCAATTTGGTAGCGGGGACGTACTCGGTCACGATCAGCGATGCCAACAACTGCCAGCCGCCCTTTGACACGACGTTCGTACTGACCGACCCCCCGGCCATCACCGGCGAGTTTACGCTGACGGCCGTGAGCTGCCCCGACGACGAAGTAACGGACGGGCAGGCCACCTTCACCGCCGCCTACTCCGACGGCAGCGCGGGCAGCTTTGACTTTACCTGGCCGAGCGGTACGCTGACGACGGACGCAACCAGCAGCACGGAGACCGACCTCGGGCGCGGCGAGATTTCGGTAACGGTGACGGACGGCATTTGCGCGGTCACCTTTGTTGACACCATTAGCAGCCCGGAAGCGTTCGTGACCGAGATCGAGCCGGACGACGTAAGCTGTAACGGCCTAACCGACGGCGCCGCCACGCTTAGCGTCAGCGGAGGCACGGGCGACTACACCTTTGAGTGGGCCGGCCTGCCGGACACCGATAATACGGTCGAAGGCTTACCCACCGGAGATTACCAGGTTGTCGTGACGGACGAGAACGGCTGTAGCCCGCCGCCCGTCGACTTCACCATTGCGGAGCCGGATGTGCTTATGCTATCCCTTGATTCTACGCTGACCAGTACTTCCGTAACCTGCGCCGGTGACGTAGACGGCACGATCGGCGTCATCGTCACGAGTGCGAACAACAATGAGTTAGGGGAGGCGCCCTACGCGTGGTCCGACGGCGTAGCCGGGGGCGCAGACGCACTGGCGCAGGACCTGGGGCCGGGGACTTACAGCGTGACCGTCACCGACGTGGAGGGCTGTCAGGATAGCCTCACGCACGTTATCTCCGAGCCGGGGGCGATCACTTTCTCGGTCTTACCGATCGGGGAGCCCGCCTGTTTCGGGGAGACTACTCCGGTCGTCATCGATACCGCCTTCGGCGGTACGGCGGCGGACTTTCAGGACTTTACGTTTACGGTCAATGGCGACGGCTTCCCGATCCGCGCCGACACCCCGGGTGAGACTTTTGCCGGGGACGTTACCGTCACTGTTTTTGACGCGGAAGGTTGTTCTTCCGAGCAGCAGTTCACGGTGGGCCAACCCCCGGAGATCCTTATCGACTTACCGGAGGAGCTCGTCATCGAGTTAGGTGACAGCCTGACGCGTTTGAACCCGATCGTGAGCCCGGTCGGCGATCAGTACCAGTACGTATGGACGCCCCCTGCCTTCCTCAGCAACGACAGTATCCGCGACCCGGTGATCTTTCCCCTGCAGGACGTGAACTACGAGCTCGAGGTAACGAACCAGAACGGTTGCCGGGCCTTCGCCGACATTTTCGTGCAGGTGGATGCGAACCGTAACGTGTACATCCCGAACGTCTTTCAACCGGACGGAGACGGCCGGAACGATGACTTCCGGGTATTTGCCTGCCGCGGTGTACTGCGGGTAAACAGCGTCCAGATATTCAACCGTTGGGGCGGTTTGGTATTCGAGGCGGACGATCTACCGCCAAACTGTCTGGATGGCATCCAGCTTTGGGACGGGGAGACGCCGAACGGAAAGCGGATGAACGGGGGGGTGTACGTGTATATGGTGGAGGTCAGCTTCCTGGATAATATTACGCTTACTTACCGGGGTGACGTCACGCTTATCCGCTAAGGTCGATTTGTTAGCTCTTTTTGGGTGGCGGCAAGTAATTTTCAAACATTTTTTGATAGCAAAATAGTTATAGTGCTTCCTTTTATTCGTTTTTAATGAATTTAAGCGGTAGAAATGTAGTTATTCTGTTGCTTGTTGTTTGAAGTATGTTTATATTTGTAGCCTAACAAAACAAGTTCTTTTAACAGCAGAATTATGGCAGATATTAATAAAGAGACCGCCGCCAAGCTCAAGGCCCTTCAGATGACGATTGATCGTCTGGACAAAGCGTACGGAAAGGGTACGATCATGCGTCTGGGCGAAAGTGAAACCGCCAACATAGCGGCTATTCCAACCGGTTCGTTGGGTCTCGACGTTGCCGTCGGCATCGGCGGCTTCCCTAAGGGTCGCATTATTGAAATTTATGGCCCGGAGAGTTCCGGTAAGACGACTTTGGCCATCCACGCCATTGCCGAGTGTCAGAAGCGTGGTGGTATTGCCGCCATTGTGGACGCCGAGCATGCTTTCGACCGTTTTTACGCCCAGAACCTGGGGGTAGATACCGACAACCTGCTTATTTCTCAGCCGGATAATGGCGAGCAAGCGCTCGAGATCGCCGAGAACCTCATCCGTTCCGGTGCCGTCGACATCCTGGTGGTCGACTCCGTTGCCGCCCTCGTACCCCGCGCCGAAATCGAAGGTGAGATGGGTGATGCAAAGGTCGGTTTGCAGGCACGCCTCATGAGCCAGGCGATGCGTAAGCTTACCGGTACCATTGGTAAGACGGGATGTTGCTGCATCTTCATCAACCAGTTGCGGGAGAAGATCGGCGTCATGTTCGGTAACCCCGAAACCACCACCGGTGGTAACGCGCTGAAGTTCTACGCTTCCATGCGGATCGACATTCGCCGTTCCGGTGCCGCCATCAAAGACAAAGCCGGTAACACGATCGGTAACCACGTGAAGGTCAAAGTTGCCAAGAACAAATTGGCGCCCCCCTTCCGCATCGCTGAGTTCGACATTATGTACGGCGAGGGCATTTCCAAAGTAGGCGAGATCGTCGACCTGGGTGTCGATCAGGACATCGTCTCTAAATCGGGTGCCTGGTACGGTTACGGCGACGCCAAAATCGCTCAGGGCCGCGAAGCCGCCAAGTTATTCATGCTCGATAACCCGGAGGTTGCCGACGAGATCGAACGCAAGATCAAGGCCAAACTGATGGGTGTCGATGAGGAGGAGGAACCCACCGCCGAGGCCAAGAGTAACGGAAAAGGAAAGAAGAAGGATGCGGTGAAAGCTTAGTTGCCGCCGAATCTCCGTCTACGATAAATAAGCCCCCACCGAATGTTTTCGGTGGGGGCTTTTCTGCTTTATTATGGCTTTTGTAAAGTGGACATCCGTGGTTGGACAACACTGACCTTGTGGTTTTTACCTAGCTTTTTACCACATTATTGCGTTTGAAGGCGCACTAAGTAGGCAGATTCCCCAGCCCCAGTTGATGCAAAGAGTCAAAAGAATAGCGTCGCCATAATTTCACAACCCCCAGTTTGTTTAACTATATATGCGGAAGTCTACTCAATGATAGTATCATTAACGGAAGGTTCCGCCATTCAACTATCTGATTTATCCATCAACTAACGATCCAGTTTCTTGTCCCGCATAATTCCCGATAAGCAAGACAACTACTTTGTCATAGCATTCCCGGTGATTGCTTTGGTATTCGCCGCATTCTTTCTGTACGCCACCCCCCCCTCCCAGGGTACTGACGAACCGAACCATCTCTACCGGTCTTACCAAATCAGTACCGGCACCCTGACCCCCCAAACGGACATACCCAGGCGCGGCGGGGAAGTGCCGGCGAGTTTGTTGGATATGTGTTTAAAATTCACCCGCTTACGCTTCGACCCGCCACACGTTACCTCTCAGGACTCAATCCGTCAGTACGCCCACGTGGCGCTAAACCCCGGTGATACCCGCTTCGTCGATCATCCGAATACGGCCGTTTACCCCTGGCTGGTTTACGCCCCGGCGGCGGTTGGGTTAGCGATCGGGCGAAATACGGGGTTTTCGGCGCTAGGTACTTTTTACTGGGCGCGCTGGATGGGCCTGCTCGTATGGATCACGGCGGGTACGTTCGCCCTTTGGTTATTACCGGCGTGGCGCGGTCTGTTCGCCGCGGTGTTGCTCTTACCGATGAGCGTCTGGACGCATTCGATCGTTAGTGCGGATACCATGACCGATAGCGTGGCGGTGGTAGTGATCGCCTACATCCTCCGGCTTGCCTTCGGGCGTAAGCAGGCGAGTAACCGCCGAATAGGTTGGTTGGCCGTCGGCGCGATTCTGCTGGCTACCATGAAACTCGTGTACTCTCCCATTTTACTACTGGCGGCGATCATCCCCCGCGAGAAGTTTACTTCTTTGGGTGGCAAGTGGGTGGCGGCGAGCTTCGTAGGTGGGCTAACGCTGCTCACCGTACTATTTTGGTCCTATAAGAGTAGTCAGATCTACCTGCCGTACGATGACTACGCGGTGGACTACCGGGAGGGGCTGGACCTTCCGTACTATTCCCACGTCGGTAAGCAGCGGGATTTGATTATCGAAAAGCCGACTAGGTTGTTCCGCGCGGTCGGCAACAGCTTGGTTGACGCGGCGCACATGTACGTCGATGCCTTCATCGGCGCGCTCGGTTGGCTAGAAATAGAGCTCCCTAGCTGGGCGATCGTGTTCGGTTATTTATCCCTGTTATACGCTGCACTGACCAGCCGCTGGATCACGACCACGGTAAGGCTCAATCTGTTCCTTTGCATCGCCCTCTGCTACATCCTGGTCATCTTCAGTCAACTGCTTAGTTGGGAGCCGGTCGGTAGCCCTACGGTAGGCACCGTGCAGGGTCGCTACCTTACGCCATTCGCACCGCTGATCGTACTGATTTTTGCCGCCGGGTACTCGAAATATCGAATGAACTGGGTGATCCTACTGAATAGCTCCCTACTGATCTGCGTCAGCATCTACGAATTGTTACAGCGTTACTACTTTCACGGACTCCCCTGGAACGGCCCGCCCGCCGGGTAGCGCCTTAACAAGGTAAACGTAGCTACTTCCGCAAAGCACGTAGCACACCGTAACTTTGTGGGTTCCGAACCTGTTTGCCCTTAGACTTACTATCAGACGCTCAAAGCGTTAGATAAGTCGACAAAAGTTAACCCCCGCATGTTCCCTACTTACGACGTAATCGTGGTCGGCGCCGGCCACGCCGGCTGTGAAGCCGCTATCGCCGCCGCAAATTTGGGCAGTAAAGTATTGCTCGCGACCATGAATATGCAGACCATCGCCCAAATGAGCTGTAACCCGGCCATGGGGGGCGTCGGTAAGGGGCAAATCGTGCGGGAGATCGACGCGCTGGGTGGTTACTCCGGCATCATCACCGACGAAACCATGGTGCAATTTCGTCTACTCAACAAAAGTAAGGGGCCGGCGATGTGGAGCCCGCGGGCGCAATCCGACCGGATGGCCTTCGCCCTCAACTGGCGGGAAAAACTGGAAGCCCACGAGAACGTAGATTTCTGGCAGGAGATGGTCACCGGCATCGTCGTGAAAGACGGCCGCGCCGCCGGGGTACACACCGGCCTCGGCTTGGAGATCCCCGCCAAATCGGTGGTGCTTACGAACGGGACCTTCCTCAACGGTACCATCCACATCGGGGAAAAGCAGTTCGGTGGCGGCCGGGCGGGGGAGCGGCCGGCGAAGGGACTGACCGAACAGCTCCGGGAGCTCGGCTTTGAGTCCGGCCGCATGAAAACCGGTACGCCGGCACGATTGGACGGCCGTAGCCTGCATTGGGACCGGATGGAAATCCAACCAGGCGACGAAAAACCCGGCCGTTTCAGCTACACCGAGACCCCGCCGCTGACCGACCAACTACCCTGCCACATTACCTACACGAGTAAGGAGGTGCACGAAACGCTGCGGAAAGGGTTCGACCGGAGCCCGATGTTCAACGGGCGGATTCGGGGTTTGGGGCCGCGCTACTGCCCCTCTATCGAAGATAAGATCGATCGCTTCGCCGGTCGGGACCGCCACCAGCTTTTCGTGGAACCGGAAGGGCGGAACACCTGCGAGATCTACGTGAACGGATTCAGCTCCAGCTTACCGGAGGACGTGCAGTACAAGGCCATTCGCAAGATCGTCGGCTTCGAGGATGCCAAGATGTTCCGGCCCGGTTACGCGATCGAGTACGATTTCTTTCCCCCGACCCAGTTGGAAGCGACGCTGCAAACGCGCCTCGTGCCAGGGCTGTATTTCGCCGGGCAGATCAACGGTACCACCGGCTACGAGGAGGCGGGCTGCCAGGGTTTGATGGCGGGCATGAACGCCGCGCTGGCCGTACAGGAGCGGGAGCCTTTCGTGCTGAAGCGCTCGGAAGCCTACATCGGCGTACTCATCGACGACCTGATCAACAAGGGCACCGACGAGCCTTACCGCATGTTCACCAGCCGGGCGGAATACCGCATCCTGTTGCGGCAGGACGATGCCGACTTGCGCCTCAGCCCACTGGCCGAACAACTCGGTGTTGCCAACATGGGGCAACGGATGGCGCGGGTCGAGGAGAAGAAAGCCGCCGTGGAAGCCATCCGGCGGGAGCTTACCGGTCACAGCGTCCGGCCGGAACAGATGAACGACTACCTGAAGGGGACCGGCACGGCCGAACTCAGGCAAGGCGTCAAGCTACATACGTTACTGAGCCGCCCGCAGGTTAGCCTGAAGGGCCTGGCCGCTACCGTCCCGACTTTCGGTACCTTCCTCGGCCGGTACGACGAAGAAACCATCAACCTGGCCGAAGTGACGATGAAGTACGAAGGCTACATCGAGCGGGAAAAAGCCGCCGTCGACAAAATGAACCGGTTAGAGGGCATCAAGCTCGGCGCGTCTTTCGATTACGCTACGCTGAACGCACTTTCTAACGAAGCGCGCCAGAAACTCAACCGGCTAAAACCCCGTACCATTGGCCAGGCGAGCAGGATCAGCGGCGTGAGCCCGGCGGATGTGTCCGTACTGCTCGTACATTTAGGCCGTTAATCGTAACTGACTTTCTTACCCCCTGAACCAACACCCTTCAGATGCGCTTTTTAATCCTTGCTCTTTTTGTCCTTTTCCACGCACCTGCGCACTCGCAAAAATCTGCCACAAAAGAAATTTCACTCGAAGACATCTGGCAGGACTACGCTTTTTACCCGGAGGGCGTAAGTGGATTCAATTTTCTGAAGGACGGAAAGACGTTCACGCGCCTGAAGGGCAACGAGGTCACCACCTTCGAACTCACCACGGGGGCGGAAAAAGCCACCATCCTTTCCGGAAAAGACCTGGAGGGCAAAGCGGGCTTCAGCGGCGCGATCGATGGGTATAGTTTCAGTGACGACGAGCGGAAACTCATTCTCAGCAGCGAAAGCGAACAGCTCTTTCGGCGAAGCTCTCAGTCTTACTTCTATGTATACGACCTTGATAGCAAGGAACTTACACCGGTATACGCCGATAAAAAGCACCGCCTGGCAACGCTGGACCCGACCGGCGAACGGGTTGCCTTCGTGGTCGACAACAACGTCTGGGTCAAGAACCTGACCGACGGGGAGCTCACGCAAGTTACCGACGACGGGGAGGTCAACCGGATCATCAACGGCGCCGCGGATTGGGTGTACGAGGAGGAATTCGGCTTCTCCAAGGCCATCTACTGGAGCCCCGATGGCAGCCACCTTGCGTTCCTGCGATTCAATGAAAGTGCCGTGCCGGAGTTTACCTACACGGACTTCCACGACGGCATGTACCCCGAGTACAATACCTTTAAATACCCTAAAGTCGGTGAGGCGAACAGCAGCGTCAGTTTGCACGCCTACGGGCTGAAAACCGGCACGACCAAGGACCTGATCACGGTCAACCGGGAGGCCGCCGACCGCTGGCACTACCTGCCCCGCGTGAATTGGACGACCAAGGGCGACCAGGTAGTCGCTCAGGTAATGAACCGCCACCAAAATCAGACCCAACTCCAGCTCTTCGACCTCGCTACGGGGGAGGAGCGCACGATTTTGAAGGAAGCGAGTAAATACTACGTCGACGTGCACGATAATCTGACCTTCCTGCCCGGCGGGAAGCAGTTCATCTGGACGAGTGAGATCAATGGCAACAACCACATCTACCTACACGGCCTCGATAATGCGGAGGAGCAATTACAGATCACCAGCGGCAAGTACGACGTGACTGATTTTTACGGCGTGCACGACGGCCGCGTGTACTTCCAGGCGGCAAAAGACGGTCCGCTCGGACGGCAGGTATACGTGAAAAGCCTGCGGGGTAAAGACATGCCCCGGCCTTTGGCGGCCGCGGCGGGAACGAGCTCCGCCCAGTTTTCCAGCACCTTCGATTACTTCGTGCTCAATCACCAGACCATCAACCAGCCCCCCGTCATTACCGTGATGGATGGTAGCGGGGAGCCCGTACGGAAGATCGTGACGAACGACGCACTGGTGGAACGGGTGGCCGGCTACGGCTTTCAGCCGGCCGAGTTCTTCACCTTTACGACGGAAGAAGGAACTACCCTGAACGGCTACCTGATCAAGCCCGCCGGGATGAATGAGAGCGTCGGGCATCCACTGCTTATGCACGTTTACGGCGGGCCGGGAAGCCAGCAGGTGACGGACAACTGGCGGGGGCAGAACATGGCCTGGTTCCAGATGCTGGCCCAGAATGGCTTCGTCGTCGCCGTAGTTGATAACCGGGGGACCGGCGGGCAGGGGGAGCTCATGAAAAAGCAGACCTACCTGACGCTGGGTAAGCAGGAAACGGAAGACCAGATCGCCGCGGCCGAGTACCTCGGTGGCCTTTCCTTCATCGACGCGGAGCGCATCGGTATCTTCGGTTGGTCGTACGGAGGGTTTATGGCCCTGCATTGCATTTTGCAGGGGAATGACGTCTTTGCCGCCGCCATCTCCGTCGCCCCGGTCACGAACTGGAAGTGGTACGACTCGATCTATACCGAACGGTACATGCGCACTTATGAGGAAAACAAGGAGGGCTACGATAAAAACAGCCCGATTCACTACGCCGACCGCCTGGAGGGAGACCTACTGCTCGTGCACGGGATGGGGGACGATAACGTTCACTTTCAGCATACCGCCGAAATGGCGAACGCCCTCATACAAAACAATAAGCAGTTCGATACCTACTTCTACCCGAACCGCAACCACGGCATTTACGGTGGCCCGACCCGTTTGCACCTCTATACCAAGATGACCAACTTCTTGCTAAACAGCCTCGGTACGGCGGCCCGCAAGTAGTGCGGATAGCTGCATGGTGAAAATTGTTTGCGAAATTTAACTTTTTTCTTAGCAAAATGAACACTCCCAAATAGGGTGGGTTTGTACGAATACAGTGAAAGTTCTGACCTTAGTGACGCCCCCTCCCGAATTGGTTGAGGGCGTCTTTTTTTGTCTACTCCACTCGTAAATCGAGCGCGGTCAACCGCCCTTCCGGCTCAGTCGTTCTAGTGACCGTGCTGCGTAAGCTCCTCATACTACCCATTCGTTTCTATCAGCTGGCTATTTCTCCTCTGCTGGGGCAGAACAAATGCCGCTTTCAGCCCACCTGCTCTCACTATGCAATTGGCGCTTTACGAGAATGGGGGGCTTTTAAAGGCAGTTGGCTGGCGGCAAAGCGCATCCTTCGCTGCCACCCCTGGGGCGGTCGTGGCTACGACCCCGTGCCAAAACGCACCGCCGAAACGCACCCCCATTCCGAATAACACTTATCTTAGTTGCTCACCATCGCTCCATGAAATACCTACTTTTCTTACCGCTACTGGTTTTGCCCCTATTGCTGTCAGCCGGTTCTTCCGCTACCGCCCAGGCCGAAGAGGGCATCCAGTTCTTCCACGGCACGTGGGCCGAAGCCCTGGAAAAGGCCGGGCAGGAAGACAAACTGATCTTCGTGGATGCCTACGCCAGTTGGTGCGGGCCGTGTAAGCGGATGGCGGCAAGCGTATTTCCG
>OY764750.1:0-4930 GCA_963668285.1 uncultured Lewinella sp. | reverse complement strand
AATGCTCTACTCCCCGCCTCAAGGGGGCCGAAGGACTGATCGCCAGGTGCGCCCGGTGGGGCCGGGGCCGCCCCTTTGGTGACCGCCCAGGCCCAGCGGGTCAGGCGGCCGGTAGTGGCCGCATCCACGTGATCGACCCCCATCCAACGGGGAGGGCTTACGTGAGGGTTCGTCGCATCCGGGGCGAGCAGTTCCAGATAGGTGCGGTCTCCTAGGCGTAGCAACCTGTTTACCGTACCCCGCTCGGGGTGGCGGCCACCGGGGCTAAAGGTCACGCCTAACTCCCGCTCGATCAAGGCGGCGGCCCGGTCGGGTTGGTGCGTAGCGTATACAAGGTGATCGATCATTTAATTGATGGTTGTGGGCCTGGAGCCCGAGGAGAAACCCTATAGTGGGAAAGTAGTTGCGAATAAGTTGATTGCTAATGGCTCTTAATTTAGTCAGATAGGTTACAAACCCAATTTTATTATTTTAACATCATCTTCGCCCACCTTGCCACCGTGTGCACTTGTTTGCCAATGATATTTGATTAGATTTGCCACGGTTCTTCCCCGCAGGCACATTCTTCTAATTGCCCCCTGCCTAATCACTGTAATCCTTAGGCTAGTCTGACCCCACGTCAAGAAAAGCATTTAATAGTAATTTGCCCCCGGGTTGCCGGGGGTGAACGGGGAGGGGCGTCACACTGTCATTATGATTCGCCACGCGCTTTTACTTTCACTGTTTCTTTTACTTCCAGTATTGTCCGTCGCGCAGCGGGGTTGCGCAACGATGGAAGTACTGGATGCGCAATTGCGGGCGGACCCCGACCGCGTTCGCCGTTTGCAGGCCCTGGAGGAATTTACCGCCTTATATCAGCACCCCCTGTCAAAACGGTCGGCAAACACGATTCCGGTCGTCGTTCACGTGCTGTACCGTACGGGCGTCGAGAATATATCCCAGGCGCAGGTCATTAGCCAGATACGGGTACTCAACGAAGATTTTCGCCGCTTAAATGCCGATCGGGACGATGCCTGGTCGCAGGCCAGCGATACGGAGATCGAATTTTGCCTGGCCAGCATCGACCCTGACGGGAGGGCCACCACCGGTATCCTCCGTACGCAAACGAACGTGGAGGAATTCGGCGTGCGGGATGCCGTAAAGTTTTCCTCCAGTGGCGGCGCCGATGCCTGGCCGGCGGGCGATTACCTGAATATATGGGTGTGTAATATCGGCCACGACATCCTCGGCTACGCCCAGTACCCCGGGGGGTCAGCGCTCACGGACGGCGTAGTGATCGACTACCGTTTCTTCGGTGCGGAAGGCTCCGTAGAGGCTCCTTACGACCTCGGCAGAACGACTACGCACGAGGTCGGCCACTGGCTTAACCTCCACCACGTTTGGGGGGATGGCGGCTGTGGCGCTTCGGATTTGGTGGCCGATACACCGGATAGCGACGGGCCCCACTTAGGTTGTGGTCATAGCAGAACGACGTGCGGTAGCGAAGACATGATCCAGAACTACATGGATTACACCGACGATGCCTGTATGAACTTATTTACCGCCGGTCAGAAAGGCCGGATGCAAGCTACCCTGGCGAGTACGCGATCCAGCCTGCTTCGCTCGCACGGTTGCGGCGCCCCCGGCGGAGGGGGGGATTGCCAGGAGCAGGCCGTTACGCTAACCCTCGTTACGGATGGCTACGCAAGTGAGACGAGCTGGTCGTTGACCGGGCCAGACGGAGAAGTGGCCGGCGGGTCAGGCCTCGGCGATCATCAGACCGTTATCGAAACCTTTTGCCTGCCGGCGGGCTGCTACGAATTTACCATCATGGATAGCTACGGTGACGGCATCTGCTGCCTGTACGGAGATGGCTTCTACCAACTTGCCGGTAGCGGCGTGGAAGCATCCGGCGGCACCTTCGGCGACCGGGAGTCCGTTAGTTTTTGCCTGGATGAGGGCGGGGGCGGAGAAGCGGCCGGCTGCACCGAGGTAGATCTCTTCGAAGACGACTTCGAGCGCAACTACGGCAACTGGTTAGACGGAGGCGCGGATTGCTTCAGGAGCCGGTTGCGGTCGATCGAGGGCGGTGTGAGCATTTATCTTCGGGATAACACCTCTGCCTCCGTACTGACCTCACCGGTCATGGATCTTTCGGGTTTCGAATCCCTAACGGTCAGCTTCGACTACCTAACCTCCTCGATGGAGGAAGGAGAGGACTTCTGGCTACAGCTCGACCGGGGCGACGGATTTGAGACGGCCGCCAAATGGACCAGCGGTACGGACTTCAAAAACGACAGCACCTACCGCGCATCGATCACGCTGGAAGAAGACTTCGGAACCGCCAACCGCGTTCGCTTCCGTAACGACGCGTCGGCCGATACGGACTACGTCCACCTGGATAATATCTCGCTAAGCGGATGTACGAACGGCCCGGTGGGTACCGTGGTTGCGAAACTCCGGGGCACCGGCTACGAAGCACCCGAATCCGATGCGGTAGAATTAGACGTGCGGATATCCCCGAACCCCGCCGAGGAATGGGTAAGTATTACGGTGGACGAACCGGGTTGCGAGTTGAGCTTACGAACACTCGACGGTAGGGTGGTGCTAGGGATGGACCTTCAGGACACCGACACGCAAATCCGTACGGGCGACTTACCATCGGGCATGTACCTGCTGGTGGTCAAAAGCGAAAGCGGGCTTCGAAAGGTAACTAAGTTGATACTTAGGTAGCCCTCCGAAACCCGCTCTCGTTCAGCGTCAGTTCAGTGCCGGTTTACTTTAGGGTGATGGGGACTTCGACGAAGGTCTTATCCCAGCCCATTTTGAGGTGAACGTCGCCGGATTCGGCTTCGTACATCGTGATGGAGAAGTTCTCCAGGGCTTCTTCCATCGACTGGGTAGGTACGGTTACGGAGGCGACGTTGTCTTCGGCCTTGTAAGCGTAGACGCCCCAGCCGTCGAGCGCGCTGGTGAAGAAAACTTCCCAGCTGTCTTCGTTGGGGACTGCTCCGAAGGTGTAGCGGCCGGCGGGAACTTCCGTATCGCCGATCGTTACGTCGGTGAAGAATTGAATTTCCGACGTTTCGTTAGCCCCGAGGCGGTAGGGGGTATCGTAGGGTGCGAGGTCACCGCCCCATACTTTGCGCCCGTTCAGGTAAGGGCGGCTGTAGAGTACGCGAATCTTCGGCTCGAGGGCGGCCATTTCGTCGGGTGTTTCGGCGAAGCCACGGAAGGCGGCGCGCGTCGGGTAATAGACGGCGTCGAGGGGGCTTTTGTCCAGTTCCGCAAAGTCTTGGGCGGAAAGGGTGAACGAGGCACCGATGAGGGCGCAGATGATTAGGATTTTGTTGAGCATATCAAGTTTGTTTACTCGGTAGGTAACGCATCACTCTCGATTTGGTGGTGTGCTGCGGGTTAAGATTGTCGGTAGTCGACTACACCCACTGGAGGAAATCGATCAGCACCCTTCCCCAGGTTTCCGGCTCGTGCCTGCCGTTTTCTACCTCGACGTAGGTGAAGTCCTTACCTTCTTGCATGCCCTGCTCCGACAGGGCGGCCATGAGTTGAAGGGTGTCGTCGATCGAGTCGATGATGCCGTTTTGGTTGCGGTCGGACTCTTCGTCGTCCGTGCCCGCCATCAGCCAGAAGCGGACCGGGGGTGCGTTTTTTGCGGCGCGCACGTATTGGTGAACGATCAGGTCTTCGTCCGGCCCCTCCGGAGTCGCCGGTTTGCTGCGCCACCAGAGGGAACCGCTGAATACGCCGGCGGCACCGAATTCGGAGGGGTTACGCCAGGCGACGTCGAATGCGCTCAGGCCTCCGAGGCTGAAGCCGGCTATCGTCCTTTTCCCGGGGTTGTGGTAGATGTTGTAGCGGTCTTCCAGCCAGGGGATCAGTTCCTGGATCAGGAAGGCTTCGTACTGGGTGGCCAGATCCCCCCGGTTATCGTAGTCCGGCTGGCCGGCGGTGCCGTATTCGCGCATTCGGTCGCCGGCGTGTACGCCGACCACCAGTAAGTTGCCGATCCGGTCCGATTCGTAAGCCTCCCGGAGGCGGTTTTCGGCGTCCATTCCGGGTAGGTCCTGCCCGTCGTTAAAGATGACCAGGCTGAGTAGCCGCCAGGGGGGTACGGCGGGGCGGTATACGTCCAGCATCACGTCCCGCCCCAGTTGTTCGGAAGGCATCAGGAAGGAGCGCTTGATGACCTGCCGGCGGCGGGAAAGCAGGCTTCCCATTATCTGCCGTACGTAGGTGAGCATTGCCATTTTGAAGTGTAGAGTGAGCCGTATCCGGTTGTTATGGTTGAGATCGTTCTAACGTACTACGCGGGAAGCAAGGCATATGCTCGTTTTCTCCTTAGAAAAGATTACTACCTTGAGCCCGTTCATCCGTAGCTATTTCATCTCTATATGCGCGAATCATTTTTCGAGTTCGACAGCCACCATTTGGGTCATTCCGTCAAGGTGCTCACTTTCGGGGCCCGCGGCTACCCACTGGTCATTTTCCCCACCACGCTCGGCAGTTATTTCGAGGCAAAGGACCGCGGCATGATCGAGAGTATTCGCTGGTTTGTGGAACGCGGCTTTATTCAGGTATTTTGCCCGGATAGCGTTAACGACGCGAGTTGGTACGCCAACATTCACCCAAAGCATAAGGTAGAGCGCCACATCCAGTACGATAAGTTTTTGGCGGATGAGTTCGTACCCCAAATCCGCCACAATACGCCTACGGGGAAGATTGCCTGCGCGGGCATCAGCTTTGGTGGCTATAGTGCCAGTAACTTCGCATTTCGCCACCCCGAGATGGTGAGTCATCTGCTTTGCCTCAGTGGGGCTTTCAGCATTAAGTCCTTTCTGGGGGGGTACTACGATGACAACGTCTACTTTAACAACCCGGTGGATTACATCCCCAATGCGGAGGACCCCAATTTATGGGACATGAGCATCGT
>OY764749.1:0-5371 GCA_963668285.1 uncultured Lewinella sp. | reverse complement strand
TCACGAATACAGTCTCGCTGAGGTGATTCGGATGGAAGGCAACGGAAAGGACAATTTCGGGTGACCGTTCGCTACCGGCTAGCGTATCTTCCGCAATCAAAGTTACCCCCGTATATGAACCGTAGGACGCTGCTTCGATATTCCGCGACTGCCGCGCTGGCTGGCTTTTCGGGTATGCATTTGTTTGCCAAAGGTGCCGGCACGCTTACCGAGGGGGCGTGGGCAATCATCCGCGGTAACGTAGGTTACTATACGAATCGCGGCGGTACAATCGGAGCTTACCTCCCCGGTGGGCAGCCGGAGGGCGGTGTGGTCGTCGATACCCAGTTCCCGGATCAAGCGACCGCCTTTCTACAGTTATTACGGGAGCAGGGCGAACTGACGCACCTGGAACTACTCGTGAATACCCACCACCACGGCGATCATACCGGCGGTAACGGCATAATCGCACCGCTGGCCGATCAATACATCGTACACGAGCGAGCCAAGCAAAACCTGATCGAAAGTCTTGCCGGCAAGGATAAGGCCGGCACGCTGCCCCTGCCAAAAACAACCTTTTCGGGAAGTTGGTCGACGAATACCAGCGATGGGAAAGAGATCGTGAGCGTTAATCACTTCGGGGCAGCCCACACGGGTGGTGATGCCGTGATCCACTTCGAAAATGCCAACGTAGCGCACCTGGGTGACCTGCTCTTCAACCGCCGCTTCCCCTATATCGACCCGGAAGCGGGCGGGGACATTTTGAATTGGCCCGGAGTATTAAAAGCAATCCGTCGACATTACGATAAAAATACCCTGTTCATATTCGGTCACGCCGCCGAAGGTTATCCTGAGTTCGGGACCAGCTCCGATATCAAGGCATTCGAAAACTACCTCGTTCGCCTTCGCAAATACGTACGAAGAGAAATTAAGGCCGGCGTGACGTTAGACGACCTCAAGGCGAAGACCGTTACGGTCCCCGGCGCGCCGCAGTGGAACTTCGGCGATCGGCTACGTGACATCAACCTAGAAGTCATGTACGCTGCGCTGGAAGCAGACAACAAGGCGTAGTCTAAACAAGCACGCCGCGATACTCGGTTCGTAAGCATGCCTACTCACGCGATTTACTGGCTGAAACGTGATTTTCGCCTATTGGATAACCCCGCCCTAAGCGCTGCACTAGAGGTGCATGACGCCGTTACCCCGCTATTCATACTGGAGCCCAGCGCGCTCGTGGCACCCGAAACGAGCGAGCTTCACGTACACGCACAGTGCGATGCCTTTAACGGTTTATACGCCGGGTTGGGTACCCATATGGGTGACGTGCCACCGCTGGGGTTCAGCCACCGGGAAGTGCTTCACACCCTCACGCTGCTACATCGAGCATCCCCGTTTAATGCATTGGTCAGTCATCGGGAAACCGGCGGCAGGCGGACTTATGACCGAGATAAAGCCGTGGCCAAGTGGTGCCGCGAACGGGGCGTAAACTGGGTAGAGCACCAGCAAACCGGCGTCTTTCGGGGCCCGGTCGACCGGGATGAGCGGCACCGGGATTGGGACGGATTCTACAAAACACCGCTTCTCGAAATTCCAGGTCACGAAGATCTTCTAAAACTGAAAATTCCGGATGAGTACGGAGCCATCCTAAAGTGTCCATCTCCGGTAGCTTCCGAAGTCGCTGCTGTTGACCTCCCCCCCGACAAGTGGATGGTGGACGGGGATCTTTTAGGGCTGCCTCAGCCCGGTCCGCTACAGGCGGAACAGTTCGGATTCGCCCTGACGGCCGAGCAGCGGCTGTACGTTCAACCAGTCAATGAACGGGCGGCGGGTAGGACATTGCACAGCTTTCTGCACGAACGCGGGTTGGACTACAGCAAGGGAATGTCGAGCCCGAATACCGCCTTTTATCGATGCAGCCGCCTCAGCGTTCATTTGGCCTGGGGGACGATTTCGGGTCGTACCGTATTTCAAAAAACACACGCCCACCGAGATGCCCTGCAGGATAGCGAGCTTGCTGAGGCCGGCACCTGGCGGAGAAATCTCCGGAGCTTCCTCAGTCGACTGCACTGGCGCGATCACTTTACGCAACGGCTGGAAACCGAGGTCGAAATGGAGCACCGGCCGCTAAACCCCAATTTTTGGGAGCTAGACCTAGAGAGGGATTCGGAGAAACTCAACGCGTGGATCGAAGGGCGGACGGGCTTCCCGATGGTAGACGCTTGCATTCGCTGCATGGCTACGACCGGGTACGTTAACTTTCGCATGCGGGCGATGCTGACCAGCACCGCCACCCACATGCTGCACCTGGACTTTCGACAGATCGATAAGCTAATGGCTCGCTTATACACCGATTACCACCCAGGCATCCATCTGGCCCAACTGCAGATGCAGGCGGGTATGGTGGGGATTAATACGCTAAGGACCTACAGCCCGGAAAAGCAGTTTACGGACCACGACCCCGATGCGGAGTTCGTTCATCGCTGGATCCCCGAACTAAGGGGATATACGGCCAAAGAAATAAGCAAACGCAATCTGGAGGAGGGGTTGGGGGGGTACCCCGCGGCAATCGTCGATCGAACCGAACGCATCCGCACTTATAAGCAGTTGGTGAATGACCTGAAATTCCGACCCGGTGGGCGCGAGATCACAGCGTTGGTGTTTGACAAACACGGGAGCCGCCGGGGGCCGCGGCGTAAGAAAAAGAGCACTAAGGCAGGAGAATAGTACCGCCCACGCTCGCATAGTTTGAGGATCACCTCACCAGCGTGACGGAACCGGAAAGCTCGCGCAACGTACCGTCGATCAGTCGGATCCGGGCCTGCCAGACGTAAGTACCCAGCGGCGCTACCCGCCCGTTAGCATAACTGCCATCCCATCCTTCGCTGAAATCGTTGAGATTGGCCGTCTCCCGAGAGTACAGCATCGTACCCCATCGATCGAAGACGATCAGCGTCTCGATCGCGGCAATACCATTCGCCCTACCCTGGATGGTAAAGGCATCGTTGACCCCGTCGTTGTTGGGCGAAAAGGCACTGGGTGCGTACAATGGGAAACTCCGGTCTACCGTGATCAATAGAGAGTCACGCGCCGTACAGCCATCCTCATCGACGATTACCGCGCCGACCCGCTGAGTATTGATCGCCTGAAACACAATGGTCCGCCCGTTAAATTCTTCGGGAACCATCATCGGGTCGGTGGATAGTACGGTGTAATCATCCTGATTACTCGTAATTTCAACGCGCACCACATCCCCGATGGAGACCGTCCGGTCCCTGCCGAGATCCAGTAAAAAGGGGTCCGGTTCGCCAATGGATACCATGGTATCGATGGTACACCCATTATCGTCTTGTAGTTGTACTAACTTACGGCCTGCGCTCAGGCCAGTTGCGGAGGTACCCATCTCATAGGGCATGTCCTCTACTAAATAGATAAGCTGGCCCGTACCGCCGGTACCCAGTGCCGTCACCACGCCATCACCCGACTCGAAGCAGGAGAGCGAATCGGTAGTAGCCTGCAGAGCAAGCGGGAGTGGTGGCGTGAAATCAAGGCTATCCAAGCCGGTACATCCGTCAACGCTGGTCACCGCCACGAAATAACGATCGGCCTGGGAGACTTCTATCGTATCCGTAGTCTGATCCGTAGGGGACCACCGTACCGTAGAGCTTGCCGCCCGGCTGACGAAGAGTGGGGCCGCCTCCCCGGGGCAGAAGCTGTCGCCAATGCTTAAGACCGGTCTGGGGCTGGCGGACCGACGAACGGTAATCGACTGTTCCAGCGTACAGCCTAAGTCATTAGTGGCCACCGCCGTGTAGCTACCTGCCTCCACCGTTCTGATGCTAGCGAAAGCAGACACCGTTTCTTCCTCGACGCCTCGCCAAGCGACGCTGACGGCATTGGTCGAGCTGGCTGCTAAGGCTACCGTATCCATATCACATTGTACTACTTCCAGAGTATTTGGATCGAGGGTAAGATCGGGAATCAAAACACGGCCGGGAACGACTAAATCGGCGTCTAGTAAACAGTATGCCGTCTGTACCTCGAGGCGATAACTACGATCGTCCAGTGAGGGTGGTACCGTAATGGAATTCCCCGTACCTACCAAACCACTGTCATCGAACCACCTGAACGTTCCGGGCACCGTGTCCGAAAACAACCGAACCGCCGGGGTACACTCGTAGACGAAGCTGGTTCGGTCGACCAGCCTACGTACCTCGACCTGGAAGTCCGACGTTACGCCGCAGTCATCTTCCACCACGTAGCAATAAGTGCCGACTATTCTGGTGGTAGCATCAACCGATTCGCCCGCCTCGACCCGAAAGGTGCGTAAGACGTTGCGCGGGTTGGCGCAGTCGATTTGCCGAAGGGTGTAGGGTGCGTTACCGAACAGAGGAGTCAGGCGAACGGGCGCCTCCCCGGTCGCTCCACACAGTACGTTCCCGTCTACATTCAGGCGGACGGGCCGGTATTCCGGAATGGTGAAGTGGATAGTATCCAACGGGCAGTTTTCCATCGAAAAGCCGGTGTGGATGCCTAGGACGTGGTCGCCCGCAGCTATTCCCGAAACGCGCGTCATACCACGGACCTTCTCGCCATCCACCGTCAGGAAGTCATTGACGAGCCCCCGTAAGGAAGCATTGAGGCCAAAAGAGGCAAAGAAATCTCGCCACTGCGCTATGGTGCGCATTTGCGACCGTACGGTAATCGTAGAGTTACCCGGGCACACCTCGGCGACGGCAAGATCTTCCAGTCGAACGTCCACCAGGTCGGGCAATTCAAACTCTTTTTCCCCACAAAGGCTAAGTGAGGTAAGCAAGTATCGCCCGGGTACTAAGCGTAGAGGTAATTCTATGTTGGAGCAGTCCTGTAAACCAAAATCATTGAGTTGAATGACCAGGCTAGGGTCGCTGAATGAGGTAAGCTGGTAAGGGCCCTGGCCCTGCCCGATGGATACCCGGTACCGAAACGAACATCGTTCGGCCGCCACGGGCGTGAAGATCGGCGTCACGGTAATGGGCGGGTCGATCGGCTGACCGGCTGAGAGTTCGACCCGACTGGTGTCGGAAACGCAGTCACCACTAATGGCTACGCTGTAAATACCGGCGGATAAGCCGGTAAAAACGGAACTCACCTGGTTGCGGACCAAGGGCCTTAGGTTCTCGTCGAGCAGGGTGTAGCGAAAGTCTTCGTCTATGACCACCTGCCTGCTGAGGGATCCATTGTCGCAGCTGAACCGCCTGATGTAGGTGGCAATCAAGCTATCACAGGCGGGTTGTAATTCCAGCAGGGTCGTATCGGTGCAGGTCATTCGATCTCCGCAGGCATCTTCGATCTCCACCAGGTTCGTACCTGGCTCCGCGATGGTGGGAAAGATGACCGGTACCGCAGGGTCCGT
>OY764748.1:0-11038 GCA_963668285.1 uncultured Lewinella sp. | reverse complement strand
TTCCTTTCGTTTTCGATAAGTTCTTTCAGTCGAACAACCAGCAGGTAAAGAAACCCGTGGGGAGCGGGATGGGGCTTGCCATTAGCCGTTACATCATAGAAAGCCACCGGGGGAGCCTACGCGTCGATCCTCAGTTTGTCAACGGAGCCCGGTTTCTGATCGAGCTGAAAAAGCCCCCAGCGTGAGTAAAATCCTAATCGTAGACGACGAGCCCAACATCGTAATGGCGCTGGAATACGCCTTCCAGAAAAAGGGGCACGAGGTCTTCATCGCCCGCGATGGTACCGAAGCCCTGGACCTTACCGAGCAGGAGACGTTCGATGCCATGATACTCGACGTCATGATGCCCCTGGTCGATGGCTACGAAACCATCCGCCGCGTCAGAGGCCACCCGGCCAAGCAAGACATAAAAATCATCTTCCTCTCCGCTAAGAATAAGGACGAAGACGTAGCAAAAGGTCTCGCACTCGGTGCGGACCGGTACTTTACCAAACCTTTTTCCGTAAAAAAATTGATTGCGGCCGTGGAAGCGCTCGTACAGTGACGTAGCAACATCCGCCCCGCATCCTTACCGAAATAAACAAATTCAGATCATGTCCAACTACCACATCAAGCACCTCGAAGAATACTGGCAGGTCTACCGTCGATCCGTCCGCAACCCCGAGAACTTCTGGGAAGAGATCGCCGAAGAACACTTCCTGTGGCGCAAACGGTGGGACCGCGTACTGAGCTGGGACTTCGCCAAACCCGAGGTCAAGTGGTTCGCGGGGGCCAAGCTCAACATCACCGAGAACTGCATCGACCGCCACCTGGCCACCCGGGCCGACAAAACGGCCATCCTCTTCGAACCCAACGACCCGGCCGAAGCCACTCAGCACATCACTTACCGGGAACTGCACGAACGGGTGTGCCGCTTCGCCAACGTACTGGCCGACCAGGGGGTCGGCAAGGGCGACCGCGTCTGCATCTACCTGCCGATGGTGCCCGAACTGGCCGTATCGCTGTTGGCCTGCGCCCGCCTGGGCGCGGTGCATTCCGTCGTCTTCGCCGGCTTCAGCGCCACCGCCCTGGCCACCCGCATCAACGACTGCGACTGCCAACTGGTCATCTGCTCCGACGGCTCCTACCGGGGCAAGAAAACCATTGACCTGAAAACCATCGTCGACAAGGCGCTGGAGGAGTGCCCGGGCGTAGCCACCTCCCTCGTCGTAAAACGCACCGGCGGGGAAGTGACCATGCGGGAAGGCCGCGATCGGTGGATCCAGCCCCTGCTCGACGCGGCCGCACCCGAGCGCGAGGCTACCGTGGTCGACGCCGAAGACCCGCTGTTCATTCTCTACACTTCCGGCTCGACGGGTAAGCCGAAGGGGATGGTGCACACCACGGGCGGCTACATGGTGTACACCGCCTATACCTTTAAGAATGCCTTCCAGTACCGGGAGCAGGACGTGTACTGGTGTACGGCCGACATCGGCTGGATCACGGGCCACAGCTACATCGTGTACGGCCCGCTGGCCAACGGGGCGACGACGGTGATGTTCGAAGGCGTCCCGTCCTACCCCGACTACGGCCGTTTCTGGGACGTGGTCGAGAAGCACAAGGTGAGCCAGTTCTACACCGCCCCGACGGCCATCCGCGCCCTGGCCAAGGAGAACCTGTCGTTCGTCAACGACCGTGACCTGAGTAGCCTGAAGGTGCTCGGTACGGTCGGCGAGCCGATCAACGAAGAGGCCTGGCACTGGTACAACGAGAACGTGGGTAAGAAGAACAGCCCCATCATCGATACCTGGTGGCAGACCGAGACGGGCGGCATCATGATCAGCCCCATCCCTTACTCGACGCCGACGATCCCGACCTTCGCCACCCTACCGATGCCGGGCATCCAGCCGGTCCTGTTCGACGAGCAGGGTGAGGAGATCAAGGGCAACAGCGTGGAAGGCCGGCTGGCCATCAAGTACCCCTGGCCGAGCATCGCGCGGACGATCTACGGCAACCACGAGCGCTACCGGGATACTTACTTCTCGGCCTACCCGGGTACCTACTTTACCGGCGACGGTGCGCTGCGCGACGCCGTGGGCTACTACCGCATCACCGGTCGGGTGGACGACGTGATCATCGTCAGCGGCCACAACCTGGGCACGGCACCGATCGAGGACGCGATCAACGAGCACCCGGCCGTAGCGGAGAGCGCCATCGTGGGCTACCCGCACGACATCAAGGGTAACGCGCTGTACGGTTACGTCACGCTGAAGGAGACGGGGGAGGGCCGCGACCAGGACAACCTGCGGCGGGAGATCAACCAGCTGATCACGGACCGGATCGGCCCGATCGCGAAGCTGCAGAAGATCCAGTTTACGGGCGGTCTGCCGAAGACGCGCAGCGGGAAGATCATGCGGCGGATCCTGCGGAAGATCGCGAGTAAGGACACCTCTAACCTGGGCGACATCAGTACGCTACTCAATCCGGAAGTGGTGCAAACGATCATGGACGAGTCCTTGGCGTAGCAGTTCAACTGGATATGACTTTAACCTCAATGTCTACTTGCTCTGTGAAAGCAGTTGAAGTTGCTGGCGACGTCAGTTTTACCTGGTTATAGCTTCCTTTGGCCAACCAAAATAACGAACCCCGCCAATCCAATTACCCAAACCCACCAGGGCTCACTCATCCGCTCGATGTTCTCCGAAAGATCCAGGTTCGGGTCGGCGTCGAGCGTCTCCGCTTGCTTACGGCGAAGGGCTTCTTTTTGCGCTTCGTTCTCTACGACCAGGAAACTTGTCGTGGGCATCAAAATACCCGTACGAAAGCTCCCCCGGACTTCTTCGAGCCAGGGGCGATAACCGGTAGCACCCGCCCGCCGGTGCGCCAGGTATTGACCGCGTAGGGCGAGGCCGGCACCCCAGGAAGCGGGTGGTAATTCAGACTCGATATTGGCAGCTTCCGGTGTTGTGATGACCGCCGGGCTACTATCATCCGCCAGATACCGTGTTGGATTATCGGCGTTGGGATACGCCAACACCGCGGCCGGACCGATCAAACGGACCGAGTTCTCCAGGTGTCGGGACGGGTCGTCGGTCAGGCGGTGCAGGCTCAGCGTACCGTCGACTTCGAGGTAGTAGAAGTCGTCGCCTTCGGGCAGGGCGGCGGCGTAGGCGGAAAAGTCATCGGTAAAAATGGGTAAGGCCGATCCGTTGAGTGCGAGCACAATCTGGTAGTCGGTATTGGAGGGGCCGGCCAGCTCCGCGGCGAGAATATGCGCTACGGCGCGCTGGGCGAAAAAGCCGCCTTCGGGCATGGACTGCAATTTCGACCACCAGTCGCTACCAAATTCAATGGTCTTGGGATACGGACCGGCAAGCGTGATACGGGGGGGCGGGCCACCAGCCGGTAGCGTACTAGCAAACGCTTCGATACGGTCGACCAATGCGCGCTCCGACCCCGGGCTTTGCCGGGAGGCATCCACTACGAAGTGAACCCCTAGCTTCCTTTGCACCCGATCTAACCCCGCCTTTTCACCCGAGGGTAGATATTGCGTACTCCCGTCAGTACTGGTCAGCAAGCTTGATATAGGGTGTTCTCCAGCCTGTCCTAGCGTAAGTTCGCGGCCGTCGAGCCGCAGCGTAACCGGTTCTTTGTGTAGGAAGCGGATGCCGGTCCGCCGGGTTTGCCCCCGGGCGATCGGGAATACGTTGAGGGCAATGCGATCGGCGGAAACGTAGCGCAGGAAGCCGGGGTCGCGGTTGCCATTCACGATGTTGTTGTAAACCCAGGTCGCCGCCCGCTTTTCGGCCAGGATGCCGTATTCCCGGCGGCCTTCGATCTCCAGGTAGTAATCCGCGATAAATACCCCCGGCGGTAAATCGAACTGCGTGCGGTATTCGCCCCTGTTGAAGGCGGCTGAGTCATTGGTTAATTCCAGTTCCACCCAGCTGCTCCAGACTTCCTGCCCGGCGTCCCATTCGGTTTCGACGGTGGCGGCGGTCAGATCGACGTCATTACTACGTCGCCGGAAACTTGTCGTTTCTTCCTGGGCTTCCCCCTGAAAGATCATCCGCAACTCGTTCATCTTTGCGTCGGAGAGCGTCAGGTTATCCAGCACGATCCAGCGGTAGTAGGTGGACAGGTAGGGGGTGCCGGAGCCGAAGCCGAAGTTGTTGTCGCTGCCCTTATGTAGATCGATAGCGGCAAGCGTACGGTCCAGGGCGGCGGGGCGGATGGCGGCGGCGTATTCCTCCACGGGCGCCCCACCGGGTGCGTACACGTAAGCCAACGCATTGTCCAATACCGCTTGATCGCGGACGTAGGTAATCGTAATCACCAGTGGGATCATTGAAAAAGCAATTGCGCTCATTGTCGCCAGGAAAGCCGGTTGAAAATACTGGCGGAGGTAGCGGTAATCCTCCCGCAGCGTGTTCACCTGCAGGGGAAGCAACAGCAAGGGCGTTAGCATCAGGAAGCCGAGGCCGACCGCAAGGACGGCGGCGACCGCAAGGGGTAAGAACGGAAGGAATACAATAAAGAAGTAAAGGACAAAAACCCCCAGCGCTACTCTACCTAAGAAGATGTATAGCCGGTATAGTTTGTTGTCGTAATTCGGTAGGCATAATAGCAAACCATTCAGCCCCGCCAGGATATACCAGACGGGCGAGGTAAAATCACCGAAGATGTTAAACATCTTCGCATTGAGCGCTAGACCACCGAGCGGGGCGATGACGGTCAACGGCACCAACCAGAACAAGCGATATTCATCCGATACGGGCCCGCGCCGCCGTATGAGTACGTAAAGACCGCGCACCAGAAAAAATAGAAACATGACAGTACACATTGCCATCAAAATAACCGACAGGTGCGTTCCTAAATTACTATTTCCACCCATTATCGGGATCATCCCGGTAACCATTAGGTAGATCAGTAGGGGTATGACGACCGCTATGGTTAAATCCAGCGCCACATCCGGTTCCTCCTCCCTCTCCGAAAGGGATAGATGCACACCGGTAAGCAGGCCATAGCCGAGCGTCGGCATCGCGCAAGTCGATACATAAAGTAGCAGATCTTCGCCACCCAGCCAGTCGGGGATACTCCAGGGTACCAGATCCTGGCTAATCGTTGCGCTGTAGTACAGATACACCAGCCCAATCAGAAAGAGGCAGGTAACGATGGGTGCGTTGATTTTCTGCTTACGGCGGTCTAAATAAATACCTAAGCCAAGCGTACCGCCCAGATAAAGCGCCGTCGCCACCGCAAAACCGAGCCAACTGGATTTGCTATAAGTATCCAATAACGACTCGATCAACGTATACTGCCGATAGGACAAGTAGGATAGTAAAGAAGCGGTAGCGTATTGACTAGAAGTAACCAACGCGGATTAGTAAGGGTGTCCATTATACGGTATTTTAGGTATTTAGGCTAGTGAGGAGAATTTGCCGCCCAGCCGGGGCAAATAGTAATACAGGCTCAAACTCGTTACTACTAATGTGAATAAATAGATGAAAGCCCCCTGCGCCTCGTGCCAAACCCCGGCGCTCACCAAAGATGGCCCGGCCCCGGTCAGCAAGATGGTGAGGATGCGACTTGAATTAGCAATGATGGTGAGTGGGTAGGCCGCGATCAGCGCCAGGGGCAAGACCCGCCAACGCTCAAAACGGCGTAACAGCAGATAGGACAGCAGTAAAAACGCGATCAACAAAAAATTGAAGCCGGAGCAGGAAGCATCGATGGCCATACTGAGGCTCGGATGGTAGTAACCCAGTGCGGGGTGCCAGCTACTCGTGCTTCCGGTGGCGGCGCTTACGGCCACGTCAGTGGGGGACAGCAACCAGCGTAAGGAGGTCGGGTCGGCAGTCTGGTGCCACCACTTCGCAAGGCAAAAGAAAAGGATTACGGAGAGGTACTTGCGCATAGTTGCTCACTGAAAGGGTTTGCTAAGCTGCAAATATAGATGTTTACATAGTACTTTGAAAATTGAAGTTATTATTCGTCGCTGTTCGATGAGTAACCGCAGCGGTTCTTAAGCTTGGGGTGAAAATCAGGCTTCCGCCTGGTTCATGCTTGCATTTCACCGTAGCCATGCATCCTGCGTACTCGCCATAATTTTATATGCTTTGCAAGACGGCAGGCCGGCGTACATCTAGTTCCATACTCTGTCGGGATGTAGTATTTAGAAGGAAAGAGCAAGATTTTATCCGGCAGCGTGGAGAACGAGTACTATATTTCGACCCGCCACCACCGGAATTTACCCCACATGCAACCACCTACCACCTTCGAGCAACTTGCGACGCTGGACGAAGAGCAGCTCCCCGTAGCCCCCCATCAGCTAAAGGATTGGACGCACTTTGCCGGGCTCTACGCCGCCGAACACGTGGCCGCTACCGAGTTCGTGATCGGGGCCACCTTCGTCGCCCTCGGGGCTAGTACGATGGACATCATCATCGGCCTGCTGATCGGTAACGTCCTGGCCGTACTCAGCTGGACGGCCATCACCACCCCGATCGCCGTCGATACGCGACTGAGCTTGTATACCTACCTGAAAAAGATCGCCGGGCCACGTATGTCGCAACTCTACGATTGGGCGAACGTGCTGATCTTTACGGTCATCTCGGCGGCGATGGTGACGGTGTCGGCTACGGCGGTGCGCTTCGCCTTCGACATCCCCGCCCAACTGAATTGGTACCCGACGAACGTCTGGTTCGTGCTGATCGTCCTGCTCGTCGGGGCTTTCGTGGTGTGGGTGGCGATCTTTGGGTTTAACGCCGTGTCCGACTTCTCGGGCATTTGCGCACCGTGGCTATTTACGATGTTTGCCAGCGGAGCCTTGGTGTTGCTGCCCGCGCTATCGTTGAGCGTTCTGGGGGTGACCGTCCCCGGCAGCTGGGCGGAGTTCGTTGACATCGGTAGCCAGTCTATCTGGACGGGGGTCAACAGCGACGGCGAAGCCGGGATCGGGCTGGTGGAGGTGATCGGTTTCGGGTGGGCGGCCAATACCATTACCCACTTCGGGCTGATCGATATGGCGCTCCTCCGCTTTGCCAAAAGGAAGGTATACGGCCTGGCAACCAGTACGGGAATGTTGTTCGGGCACTACGTAGCCTGGATCGCCGCCGGCATCATGGGGGCCGGCGCGGCCGTCATCCTCGGAAAAACGATCGTCGAGTTGGACCCCGGCGACGTGGCCTATTACGCTCTGGGCTGGTCGGGTTTCGTCATCGTGATCGTGGCGGGTTGGACGACGGCCATCACTAACCTTTACCGGGCGGGCCTGGCGGCGCAGGGGGTGTTCAGCAACTTCTCGCGCAAGACGACGACGACCGCCGTCGGGGTGGCGATGGTGATCATTGCCTGCTTCCCATTCGTCTTTTCGCAAATTCTGCCGCTGCTGACTTACGCCGGTTTGCTGGTGGTGCCGGTCGGGGCGATCGTCTTCGCCGAGCACCAACTATTCCCGAAGTGGGGGTGGACGCGTTACTGGTCGAAGTTCCAGGGTTACCGTAACCCACTGCCCGCGGTGGCTTCCTGGGGCCTTGGGCTGGTCTTCGGCTTCGGGCTGAATTTCCTCGATGTGATGTCCTTTTACTACCTCTTCATTCCTACCTGGTTGTTCACCCTCCTGGTGTATTCGCTACTGGCGAAGGCTTACGGTGCCGACCGCGCTTACCCGGAGGAGGCGGCGCGGGAACGCGCCTACGATAAGCTGGTGACCGACTACCACCACCACCTGGAGGCCGGGCAGTTGCCCCCGGTCAGGGATACATCGGCCCTGACGAAACTTCTGCGGGTCATCGCTTACGGGGCCCTCGCCGTCACGCTTTTCCTGGCCGCCAGGGTGCTTTGGGGAAGTGCGGATGAAACGGCCTACCTGGCTAACCGGGATACTTTTTATACCGTTGGATTTATCTGTACCCTGCTCTACTTCGCGGCCGCTTACTGGGCGATGTTACGGGGAAAACGGACGACTGGCCCGGCCGGTCAACCACAAATAGCTACGACATGAACCTGAACAGCAGCAACCTGCCGGAAATCGACCGCCGGCTTACGCCCCCTACTTATGACCGTACCACCCTTACGCCGGCGGTAGTGCACATCGGGGTCGGAGGCTTCCACCGGGCGCATCAGGCCTACTACCTCCACCGCCTGGCCGCCGACCACGGAGTGACCGATTGGGGGATTTTCGGGGTAGGGCTGCGGGAAGGCGACCGGGCCATGGCGGAGGCGCTCGGCGGGCAAGACGGCCTCTACAACCCTCGTCGTGCAACACCCGGGCGGGCGGGTAGAGAGCGAGGTAGTCGGTTCGATTGTGGATTACCTGCTGGCCCCCGACGATCCCGCAGCCGTGATCGAGCGCCTGGCGCACCGTGATACGCGGATCGTCTCCCTCACCATCACCGAAGGGGGCTATAACCTCGATTCAGCGACGGGCGCCTTCGACTTCGACCACCCCGATATTCAGCACGACCTCACCCGACCGGGCCACCCGAAGACCGTTTATGGCTACCTGGCCGAGGCGCTGCGGCGGCGGCGGGAAGCGGGGCGCGGCCCCTTCACCATTCTTTCCTGCGACAACATCCAGCACAACGGCGCCACCGCCCGGCGGATGCTTCTGGCCTTCGCCGAGCGACAGGACGAAGGCGCGACGGACCCGATCGCCGGGTGGGTCGCGGAGCACGTCAGTTTCCCCAACTGCATGGTCGATCGGATCACTCCGGTCACCCACCCCGGCCATCGGGGCGCACCTGCGGGATACCTACGATCTTGAAGATGCCTGGCCCGTCGTCTGCGAACCCTTCCTGCAGTGGGTCGTCGAGGATGACTTCTGCAACGGCCGCCCGCCCCTCGAGAAGGTAGGGGTACAGTTCGTGCCGGACGTCAGCCCCTACGAGAAGATGAAGATCCGCCTGCTAAACGCCGGCCATTCGGTACTGGGCATCCCCGGGGCGCTGCACGGCCACCCGACAATCGATGCTTGTAATGGGCGATCCGGTATTCGCCCGCTTTATGCGCCGGTTTATGGATGCGGAAGTAACGCCAGTGCTGGATGAGGTACCCGGTATCGATCTGGATGCCTATAAAGACAGCCTGGAGGAACGGTTCGCAAATCCTAATATCAAAGATAGCGTGAGTCGTATTTGTGCGGAGAGCTCCGCCAAGCTGCCGAAGTTTCTGGTGCCCACCGTGCAGGAGAATCTCGCGAAGGGGGGGAAGTGTTGACCACGCGGCCTTGGTGCTGGCGGCCTGGTGTTATTACTGCGACACCGGCACGGCGGAAAATGGTACGCCGCTTACGGTCATTGATGAACGGCAAGCGGCGTTGCACGCGGCCGCGAGTGGGTACGGCAGCGGATGCGCTGGCCTTTTTGCGGCAGCCGGCTTTATTCGGGGAGTTGTTGGCGGATCGGCGCTTTACCGACACCTATGCATCGTTTGTTAAAGCAATTTACGGGGGCGGCGGTATTCGGCGGTTGATGGGGGAGATGGGGTAGGTTGGTAACGGGTAGGCAATTTTGCCAGCTTCAGCTTGCTTACCAAAGTCGCTGTCTACTCAGCGCGAACCAAGTTTGACCCAGCCGCTTCCGGTGGTGGGGCAGCCGAATTTAATATCTCTCAGAGGGCGGCCCTCACGAAAGCCACGGATGCCATCGCCGTCGGGAAGGCTTTGTCGCGTGAACACAATTGGACAATCAGCCTCTTTTCATTTAATACGACGGTGCTATCTTGCTCGACACCAATACACAGGGTGCCTAATGAAAAAGCCGGACTTCAGCCACCTCAGCGTACTCTTCATCAACTGTACCCTAAAAAGGTCACCGCGGAAGAGCCACACCCAAAACCTGATCGAAGTAGCCAAAAGCATCATGCAAACCGAAGGCGTAAGCATTGATGAGATCCGCCTGATCGACCCACGAAGTCGCCCCCGGTGTATACCCGGATATGACCGAGCACGGCTGGGAACGCGATGAATGGCCCGCCCTTTATAAGAGAGTTGATCGAGCGGATATCCTGATAGTAGGAACACCGATCTGGTTGGGTGAAAAATCCTCCGTCGCCCAAAAACTCATTGAGCGGCTTTACGCGATGAGTTCGATGACAAACGACAAAGGCCAGTACATCTACTACGGCAAAGTCGCCGGCTGCCTGGTGACGGGTAATGAGGACGGGGTAAAGCACTGTGCTATGGGTATTCTTTATGCCCTGCAGCACGTAGGGTATACCGTCCCCCCCGCAGGCGGATGCGGGCTGGATCGGCGCGGTTGGCCCCGGCCCGAGCTACGGCGATACTGAGTGGAAGGGGGAAGCAGTCGATCCGCCGGTCGGTTACGACAGCTCCTTTACCAACCGGAATACGACCTTTATGAGCTATAATCTTCTCCACGCGGCACGAATGCTGAAGGGTGACGGGTATCCGGCGTACGGTAACTCGCGGGAGGAATGGGATGACGGGGAACGATGGGGGTTTGAGAATCCGGAGTATCGCTAGGGGGGGTATAGTAGCCTAATACAATTACGATCGACCCATTATCACATTTTTAGGCTGTTCACACGCTCCGAACCACCTACCCGAATACGGCGACTTTCAAATCACCGACCTGGTAGCGGAACATCATTTGAAGGATGAGTTGACCAAAGACTTCTGGCTCATTTGCTGGGGAAAAATGACGGACCGCACCGGCTACCTCACCCTTAAGGCTACGTGGCTCTACGCCGATCGCGATATTTCACCCGAGCGCCGCGAAGCGATCGGCTACGTGGATGCTTACGTCGAAGCCTTTCAACGACTCTACGAAGGCGACTACATCAAACGCGATGCGTGAATAATTGCCGGAAAATCGCGACGTAGGCACTCACTCCGCCACCCCCCCTCGTTAATCGAGGAAATCATAATGTGCGCCCGGTGCGTCCCCGGGTCCATGATCCAGGGGTGGTTGGGTGCGAGGGGGGCTTCGGGTAGGCCCGTAGAGGCGGCGGTCGCAAAAGGCATATACACCACGTAGCGGTGTTTCGCGCCGTCTACGGTGCCGGTAGCTGGATCGTATTGCTTATTGGGGCCGTA
>OY764747.1:0-4972 GCA_963668285.1 uncultured Lewinella sp. | reverse complement strand
GCCTGAATGAGGGGGGCCTCGATACGTAGAAGCGGCTCGTGCGGCAGGGCCATCTCGCCTTCCGGCACGGCGTGGACGGTACCGGTGAACTTCATCCGCTGCAGGTAGTTGAGGAAGGGTTCCTTGAACAGCGCCTTACCGTCAGCCCCCTTGAGGCGACCGAGGTACTGGACGTCGTCCGCCGAAAAATGCAGACCTTTGATGAGGTCGATGGCCAGGTCCAGGCCCGCCGCCACCGCCACGTCGCCACCGAAGGGCGCCCGGCGAAAGAACAAGTGAAAGATCGCCGGCCGCTCGTGCATCTTTTGCCGGTAGTAACCCGCGGCCATCGTGAGCTGATAGAGATCGGTGAGCAGGCCAAAATCCGGGCGGTAGACGGTTTGCAGATGCGTGGGTGTGGTCATAGTTAGTTTAAAATTTAAGCAAAGTTAGTGTTTACTACCTTCCCACGCAAACTCGCCTCGCTTTTAGTACTGTTTTTGCGCGGTCGCGGGTGCCTGTGAAAGTGGGCAAGAGGCCGTGACCGTGGCCGCCGCGTCGAGCTTACGACCGGTGCTGGAGACCCTGAAACCTGACTTTGAGGAACGGTGCGAGTGCACGCTACACACCGTATACGGTTCTTCCGGAAAACTCACCGCTCAAATCCTCAACGGCGCGCCGTATGACGTCTTCCTGTCCGCTAACCGGGCGTATGCGGATACCTTGTATTCAGGAGATATGAGCCTCGAACCACCGCGCGTCTTCGCCAAGGGCCAGTTGGTAGCCTGGGCGGTGGATACGGCTATCGATCTCCAGTATATTCCAAAGCTTTTCCTACCCGGTCAGCCCGGTAGATTACGCTACGCCGTGCCGAACCCCCGTTCGGCCCCTTATGGCGTGGTGGCTCGGGGCTTTTTGGAGCGTACCGAGCTTTGGCAGCCGCTGCAACCGCAGTTGGTGTACGGGGAGAGCGTCGGTCAGACCGGGCAGTTCGTACTGAGCGGTGCGGCTGACGTGGGGTACGTGGCCAGCTCCCTCCCCCTGAGTTTGCCGGTCGGGGAACGGGGGCGTTTTGTGGTGGTACCGGAGTATCTATCGGTCGGATTGGAGCAGTGTATGGTGGTCTTGCCCGGCGCGGCGGAGCGGGCCGATCTGGTGGATGAGTTTGGGGAGCTGTTGCTTGGGCCCGGTGGTCGGGAGGTACTGCAATCCTTAGGCTATACCGTGAGGTAGCGAGCCTGCTCGGGATGAGGGCCCACGTTCTCAATGGCGACCGAAACGTCTTCGTCAGAGCTCGACTCGGTAATTAAGTGGCTCTACGGGCCGGAGGGCCTTACCCTGGGAAGCGTCCGTACACCCGCCGTAGCAAGATGTCTACCCCAGGTGTATCTTGCCACCGTGGACCCAACCCCCATTTACCTCACCCTACAACTGGCCACCGTCACCACGGTCCTTCTCTTTCTGCTGGCCCTCCCGCTAGCCTACTGGCTGGCTCGCACGCCTAGCCGCGTCAAGCCCATCGTGGAGGCGTTGGTGGCCATGCCGCTCGTCCTACCACCGACCGTACTCGGTTTCTACCTATTACTGGCCTTCAGCCCGGAGACGTCGATCGGTGCTTTTCTGAACGAGGTCATCGGGTTGCAATTGGCCTTCTCCTTTACCGGCCTGGTGATCGGGTCGGTCATCTATAGTTTACCGTTCATGGTGCACCCCATTCAGGCGGGGTTGGCGGGGCTGCCCACGTCGATGTTGGAGGCGAGTTACTTGATGGGGAAGTCGAAGTGGGAAACCCTGCGACGTATTGAGCTGCCCAACATTCGCCCCGCGCTACTGGCGGGTATAGTGCTGGCGTTCGCCCATACGATCGGTGAGTTTGGGGTGGTCCTGATGATCGGGGGGAACATCCCCGGTAAGACCCGGGTGGCCTCCATCGCGGTGTACGATGAGGTGGAGGCGCTGGATTTTGCGGCGGCCAATCGCTATTCGCTGGTCCTGTTCCTACTCTGTTTCGCCATCCTGCTATTCGTGTACCTATACAACGCGCGGGCCGTACGCCACGCGGTACCGTCATGAGGGTGGAAGTACGAAAGCAGCTTCGTTCCGGCGGCCGGGCCCTTGATTTGAATATCAAATTCGAGCTGGAAGAGGGGCAAAGCCTGGCGCTTTACGGGCCGTCGGGTGCTGGAAAAACGTCCGTACTACGGATGATAGCGGGCCTGTTGTCGCCAGATGAAGGGGTTATTCAATTTGAGGGGCAACCTTGGTACAGCCGAGCAGGGGGGCAGCGCGTCTCCCCGGCCGGCCGTAAGGTGGGCTTCGTTTTCCAAGATTACGCCCTATTCCCCCACCTGACCGCCGCTGGCAATCTCCGGTACGCCTGCCCCAACGGCGACCCGGCGTTCATTGGTGATCTGCTGGACGTGTTTGACCTAACCGACGTTGCCCACCAACGCCCCCCTACCCTTTCCCGGCGGGCAACAGCAGCGCGTCGCCCTCGCTCGCGCCCTGGCCCAGCGCCCCGCCCTACTACTACTCGACGAACCACTCTCCGCCCTCGATGACCACTTGCGCAACCGACTACGGCAATACCTCCGGGAGCGGCAACGTAGGGATGGGCTAACCATGATCGTTGCCGGCCACGATAAGGAAGATTTGGTGGGCCTGACCGATCGAATCGCCGTACTGGAGGCCGGCCGGATAAGCCATCGCGGGGAGACTTCGGCATACTTTGAGGGCGCCGTGGAAGGTGATTGGCTGCGGGGCGTAATCATAGGTGCCGACGCCGGTCAAGTGAGCGTACGGATGGGAAGCACGGTACTTATCGTTGAAGATGTCACCATTCATTACTCCGTTGGTGAGCGCGTCGACATACGTTTGGGGAGCGGGGGGGTGGAGATACGGCCGGTTGCTCCAGGCTAAGCATTTACACCCCACCTACCCAACCAGCAAATTACACCCCCGGGCATCACTGGCGTCCAACCGACCAAGCACCTCAAAGCTGCCATCGTCGTACACCCGCCCGAGGTCATCCGAAGCGATGAAGCTGACCGTATCCAGGTTAGCTAGGTCCATCAGGTTGAGTACGCCGGTAGTACGGGGGGCTACGGTCGCCAGGGGGTCCGTCACTTCGCGGGCTGTGACGCGCAAGGTCGGGGCGGGTTGAAAGCGACCCCGGCCGGTGGAATAGGCTTGGCTCAGCAGCTCCGTCATCCCGTACTCGGAATGGATATTTTTTACCCCAAAGGCCTTCGTTAGGGTACCGTGGAGTTCCGCCCGGGTCAGTTCGCGGCGGCGGCCCTTCATACCGCCGGTTTCCATGATGATGACGTCGGGAATAGCCTGGGGGTGCTGCTCGGCCAGGCCCAGCAGCGCAAAGCTCACGCCGATCAGTACCGGGCGGGGGCCGGGGGCACCGTTTAGCCGGGCCAGTTCCCGGGTCAGGCCGGGGAGGTCGTCCAGGTAGAAGCCGCTGGCGGGGTGGCCGGACTGGCGGATGAAATCATCGGCCATGAAAACGAGGCTGCTACCGGTGCGCTCCAGGTAACCGGGTAGTAGCGCAAGGACCGGGCGCCCCCGCAGCGGGCCATAGACCCCTTCGAAGGTGCGACGGGCGCCTTGTCGGTACCAGGCTACATTGCGGAGGGGGTGGCGGCTGGTGGTCGCCCCGGTGGTACCGCTGCTGGTGAACGTGCGGACGGGCCGCCAGTCGCCGGTTTTAAGTCGGTGGGTTTTAAACAAGGCAATGGGTAGGTGGGGGATCTCCGTCGCGGCGGTGACCGTGGCCGGGTCGGTGCGCAACAAATCCAGGTACCGCGCGTAAATAGGGTTGTGGCTTGCCTGGTAAAGGAATACCTTCAGGGCGACTTCCGCAAAAGTCGTTGGGGTAACGCTGGTAATTCGATCCAGTAGCTCCGCCCTGGTTTCCGTAGCGAGTGCCGACAAGTGTGATTCCATAGTTGGACTAACGCTCGACGTTCCACTAGGTTACTACCCTCCCTCCCAGCCCGGGTTAGCGGCTTCAATTTTTCTCGCCATGACGCGCCTCCTCCCCTTGCTCCTATTTACCGCTTTCCTGGCATCCTGCGTCAGCGCCCCCGAATACCCGGATGAGCCGGTGATCACTTTTGAACGGTTGAGTAAGAGTCAGATCTTTCAGGATGGGAACGGCCCGGTAGATTCGCTGCAGATCCAACTGAGCTTCACCGATGGCGACGGAGATTTAAGTCAACTCAGTGGAGATAGCGTGGACATCTTTTTGATTGATAGCCGTTTTCCGCAGGTGATCCAGCCATTCAGCATCCCCAACATTCCCGTAGAAGGTACCGGTAACGGCATCAGCGGTGACCTGTTTATTAACATCATCAATACGACCGGCATTTGTTGCTTGTTCAACAACCAGTACTGCGTAGCCGACGAGCGCCTACCGATCGATACGTTTACTTACTCGATTCAAATCATGGACCGCGCCGGCAATCGCAGTAATACCGTCCAGACCACCCCCATCGAAGTGCTGTGCCTCGGGCGGTAGGATTACCAGGGGTACACGAACAAACGCCTCAAGCGAATTTTAGCGGATGGTCTACAACCTTGCCCCGGCTACCGTACTTTCGTGGGTATGAAGCACATTGCCCCGTTATTTTGCCTCTTTGCTATCCTAGTTACCCCACTGAACGCTCAGACCTACGTTAGCGTAGTGGAGCAAGACTCTACCACCAGCCTCGTTTTGGGCCTCGTCCTGCAACGGAGTTTCGATTACAACGTACGCAACTTCCGGATGGTGTATAATACCACCGGTGTATTCGGTGAGCCTACCGTGGCTAGTGGCCTGCTTACCCTGCCGAGTGACCTCGCTAACGCCTACCCGATGACGGTATATAGCCACGGCACGGTAACGGACATCGACCTCGTTCCGGGCAACGAGGTGCCGGGTAACCTGGAGCGCCTCTTGATCCAGGGCCTGGGTGCCTCCGGCTACATCACCGTTGCCCCCGAC
>OY764746.1:0-14355 GCA_963668285.1 uncultured Lewinella sp. | reverse complement strand
AACTGCGTACCGCTCGATCACTAAACTTCCGTCCGCATCCGTCAGGGCGGCAAAGGGTACGGGCCACAACTCAGCGTCCGGGATGAACTGCAGGCGGTTGATGCCCGTAGGCATCTGCGCTATTACCGGCTGAATGAGTTGATCGTAAAGCAGCCGCGATGCTTCGGTATCCTGTAGCGCGCGGGCGGCAAGGTCGGTTATCGAATCGGGCACGGCCGCCCGGGTTACGCGAACGCCCTGCGCCGCCGTCACCGTAAAGATGTACAGTGTACTATCGCCCCGGAAATATTCTACGACCATTTGATCCTCAGGTAAGCGCTCCCGCAGTTCGCGCTCCGTAAAGGTGATGTTCTCGCGTAGGGCCGTACCCAACAGTGGATACCGCTCCACCAGTTCGTCACGCAAGGCCATATTTCGCTGGCTAACGGCGAGTAGGCTATCGCGTAAGGGAGCTACCTCATCTCCAGAAGTATTGCCGAGTTGTTTCTCAAGCGATTGTTGGCGAACGTCCAAGTGTAACTTGCGCTCCGTAAGGTTGGCACTGACCCCGAGGCGGCCGGTCAGGGAGTTCAGGCCCATAAATTGACGCAGCGTCAGTGATTTCGACCCCGCGGCGTACCGATAAGCTTCCCAGCGATCCTCCGCCTCTTCGCTCAAAGCATATTTATCCAGGGCTACCTTGATACCTTCTTCCACGTACAACCGCTCCGCTTCGTTATTCATATTGACGGATTCGGTCAGCCGGAGACCCTCCCGATTACGGCGGTGCAGCGAATCGATCTTTGCGATAGCCATGGAGGCGACCCGTAAGTGAGCTAATGAATTACCGTCATCGGCCTCCGCCATAAGGCGATTAAGGGTCGAATGTGCCTCCAGCAGACGAACGAACGCGGTGCTGGAGCGGTACGCGTGCGTACCTTCTACCACCGGTAAGCCGGAACCCGCCTCTAAGCGTAGTGGGTCCAGTAACGATTCGGCGGAGAGCTGCAGGGCCGCTCGGGCCGCCTCAAAATTGCCGACTTGGGCGTAGGCATTGCCAATGAATTGATAGAGCTCCCCCAGTACGCCTCGTTGAATGGGTTCCTCGGCACCTTCCGGGTGTTGCTCCAGTAAGGGGGCTAAGTCGGTTAGCCGATCGAAGCGGCCGGTCAGGTAAAGGTGCCTGCCCTTGAGTAGTAGCGTCTGAAAATACTCTACCCACGGGTTCGCGCTGCCCATTGTGTTGGGTAGCCCCCGAGCGATCTTGAGGGCACGGTCGTAATAACGGTCCGCCCGGGCGGCGTCGCCGATCTGGGCGTAGGTGGTGGCCACGTTATTTAAGTAGGATGGGCTTTCCGCACCGGTCTGCTTCTTATGAAGTGCGTTAGCGGTCAGATAAGCCTCGACGGCCCCCTCGTAGTCTTGTTGCTGAATGGACACCATCGCCATTTGGTTGGTGATCATCATGCGCGTGCGGGGGTTAGGGAAGCGGCGGTCCTGATTGTCGGCCTTTCGAAAGTACCTGAGCGCCAGTGCGTAGTCACGCAGTGCGAAAGCGAACAGGCCGGCGAGTAGCTGATTCCTCGCAATCTCCGACCCTAAGGATGCTTCTGTTTTTCCACCCGCTACCGATTCTTCGAAGAGGTTTAACGAAAGCTCCGCCATCGTCAACCCCTGCCTAAACTGTTGCAGTTGATAATGAAACTGGGCAGATAGGAAGGCCGACTCCGCCTGCTCCCTCGCGCTGACGCCGGGAATTGAAGCTCGTAACTCCAGGGCCTCGTTCAGGTACCCGGCGGCCTTGTCCATCTCTTGGGGGAAATAGGCGGAAGCCAACTGATGATAGACTTCGCCCAGCTCGGCGGAAGGTGCTTGAGCCGAGGGTCGGTCGAGTACGTAGCGCTCCAGGTAAGCTACCGCCGCGGGGCCGTTACCGAGGGTATGCATTCGGTTAAAGGCAGCTATCGCGGCGCTGTCCTGATTAACTGTGGGGGTTTGCGCCCGGGCGGGCACTAGCCATGGCGTTGACGCCAAAAGCAGAAGGAGCGTTCGAAACCACATAGAGGGTAACGTCTAAAATAGGTGTAGTTAATAGGGTAATCACCGCTAATATACGCCCTATCGACGAGTTGCCGGCGGGCGGGTCAGCGCGACCAACTCCGCTACGATCATTGAGGTGGCCCCCCAGACTTCCTCGCCGCCGACCGCCCAGAAAGGAACGCCTGCCAGCACCCTGCCGCTTGCGAGCTTGCGCGTCCCGACTCGCCGCGTGGCGGGTAGTAGGAAATCAGCAAAGGGGAAGGATAATATCCGAGCTACCTCGGAAGCCTGCGGCCGCAATTTCATTTCCCTCAGATCGGCGTAAGCCCCGGCGTAAAATACGTAGGGGGCCACCTGAAAATTACTGACCGGTATGTAGAGTGGCGTCAGGGCACCGAGCACCCGCAGACGGTCGCGCCTCAGGCCTACCTCCTCTTCCGTTTCCCGCAGCGCGGTGTCCAGTGGGTCGGCATCCCCCGCGTCTCGTGACCCGCCGGGGAAGGAGATTTGCCCACCGTGCCGGTCTCCGGGCGGGCTGGTCCGTTGGATGAAGAGCAGGTGCAGCACGTCACCCAGGTGATACAGCAGTGCGGCTACGGAAGCGTGCCGAGCGCCGTCGGGGGCGGCGGGGAAGATCGACCGGCCGGCCGGCGCCATCGTCGCCTGAGCTCCGCGCCCGGGTAAGGGGGCCCGACTTAACGCGTCGCTTATACGACGTAGGGTAGGATCTTGCGGTAGGATCGGCTCGGTAACCACCGCTACCCGGTGGTATTGCTGACTTTGAGGTAGTTCTCCAGCGCCATTTCCATGGAAGGAACGGCGGGTGGGTTCGGGGAGATGTCTACCTGCAAGCCATGCTGTTCGCAGGCGGCGGTTGTCTTTCGCCCCGCGACGGCCAGGCGCGTTTCCTTCTGCTCGAAGCCGGGGAAGTTCTCGTACAACGAGTCGATACCCATGGGGCTGTAGAATACGAGCACGTCGTAGAAGACGTCTTCCAGGTCGGAAAGGTCGGCGGCTACGGTGCGGTACATCTGTGCCGGGGTCCAGTCGAACTTGTTGTCGTCCAGGTACTTAGAGACGAACTTAGAGCCGAGGTTATTGGTAGGCAGCAGGAACTTCTCCTTGGTGCGGTGTTTCTTGAGCGTCGGTGCCAGATCCTGGATCGTCCGCTGGCCGAAGAACACCTTACGCTTGCGGTACACGATGAACTTCTGCAGGTAGTTGGCCACCGATTCGGTCATGCAGTAGTACTTCGTATCCTGGCTCATCTCGATGCGCATCTCTTTGCAGAGGCGGAAGAAATGCTCGATGGCCAACTTGGAAGTAAAGATGACGGCGGAGTACTCGTCGGGTCGAATGCGCTCCTTGCGGAACTCCTTTTCGGTAAGCCCTTCCACTTCGATGAATGACCGCCAGTCGATTTTCAATTCGTACTTCTTTTCCAGGCGCGCGAAAGGGCTTCTTTCCGGCACGGGCTGAGAAACGAGGATGCTTCGGACCGGCTTGTGCGTTGCTATTTGCTCTCCGCTAGAGGTTGCCATAGAGATTGTTTGGAATACTTGGGGGGTGGTTCAGCGAGCGCGGCCGGAGGGGAACCAGCCGAAATTCAAAGGCTTAAACAGTGCTTACCTTTAGATAAGGGCGTCGGTTAAGTAACGATACAGAAGTAAGAACGGGGCGATTTCAATGGCGCAAATATACAAAAGTAAATGGAGGGGTCGCGAACTCGTCAACCGGCCGGCAATCAACATCCCCCGGGCAAAATGCATCAAATAAACCAACACCAGCACCGAAAAACTTCCGTAGACGATTACCGAGCGCCAGTTTTCCGGTGCATAGCTGATGCCCAGGTTAACGGGCACGAGTACTACCCCGACCAGGATGCAGAAAACCATCAGCACAAAGGCGTAACGACTGGTTTCCTTACGGACGGGGAAGAGCCGCCCAATCGCCCAAAGGATCAGTTGCTTCAGCCCCAAAGCCCCGGCTACCGCCAGGGTGTACGTCAGCCAGCCCGCGAAGACCCCCAAATTGAGGTGCACATCGTGATAGGCGGCGGTGAGGTAAACGAAGAAACCCGCGGAGAAGAAAAAGAACAGGTAGCAAAGCCACAGCGCGGACTCCTCCCCACTCGAGCGCCTCGTATAGATCTGGCTCATCAGGCCGTCATTCACCGCGCCCCGCAAACACTGCCGTAGCAGCCCGCCAAAAAGTACCCACAGGCAGGCCAATGCCACCAACAGCAGTAATTGAATGGCTAGTATGCTCCCTTTTCCCTTATTGGGGTCCGTCGATCGGATAACTAATGGCCCCGCTTGCCGTTCGGGGCCCTCTACCCTTCGTACGCTTGCTTCTCGTCGATTTTGCGAGGACGCAGGCTGGTCTTCAAACAGTCCCGTACCCTGTCGGGGTGCGGTATTCCGGGAGTGAATAGCGGGCTCGTGCACCCCCCCGGCACCCCGGCGAACGTCAAACGGAGTCAACGCCTCCCCCCGCCCGTTGGAGTCCGCCCCCGGGCGCTCGGCCGGCAGGCGCGAAGTGATCTCGAAGGGGTTGCCCCGCTGCGCGACCGCCCCCGGCGCAAACCAGCCGGCCACGAGCAGCAGTAGTAAGCATTTCCAACGATAGGCTGCCATCGGGGGCAAGATACACCTTCACCCCGCGGTTAATACCTTGTTAAGTGAAGACGTGCCAGCCGTTAACAAGCCCGGGCCGAAGCAAATTTGTAAAGAATCGACAGACCAAATGCAGGAAGTAGTCCTAAGGCGGGTAATCATCCTCGGCGTCGTAGCCATCCTCGGTCTCGTGGGCATGCAGTCGTACTGGGTCATCACCACCTGGGATCTGAACGAGAACGAATTCAGCCAAAAGGCAAGATTGGCCCTTACCAGCGTCGCCAGGCAAATCGCCCTTGAAAACCAATCGAACCTACCGAGCCGGGACGTCGTCCGTCAGCAATCCAGCAATTACTTCATTGTTAACATCGAATCCGAGATCAATGCCCTCCGCCTCGAGGCATTGATGCAGGAAGAACTGATCCGCCTCAACCTGGACGTGCCCTTCGAATACGCCATCTTCGATTGTACCTCCGATCAAATGGCCTACGGCGCCTACTGCGAAGCCCCGAGCGGCAAGGCGGATATGGATATGGAACTGGCCAGCGGCTACCTGGCACCGGACGACGAACTGCTTTACTACTTCGGGGTGAAGTTCCCTACCCGCACCGGCTACATCTGGGAGAAAATGCAACTCGTGCTTTTTCTCAGCGTCATCCTGGCCCTCACCATCGCCTTCTTCATCTACTCGGTCATCGTGATCCTCCGCCAGCGCCGCCTCGCCTCTATGCAGAAGGACTTCATCGACAACATGACCCACGAGTTCAAAACGCCCCTGTCGACCATCCGGATCGCGGCGGGCGTCTTCATGCGTGACGAGTACATCGCCGCCGACGGCCGCCTCTCCCGCTACGCCGAGCTCATCCATCAGCAATACGAACGCCTCAACGAACAGGTCGAAAAAGTGCTCCAGATCAGCCGCATCGAAAAGGGAAACTTCGAGATCAAGCCCGAACGCATCGACTTACAGGATCTGCTGCCAGACCTACTCAACAGTACTCGCGCGCGTACGGAAGACCTTAACGGTAACCTCGAAGTTGAATTCCCCACCGGCCCCCTCCCCCTGCGTGCCGACCCCCTCCACCTATCCAACATTCTCCACAATCTACTGGATAACGCCGTCAAATACAGCGGGCAGGAGCCCCAGATCAAGGTTGTGGGCGCGCGCCAGTCAAATCGTTTCCTTCTTAAGATCAGCGACCGCGGCCCCGGCATCGCCCCCGAGTATCAGGAGCGTCTGTTCGAAAAATTTTTCCGGGTGCCTACGGGCGACGTCCACGACGTCAAAGGCTTCGGCTTGGGGCTCTTCTACGTGGCACAGATCTGTAAGGCGCACGGCTGGCCCCTCCGCCTGGAAAGCACCCTCGGTGTCGGAACTACCTTTATTCTGGAGCTTCCCCTCCTTCCCGTTCAACAAGCCGTTACCACATGAGCCCCGATGCTTCGTCCGCTTCCCCCTCGAGCCGCGCTCACCTCCTTTACGTAGAGGACGACGAAAGCCTCAGCTTCGTTACCCGGGATAACCTGGAACTAAATGATTTTCGCGTTACCCATTGCGCAACCGGTAACGAAGCACTGGAGCGCGTCTCCAACGAAACATTCGACTACGACCTCTGCCTCCTCGACGTCATGCTCCCCGGTGTAGACGGCTTCGAACTCGCAGAACGTATCCGCGCCCGCTCACAGGATATTCCCATCCTCTTCCTTACGGCAAAGAGCCTGAAAGACGACCGACTACGCGGCTTCCGCCTGGGTGCGGACGACTACATCACTAAGCCCTTTAGTATCGAAGAGCTCATCCTGAAAATCGAAGTATTTCTGCGCCGTAATCGCGTCCGCCCGGCCTCCCCCGCCTACGACCCCCGCCAGATCGGCGACTATCATTTCGAGCTCGGCAATTTACAGTTGGCCTACAAGGAAGAGCCCCCCCGCCGCCTGACCCGCCGCGAAGCTGAACTACTGCAATACCTCAGTACCCGCCGCGACCAGGTCGTCGAACGAGGGGATATTCTGGAGAAAATTTGGGGCGAAAACGACTACTTCCTCGGCCGGTCGCTCGATGTATTCATCAGCCGCCTCCGCAAATACCTCAAAGCCGACGGGCGGATCAAGATCGAGAATATCCACGGGGTAGGCTTTACGCTTACGGTTAAGTAGGTTTAATAATCTTGATAACATAGTTATCAAAATTATTAAATCAACTATTTCATTTTTTGAGCTACCTCAACAATCTCGTACCCTTCGATAATGTCACCTTCACGGATGTCATTGAAGTTCTTGATGTTGAGACCGCACTCGAAGCCGGCGCGCACTTCCTTGACGTCGTCTTTGAAGCGTTTGAGGCTGGCAAGCTCGCCAACCGCCCCTTCCTTGAGGGGGAAGACGACGATGCCGTCGCGGATGATGCGAATGAGCGTATTGCGGGTGATCTTTCCTTCGTCGACGTAACAGCCGGCAATGGTACCGATCTTAGAGATCTTAAAGGTTTCGCGTACGGAGATTTGACAGACCGTCCGCTCCTCCTTGGTGGGCTCGAGCATGCCTTCGATAGCGTCCCGAATCTCTTCGATGGCTTGGTAGATGATCGAGTAAGTCTTGATCTCCACGCCCTCCCGTTCGGCGAGGCGCCGGGCGGAAGCACTGGGGCGAACCTGGAAGCCTACGATGATGGCATCCGAAGCCGTTGCCAGCAAAATATCGGAGTCGATTATCTGACCGACCGCTTTGTGGATCACGTTCACCTGCACGGTTTCCTGTGATAGCTTGATCAAGCTATCCGAAAGGGCTTCAACGGAGCCGTCAACGTCACCCTTTACGATGAGGTTAAGCTCTTTGAAATTTCCGAGTGCCAGGCGGCGGCCGATCTCATCGAGGGAGATGCGCTTGTTGGCACGGTTAGCCTGTTCGCGGGAGATCTGGGCGCGGCGGCCGGCCAACTGGCGGGCTTCCTGCTCGTTCTCCATCACCTTCAGCAATTCACCCGCCTGGGGTGCACCGTCCAGGCCAAGTAATAGGATAGGGCTACCGGGGCCTACCTCCTTCACACGCTTGCCACGTTCGTTGAACATGGCCTTCACCCGGCCGGAGTTCTCACCGGCAACGATGATGTCCTGAATGCGGAGCGTACCGTAGTTGACGATGATCTTGGTCACGTACCCACGGCCTTTTTCCAGGGAGGCTTCCACGATGGTGGCGCCCGCCGGGCGATCGGGGTTAGCTTTCAGTTCGAGAACTTCTGCTTCGAGCTGGATGAGTTCCATAAGTTCCTCGATGCCCGTTCCCTTCAGGGCGGAGATGTCCGCGCTCTGGTACTTACCACCGTAAGCTTCGATGGCGTAACCCATGCTGGCTAGTTCACCTTTGATCTTATCGGGGTTCGCGCCGGGTTTGTCGATCTTGTTGATGGCGAAAATCATCGGTACGCCAGCTGCTTCGGCGTGGCTGATGGCTTCCTTCGTTTGCGGCATGATGTCGTCGTCCGCGGCGATGATGATCACGGCGATGTCCGTCACTTTCGCACCGCGGGCACGCATGGCCGTAAATGCTTCGTGACCGGGTGTATCCAGGAAGGTGATCTTCTTACCGTTATCGGCCTTTACCTCGTAGGCACCGATGTGCTGGGTGATACCACCTGCTTCGCCCTCGGTAACGCTGGCGTTACGAATGTAGTCGAGCAAGGACGTCTTACCGTGGTCGACGTGGCCCATGACCGTTACGATCGGCGGACGCTCTTCGAGGTCTTCCGGATCGTCGATCCATTCTTCCTCTTCTTCGACGTCTTCCTCGGCGGAGATGAACTCTATCTCGTGGCCGAATTCTTCGGCGACCAGCTCGATGATTTCCGCGTCGAGGCGCTGGTTAATGGAGACGATCATGCCGGCGTTCATACAGGCAGTGATGACTTCGCCGATACCGACGTCCATAAGGTTGGCCAGTTCCTGAGCGGTGACGAATTCGGTCACCTGCAGGTTTTCGTTGACCTGTTCGGCTTCGCGGGCTTCCTGACGTTCCCGGATACGCTCGCGGTTGTCCCGGCGTTGACGCTGGCGTTTCTTCTTTCCTCCTCCCTGGAGGCGGGCCATCGTAGCCTTGATCTTGTCTTCTATCTCCTTTGCGGAGACTTCTTTTGGCTCGTCGCGGCGGCTATTTCCACCACCTGAGCGGCCGCGGTTGTTTCCTCCGCGGTTGCCGCCGGTTGACGGGCCGGTGGTAATCTTCTTGCGCTTTCTTTTGCGTCGCTCGCCGGTGTTGCTATCCGGCTTTTTGATCTCGATCTTGCCCATGACCTTAAGCCCTCGCAGGGCCGGGGTCTTGGCACGCATCGTATTCGGCTGCTCCGGGGCGGTACCGGCGGGTGTGCTCGGTGTGCTCGGCTTACTGGGGGCTCCGGTATCCGCAGCACGGCCGGCCGGCTTGGCGGGTGCGGCTGGCTGGGCGGCCGGTGGCGCAGCGGGGGTTTTGGGCGCCTGCTTGGCGGTGGCCGGCTTCGCCGGTGCTTCGGCTGGCTTAGCCGGTTTCGCCTTGGGCTTTGGCTTGTTCTTGGCGTCCAGGTCGATGAAGCCCTGGACTTTCAGGCCTGCGACGCGCCGGGGGTCCTGCGGGGACTCGGCGGGTGCCTGTTTGGGTGTTTCCCGCAGCGGCTCGGGCGGGGCGGCTTTCGCTGTGGGCGCCGGTGTTGGTACTGGCGCTACCGGCGTCACTTTCGGAGGCGGGGGTACACCGACGTTACCTGGCTTCGGCGGGGGCGGTGGGGGTACTCCTCTTCCCGGTAGCGTAGGTGGTGGGGGGTGGCGGCGGCGGTGGGGGAACGGCCGAAGGGCGGGTATTGAATTCCAGTGCATCCGCTTTTCGCTTATCGGAGGCGGCGCCGGCAAAAGCCTTACGGACGACCTCTTCCATCTCCGGCGTCAGCTTAGAGGTGGGTTTGTTGTCTATCTGGAACCCTTGAGTGTCAAGATGCTCGACGATGGTCGAGGTCCCTACATTCAATTCGTTGGCTACCTTAATTAGTCGTTTACTCATTCGATCGTTTGTGCACAAGGCGTAACGTAACCGCGCAGTACAGACGCGGGGCAATTTAAGACTACCCTAAAAAGCCGAAAGGTTTTCCCCCATTCTTACACCGCCGTGGGAGGAGCTAAAACCAGGACGAATTCCCGGAAGCGGTGCAAAGATAAGCAATTGTCTCCACCCTACTACGCCTAGCGAGCAGACACTTCTTCTACTTACCGGGCAGCCCATCAAAGAGGGGCCGCATTTGCAAAGGCGCCTTATCCAACAACCTGAAAATCAAGTTTGTTGAGACGCACTTGATTTTCAGATCGCCGAACGAATAAGCGCCATCAGGCCGGGGGCTGAACGTCGTCGAACTCGGCGGCTAATACCCCCAATACGTTAACGACGGTTTCTTCTTCCAAGTCCGTACGGCGGACGAGTTCCTCCGCACTCAGATCAAGCACGGAACGGGCCGTATCGCAACCGATATTCTTAAAGGCCTCGAGTACCCAACTTTCGATCTCGTCACGGAATTCCTCCAGGTCGACGTCGTCGATCTCGACTTCATTATTCCGGTAGACGTCGATCTCAAACTCCACGAGCCGGCTGGCCAACTTGATGTTCGTACCCCCCTTTCCGATAGCCAGGCTGACCTGGTCGGGCTCGAGGTACACTTTGGCGCGGCGGCCCTCCATATCCAGGTCGATGTTCGAAACGCGGGCGGGCGTCAGCGAACGCTGGATGTATAGGGTCGTATTCGAGGTGTAGTGAATAACGTCGATATTCTCCTGGTTCAGCTCGCGAACGATGCCGTGAATACGCGAACCCTTCATGCCGACACAAGCGCCGACCGGGTCGATGCGGTCGTCGTAACTCTCTACGGATACCTTTGCCCGTTCGCCGGGGATGCGGACGATGCCCTTAATGGTGATCAGACCGTCCTCGATTTCCGGCACCTCCTGCTCCATTAGCTTGGCGAGGAAGCGTTCGTCGGCGCGGGAGACGATCACGACGGGGTTATTGTTGTTGCGCATCTCGACCTCCTTGATGATCCCACGGACCATGTCGCCCTTGCGGAAGTAATCCCCCCGAACGGTCTCGGTTCGCGGCATGACCAATTCGCGGCCGTTCGCGTCGTCGATGACGAGGATCTCGCGCTTGAGGATCTGCTGGACTTCACAGAGCACCAACTCGCCGGTACGCTCGGTGTACTGCTTATACAGCTCGTCCTTCTCCAGGTCCATAATACGGCTGATCAGAGTCTGACGGGCCGCCATGATAGAACGGCGCCCGAAGTCTTCCAGGAACAACTGCTCGTAACACTCCTCCCCAACCTCATACTCATCGTCGACCGCCAGGGCCTCGGAATAGCTGATCTCAGCCAACTCGTCGGTTACCTCGCCGTCGGGGACGATCTCGCGTACGCGCCACAGTTCCAGGTCACCCCGGTTGGCGTTTACAATGATGTTGAAGTTATCGTCGGTGGTAAACTTCTTCTTGATGAGCGTACGGAAAACGTCTTCGAGTACCCGCACCATGGTGGGGCTATCGATGGCTTTGCCGGAGCTGAATTCCTTGAAAGTATCTACGAGGTTCATAGTACTAAAAACTAATTTTTACGATTGATTTTTTGATATCGGAAAACGAAATGGGCGTCTCCTCGATCACGGTGACCTTCCGCTTTCCCTCCTTCCGGCGCACTTTGCCGGAGAGCACGATGCCCAGCTCGGTCACGGTCACCAACTCCCCCTTATACTTTTCCCCTTCGGTAGTGGTCACTTCTAAGGTACGGCCTTTGTTCTTGACGTACTGGCGGTGGAACTTAAGCGGGCGATCGACCCCCGGGCTACTGACGTTGAGCGTATACTTCTCACCTAACGGCTGCTCCTCATCGAGGTAACCTTCCAGGTACCGGCTGATTCGTTGGCACTTAGCGAAGGTCATACCGGAGTCGCAGTCGACGAACACGTCGACCTTCGTCGCCGATTGGTTGACGTCCACCACGAAGCAGTCGTGCAAGTCTTCCGTAGCGGTGAAGTGAGCGTTCAGTAGCTCCGTTATTTTGGTTGTTACTTCAGTCATTGCTTAAGGACTGGCCCCCATGCAAAAGAGGGAACCTTTCGATTCCCTCTTCGGTAATTTTTGCGGCCTTGTCGGGCAAAGATAACGCCTTTACCGCAAATCTGGTTGATCGATTAATTCGATACTGGAAGCAGGATGTTCTCGATAATGTGTAGTACACCGTTAGTTCCCTGAGCGTCGACGACCTGGAAAGGCACGAACTGACGGAGGCTGTCCACGTCATTGTTCTGTACGAACACACTCATATCCTGATCCATCATGGTTGAATCCCTCGGCATCATCCCGAAATTGAGATTAAAACCGGAAAGGGTAGCGACGGAGTCGGGCAGCGCATCCGAGCGTACATTGCTGCCGCCGATAGCGTGATACTGTAATACGGTACTTACCTGTGCGGCAGTAAGCGTACCGAGAGTATCAGCGGCGGCAGTGAAGCCGGCATTGCTCGGGGCGAACACGGTGAACGGCCCGTCAGCGCTGAGTGCGGAGACCAGGTCGGCGGCGGTCAATGCGGCCGTCAGGGAGTCCAAACCAGAATTTTTGGTGACCAGGTCAACAAGCGTCTGTGGGGTCAGGATGTTGTCGATCGCGTGGATCACACCGTTGGAGCCACTAATGTCTACGGGGCCCACCGTAGCATCGCCGTTGATTACTACGGCGTCCGTATTGTTAATGATCATGCTAAGGGGCGAATCATCGGGCCCGGTGGTATTTAACGTGGTTGCGTAGGAGGCACCGGCGGCAATGTCGCCCGACCCTACGATGGTGCCGAGTACGTGGTAGCGCAGTACGTTGGCTAGTGCAGCTTCATCTATCGTACCCGGGTCGATACCAGCCGCAGTGAAGGCCTCATCGGTCGGCGCGAAGAGCGTGAAGGTGCCCTCACCGGAAAGTACGTCGGCGAGGCCCGCGCGGGTGGCCGCACCTAACAGCGTGTTAAAGTTTCCTAAGCGGGCAGCCCGGTCGACGATCGTGGGTGGGATCAATACATCGTCAATGATGTGAATGGTACCGTTTACGGCTTCGATATCCGCCGTAGTTACCGTAGCACTATTACCTACCGCGCCACCGAGTGAAATGGTGCCACCGCTATTATTCACGAAAAGTGGCAGACCGCTACCGCCAATACCGACGGTGTTGAGGGATTCTACTTCGGAGTCGCCATCCGCAATTTCGGCGGCTTGTACATTACCGCTGATCACGTGGTAACGGAGGATATTAGCGAGTACTTCATCGCTAAGACCGGCCAGATCGATACCCGCCGCATCGAAAGCGGCATCCGTTGGCGCAAAGACGGTAATGTTGGCGGAAGGAACGTTCAAGGCAGCCGCCACACCGGTTCTTTCCAAAGCTCCGGCCAAAACTGAGAAGTTCGGGTCAGCCTCTACTTGATCGGTAATGGTACCTACAAATGGGTTGTTGGGTTGGTCGTCGTCATCGCCACAGGCGGAAAAGCCTAGGACCAAGACGGCTAATAGGAGTAAAAGATAGTGAGAACTATGTTTAAGCATAGCAAGAATTTTTGATCGGCCTTATAATCGAATTATAGGTTACGCGGGCCAGGATGAAAAGGGTTGTAGCGGAAAGCGACAATTTGTGAGTGCAATACTAATCGGATAACGCCAAAGATCGGTAGATAATGCTATTATCATCGCAAACTTTGGTCATCTCAAGATCAAACTGCTATTTTCAGGGTATGTTCAAAGCCACCGGCTAAGTATGCTGCACGGCTGGCAGATCCCACCCCCGGTCACCCCGCGCCTCGTGAATGTGGGCGAGCGCATCCTGGATGGACAGAAAAAAACAGTTCGCACCCATCCGCTCCATCACGCCCGAGCGGAAGAGCATATCCCGCACCGGGCCGATAACGCCACAGAGGTAGAGCGTAATGCCCCGCCCTTCCAATTGCTCCAACAACTGCTCCAGAGTGAACAGGCCGCTAGTGTCGATATCGTGAATTGTGTGCGCGTCGATCACCACGGCGTGCAGCTCGCCCCCCCGTGCCTCCATCAATTCTAGCATCCTGCTACGGAAGTAACTCGCGTTCCCGAAATACAACTCCGCATCGAAGCGGAATACCAGTACCCCCGGCGCTACGTCCGTCTGCATAAATCGATCCTTGTTACGAAAGGCATTGGTACCGGGTATGCGCCCCAACTCCGCCATATGCGGCCGTGCCGCCCGGGCGAACGTAAAGTACAGCGAAAGCAATACGCCCCCTGCAACCCCGTACTGCAACCCGGCGAACAGGGTAAACAGGAAAGTGATCAGCAGGGTGGCGAATTCCCTCGGGGCGAGCCGGTAAAGCCGCTTCATCTCACCCAGGTCGAAAAGCTTACGGACTGAATAGATGATGAGCGCCGCCAACACCGACTTCGGTAAGTAGTAGAATAAAGGCGTCAGAAAAAGCAACACTAGTAGGATCAATGCGGCGGCGACCAGCGAGGTCAGCGGCGTCCGGCCCCCGGCGCTTTCCGCCACGGCGGATCGACTAAAGCTCGCTGAGGTAGGAATTGCCTGAAAGAACATCCCGCTCAGTTTACTTAGCCCGAGTGCGATCAACTCCCGGTTGGGTGCTATCCGGTAGTAGCGGTACTTCGGTGAAAATGCTTTGCCGATGGAAAGCGTCTCGATAAAGCTCAGTAAA
>OY764745.1:0-12951 GCA_963668285.1 uncultured Lewinella sp. | reverse complement strand
AGGCCCGCAACGGCAAACGCGAACGGAACGATCGTGCTGGCAAAACCCAGAAACAGGGTAGGGGGGTGGATCGTCATCCAGTAATTCTGGAGGCTGGGGTTGAGGCCCGGATGCCACGTAGTAATTCCACGTAATTCCGCCTGCTCGAAGATGGGCGCCTCGATGGTCTCGCGCAGCAAAAGCATGGGGGCTGGAACCGATCTTGATCAACTCCTCCCCGAAGCCAAAGTGCACCCCAAGGATCATACTTCCGATGACCACCTGCCGCGGAGGCGAGCACCGTCATGACGGGCCGTTCCCACTTGCGCGCCGTCACCATCAGTACGTAGCCGAGGATGACGTGCCAGAACATCCACAGCAAAAAGGAGCCCTCCTGCCCTTCCCAAAAGGGCGGAGAAAATGTAGCGTTGGTCCAAATCCCCACTAACGTGCGCGCGCTCACGTAGTTGTACTCGTAGTACTGATTGAGCATCGCGTAGAAGATGGTGCCGATCACGGTAAACAACCGCCGCCCCGTGCGCCAGAAAGCTTAGCTGACCGAGCCGCGCCCACTTGCTGCCTCGCAGCCGTTTCGCCCCGGTACTTCGTAGCCAGAAAGTAACTGATCAAACTCAAAACGCCCGCGAAGAACGCAAGCAACAAGGCGAAGTGCCCGACGTAGCGCGGCCCCAAATGTTCACCGATGTATTGTACTTCTTCCATTGTTAGTTGTCAGTTACGCTCGCCCGCGAAAGGCGGAAAAGGGCGGTAGCCAAACCGCATATCACATATCGAGAATCGCACGTCAGCGACTAGCTTTCGGTCAACTCCTTGATCATCGCCTCTTCGTCCTTATACTTACTGGGGCACTTCATCTGGATGTCGGTCGCGATAAATTCTTCTCCGGCCATTTGTCCGGTCAATACGATGGATTCGCTCATTTCGAAATCCTGCGGTTTGGCCTGCGTGAGGGTGACCCGGCGTTCGGTACCGACCTGATCCATCAGGTAAAAGCTGAACAGATCGGGGTTCTCCAGCGGGTCGTAGTCCATCGGCTTATCCTTCACGAGGGTGCCGACCAGTTTGACTTTACTGTCGGTAGCCGCGGCCTCGGTGAAGTTGCTGTAGGCGACGACCTGCGCCCCGTCGGTAAAAAACAGCAAGCCACCGGCGGTGACGACCATCAGCAGGGCCAGGATGTAGGACTTTTTCATAACGCGTACGACTTAGTTACCCTACCAACACGCTGGCCGGAACAGGGTTACGCAAAAATAGCCAGGGGCGGGGCCGGGCCGGTCAAAATTGGGTCATGGTTAGGGCTTAGGGCAGTACGCGCAGTGTGTAGGCGTAGCGGTAGGGCGCACCCTCCCATTCCAGGCGGTGTTCGCGGTAAGGGGCGGCGGTGGGCATCCAGCTGTCGTCACCGCCGACGCCGATCTGCCCGTAATCCACGTTCAGCGTCAGCACGTCGGCCTCGGTAAGTTCGTTGGTATGCTGAGCAGCCTCGAGCGTCTCTTGCGTGTAAGGCCACACGCTGAAGTTGAAGTTGCCGGTCAGCTCGATGGCGGGAACGCCCTGGCCCTCAAGGCGTAAGTAGTTTACGTCCATCCGGTTACCGTTCTCGGCGGGTTTGATATATCGCTCGTTCAGCTCGGCAACGGGTAACCGGTACCGTCCCATACGGGCGGCGTGTTTGCGGTCGGAATAGCTTTCGAAGGGGCCGCGGCCAAACCAGTCTGCGGTGGTGTACTCTTTGGGCAGCTCCGTCTGCATCCCGTAGCGAAATACGCCGGGGGCCTCGACCGCCTCGGCGGCCTTCATCAGCTCCTGCTCGAAGCGGACGCCCCCGTCGGCCGCGAAACTGATGCGGACGGTCTCCTTCACTTTGCCCTCCAGGTAACTGCGTTGGAGGATCAGGGTATTTCGCTCGTAGGTGTGGAGCGAAAGGGTAGGGGCGGCGGCTTTCCAGTCGGCGTAGCGGCGGGCTAGGCCGGCGGGCTTGTCGTTGTCCGTCGGGGCCCGCCAAAAGTTAGGGCGCAGGGCGCCGGACCGGGTACCGGTTTTCACGTCGACCACGTACTCTACAACGCCCGTTTGCTCGTTGACGTGCACTTCGTAGTCCTCGTTCGATAGCACGAGTCCGTTCGGCATTTCCTGCAGGTTGGCACGCTTGGGTGCGGGCATGGCGGTGCTCGCAGCTGCTTGCGGTACGGTGAACTGCCCGAAGGCAATCTCGTGATCGACCGGGCGGGCGAAGGCGCTGATGTTCTGGAGGATAGCCGCCTCGAGGTAGCGGGGCGCTTCAATGGTCTCGGGCGCTTTATCGGCGAATTCGGCTACTAAATCCAGCAGGGTGGATTCGCCGGGCGCCAGGCTCGGGGCGCGGCGGCGGACGATTTGGGTGGCCCCCCGGCGCGTAACGGCGCGAACGACCAGGTCGTACTGATCCAGGTTAGTGTGGGTGAGGTAGCTGGTCATGCGCAGGCCGCCGTCCACTTGCTCGAAGGCGACGGGCTGGTAGGCCTCCTTAACCGCGTGGAGGGAGGGTTGCGGCTTGCGGTCGGAGTACAGTAGGCCATTGGCCAGGAAGCTGTCGTCATTAATATCCTCACCGAAGTCACCGCCGTAAGCCATGTAGGTGACGCCGTTTTCGTCGGTCTTTTCCAGCCCCTGATCGACCCAGTCCCAGATGAAGCCGCCGATGAATTTAGGGTACTCGCGGAACATATTGACGAAGGTATCCAGATGGCCGCTCGAGTTGCCCATAGCGTGGGCGTATTCGCAGTACAGGAGTGGTCGGTTGTCACGCGTGTCGCCCAGTACTTTCCGCATCTCTTCTTTCTGCGTGTACATCCGGCTGCGGACGTCGACGTAGGCCTTATCCATCACCTTATTATTACCGCCGTAGTTGCCCGCGGCACCTTCGTTGTGCAGGAGCCGGCTGGGGTCGCGGTTGGTAACCCAGGCACCCATCGCGGCGTGGTTCGGCCCCGTACCGGCTTCGTTGCCGAGTGACCAGCCGATGATGCTGGCGTGGTTTTTGTCCCGTTCTACCATTCGCACCACGCGGTCGAGCATCGGCGTGGCGAACATCGGCATACTACTGATCATGCTACCGACTTTGTGCGTCTCGACGTTGGTTTCGTCGATGACGTACAGGCCGATGGAGTCCGCCAGCTCGTACAGGTAAGGATCGTTCGGGTAGTGACTGGTACGCACTGCGTTGACGTTGAAGGCACGCATCAGCCGGAGGTCTTCCCGTATTTCTTCGCGCGTTACCGCTTTGCCGTTGACGGCGCTGTGGTCGTGGCGGTTGACGCCGTAAAAAATCACTTCTTTGCCGTTGACCAAGAAGCCGTCCTTGCCCCAGGATAGGTTACGAAACCCGACGTTCAGGCCCACGTGGTCCACGGTATTCCCGTCGGCGTCCTTTAGGCTCACCACCAAGCGATAGAGGTTGGGTGTTTCCCCCGTCCAGGAAAGCACGTCGGGCACGTCCATCTCTAAATGGTAGAATTGATGGACGCCGTAGGGCGAGTGGTAGGCACCGCGCTTCAGGTAGTCGGTAACGGGGTTCAGCGATTTGCTTACCGGCTCTCCGATCGCCCGCATCCCACTGGCGAATAGCCGCATTTCGATCGACCAATCGCGGACGTCTTCCGGCAGGCGGTACTCGACGCGCGGTTCGATGCGTAAATGACCGGTTGCGCCATCTTCCTTGATGGTGGGTTTAGCGAAGAGGTCCTGTAGGTAGTTACCCGGGGTAGACTCTACGTAGACGGGGCGGTGTAAACCACTGAGCCTCCAATGATCCTGGTCTTCGAGGTAACTTCCCGCGGAATAGCGAAAGACCTCGGCGTATACTTGATTATCGGTCGCCACGGCTACGTCCGTGATATCGAATTCCGCCGGCGTTCGACTGCCTTGACTAAAACCGATGTATTTGCCATTCACCCAAACGTGAAAAGCCGAACTCACCGCGCCGAAGTGCAGGACCTGCCGGTCCCCCGCCCGGTAGCCGTCGATGTCGAACGTCCGGTAATAGCGCCCCATCGGGTTGCGGTCGTGCTCCGTATCCCCCGCAGCGGCTGGCACGTAGGGCAGGGCGGCAGGGCGGAACGGGTACTCCCAGTTCGTATAAATGGCCATCCCGTGGCCCTTCATTTCCCAGTTGCTCGGTACCTCGATGGTGGCCCAATCGGTGGCGTCGATGGTTACGGAGGCCGCGGGCAAATCATTGGCCCCGTGCGCTATGAGTTCGAATTGCCAACTGCCGTCAAGGCTCGTCCGTCCGGCCACGTTACGGTGTCGGGAGGCATCGTCGACCGATTCGAAATGATACAGGGTCGCGTGCGCCGGCAACCGATTAACGTTGAAAGTTTCCGGATTTTGCACGTAGCGTGTTTGGGCGAGTACGCAGGTGCAATGATTTTGGTGAATAGCAGGGTTTCCCAGCAGAAGCCAAGCGGTCGCCAGGAGGTAGTAAAACTGCTTGGTTCGGGTCATGATCGCTTGCTTGCTGGTAGGCCGGGGAAGGTAAGTATTAGTCGGGGAGTCGGGGAGTCTGGTCAGCCCCACCCCCCAAACTATAGGGCCGCCAGGCCGCCCTTCTAGACCAGATGTGTCCCCGGGCCGATGTTGACCGGGTAGAACTCGGGCGTGATGCCGTACTTTTTTCGGTAGACGTGGCGGAGGTACTGCTTGACCTCCTCGATGCGGTCGTCGCGCAGCAGATTGATGGTACAGCCGCCGAAGCCTCCCCCCATGATTCTCGCGCCGGCAACGGCGTCGGGGAAGTGCTCGAGTGCGTGCCGCTGGAGGAAGTCGACCTCAGTGCAACTTACTTCGTATTCATCGCGTAGCCCGGCGTGCGTTTCGTTGAGGAGCTGGCCGGCACGGCGTACGTCTCCCCGGGAAAGGGCAAGGGCCATTTCGAGGACCCGCTCGTTTTCGGCCACGACGTAACGAGCCCTCCGCGATACGTTTTCCGGCATCCGCCGCATCACCACCTGTAGTTGTACCTGAGTGGCCTCGCTAAGTTGCCGGAGGGCGGGGTATTCTTCCTGAAGAACCGAAAGGGCTTCCCGGCACTCCGCCACCCGCGTGTGGTACTCCCCGGCGGATAGCTCATGGGTGATCATGGAATTGACCAGTAGCCAGGTATAACCCGCCAATTCGGCGTTGACGGACTGGAACTCAAGCGTTCCGCAATCGAGCTGGATGGGCCCCGCCGCCGAACCATTCAGGCTGGCGAACTGATCCATGATGCCCGAGGGGATCTCCAGGAACTCGTTGCTGCTGCGGTTACACAACTGTGCCAACTCCGGGCGGGTCAGCCCGGCGCCGGTAAGCTCGTTAAGCACGAAGGCCATCCCCCCTTCCAAAGCAGCCGATGAGCTCATGCCGGCGCCCTGCGGAATATCCCCGCCGAATTCGATCTTCAGGCCAGGCACCTCATGGCCGAGCTGTTGGAACTGATCGACAATGCCGGCCAGGTAGTCCACCCAACGCGTGCCCGTCCTACCGGTGACGGGCAGGCTCAGGGTATGATTCTCCGACAGGTCAAGGGCGGTAAGGGCCAGCTCACGCCCGGGGTGTTCGGTTACCTCAAAGCGAATGGCTTTGTCGATGCTGGCGGGCATGACGAGGCCGCCGGAGTAGTCGACGTGCTCACCGATGAGGTTTATTCTGCCGGGGGAGTGTACGGTCATAAAGCAGCGGGGGTCGGCAGACCGGCTATTCGGAGTCATCCATTGTGTGAAAGACGCTCGCTACGTCGTCGTCTTCCTCCAGCTTTTCGATGAGCATAAGGACCTCTTCCGCCTCGTCGTCAGTCAAACTTTTGGTGTGTGTAGGGATGCGGATCAATTCGGCCTTGGAAGCTTTGAGGTCCAACTTTTCCAGCTCGGGGCCGAAGCCGGCGAAATCTTCGAAGCTGGTGTAGAGGAGCGTTTCGTCTTCGTCCTGCTCTATTTTTTGGAGGCCGAAGTCGATTAGTTCGAGTTCCAGTTCCTCGAGGTCTTTTTCCTGTAGGTCTTCCGCCTTGATGATGAACTGGCCTTTGCGCTCGAACATGTAGTCGACCGAGCCATTCGTGCCGAGGCTCCCGCCGTACTTACTGAAGGCATGACGGATGCTGGCCACCGTTCGATTGTTATTGTCCGTCGTCGCCTCGACGAAGATGGCTACCCCGTGTGGCCCGTACCCCTCGAAGGTGACCTCATCGTAGTTGGAAGTATCCTTATCCGTGGCCCGTTTAATGGCCGCCTCGACGTTGGCCTTCGGCATGTTCACCGCCTTGGCGTTGTTGATGGCCAGGCGGAGGCGGGGGTTGTAATCGGGGTCGGCCCCCCCTTCACGGATGGCGATGTTAATCTCCCGGCCGGCTTTGGTAAAGGCTTTGGCCATGCCGGCCCACCGTTTCATTTTAGCCGCTTTGCGGTATTCGAATGCGCGTCCCATGCTGTGTGTTTGAAGGGGCGAAGATAATATCAATGAATGGATGAGTGGGTTATCGGATGAGTGCATGAGCGGGTGTGGCGCACTATCCAGTCATCACCCTAGCGACTCACCAGAATTTGCCTAGCTTCGTTAACTTACCACCCCCGCCTATGACCAAAACCGTCGGACTGATTCTCGGACCAATCTTGTTTGTACTCATCCAGCTTTTTCTTGAATCAAAAGGTTTAAGCTTCGAGGCCCGATCGGTGCTGGCGGTCACTGCCTGGACGGCGGTCTGGTGGATCACCGAGGCCATCCCGATCGCGGTGACTTCCCTATTGCCGATGGCGCTGTTTCCCATAACGGGGGTGTTGGATGCGCCGGCGACTACGGCGGCTTACGGCCACTACATCGTCTTTCTCTTCCTGGGGGGCTTTATGCTGGCCATGGCATTTGAGCGGTGGAACCTGCACCGGCGGGTTGCGCTGATGACCATACTGTGGATCGGCCAGAACCAGCGGATGATCATCCTGGGGGCAATGCTGGCAACCGCCGTGCTGTCGATGTGGATTTCCAATACCGCTACCTCGGTGATGATGTTACCGATTGCTATTGCCATTGCATCCCAGATGCGGGATAACCCGGACACACCGGCGGACGAGAACGATGAGTTCGGCAAAGCCCTGATGCTTTCGATTGCTTACTCGGCTTCCATCGGGGGGATGGCGTCCTTGATCGGTACGCCCGTGAACCTGGTTTTGGCCGGGCAGGTGAAAAGCGTTTTTAACGTGGAGATCGGCTTTTTGGAGTGGATGTCGATCGGGCTTCCCGTAGCCATTTTGCTGTTGGCCATTTGTTGGTTGTATCTGACCCGGGTGGCCTTTCGGTTCGACGAGGGTACGATGACCGGGGGGAGGGAGGAGATTCGGCGGATGCTGCGGGAGCAGGGGCCGGTAAGCCGGGAGGAAAAGTTGGTCCTGGGCGTATTCGTAGTGACGGCGGTTAGCTGGATCGCCCGTAAGCAACTGATTGCCCCCTATGCCCCCGGTGTAAACGATACCGTGATTGCTATCGTGGCCGCTATCGTGCTGTTCCTGATTCCCGGACGGGAGCGGGGAGCGGGTCTGTTGACCTGGTCGGAAGCCGTAAAATTGCCCTGGGGCGTGGTGCTGCTAATGGGCGGTGGCTTTGCGCTGGCGGCTGGTTTCGATGCGAGCGGCCTGGCGGAGTACCTCGCTTCGGTGCTATCGGTGCCGGATGCGGTGGGTCTGTTCGTGGTGGTGCTCTTGATAACCGCCGCGGTCAACTTCCTCACCGAGGTAACGAGTAACGTGGCTACGGTGTCGATGCTGATGCCCGTACTGGCCGCCGCCGCGCTGCCGCTGAACATCCATCCGTATCTATTGATGGTACCGGCTACGCTGGCTGCCGCTTGCGCCTTCATGCTACCGGTAGCCACCCCGCCCAACGCGGTCGTTTTCGGTTCCGGCTATTTGACGATACCGGACATGGTGCGTACCGGTCTGTGGCTGAACCTTATCTCCATTATCGTGATCGCCCTGGTCGGCTATTTTATTCTGCCGCTCGTATGGGGTTTCAGACCGGGCGTGTTACCCGACTGGATGCACTAAAGGGAGGCTGCTAGGGCTACGAGGATGAGCAGTAAGAGGAGGAAAGTAAAGTTCTTCATGGTGGTGTAAGCAGATAATTAAAGGCGTTTAGCTCTTGGGGGGGGACCTAGTATACATACGAACGAAAGGTGCCAGACGCTGGCTACCTGTATCTACAATTTTATATTTGTTGCCTCCGGCTATAACAAAAACTTTTTGGTAGAATGTCGGCAATTCGCGATTCCTGTGTTAAATTGCCGGTACGTTACTCAATGTAGCGTCTCTCATGCATTCATTTTCTCTGCGGAAGACGACCTCCCCCCGCGACATTTTTTACCTTTTTGTCTGGACTTCCCCGCAGGGGGGAGGCGTGCTTCTTGCGAATCTTAATTCAAAACCACGCCCTTAGTCGTATGTCGAATCTTCTGAAGTTTTTCATCATGGCGGTGGCGTGGCTGATCTTCACGGCGCTCACCTTCTACACGTGCGTCAAGCCGAAGTGCTGTACCGACGCATCGGTTGCCGCCATCGTGGATGACCCCTCCGAGGCACCCCCGGCCGCGGCTGACGGCCCCTACGCACTGTACTCCACCCTCGGCGCGGCTACGGCTGCCACCGGAAGCCTATGGCCGCAACTGCGCGACCGCCTAAGTCGTGAGTACGCCGCGGACCCCGACCAGCGCCTGGAGGTCTACGGCCACTACTACTCCTCAGAAGAAAAGCCGGCCGGATTCGAGAACATGGGCTTCCTGCGTGCCGAAGAAATTAAAAAGCGCCTGACCGCCGAAACCGACATCCCCGCCGGCCGGATCGCCACCCTCTCCCGCCTCGTACCGAACACCGCCCCCCCGGCCGGAGAGCAATTCGATGCCGGCGTATTCGTCTGGGAACCCCTAAGTGCCGGTACGGACGCCAACGGTGGGCAAACCGGTCAGGTCATTGAATTAAGTCGCGACAACATCAAAATTCGGTTCCCTTACGATGAATCCACCAAAAGCCTCGACGACGATACCGAAAGCTATCTGCGCAAACTGGCGCAGCGCCTCCAACAAACCGACGAGCAGGTAACCGTTATTGGCCACACCGACATCCGTGGTACGGATGCGTATAACCGACGCCTCGGTCAGCAACGGGCGGACTTCGTTAGGCAAAGGCTCGTCTCCTACGGCGCGCCCGGCGGCCAGATCCGCACCACCAGCCAGGGGGAAAGCCAACCCGAGGCAAGCGGAAGCTCGGCCGACGCGCACCGCCGCAACCGCCGCGCCGAAATTACCCTCCTACGCTAGTCCACCTTTCTACGAATCAGCTAATCTCGACCATGACGACTACATTTCTCCTTCACGCCGAACCCATGCTCTGGGGTGCTTGCTTCTGGTACTGGCTCTGGACGTTGCTCGCATTCCTGCTCGGCGCCTTACTCGCCTGGCTGCTAGGCCGGCGCGAGACGGAAGTCGTCGATAACACCCAGATCATCGCCGACCGCGACCGCTACCATACGGCCGCCACGAAGTGGGAAAAGGACTATAACCAACTCAAGTACCAACTCGAAGAATCGCAAAAAACACAAGCCGACCTACGCGATAAACTCACCCGCTGTAACGCCGATAAGGCAGTACTCGAACAGGAGGTCACCGACGTCAAAGCTTCCAACGCCGCCGGCTTCGCCGCCGGTGCCGCAGCGGGGGCCGCCGGTAACGCCGCCCTCTCCGGGCTGGCCGGCGCCGGTAACGACCGCAGTACGGAAGAGGAGGACCTCACGCCCGGCGGAGGCGCTAAGATCCTGCCGGTAGCCGGCCTCGGTGACGGAGCGATCGGTAAAGGACACCGCTACGACGGCCTGTTTACGAACGACGAACTCATCGTCATCGAAGGCGTAGGCCCCAAAGTCAATGACGCGCTGAAGGCCGGGGGGTACAATACCTGGGATGACGTAGCCGCCGCCGAAGCCGTCAACCTAAAGCAGGCCCTGACCAATCACGGTAGCAACTTCGGCCTCGCCGACCCCACTACCTGGCCGGAGCAAGCCCGCCTGGCCAGCGTGGGTGACTGGGATGAACTCATAAAGTACCAGCACTTCACCGATGCGGGCCGCGAGAACGTAGGTGACTTCGAATCGGACTCCAAGTTCGAAAAGCTGGCCGAAGCCCGCCTCAAGCGCCGCGGTACCGTGAAGGCAGCAACCCCTGGCTCCGTATACGATGGCCTGTTCAGCACCGATAACCTACTCGTGATCGAGGGCATCGGGCCCAAGGTAGGTCAGGTACTGAAAGAAGCGGGCTACCAGGAATGGAGCCAACTTGCCGCCGCCGAGCCCGAAGAACTGCGCCGCGTACTCACCGCCGCCGGTAGCAACTACTCCCTAAGCGACCCCACCAGTTGGCCCCACCAAGCCGGCCTTGCCGCCGCCGGCGACTGGGACGAACTCATCCGCTACCAGAAGTTCACCGACGGTGGCCGCGAAACGGTCGGAGACTTCGAGTCCGATTCAAAATTCGAGAAACTCGCTACCAAAGAGTTAGGCTTCTCCAGCAGCAATCCGAACGACCTCAAGGTCGTAGAAGGCATCGGCCCGAAGATCGAAGGCTTACTGAAGGACGCCGGCATCAATACCTGGCAGGAACTCGCTACCGCGGACGTCACCCGCCTTCAGTCCATCCTCGATGCGGCGGGCTCCCGTTACAAAATGGCAACGCCCCGCACCTGGCCGGAGCAGGCGACCCTTGCGGCCGCCGGCGATTGGAAAGCGCTCAAAGACCTCCAAGACCGCCTACAGGGCGGCGTATAGCAAACACGTCTTACTACTTTTTATCATCGGAACTTACGACCCCTGGTAGCCTCGCTGCCGGGGGTTCTTTTTATGCGATGATCCGGTCGATGGCGTGGCCCGCTACGTCCGTCAGCCGGAAGTGCCGGCCCTGAAAGGGGAACGTGAAGCGCTCGTGATCGAAGCCGAGTAGCTTCAGTACCGTCGCCTGTACGTCGTGCACGTGCGCGCGGTCGCGTACCCCCGCGTAGCCGATCTCGTCCGTTTCCCCGTAGCTGGTACCACCGCGCACGCCGCCGCCCGCCATCCACATGGTAAAGGCCTCGCCGTGGTGGTCCCGCCCCAGGAAGGGCATCGTTACGCCGCCGCGGTTTTCCCGCATGGGGGTGCGCCCGAACTCCCCGCCCCATATAACGAGCGTGTCTTCCAGCAACCCCCGCTGCTTAAGGTCCTGTAGAAGTGCGGCGATCGGCTGATCGATGGCGCGGCACTGATCGCGCAATCCGTACTCGAGGCTGCCGCTGCGGCTTGAGCCGTGGGTATCCCAACCCCAATCGTATAGCTGGATGAAGCGGACGCCGGATTCGGCGAGCCGCCGGGCCAGCAGGCAATTATTGGCGAAAGAGCTGCCCCCGGGCGTGGTACCGTAAAGGTCGTGAATGTACTGGGGCTCTCTTTTGATGTCCATCACCTCGGGTACGGACACCTGCATCTTGAAGGCCATTTCGTACTGCTCGATCCGGGTCAGGGTCTCCGGGTCGGTCATTTCCGTCTGCTGGCGGCGGTTGATCTCGTTGATCGCCTCGATCGTCTTTCCGCGGAGGTCGCGCGACATCCAGTCGGGGTTACTTAGGTAAAGGATGGGGTCCCCGTCGGTGCGGCACTGTACGCCCTGGTGGATGGACGGCAGAAAGCCGCTGCCCCAGAGTTTCTTCCCGGCGCTCGGGATGCGGCCGCCGGAGGCCAGCACGATGAACCCCGGCAAATTATCGTTCTCCGAGCCGAGGCCGTAGGTGATCCAGCTACCGAAGGCGGGCCGGCCGGCGCGGGGGCTACCCGTCTGCATCAGCATTTGCGCGGGGGCGTGGTTGAACTCTTCGGTGTGGACGGCTTTCAGGAGCGCCGTGTGATCGACGACTTTGGCGAAGTGGGGAAGGAGGTCCGATACGTACTGGCCGCTCTGGCCGTGGCGGGCAAACTTGGCCTGTGGCCCCAGCATCATCGGGGTACCCTGGATAAAGGCAAAACGCTTACCCGCCAGTAGGGAGGGCGGGCAGGGCTTCCCGTCGAGGGCTTGCAGGGCCGGTTTGTAGTCGAACAGTTCCAGTTGGGAGGGGGCACCGGCCATGTGCAGGTAAATGACCCGGTTAGCGCGGCGGGGGAACTTGATCGGTGCGCCGTGGCTAAGGCCGTCGGTAGCGAGCGGTTCGTTCGGCGTCTGGCAGCCGCTAAAGCCGGCCATGGCCATACCACCCATACCCAGCATACATTTACGCAGGAAGTGCCGCCGGCTGTTGTACTGCGCTTCCGTCTCCTGAAATTCCCTGAATAGTCGTTCCATATCAGCTCAAGGTTAAGTATTCGTCGATGTTGAGCAGGGCGTTGATGATGACCACCAGGGCGTGTTCGTTCTCCCCGCGGTCACGGCTGGCTTCTTCGTACAGGCCGACCAGGACCCGTACCTCTTCCTCGTTCGCGGGGCGAAGCAGGAGCCGCCTGAATAGCTGGTCGACCTGGCGTTCGAGTATCGGTTGGTCGCTCACCTGCTCCGATAGTGCTTTGGCGACATCCAGATTTTCGGGGGCATTAAGCGCCAGGAGCGCTTGCAGGGGGGTATTGGTTACCGTCCGGCGGCTCAGGCAAACCTCGCGGTTCGAGGCATCGAAGGTGGTCAGGCCGGGATGAACGACGGAGCGGCGCAGGTAGGTGTAGATCGTCCTACGGTACCGATCTTCCCCATCGCTGGTTTTCCACTCGTCTTCGCTGTAGGGGATGTTGTCCCACAGGCCATCGGGCTGCACGGGCATTACGCCGGGGCCATGCATCTTTTGGCTCAGCAAACCGCTGATCGCGAGGTTTTGATCGCGGATCTCCTCGGCGGTCAGGCGCTTGCGTGGCCCCCGGGCCAGGAGGTCGTTGAAGGGGTCCCGTTCCAGT
>OY764744.1:0-32197 GCA_963668285.1 uncultured Lewinella sp. | reverse complement strand
TGCCCACCGCTTCCCGCGTGGCTTCGGCGTGTAAGTCGTTGACGACGACGTTGGCTCCCTCGCGCACGAGGTGTTGGGCGATGGCGAAGCCGATCCCCGAGCCGGCACCGGTCACGATGGCCGTTTTGCCGATAAATGCTTGGTAATTCATGTCTTGGGTGGATTGCACGGTATTCAGGGTAATAATATTGGCGGGGGGTCGGTCTAAATCGTAGCAAAGTGGGTACCTTGCGCGGGCACGTTCGGGGCGTACACCCGTCTAAAAGAAGGTCTTAACCATATGGTTGTACCGGTGCCGCCCGGGGCCCGCTATTTTGTCCTCAACCTTGCACCTGCGGCCTCGCAAAAATCACGTACTTGCTGGCTTCGCGCATTATTTACCCCACGCGCAAGTTCCCTGTTAAATGTGTCCGTAATCCCGCCTAGATCAATCGCCCCTTATGCAGACCTACCATAATTTGCTTACCCACATCCTCGAACAAGGCGTCGTGAAGGGCGACCGGACGGGCACGGGGACGCGCTCCGTCTTCGGCTACCAGATGCGCTTCGATCTGCGCGGCGGCTTTCCGCTGATGACGACCAAACGGGTGCACTGGAAGAGCGTCGTGCACGAGCTGCTCTGGTTCATCCGGGGGGATACGAACCTGCAATACCTGGTACAAAACGGCGTGCGCATCTGGAACGATTGGCCCTTTCAGCACTACCTCGAACGGAACGACCTATCGGAACGCTTACCGACCTACACGCCCGAGTGGCGGGCGGAGATGAAGACCTTCGCCGAGCGCGTGGCCACCGACGATGATTTTGCCCGGCAGTGGGGCGAGCTCGGCCCCGTGTACGGCAAGCAGTGGCGTGATTTCGACGGCGTCGACCAACTGGCCGGCGTGATCGAGCAACTGAAAACGAAGCCGGATAGCCGGCGGCACATCGTGACGGCCTGGAACCCCCGCGACATCCCGGAAATGGCCAAAGCAGGGCTGCCCCCCTGCCACACCCTCTTCCAGTTTTACGTAGCCGAAGGGCGACTCAGCTGCCAGCTCTACCAACGCTCGGCCGACGTCTTCCTCGGCGTACCATTCAACATCGCGACCTATTCGCTACTCACGCACCTCGTGGCGCGGGAGTGCGGGTATGAAGTCGGCGACTTCGTGCACACACTCGGCGATGCCCACCTCTACAGCAACCATCTGGAGCAGGCCCGGGAGCAACTGAGCCGCACGCCCCGCCCCCTGCCCGCTTTGCGGATCGCCGGGGGCGCCCCCGACCTGTTTTCCATCGAATACGCCGATATCGAGTTGCTCAACTACGATCCTTTGCCCAGTATCAAGGCACCCGTAGCCGTTTAGGATGGACGTAGACAAAGAACTTAGCCGGGCGCGCGAGGAGATCAAAGGTAACAGGCGCTACTTCGGCAAGCTAAGATCACGCCCTCCGCGTAAGCTGGATGAACGTTTTCAGGATACTCACGCTGAGGTGTTTAGTGAGGTCGACTGCCTAGAGTGCGCGAACTGCTGTAAGACAACCTCCCCCATTTTCCGGGACGTCGACATCGACCGGCTGGCCAACCACCTGCGCATCCGCCCAGCAGACCTCGTCGAGCAACATTTACACCTGGATAGCGAGGGCGACTACGTACTGAACACCGCGCCCTGCCCCTTTCTCGGCCCCGACAACTACTGCTCCGTCTACACCGCCCGCCCCCGTGCCTGCCGGCAGTACCCGCATACCGACCGGAAAAACATGCTGCAGATCCTACCGCTCACGCTGCGAAATACGCTCGTATGCCCCGCCGTGGGGGAGATCGTCAGGCGCATGCAAGCGGCCTATTAAGATCAAATCAAAATAGTTGGCGGATTGTTTGTACAGTCCTGAGAGGCGAACGACATTTGCACTAACTGGATTTAGTACAGATAACAATAACCCGCGTGAGACCTCTGAAAACCATTCTGCTTTTACTGCTGGTTCTTCCATTTACCGCCTGTGAGGATGATGAAGGGCCGCTTAGTCCGGAAATTGAAATACCTACTACCTACGCGTTCGCCCGCGACGGACAATCTACCGTCGCCTTCCCCGGGCAGACCGACCGGATCGGGATGGCTACCGAGACGGTCACCGCCATGAAAGACCCGGCTTCGACCCTGGAATCCCTCAACAACCTCTTTCGTAATCCGGAGGGCGTGGACCCCTACGAAGACGCCGCGCTGAACGCCAGCACCAAATCAGTGCGCGCTAAAGTAGCCGCGAGCGCCGGCCTGTTTACGACCAATACGGTACAATCCGCCGCCATTAAAGCGGACTTCGACGGTTGGCTATCCGCCCAGGTTGCGGAGGTCTTCCCCGCCTGGAACCAGCTCGCCACACCCGGCCAGCCCGGCCAGGTCGCCGACGGGTCGTCCGCCCGCTACGTCAACGGCTCCGGGCTGGAATACGACCAGGCATTCAACAAAGCGTTGATCGGTGGGCTTATGTACGATCAACTTGCGAATAACTATCTGAACGTCAGCGTGCTGGACGCAGGCAACAACGTTGCGGATAACGATGCCGGGGCAACGGTCGACGGCAAGCCCTACACCCAAATGGAGCATAAGTGGGACGAAGCTTACGGCTACCTCTTCGGCGCCGCCGCCGACCCCGCCCGCCCCTTAGCCGACCTCGGTAACGACGCCTTCCTCAATAAGTACCTGGGCCGCGTGGAGGACGACCCCGATTATGCCGGCATCGCCGCAACCATAGAGGAGGCCTTTCGGGCGGGCCGCGCCGCCATCGTAGCGGGCGACTACGCGGAACGCAACCGGCAGGCGGAGGTCATCATCGAAAACGTAAGCGACGTCCTGGCCATCCGCGCCGTCTACTACCTCACGCAGGGTAAGGCCGGCCTGGAAGCGAACCCACAGGACTTCGGCGGGGCCTTTCACGACCTGAGCGAAGGCTACGGCTTCATCTACTCCCTACGCTTCATCGACGGAGCTTATGATGAAAGTGACGCTTATCTGGCCGACATCCGCAACGAAGCCGGTAACGGCTTCTGGGACGTCGACCCCGCCGCCCTCGGTGACGTAGCCGAGCGCATCGCCACCCGCTACGGCATCGACCTGACCGCCGCCGGTAACTGATTAGTTTTTCACCCAGCAAGATTTCCGCCATGCTTCGGTTCATTACCATTCTTTTGCTTCCCCTGCTGTTCTTCTCCTGCCCGAGCGAAGACGGAGGGGGAGAAACACCCACTGCGCCCCCCTTCGATCGTGGCGCCATGCTCGCGGTTTGGATAGACGACGTGACTGATCCCCGCCCAACAACGCACGCTTACCGACCTGGAAGCACTGCGGAGCAGTTTGGAAGACGGACAGTTGGAAGCAATCCGGCTCGCTTTCGACCGCGCGTATGATTCCTGGCAGCAACAGGCACCGCTGGTGTTGGCGGACGGGGAAGCACTCCGCCTACGCGAGCAGACCAACACCTACCCCACCGATATGGAGAAGGTACTCGGCAACATCGAAGCGCCGCAGGACCTGGCCCTCCCCTCCCTGACCGACGCCCAGGGCCTGCCCGCCCTCGAGCTGTTGCTCTACGCCCCGGCGGGTCAGGCCGGTGAAACGATCTACGCCGATAGCCCGGAGGCGGCCGAGCACGCGAAACGGCTGGCGGACCGCCTGGTCGACTTGCACACCCGGCACTTGACCGCGCTGGAAAGTAACCGCGATGCCTACGTAGCCAACGACGGCAACAGCGCGACGGCCAGCATCGACCGCACGGTGAACGATTACATCTTTTACTACGAGAAGTTTTTGCGGGCGGGCAAGGTCGGCATCCCCGCCGGCGTATTCAGCGACACCCCCTTACCCGGGCTCGTTGAAAGTCGCTACCGGGGGATGTCCAAAGGCCACTTCTTGACGGCCTTGGATGCGACGCAAACCTTTTTTAGTCGCGACGGACTCTCCGCTTACCTGGACGCCACGGAACGATTGGAAGGTGACGAGCGCCTGAGCGTTCGCATCCGTAACCAGTTCGAAAGAATCGGGCGCGCCGCCCAGGATCTTCCCGATGACTTCCAAGCCGTCGCGCGGGATAACCCCGCCGCCCTCCTGGGTCTCTATGACGAGCTCCAGCAGGTTACCATCTTACTCAAGGTCGATATGCTTCAGACGCTGAATATCAACGTAGACTACATCGACGCCGACGGCGATTGAGTACCCCGCCAACTACACGCTCACCCAGCCCGGATAGCCATCGTTCGGGGGCAACCTTAGCTGTTTTTCGCATCGGCTTTGGCTTGATGATGGTGGGCAGCGTCCTCCGCTTTTGGTGGAATGGCTGGATCGAGAAGCTCTACCTGGAGCCTACCTATTTCTTCAGTTACCGCTACTTCGAGTGGGTCAAGCCCCTGGGCCCGTACACCTACGTGCTGTTCGCCTTGGCGGGCCTGAGTGCGTTGGGCATTGCGCTGGGTTGGCGGTACCGTTGGTCTGCGTCGGCCTTTTTCCTGAGCTTCACCTACGTGGAGTTGATGGATAAGACCAACTACCTCAACCACTATTACTTCGTGAGTTTGGCGGCCCTGCTGCTGCTTTTTTTACCGGCGGCACATCAGTATTCGCTGGATGCCCGACGGGTGGGGCGGCGTAGCGTGCCGCGCTGGCCGGTACTCGCGTTGCGGGTGTTCGTGGGCGTGGTCTATTGCTACGCCGGGCTTGCGAAACTCAACTCCGATTGGTTGCTGCACGCCGAGCCACTGGCGACCTGGCTGCCGGGTCGGTACGACATCCCCCTTCTGGGTGGCTGGTTGAGCGAGCGTTGGGTAGCGTACGCCTTTGCTTGGTCGGGGGCGGCTTACGATCTGGCCATACCTTTTCTGCTACTTTACCGGCCGACGCGCCGCCTGGCGTTCGTAGCGGTGGTCGTGTTTCACGTGCTAACGCGCGTCCTCTTCCCGATCGGTATGTTCCCGTTCATCATGATCGTGAGCGCACTGGTTTTCTTCGACGGGCGGGCGCACGCGCGGTGGCTGCGGTTCTTTAATTTTGGCGACGGCGCGCAGGTGCGAGGATCGAAAGAATATAGCAAAGTCGGTCGGCCCCGGTGGCCACTACGCGAAGCAATGGTAGGTCTACTCCTGGTCGTTCACCTTCTGCTGCCGTGGCGGTATCTCCTGCACGAGGGCGAGCTATTCTGGACCGAGTCCGGTTACCGCTACAGCTGGCGGGTTATGCTGATGGAAAAAGCCGGCTACCTGAACTACCGCGTCGTCAACCCGCAGACCGGGCAAAAACGAACGGTAGACCCCGCCGCTTACCTTACCGTACAGCAAACAAAGCAACTCTCCTTTCAACCCGACTTCATCCTGGAGTTCGCCCACCACCTGGCCGATCGGGAGGAAGCCCGCACGGGGGTACGCCCACGGGTGTTCGCGGATTGCTACGTAGCCCTGAACGGTCGGCCCAGCCGGCAGTACGTGAACCCGCGAGTCGATCTTGCAAAAGTCGATTTCGACGTGCCACGCCTTGCCTGGCTCCTACCCTTTGAAGATGTCATTTATGGATTGTAGTACATTTTACGCCAAGGTTTGGTACGGTGGTACGGAGGGAAACGGAGGCACCTCACGCCGGCCGCTCCTCCCGCCGTCTTTGTCTATCTCCGTACAAAACTTCTGGCTGCTTTGCGGTCTGCTGACCTTACTGACCACCTCCACGGCGCAAGCGCAGCAGATCTTAGCACTAACGGTGGTAGACTCCGTATCGAACGCAACGCTAAGGGACGTTGAGGTATTCGTGGCCGAAACCAGTGACTTGGGTATCACGGACCGAAATGGATCAACAGAATTTACATTTTTGGAAAATACTGGAGGAGTAAATCTGACCTTTTTCGCCCCCAACTACACCACCCGGCAGATAGCCGTCGAGCTGAACGGTGCGCGAACCGAACTGACCGTCACCCTCCGCGCCCTGGAAAAGGACCTGGATGCGGTGACCGTCGTCGCGCAGCGCGAGCGGCAGACAACACTGCGCCGGTTGCGGGCGGTGGAGGGGACGGCAATCTACGCCGGCAAAAAATCCGAGGTGGTGAGCGTACAGGCACTGACCGTGAATAAGGCGGCCAACCAGGCGCGGCAGCTGTACGCGCAGGTTTCCGGCTTAAACATCTACGAATCGGACGACGCGGGCCTGCAACTCAGTATCGGCGGGCGGGGGCTCGACCCCAACCGGACGGCGAGCTTCAACACGCGCCAGAACGGATACGACATTTCCGCCGACGTACTCGGTTACCCGGAAAGCTACTACACACCCCCGGCGGAGGCCCTGCGGGAAATCCAGGTAGTGCGGGGGGCGGCGTCTTTGCAGTACGGGACCCAGTTCGGCGGGCTCGTCAACTTCGTATTTCTGGCGCCCGACCGGAACCGACGCATTTCGGCCGAGACGCGGCAAACGGTGGGTAGTAACGGCCTGTTTACCAGCTTCAACAGCGTCAGTGGTACGGTCGGGAAGCTGGGCTACTACGGCTACTTCAACTACAAGCGGGGGGATGGCTTGCGGGCCAACAGTAACTTTAGCAGTCGGAACGCCTACCTGCATCTGGACTACTCCCCCACCGAGCGCAGCAGGATCAGCGTGGAGTACACCTACCTCGGCTACCTGGCCCGGCAGGCGGGCGGGTTGACGGACGCCCAGTTCGAAGCCGATCCGTTTCAAAGTAACCGGGCACGCAACTGGTTCGACGTCGACTGGCAACTGTTCAGCCTGAAGTATGAGCGGAAGCTCTCCGATAAGACCAACTTCTCCCTTAACCTATTCGGCTTGGATGCTGCTCGCAGGGCGGTCGGCTTTCGTACCAACCGCGTCAGCCAGGTAGACGACCTCGACGCGCCGCGCGACCTGCTCATCGGTGAATTCAACAACCTGGGCGGGGAAGCGCGCCTGTTGCACCGCTACCGGCTCGGCGGCAGGAATGCCATCGTACTATTCGGGGCCAAATATTACCGGGCGGAAAACGGCGCGGTGCAGGGGCCCGGCACGAATGGGGCGGACGCCGACTTCTCCCTGGCCGATACCGCCTTCCCCGCCTACCCCAACCAGAGTGCTTTTGACTTCCCCAATCGTAACCTGGCCGTTTTCGCCGAGCATATCTATTACTTTAACGACCGCTGGAGCATCACGCCGGGCGCCCGTTATGAGTACATCAATACGGGTAGTGAGGGCTCCTTCCGCCGCATTGACTTCGACCTGGCCGGTAACGTGATCCGGGACGATCGCTTCGAAGACGACCGGACGTTCGCCCGCAACCTGCTGCTCCTCGGAGCGGGCCTGAGCTACCGGGGTAACAACGGCTTCGAGCTGTTCGCGAACTTCAGTCAGAACTACCGTTCGGTGACCTTCAACGACATCCGTACGGTCAACCCATCCTTCCAGGTAGACCCGGACATCTCGGATGAGGCAGGTTACACGGCCGACGTCGGGGTGCGCGCAGAAGTGGGTAAGCTGGAGGTCACCGCGAACGTGTTCGGGCTACGGTACAACAACCGCATCGGCGAGGTACTGACGCCGGAGGTCCGCTTGCGCGCGGACGGAACGGAGGTGCGTACGGGTCGGATCATCCGCCGGCGGGGGAATATCGGTTCGGCGTTCATCTACGGCTTGGAGTCGCTCTTGGCGTACGATCTGCTGCGGGGGCAGAATGACAAACGGCGGCCTTATTTTCTGCGGGCGTTCGCCAATACGAGCCTGACCCGGTCACGGTACACCGCGTCCGAAATAACCGGGGTGGAGGGTAATCAGGTAGAGTTCGTTCCGCTGCTCAACGTTAAAGCGGGCTTGCGGGCGGGTTACGGTAACTTCCTGGCGTCCTTGCAATATGCCTATTTGAGCGATCAGTTTACCGATGCCAGTAACGCGCCGCAGGACGTCCGGGACAATCAGTCGGGTATCCGGGGGGAGATACCGGCTTATGGGGTGGCGGACCTGTCGCTTTCCTACCGCCGCAACTGGCTTACGGTGGAGGCGGGAATAAATAACGTGCTCGATCAGCTATACTTCACGCGGCGGGCCACGGGGTACCCGGGGCCGGGCATCATCCCTAGCGCACCGCGGGTTTGGTACTTAACCTTGGGGGTAAGCCTGTAACCGGGCTATTGCGTCGTCACCTTTACGACGGGCGTCGCCCCCATAGCCTCGTTGCGTAAGGCGGTTTGCCGGGCTACGTTCTTGGCCACTTTCAGCCAGGCTTGCCGGGTAATCGGGTCTTCTTTGTTCAGGAAAGCGGGCTGGCCGGTGTCCCCCCCCTCCCGGATGCCCTGCACCAAAGGTATCTGCCCCAACAGCATCGAATTAGACTTCTTGGCCAGGGTCTTGCCGCCGCCCTCACCGAATAGGTAATAACGGTTGTCGGGCAACTCCTTCGGGGTGAACCAGGACATATTCTCCACTACGCCCAGTACGGGGACTTGTACGTCGGGCAGAAAGAACATATTCATGGCCTTTATCGCGTCGGTCAGCGCGACCTCCTGGGGGGTAGTCACCATGACGGCACCGGTCACCGATACGGTCTGGACGATACTGAGCTGGACGTCGCCCGTGCCGGGGGGCAGGTCGATGATCAGGTAGTCCAGCGGCGGCCAGATGCATTCCTCCAGGAATTGCTTGACGATGCCGGAGAGGCGGGGGCCACGCAAAACGACGGCCTGTTCGGGCTCCACCACGAAGCCGGTACTCATCACCGGCAACCCGTAGGCGTAGAGGGGTTTGATCTTGGGTTTACCGTAGACTTTTTCCACGGTGGGGCGGGCCCCGACCAGGCCGAGCATGGTCGGGGCGCTGGGGCCGTACACATCCGCATCGAGCAGACCGACGGCGCCACCGAGCTCCTGTAGGCCGAGGGCGAGATTGACGGCAACGGTGCTCTTCCCTACCCCACCCTTACCACTGGCCACGACGATGATGTTGCGAACGTGCGGCAGGGGGTTGGGCTTCTGCGGGCCACCGGGGGCGGCCGCTCGCGGCGTGGCCGGCTGTACGCCCGGGTTTTGCATGTGGACGTGTACCCGCGCTTCCGGGTAAACGTTCAAGATGGCCTCCTGGCAGGCGAAATTGAGTTGTTGCTTGTAGTCGCCGTCGAGCTTCGGTAGTTCGAGGGTAAAGCTGACGTCGGGTGGCTCGACCTTGAGGTGAACAACCATATTGGCGGTGATCAGGTCGGTGCCGGTGGTCGGATCCTGCACGGTGGCTAGGGCGCGGATGATTTTGGTGTTCTCCATAGCTGGTGGGCTTGCCTAAAGTAATTCCTGGCCCTCCGCTTAGTTGCGGGCCTTACCATAAAAAGAAAACCCGACACCGGTAGAACCGGGTCGGGTAATCCTCGGGCGGAGGAAGAGGGATTCGAACCCCCGGTACCTTTCAGTACGTCGGTTTTCAAGACCGGTGCATTAAACCGCTCTGCCATTCCTCCGAAAAGCGACCGCAAAGGTAAATCGGCACGGCGACCCGAACAAACATACCGGCAGGTAAAGTTGCTATCGGCCGCTTAGTCGCTAACTGACGAACGACTGAACACGACTGCAAACCTCGACCGTAGGACTTTACGTTCAAACAACAGACTCATCCATACCCGCTATGCGCTTCTCACCGATACTTATCCTTCTACCCCTGCTCCTAGGCTTCACTGCTTGCGGACCGGACCCCGACCGGCCCCTCACCGCGGAAAGTGAAACCAAGGCCATCGCCGACCCCGATGCGCTGCCCACCGAGCCCGATCAGATAGAACACACCAGAAACGCAAACCCACAGGCGCTCACCGATCAGACCATCCCGGACGAAAATTCCGTGACCCCGGTCGTGAAAGAAAACCCGACGCCGGCACCCAAGCCCGCTACTCCGCTTGCGGCCCCGAATAAAACAGTCGCCGCTACTGACGGCACCACCACCGCCAAACCCGTAGCAGCGGAGTTACCAACGCCCGCAGCCCAGCGAGGTACCGAGTCGACCCAAAACCGACCCGCGCAGTCGCAGCAAGAAAATGCGACTATGGAAGCCTCACCCGATCACCAACCCTGGAACGCACTGCTACAGCAATTCGTCACGGATGCGGGTGACGTGGACTACGCCGGCTTTAAGCAGAGCGAGTCCGCACTGGATGCTTACCTAGCCGAGCTTCGAAAGGGCACGCCTACGAATGACTGGTCGCGCGAGGAAGCGATGGCCTACTGGATCAATGCCTACAACGCCTTCACCGTTAAGCGCATCCTGAACGACTATCCGGTCAACTCCATTCAGGATCTGGACGGAGGGGACCCCTGGAAGGTCAAGTGGATCGAACTCGGTGGAGAAACGTACAGCCTCAACAACATCGAGCACGACATCCTGCGCCCGAAGTATAAAGACGCGCGCATCCACTTTGCGGTGAACTGTGCCGCCGCCTCCTGCCCTCCCCTGCCGAACGAGGCTTTTACCGCGGATAAGCTGGACCGGATGCTCCAGAACAACACGCGCGCCTTCATTCGCAACCCCGACTATAACCGGATCGCTGGCGGCGGCGTCAAAGTATCGAAGATCTTCGATTGGTACGGGGAGGACTTCGGTGACTTACGCAACTACCTGAACGAATACCTAGCCACCCCCATCGCGGAAGGCACCGATATCGGCTACGCCGATTACGATTGGTCGCTGAACAAGCAGTAAGGAGTCGTATACTTGCCCTCCACCACGACCTAATGCAATATGAACAAAATAGTAGCCGACGCCGACGCCGCAGTGGCCGACATCGAAAGCGGTATGACGCTGATGTTGGGCGGCTTCGGCCTCTGCGGCATCCCGGAAAACGCGATCGCCGCCCTGGTAAGGACCGGCGTCACCGATCTCGTCTGTATTTCGAATAATGCAGGGGTGGATGACTTCGGTATCGGCCTTATGCTACAGGGGCGTCAGGTACGCAAGATGGTCTCTTCCTACGTAGGCGAGAACAAGGAATTTGAACGGCAAATGTTGGATGGCTCGCTGGAAGTCGACCTGATCCCCCAGGGGTCGCTCGCCGAACGCTGCCGGGCCGGCGGTGCCGGCATCCCCGCCTTCTTCACGCCCGCCGGTTACGGCACGGAAGTCGCCGAAGGGAAAGAAGTCCGCCAGTTCAACGGCAAACCTCACATCTTGGAAACCGCCCTGACCGCCGATTTCGCCCTGGTCAAAGCGTGGAAGGGCGACCGAAACGGCAACCTCATCTTCAAGGGGACGGCCCGCAACTTTAACCCCATGATGGCCATGGCGGGCAGGATCACCGTAGCGGAGGTCGAAGAACTGGTAGAGCCCGGCGAGCTTGACCCCAACGCCATCCATACCCCCGGTATCTTCGTCCAACGTATTTTTCAGGGCGTCAACTACGAGAAACGCATCGAGCAACGCACCCTCCGCGAAGGCACCCCCGCCGGGCGGACTTCCAAAGCGGGCAACGTCTAAAACCCATCCTCATGCTAGATAGAAACGGCATCGCCCGGCGCATCGCCCGGGAATTGGAAGACGGCTGGTACGTCAACCTCGGTATCGGCATCCCTACCCTGATCGCCAACTACATCCCCGAAGGCATCAGCGTCACCTTCCAGTCCGAAAACGGCATCCTCGGCATGGGGCCCTTCCCCTACGCCGGGGAAGAGGACGCCGACCTGATCAACGCCGGCAAACAGACCATCACCGCCTTGCCCGGATCCAGCATCTTCGACTCCGCCACCAGCTTCGCGATGATCCGCGGGCGGCACGTTCAGCTCACCGTACTCGGTGCCATGGAGGTCTCCGATACCGGCGACATCGCCAACTGGAAGATCCCCGGCAAAATGGTCAAGGGTATGGGGGGGGCCATGGACCTGGTAGCCTCCGCCGAGAACATCATCGTAGCCATGCGCCATACCAATCGCGCGGGGGAGAGCAAACTATTGCCGGCCTGCACGCTACCCCTCACCGGGGTCGGTTGCGTGAAGAAGATCGTCACCGATATGGCGGTGCTCGACGTTACCGAAGATGGCTTTCTACTGCGCGAGCGGGCCCCCGGCGTTTCCGTCGAAGACATCCGTAAGGCTACCGCCGGGCGGTTGGTCGTACCGGCAGAGGTGCCGGAGATCGCGCTGGCTTAGGCTTCCGGTACGGGTTGCTTGAAGGCGGCCGCTACCGGCCCGTACACGATTTCACCGTTCACTACATTGAGCCCCTTGGCCAGCGCGGGGTCCTCGTTCGTAGCGCGTACCCAGCCCTTTTCCGCGATGCGCAGGAGGTAGGGGAAGGTCGCGTTCGTCAGCGCATTAGTACTCGTGAATGGTACGGCGCCGGGCATGTTCGCTACGCAGTAGTGGACGACGCCATCCACCACGTAGGTTGGGTCCTCGTGGGTGGTCGGGTGGCAGGTTTCGATGCATCCGCCCTGGTCTACGGCCACGTCGATCACAACGGTGCCGTTCTTCATCTCACCGAGCATTTCACGCGTGATCAGGTGGGGGGCCTTTGCGCCGGGAATGAGCACGGCGCCGATGATCAGGTCCACCCGATCCAGTTCCTTGCGGATGTTGTACTCGCTGCTGAACATCAACGTGACGTTGGCGGGCAGGATGTTGGCGAGGTGGCGGAGGCGATCCAGGCTGATGTCCATCAGGATGACGTTGGCGTGCAGGCCGGCGGCCATCTTCGCGGCTTCCATACCGACGACGCCGCCGCCGAGGATGAGCACGCGGGCGGGGGCGACGCCGGGCACGCCGCCGAGCAGGATGCCGCGCCCGCCGGCGGGGGCTTCGAGGTAGCGCGCACCTTCCTGTACGGCCATACGGCCGGCCACTTCACTCATGGGTACGAGCAGGGGCAGCGTGCCGTTAGGTAGTTCTACGGTCTCGTAGGCGAGGCAAGTCGCCTTGGATTGCACCATCGCTTCGGTAAGGGGGCGGGAGCTGGCGAAGTGGAAGTAGGTGAACAGCAACTGCCCCTCCCGCACCAGCGGGTACTCGGAGGCGATGGGCTCCTTCACCTTGACGATGGTTTCCGCCTTAGCGTAAACTTCCTCGATGGTGGGGAGGATGACGCCACCGGCCTCCTCGTAGTCTGCGTCCTCGTAACCGCTACCGACCCCGGCGCCGGTTTGCACGTAAACGGTGTGGCCGCGGCGGGCGAGCTCGAGGCAACCGCCGGGGGTCAGGGCCACCCGGTTTTCGTTGTTTTTAATTTCTTTGGGGCAACCGATGATCATGGTGCTGGATTGATTGGATTAGGAAAGTAAAGACGAAAGGCCGCGGGCTCAGCGAGTCGCGGTTTCGGCCACCAGCGCCAAACGACCGAAGTCGTTAGCCTCCAGGCGGGTAATGTTGGTGATGCCGTAGAGGCGTAGGTCGGCGACTTCCGTCCAGCGGGGCTGGCCGAGGGGGTCGAAGCGGTACAGTTTGGGGCCCTTCGCCATCAGGTAGCTTCCATCGTCAAGGATGGCAAAGTCTTCGGAGCCTTCGAGCGTTTCGCTGATGAGGCGGGGGGCTTCGTTGAGGCGGTAGAGATTTTGCTCTACCAGGCGCCACGGTACCGTACGCTTATCGACGTAAGCCAGGTTACCGTTCTTTTGGCGTTTGAAACACCGGCCGGTTGAAGTGGCTAACTCGCGGTAGCCGTCGTTATCGGTGCCGAGCAAGACGAGTTTACTGGGGGATTCCACCAGGTAGGCGGCAATTTGCGCACTGTTTAGCCACTGGTAATAGCCGATGCGGTTCAACGTGCCGTACATGGGTTGGCCCTTGCCCTCCCGGTCGAGGGGGAATTGCCAAAGGCGGAGTACGGTATCGCGCCCGAGGAACTCCTGGCGTACGGCGGAGAAGCTTTTACCCGCGCCGACGACGTGGGGGCTGTACTCGCCGGCCACGGTGCGCGTCAGGCGGGTGCGCACCTTGCGGGCCAAGTCGAAACTGTAGATATCGGGTTGTTCCGTGCCCGGTTCCTGCACGGAAAGCAACAGGTTATTGCGGTCGACCCAGCCGGGCTGGTTGTTGTAGCCAGTCGTGTTAAAAGCCGTCAGGTAAAGCGGCCTGGTGAACTGCACCGCCGTATCCCGCACGCTGATGTCGAATACGAATACTTGCGTTTGAGGGGGTTGGGCGTAAGCCGCCAGGCCCGAAAGCGTAAAGAGGAAGAGTAGAAGGTATCGGCGCATGGCGGTTCGGTTACGGGGGGTAAATATAGAGCGTGGGCGGGTTGCCGGGGGGCCGTAATTCCCACACACCCCTTACCTATTCTCCCAACAGGTCCTGCATCGAGAATACGCCTTGCTTACCGACCAGCCAGCGGGCGGCAACGAGGGCGCCTTTTGCGAAGCCCTCCCGCGTGTGAGCGGTGTGTTTGAACTCGATGGTATCTACCTCGGAGCTTACTTGCAAGATATGCGTGCCGGGCACTCCTGCCTTACGAACGCTGTGTATAGGTAGTTTTTTTACGCTTCGCGTGTTCGCTTCGCTCTTGGATTGCGAGTCCGCAGGTAATGCGTGGGGGACTACGGGAGCAATCCTTTGCTGAGGTACCGGTGAGTCGATACTGGCTAACGCCCAGCCTTCGTAGGCCCCCGAATGCTCCGAGTAACGTTCGGCGAGGGTAATGGCGGTCCCGCTGGGGGCATCGAGCTTTTGGGTATGGTGCGTTTCGGTGATTTCCGCGGTATAGCCTCCGTATTTGCCCAGCAACCGGCTGAGCTGCGTGGCGGCGGCGAAGAAGACGTTGACGCCTACGCTGAAGTTGGTGGCGTGGAACAGCGCGCCCCCAGCGGTCGAGATTTCTGCCGTGATCGATGGTAGTTGCCCGTACCATCCCGTCGTACCGACAACGATGGGGACGCCGGCGGCAACGGCGAGCCGAATGTTGTCTACCGCAGCTTCCGGTCGGCTGAAATCGATGGCTACATCCGCCCGGGCCAAATCCCCTGCGGTCGTGGTGGCCCGGTTGTGCTCGTCGACCTTCAGAACGATGACGTCACCGGCCCCGGTGGCCAGTTGGTCGATGACCTTCCCCATTTTTCCGTAGCCTAATAGTGCGATCTTCATATCAATTGCCGGTTGTACTGGCGCTGCGGCCGATACGGTTCCACCGCACCCCGTTGAACAGACTGCCCTCTTTGGTCGAGAACCAGATGAACAGTGGCTTGCCGACGATGTGCGTTTCGGGCACGAAGCCCCACACCCGGCTATCCTCGGAGTTGTGCCGGTTATCACCCATCATCCAGTAATAGTCGAGCTTAAAGGTGTACTCCTCGATCTGCTCTCCGTTGAGGAAGAAGAGCCCGTCGCGTTTCTCGAAATTTTCGTTTCCCTCGTAGACCCGGATCGGCCGCCAGTACAGCTCGAAGGTCCGGTCGTCTAACTTGATCGTCATCCCTCTTTGCGGGATGCGGATGGAGCCGTAGTTATCGCGCGTCCACTCGCCGAAGTAGCGCGTATTGTGGGGGTACATGCCAAGGCCCTGGCCCTCCTGGTAATGCTTGATCAGGATATCGGGGCCGCTGCTTTGGACGACTTGCTTCTGGGATTCATTGAGGTACATGATCGTCCGATCGTTACCGAGCGAGCGGTAGTCTTCCGGGCTTACCCCAAGTTCACGCCACTTCTCCGGTAGTACGGGCGGGGCTCCGTTTACGATGTAGCTATACTGTGCGTTCTCGGGGTCGGCGATCTCCTGGCCGTCGATGATCACCTGGCGATCTTTGATCTCCAGCGTCTCCCCCGGTAGGCCGACGGCGCGCTTTACGTAGTGGTCTCCTTTATCGACCGGGCGTGTGGTCAGGTCCAGGCGACCGGTCTGCACGGCTTGTATAACGTCCTGCGGGGCTGAGTTGCTACGGATGTCGTGGGGGTACCACACCCGATACGGCGTCCAGTAGATACTATCTCCGGCGGGGACGTTGAACACGACCGGATCATAGCGATCGATGCCTTCGATGGCGGGTAGGCGGCGGTAAGGCAGCTCGGCTCCGTCGATGTAGCTTTCACCGCCGACGAAAGGCGCGCGATTGTGCGCGAGCGGCACCATCAGCAGCGTCTGCGGCAGCCGCAAACCGTAATGGACTTTGGATACGAACAGGAAGTCACCGACCAACAGATTCCCTTCCATCGAAGAGGTAGGGATGATGAAGGATTCAATCAATAGCAGGCGAATGAAAGCCGCGGCGAAAATGGCGAACACGGCTGCTTCCGCCCACTCCTGATACACCGGCTTATCGAACTGGGGGTAGGCGGCGTGAACTTTGTTGATCTCGCGTTGCTCCTTCGTCGTCATCGCCGCCGCCAGATCGCGCCGATAAGCCCGCTCTTCTACCAGGATGGGGCCTTGGTAGTCGTAGGTCGGGTCCGTGGTGGTACCGACGTGATAGAAGTAACCCCAGGAGGCGATCACGGCCAGTACGTGCTCGCCGAACCGGTAGCGGCCGAACGAACGGGCCAAGTCCACCATCAGGCCGGCAAAGATGAATACGTTTAGGTAAGGGACCAGTAACAGCAGGCTGTGCCACCCTTTACGGCCGACAATCTCGGCGACTACCCACATATTATAGGCGGGGATGAGGCCGTGTACCGCCTTACGGCCGGCCTTGGGAAATAGCTTGGATAGGGCGAAACTCAGCCCCAGGTAGCCGAATAGCAAGACAAGGGTTAACCATGTCATGGACGATGTATTTTAGGATGGCGCGAAGGTAAGACATTCAGCGCCCGCCGGAATGCAGCATCCGGCCAGGTAATCGATCATTCGACGAAACCCTCCAGCCAGAGCTTATGACCACCCCGATGATCGACGAAATAGACTTTGACGTACTTCCGAAAATAACCGCCGTTCATCGCATCGTAGGTTACGTTGATCGATCCCACCGCCCCCGGGGCGACGGGTTGATCCTCCCAGTCCGTCGCCGTACAACCACAACCCATGCGCACGTTATCGACGGTTATCGGCCCCTCCGTTTCGTTCCTGAACTGGAAGACGTAGGTATGATCCTCACCGTAGGGGATGGTGCCAACGTCGATGGTTTGCTCGCTAAGCCAGGTGACGGGGGCGTCCTTGGGGAGGAGAGGGGTCAGGAGGATAAGGAGTAGGAGCATGGTTTTAGGAGTCTGGAAGTTTATTAGTGGATAACGGGTAGGCCTTGCGAGGAGCGCAGCGACCGATCTACCTAGCATTGTTAAAAGAATCCTATAAGCATAGGGCTAAATAGGGGAAAGCGGGGCAAATTGCATTTACATAGCAAAACGTATTCAATGAAACAGTTCTTTCTCGCGCTCGCCATCAGTTTTTTAGCCCTTACCTCCGCAAAGGCCCAAGTGGTAGTTGACGGGGTGAACATCAATAACCTGGAAGAAGTGAACATGATCCGCATGATCGCTCAGGAGCGCTTCCTTTCCAACAAGGTTACCATCTTCATCGATTACGGTCAGACCATCACTTTTGCCGCGCGTTCGCGGATGGAGGTCATCGACCCCCGGGACGGGAAGCGGGTGCGCTTCAACTCGGTTATGCACGCCGTGAACTTCCTCATTGCGAACGGTTGGGAATACACCGAGGCGATGGTCCTGCCGGTAGAAGGAAACGCGAGTACGACCGGGGGAAGTACGCAGTACATCTTCCAGCGAGCGGCTGCCAAGTAGGTACTCGCAGGGAGGGGGCTCGGTTAGCGAAGTAGGACTACCCCGCCTTTGAACCGCTCCTGCCCTCCTTCCGCGTTGATGAAACTTGCGTCCCACAAATAGCCGCCGCCGGGGCTGTCGGAGCCTTTGTAGCGGCCATCCCACCCCAGGGCGGGGTCGTTGCTCGTAAAGACGAGCTCCCCCCAGCGCGTCCATACCCTGAACTCGTAGTTCGAGCTTCCGAATAGGATGCCTTTAGGTAGAAATATATCGTTACGCCCGTCCGCATTTGGGGTAAAGGCATTCGGCACGAAGAAGGTGTTCTCGAATATCAACTCCAGATTTTTCAGGATCGTATCGACGCAGCCGCTCGGGTGAGTAACCAGCTGGGTCACGGTAATAGTGCCGGTGTCCCTTAGCGTGTATTCGAAGTCCCTTGCCGGCGTAGTAAAAATCCGTTCACCCTGGCTATTCTCAAGCGTATATCGAACGCGGGCGGCGTCGATACTTTCATCCGTAAAGCTGATGTCGGGGTTAAAGTTGGTGATGCGGTCGGGCGTCCAGCTGAACTCCGCCGTGGGGGCGTCGCGTACGTCGACGAGGTCGATGAAATCGCGCTCGACGAAGCAGCCGGTCGGGCTCGTGATGCCGAGGTAAACGCTGTAGACGCCCGCTTCCTCGTATACATGCGTCGGGCTGGCTACGTCACCCGTACCCCCATCACCAAAACGCCAGTCGAAGATGTACTCATCACTGATCGGGCGGCTGAGGTTGACGAAGGTCTTGTTGAAGGGAACACAGCCGAAGCCGTCGTCCGGCTCGATGATGATCGTTCGCGGAGAAGGGAAGTAGACCACCGGCTTAGTGACTGCCGCAGCACACTCATTGTTATCGGTTATGGATAAGGTGACGGGGAATTCCCCCGGGCGGCTGAACCGGTGGTTCGGGTTTTCTATCAGCGTGGGGTCTGCACCCGGCTCGAACTCCCAACTATATTCGGTGATGACGTTCGACCCGGCCACGGTACTTAGGTTGGTGAACGGAACGGGCTCATCGTCACAACCCGGCTCGACGTATTCAAAGTCCGCTTCGAGTGGGGGGAATACCCCGAGCAAAAAGGTTGCGGTATCCCGGCAGTTCTCCGCAATAGTATTTCGGTTGAGGATCATGGTGCCTTCGTAAACGCCTACCTGGGTGATGTTCGTCGGCAGGTCGCGGTCGTTACCGGTTATCTCGCCGTCCGGTCCGTCGAGCGACCAGTCATACGTATCGATGAACATCTCGTCGGTGCTCTCATTGACGATGGTATTTTCCCCGGGCCCGCACTGCCGGATGTAGAAGCGGCCGAATTCATCGATCTCCGTCTCTAAAAGGTCCGCGTTTACTCGGGTACCGCAGAGGTTGACAACCAACTGGAATTCTCGTTTGGTTTCACTTAGCAATACCGGCACGGCGTCCCGCGACCATTCCTCGATACAGACTGCCAGTGCGTAAGTCCCCCGAAAGTTCGGGTTTCCACGTAGCAGGCCGGTCGACTCATCGAGGCTTAGGAGGCTACCGATACCGAGTTGATCCTGACTGTTGAAACGGGGGTTTACGAAGCGCGCCGGTGCGTAGGGTGGTGGGGACTCCGGGTCGGGAGCCACGTCATCGAAGCTCGTCGTACCGGCCATGGGCGCGTTGTTCCCCCCGCCCACCACCGGGTCGCAGAATTTGTATGCCAAGCTATCCGATTCCCTGTCGGTGGCACCGAAGTCGATCTGAAAGGGCTGGTTGACGCAGATGGCGATCGGTGGGTCGATGTTGAAGACGGGGCTGGCGTTACAACGCTGCTGGGCTTCCGGCGTAATGGTGATGAAGTAGGTACTGCCAATGTTCCCCGGGTCGACCAGGTTGAGGATGGCCGTGTTGCGGCAACAGCGTTGGTAGGCCAGGGTGTAAGGCTCGGTCGATACGGGTAGCTCGATGCTGAATTCGTAGATACCGATTTGCTGATCGGCCGGCTCGGTAAGCACGAGGCAAGGGTTCCCCAGGTTGATGGGGACCGGGCTTACGTCACCCAATTGAATGATTTGTTGGGCAACGTTACTCTGCCCACGAAAGATATTGATGTGACCGGGCAGGCTGGTGTTATCGAAGGGAGCCGGGCCTTGCACCCCCCCAAATAGCCCATCGAAATAGGCACCCTGGCCGATGTTATCGCGGTACATATTGATCCGGACGTCATATACCCGTACGCCGGTATTCGGATCGTCGTTTTGCCAGCCGCGGCAGATGTAGGTGAACTCACCGCCTACGATGTGCCCGGCTCGAAGAACAGGGAGGCAGAACAGCCAGCAGAACACGAACGTCAACAGGATTTTGGTAGGCTTGGCGAGCACGATTAAAATTTTATAGGGGGTACAATCTGCCTGGCAAAATACAGTTTCCATATCTGAGCGCCATGGGGGCTGGATGCCGGCCGGGGATGTTCGTCGGTAAAACGTCCACTTACCTCGGCTAAGTACACCCATCGGTCTTTTCCCATTAGCATGAACACGAGAACTAACCCATTACCATTAATGCAACACCCCTTCCCATCTTTTGGTACGAAGGCGGCGGGCACCCTACTTTCCGGCGGCATCGTGTTGCTCCCCACGGCGAATCTTTGGCAGGTGGTCGCTCACGGCGGTAAGCCGTCGGCGGTCAGAAAACTACTGGAGGTATGCCCGCCGGGGCCGTTCAGCCGGCCGGAACTCCTATTCGCGGATACGGATGCCCTGCGGAAGTGGTGCCCCCGAATCAACCCGGCGCTCGATACCCTGCTGTTTCACCATAGGAGGCCCCTTACCCTCAGCGTCCCCGCCGGCCCGAAGGTACCCCTATCGCTCATCGATCACCGTGGGGAAGTACGCGCCCGGCTGGCGCTGGATAGCTATACCTACCGGCTGTGCGAAGACCTGGAGTATCCGCTCATCGCCTGCTTCGCGGCCGGCCCCGGGGCTACCGAGATACCGTTGAGTTTTGGCCGCATTCGGTCCGATGTACTGGAACGGGTCGACCACACGGTACTACGACGGCAGTTGGAACGCGTCGGCGACGGGCCGGCGATTGCGGTGCGGATGGAAGACGGAAAAGATATCGAGTTCTTACCCGAATAAGGGCGGCGGGGAGCTACCAGCGCTTGCCAAAGGCCAGCTTAACGAACAGGCTCAGGTAAAGCGGACTGTTGGTGATGCCTGGCGTTTGTTCGCTTTCCAACATGATGTCGGTGTTGCCGAGGAAGAAATCGGCCGAGAGCCCGGCTTCAAGGTATTTGGGCACCTCGTCGTAAGCGCCGAATCCAAAATGAGCGGCGGCTTTCGCATGTACCCCGGGGCGGAGGCCGATCTCGTCCAATCCGGTTGACCAGGAGCTGGCACCGAATATAGCATCCTGATTCAGGAAGCGATCGATGTCTTCCTCCATGTAGCGAATATCCACGGTATTGAAGTTCGCATCCCCCAGCTTAGCTTCCAGGTAATATGGTTTTAAGAGCCCGAGGGTCGGGCCGACCTCATAGCTGTAGCCTACGGCGACGCCTCTCTGGCGGGCCTTCTCGCTGAGATACTTACGGGTACCGAATGCGATGCGTAAGGCGTACAGTTGGTTGATCTTGCCGTAGGTGTAGGAACGGCTGATGCGCTTGGTGCGTGGGTTAAAGTCTTCCGGGTTGATGCGGCGCTCGCGGCTGTGGCGGATATTGCCGAAGCTCGCACTCCAGTATTTCATTTTGTCGTACGCTACCAGGCGGCCGCTGCGCACGCCGAGCTCGAGGTTACGGGGGCTATTGAGGGCGGCGGTAAAGGTCAGCTCTTTATCGTAGATGATGCCCCGGGGGCCGGCGTCGTAGATATTCTGGTTGCCGGGCAGGCGTTGCTGGGCGGCGGCCCGGCCCAGGCAGCAGGAACAAGCTAACAGTAATATGACTGCTCTGATCATGGGGCTTAAGTTAAGCGAACTCGTTGAGTAGACAGCGATTATCGCTGATTTGTTGTAAAATAGAACTCCTTGCGGCGGACACTTATCCCTATTAGCTAATCATATTTAGGATATACCTTGCCGGCCCGTGCCCGCCGCCCCCTCCATTGCCGTTTATTCCGCTCACCGGCACCCCCGGTTGCGGTACGTGCTACGCGTGTTGCAGGACGATCTCGGCTACCGCTTCCGGTTGATCTCCGACTGGGGCCGCTGGGAAGCGCAAGGGGAGGCTTACCGCATCGTCTACGGCGGCGCGCAGAAGCAAACCGATCACTTAGCGCTCCGGCTTCCTGCCCATAGCCTATTGCGGGGCGGCTACCCACTTGCTTCCGACCTGGAGACCGTGTTCTCCGACGGGATACCGTTCTTCTTTGGGGTTCCATCGGGTAATAACGTGGTACGTTACGATCTGCTCGCCTGTATTTTCTTTGCCGTCACTCGCTTCGAGGAATATCGGGTCGCTTCCCACGAGCTCGACGAACACAGTCGCTTCTCCGCCAGCGCGTCCCACGCGCACCGCAACGGCTACCTGAGGCTTCCCGTGGTCAGAATGTGGGCGGCCATTATCGCCGGGCGGTTACGGAAGATCTTTCCGGATCTTCCGCCGCCCGATCGACCCCGCTTCTATTTTCAGCCCACCTATGACATAGACTTGCTGTGGGCCTTTCGGCACCGCGGCTGGCGCGGGGTGGCCAGCGGCCTACGCGATCTACTAACGGGGAATTTCCGAAGGTCCGCGGCACGTTTCGGGCTGACGGGTAGCCCCGATCCTTACATGACTTTGCCTTACTTACTTTCCCTGCACCTGCGTACTCGCAAAAATAATGACGCCCAGCCACAGGTATTTTGGCTGCTCGCCGATAATGCGGACAGGCGCGATCCGAACCCCTACCCGACCCCCAGCCGAGCAAACGGCAGATCATGCGGGCGGTCGACCTTGAGACGTCAACCGGAATCCACCCGAGTTATAGATCACTGGATGAAACGTCGCTTATCAAGCTGGAATTAAGCCGATTACGTACAATCGTTCAAAAACCCATCGAACGTAGTCGACAGCACTTCTTACGCTTTCAATTACCGACTACTTACCGTGCGCTGCTCGGGGCCGGAATACGCCACGACCACTCGATGGGTTACGCGGATCGGGTCGGTTGGCGGGCGGGGACGAACTTATCCTTTAAATGGTACGACCTGGAAAAAGAGGAGATGACGGGGCTATCCATTCACCCTTTTGCGGCGATGGACGCTACCCTACGCAGCTACCTGAAGTTGAATGCGGAGGAAGGGCGCCGGCTGGTCGAGCAACTCGCCTTCGCCACCTTGCCTTACGGAGGGCCGTTCGCGCTGCTCTGGCATAATAGCAGCTTCGCGGACGATTACGGTTGGGCGGGCTGGCGGAAGGCTTACGAGCAGTTGGTCGAGTTCCTGGATGAGCTTAGCGACCCGCCGACGCCCCGGTCGCCTACTTCAGATCGAACAGATCGGTGACCCCGGGGTAACGGGCGGCCTCGAAACCTTCGGCGAAATCGAAGCCCGCCTCGCGGCCGAAGCTGCGTGCCTTGGCTTCGATGAAGGCCATAAAATCCTCACCGCTGATCGGTGTTTTCGGCTCATTGGCGAATTCGCCGTCCTTGTGGTCGTCGAACTGGCTTTCGTAGCAGCGGATCACCTCCATCTTTTTATTCAGGTAGCCGGTGATGTCCACCACAAAATCCGGCTTCCGGTTGCGGTCCTGTATGTAATGGTATACGGCGTGCGGGCGGTGCTTTTCTTGGGGTCGGCCGTCGTCTTCCTCGGTGGCGATCCTGACCAGGCCGGAATAATAGCAGGCGTCGGCGGTGAGTTTGGCGGCGCGGGCGTGGTCGGGGTGGCGGTCGCCCAGCGCGTTTGCCAGGACGATCTTCGGGCGGTAGCGACGAATCACGCGGATGATCTTGAGTAGATTATCCGGGCTGTACTGCGCGAAGCCGTCCGGCATATCGAGATTTTCGCGAAAGCTTGCTTTCAACAGTACCGCGGCGGCCTCCGCCTCCCGGGTACGAATGGCCGCGCTTCCCCTACTACCTAGCTCACCCCGCGTAAGATCGAGCAAACCAATAGAATAACCCTGGTCAACGTGGCGAAGTAAAGTACCACTGGAGGAGAGTTCGACGTCGTCGGGGTGGACGCCAATGGCAAGAATATCAACTGTCATACGGGGTAAAGTCTGTAGTGAGTGGGGGGCTCAGGCGCTCAGCATTCCGGTAGGGCAACCGGAAGGTTAAAGGCAAGGCCGCCCTCGCTTGTTTCCTTGTACTTCGAATTCATGGCCTTGGCGGTGTGCCACATCGTTTTAATTACCGTATCGATGGTTACCAGGGAGTGCTCCGGGTCGCCGTTGAGGGCGAGGTTAGCGGCCGTGATCGCCTTCATCGCGCCCATGGCGTTACGTTCGATGCAGGGCACCTGTACGAGGCCGCCTACGGGGTCGCAGGTGAGGCCGAGGTGGTGCTCCATGGCGATTTCGGCCGCCATCAGGACCTGGGCGGGGGAGCCACCCAGTACTTGCGTAAGGCCGGCGGCGGCCATACTACTGGATACGCCGATCTCGGCCTGGCAGCCGCCGACGGCCGCGCTGATGGTCGCACCCTTTTTGAATAGACTACCGACCTCGCCGGCTACCAGTAAAAAGTCTTCGATGTTCGGTTCGTCGTAGTCCGTGCTGAAGAAATAGTAATAAAGCAGGACGGCCGGTACGACGCCGGCCGCGCCGTTGGTCGGGCTGGTCACGATGCGGCCCATCGCGGCATTCTCCTCGTTGACGGCCAGGGCGAAGCAGGAGATCCACTGGTTGATACGGTTGAAACTTTGGTAGCTGTTGCGCACCAGGGTTTCCCACTGTGCCATAGTACGAAAGGCCTTACCGTCCAGCAGATCCCGGTTGATGCCGTAGGCGCGGCGGCGGACGTTCAGTCCACCCGGCAAGACGCCCCGGGTGATGCAGCCGCGGTAGACGGATTCCATCATCGTTTCGAAGATGCCACGCAGTTTGGCGTTCACTTCTTCTCGCGTCGCGACGCTTTCTTCGTTTGCCCGGACAAGCCCGGCGATGGACATGCCGGTGGCGTCGATGTGTCGCTTCAGGTCAGCGCCTTTGGCGATGGGGTAAGGGAACCTCCTTTTGGCGGTACGCTCCCCTCCCCCGGCGCGCTGAATGAATCCGCCGCCCACTGAAGCGTAGCGCACGGCGTGTACGATCTGCCGGTTTTTCAGCAACTCGAAGATCAGGGTGTTCGGATGGGCGGGGTGGTTCTCGTGCGTGAAGAGGATGTTCTGCGAGCTTTGGAAAACGACTTGCCGCCCGCCCAGCGAAAGGGACATGCAGTCCGTCAGCTCCCGCAGGTAGTCCGCGATCCGCGTCGTATCGATCGAGACCGGGTCGTGACCGAGCAGGCCCAGGATCACGGCGACGTCGGTTGCGTGCCCCACGCCCGTTTTGGAGAGGGAGCCGTACAGCCGAACTTCGAGGTGGTCGAAATCTACCGGCGGCAGGGTACGGATAAAATCCAGGGCGGCCTTCCACGGCCCGATGGTGTGGGAGCTGGAGGGGCCGACGCCGATTTTGAATATCTCGAATACACTGATGGCGGGCATAGCTGGATGGGCGTTTGCGCGCGCCGGTCACCTCGGTTACTGGCCCCGCGAGCGGTTATTTCAGGATGACGTACAGCGCGTAGATGAGGCCTGGCACGAAGAAGAGTAGCGTTAGGACCAGGCAGATCCAGAACCGGCTACTGAGGCCTTCGTGCAATAGTACACCTAATGGCGGAATAAATACAGCGGCAATGATGTGAACGAGGTTAGAAGCGGCGGCGGCCATGATAGTTATTTTTAATTTTGAAATGCACTTGTGAAAGCGAAACGGAGTAGAGGAAGTACAGGTTCGTGGCAGCGATAAGCTGTAATAGCTTGTTGGGGATTTAGCTTCCGGTCTAGTTCTAGCCCTTTTAGCCCCTGCTTACACCCCGCAAATCCTCATGTAGCTACGGCTACACTCCGGTTTTCAGCGTTTAGCAGTTACTAAAATAGCGTCGAACCGACCAGGAACCCAAAACCCCAACAAGCTGTAAGATCATTTACCTTGAACCCTCTAAACTCGGCTATGCGAAACACATTACTTTTTCTTGCACTTCTTTTGGGTTCATTCACCTTACTGCAAGCGCAACAAATGCCGGAAGCCCCCGATCGGGACGGCACGTTCGGTGAGGGCCCCTTCCCGCGGCTCATCTTACGCGGCTTAACACTGATCAACGGTAACGGCGCCCCACCGATCGGGCCGGTGGACATCGTCATCGAGGGCGATCGAATAGTTTCGGCGGGCGCGGTCGGCAACCCGGGCGCCCCGATCGACGAAGCGCGGCGGCCGAAAATAACCGAGGGCGGGCGGGAGATCGACTGCTCCGGCATGTACGCCCTGCCCGGCTTTATCGACATGCACGGGCACACCGGTGGGCGGGCGCAGGGGGCCGAGGCGGATTACGTATACAAACTCTGGCTGGGCCACGGAATCACCACCATTCGGGAGCCGGGCAGCTTCAACGGTATCGACTGGGTCCTTAAGCACAAGAAGCGTTCGGCGGCGAACGAGATCGTGGCCCCCCGCATCGTCGCCTACACCGGCTTCGGGATGGGCGCGGAGGACCCCATCTCTACCGTGGCGCAGGTGGAAGATTGGATAAGGGATAACCGAGCCAAGGGTGCCGACGGCATCAAGCTCTTCGGCCTGCGCCCCAAACTAATGGAGGCGGCACTGCGCACCAATAAAGAGCTCGGCCTGCGCTCCGCTTGCCACCACGCGCAGCTCGACGTCGGGCGCTGGAACGTCCTCCACTCCGCCCGGGCGGGGCTTACTACCATGGAACACTGGTACGGTTTGCCGGAAGCGCTCTTTACCAGCCGTACCGTTCAGGACTACCCGGTCGACTACAACTACCAGAACGAGCAGGATCGATTCGGCGAGGCCGGCCGGCTTTGGCGACAAGCCGCCCCACCCTACTCCGAGCACTGGGTGGCTGTACTGGACGAACTACTCGAACTGGATTTTACCATCAACCCGACCTTCAATATTTACGACGCCAACCGCGACGTGATGCGCGCGCGCAACGCCGATTGGCACGACGAATTCACGATGCCTTCCCTGTGGCATTTCTTCCAACCCAGCCGCACCGCCCACGGGAGCTACTGGCACGAATGGGGCACCGAGCAGGAGGTAGACTGGAAGCAGAACTACCAGCTCTGGATGACCTTTGTGAACGAATACAAGAACCGGGGTGGCCGCGTGACGGCGGGCTCCGACTCCGGCTACATCTACCAGACTTACGGCTTCGGGTACATCCGCGAACTGGAACTGCTACGTGAGGCCGGTTTCCACCCCCTGGAGGTCATTCGATCCGCCACCCTGTACGGGGCGGAGGCCATCGGTATGGAAGACGAGATCGGCACCATCGAATCCGGCAAACTGGCCGATATCGTCGTGGTCGGCGAAAACCCCCTGGCGGACCTTAAAGTCCTTTACGGTACCGGAGCTACGCGCCTGGCCGAAGACGGTTCGGTGACCACTACCCCGGGTATTCTCTATACCATTAAGGATGGCATCGTTTACGACGCGGTCAAGCTACGGGAAGACGTTAAGCGGATGGTGCGGGAGGCAAAGCAAAAGGATTGAGGGCTACTTCTTCGCCACGAACTTGAAAGCGGCCTCTTTATCGCCGATCACCACGGTGAAATCGCCCGGCTCCACTACCGATTCATTTTCAATTCCGATAAAGGAAAGCATCTCGGGGCGGATGGTGAAGGTGATCCCCTCCGTCTCCCCCGGGGCGAGTTCGACCTTATGAAAGTCACGCAGGCGGCGGGCGCTAGGGGTGATGGTTGCGTACTCGTCCCGCGTAAAGAGTAACACGGAATGCTTGGCGTTACGATCGCCCGTGTTAGTTACCGTGAGGCTGGCCGTCAGGCTCCCACCGTCGGATAACTCAGCCTGCGATAAGGTAATATCCGAATAGCGGAAAGTGGAGTACCCGAGGCCGAGGCCAAACGGGAAGAGTGGGCTATAGCCGTTCTCTACGGTCTCCGTGTTTTTATGATCGTAGGTGACCAGCGCGTTTGCGTCGCGTGGGTAAGTCAGGGGTAGCCGGCCGCTGGGGTTGACGTCTCCGGCCAGAATGCCGGCCAAAGCATCACCCCCGTGGGGCCCCGGGTAGGGTAAGAAGAGTACGGCCTGAGAAGCCCGCACCATATCGGTGATGATGCGTGGCCGGCCCGCCGTTACGACCAGTACGATCGGCCGGCCCAACTCCGCGAGTTTTTCGAGGTACGCTTGTTGCTCCCGCGGCAACGCCAGGTTGTTAATGTTGCCCTTCACTTCCGTGTAGGAACTCTCGCCCACGCAGGCAACGATGACATCAGCGGTGCGCGCTAGAGCCAGCGCGGTCGATTCGTCGACGTCTTCACCCATGCCGACGCCCTTGGCGTAGATAGCCCGGTCGCCAAACTTCCGCTGCATCGCTTCCAGAATGGTATTATAGCGTTTGAGGTATTCATCACCGTTCTCCCCCTGCCAACTGTACGTCCAGCCGCCATTCAGGCTCCGCATGGAGTTCGCCGTCGGCCCGGTTAAAAAGATCTTTTGGTCGGGCTTTATGGGCAACTGAAGGCCGTCGTTTTTCAGTAGGACGATGGATTCTTCGGCCGACTGCCGCGATTTCCGGTTGTGTTCCTCCCCGCCGAATTGCGCGTATGCCGCGGGCTCGAAAACGTTCTTTTGGTACAGCCCCGCTTTCACCTTCACGGCGATTACCCGGGCGACGGAACGGTTGATCCGTTCCAGCGGGACGGCCCCCTCCTCCACCAGTTCTATCAGCAACTTCGGGAAGTCGGTGAAAGCAGCCGTCATACTCATATCGATGCCGGCTTCGATTGCCATGCGTACCGCATCCTTGAGCGTCGGCGCTACTTTGTGCCGGTAATTGAGGAAGCGTACGTCTTCCCAATCCGAAATCAACAGGCCCTCGAAGCCCATTTCTTCCCGTAAGATATCCGTAAGTAGCCATTGGTTTGCGTGAGTAGGTATGCCGTTGACTTCGCCGGAGTTGGCCATAATGGTCAGGGCTCCCGCGTCGATCGCCGCCTGGTACTGCGGTAGGTAGTATTCGCGCAACTGGCGTTCCGGCAGGTAGGCGGGGGTACGGTCGCGCCCGGTAAACGCGCTACCGTAACCGGTAAAGTGTTTCAGACAGCCAACGACGTTATTCGCGCTTCCCACGTCCTCCCCCTGGTAGCCGCGCAGCGTGGCCAACCCCATTTGTTGGTTGAGATAGACGTCTTCACCGAAGCTCTCCCACGTTCGGGGCCAGACGGGGTTGCGCCCTACGTCCATGGCGGGGCTGAAGTTCCATGGTATGCTGGCGGCCTTGAGTTCGTAGGCGGTCATCTTGGCGAGGTCGCGGGCCAGATCGCGGTTGAAGGTAGCCGCTACGCCCAGCGGTTGTGCGTACAGCGTCGCGCCGGCGATGTAATTCGCCCCGTGAATGGCATCCTGCCCGAAAATGACCGGCACCCCGGTACGCGCGGTGGCTTTTGCCTGGATGCGTTGCAGGTACCCCTGCCATTCCTGGGGGCTCACCCAGTTGTTACTGGGGTGGTTGAGGAGCGAACCGATCTCCAATGAATCGAGGATGTAGCTTAGTTTAGCCTCGTCAAATTCCGCCGGCTGGGTAAGTACGTAAGTATCGCCCTGGAACACTAGGTCCATCGCGACCTGCGTCATTTGCCCGGCTTTCTGCTTTAGGGTCAACCGTTTGACTTCCGCCGCAACGAATGCATTTTGCTCCTGGGTAAGAAAGGAAAAAACGGGTACGCCCAACTGCGACACGGGGTAGCCGGAGATGCTTTCCGCCATCGTATCCGTCTGCGCGGTAATCGGCGCCCCAAAGATGAGCAGAAGGAGAAGGGCCGGGGAATACAAATAGGTAGGCATGAAAAATTGACTTTGCTGAAATTCTTTTAGGGGCGGCGCTCGATCGCTTTGTTTTCTTGGAGGACGCAGGCTGACTTTCGGCTAGCCCCAAACGCTATCGGGATGCGAGGTGCAGCGGCGAGAATCCCCTCCATCATTCCTCTTCTTCCTTCTTGTCCGGATAAGCGATCCTGACGTGGTAAGTACTTTTCAATATAGACTTGAAGGTGCGGCGGCAAATTTCTAACTCGCTAAAAGTAAGCGCGCTTTTTTCCAGTTGGCCCGACGTCAGCTTTCCGCGGATAATCTGATCGATAAATTCGTACAGTTCTTCCTCCGACGGGTTGCGTAACGATTTGGCGGCGGCTTCCACGCTGTCGGCGATCATCAGGATGGTTTGCTCTTTGGTGGAAGGCCGCGGGCCGGGGTACCGGAATTCCGCTTGCTCGGACTCACGCCCCGGGTTGTCTTTGATGTACGTACGGTAAAAGAACTCCGCGCGGGTGGTACCGTGGTGGGTGCGTATGAAGTCGATCAATACTTCCGGCAGGCCCGCCTTGCGGGCGAGTTTGATGCCGTCCGTCACGTGGCTGATGATGATGCGGGCGCTTTCCTTTGGCCCGAGCTTTTGGTGCGGGTTCGTCCCCCCCTGGTTTTCGATGAAGTACTGTGGGTTTTCGATCTTACCGATGTCGTGGTAAAGAGCCGCCGTTTTGACGAGGAGCGCGTTACCGCCGATGGCCCGCGAGGCCTGCTCCGCCATGTTAGCTACGTTGAGCGAATGCTGCCAGGTACCCGGTGCCTGCCGCGCCAGCCGCTCCAGTAAGGGGCGGTTCATATCGCTGATCTCCATCAGCGTGATGGGCGAGAGCAAGCCAAACATACGTTCGATCAGTGGAATGAGCGGATAGGCGAGCAGTACCAGAAATACATTTCCCGCTATCCAGCCGATCGTTCTGTAGTCCACGGTACGCCAGGTACCCCCGCGCAGTAGTTCCAAACCGATATACCCCAGGCAATAGAACAGGAACAGGAGGGAAAGACTCCGGAAGTAACGCCCCATATCCCGCGTGTCGATATCCATTACGATAACCACGATGCCCGCCAGGAGCGATAGAAAAGTAAACGTGAACCCGAGGCTGGTGAGGAAGCTGGTCACCAACACGACCAGCACGTGGGTGAAGAACGCCAACCGCTCGTTGAAGAAAATGCGGATGATAATCGGCACGATGCAGAACGGGATCAACCACGCGCTCACTACCCCCGAAGCGTCCACCGTACGCACGATCACCGCATACAGTACCGGCCACAATAACAGCAAAATCAGGTTCGCGGGCCGGCTGTAGATTCGGGGGAAGAACCTTCGCAGGTAAAGAAAGAGCAGGAATATTACGAGCGCTACCTGCACGGCATACCCGCCGAAAACCGACCAGAAGGATTTCTCCGTCTGTAAATTGGACTGGTATACTTCTCGGTAGCTAACCAGCTTTTGGTAGACTTCATTGGTGATGCGATCTCCCTGGGCGATAATGAGCTCTCGCTCGTCCACCAATCCGTTGTACCGGCTTACCCGATCGCGCGCCAGCTCCCTGATCCGAACCGTCAAAGAATCATTGTAGAACACGTTGTGCTCGAACTTGTCTTCCAGGATCGTAAGTAGAAACTCCGGTGATTTTAACGCGGTGTAGAACAGGCTATCGTCCAACCACTGAACGGCGTCCCCCTTCGTATAAAATTGCGCGAGTGTTTTCTCCTGTTGCTCGTTTCCGTTTACGGTAGTGATGACCCGGCCCATACCATCCATCTCGTCTTCCTCGCGGGAGTCGATTATGCCTTGCCCGTACAACTTATCCAGTACGCGTAGTCCGTAGCGGCGGTGGCGCTCGGGCTGGCGTAAAATATCCAGGTTCTCCCGCCGCGCCCGGGCGGTATCCAACGCTTCGGCGAATTCGTCGACGAACTGTTCGCGGGCCCGGCGGGCCACCTCCGGGCGATATTCGTATACTGGGTTGGCGTTGTCCTCGACCTCATTGATGTCGGACCTGAACTGATCGTCCGTTTTCAGGATCGGTATCTGATAGGGCGCACGCAAATCTTCGTAACGCCACGTCTGGCCGAGCTCGAACTCGAAGGGAAATTTCAGCCGGTTAGGATACAGCGCACTGATGACCAGCACGGCGGAGATGCCCAATACCCACCGGATTATGCTGCGCGACGTCGAGGTCTGAAATCGTCTTTTGGATGGCTTAGCCTGGCTGATGCTGAGGTATGATTTGCTTGGAGTGTAGAGTGGCGTATACCACTACGACCCGGGGGGAAGATAGTCCTACTTTTCTTTGTTCAGCAAACTCTTCCGCCCGTAGGGGCCGCAGATCAGGCAGTCCTTCATTCGGTGCCCCCTTGCCGGGCAGTACTCGCGGCCGAAGAAAATTATTTGCAGATGCAGCCGGTTCCAGCTCTCCTCCGGGAAGAGCCGCTTGAGGTCCCCCTCCGTGCGTACGACGTTCTTACCGGTACTGAGGCCCCAAGCGGTAAGCCAGTCGGTGAATGTGCGTATCCACCGGGAAAGCCGGCACGCCGAACGCCTGGCTCATCACCACGGCGGCGGTCTTGTGGCC
>OY764743.1:0-2499 GCA_963668285.1 uncultured Lewinella sp. | reverse complement strand
GCGCCGCGCGGTGGAAGCGATGGTAGAGATGGGCGTTCCGAAGATGAAGCGGCGGGAAAAAGCGCGCGTGGACCGCCTGGCGGCGGCGTTGATCTTACAGGATTTTATGGAGGACCACGCGGCGGAGTAATTGCTGGCGCTACCTGATTACCTTTGCGGCCTGAATCCAAACCCCCGCGCCCGCATGATCTTGCCCATCTATGCCTACGGTCAACCCCGTACTTAAGAAAGTAGCCAAACCGATTGACCCCGATTATCCGCAATTAGCTACGCTTATCGCTAACATGTGGGAGACGATGGAGGCGGCTAACGGCGTCGGGCTCGCCGCCCCCCAGATTGGTAAAAGCATTCGGCTGTTCCTGATCGACGCGGGGCCGATGCACGAGGAAGGGCAGGAGCACCTTGGCAAACGCGGCGTATTCATCAACGCCGAGATCATCGAAGAGGCGGGGGAGGACTGCAGTTATTCCGAAGGCTGCCTAAGCATCCCCGACGTAACCGGTGACGTGGCCCGCCCCGAAGAAATCACCATCCGCTACCAGGACGAGAACTTCGTCGAGCACACCGAGACCTTTACCGGGATGAACGCACGCGTGATCCAGCACGAGTACGATCACATCGAAGGCGTGTTGTTCACCGAGCTGCTTAAGCCACTCAAGCGGCGGTTGATTCAGCGGAAGCTGGAAAAGATCCGTAAAGGAGAGCATTCGGGGGCTTACCGGATGAGGTTCGTTCGGTAGTGCTTGGGTTTCGGGGTGAGTGGGTTGGGGCGCGATCCACTCATCTTACCACTCACTCACCGCTGGCTACTTGCGCCCGAAGTCGGCGGGGATTTCCCCCCAGACCTTCGTTTTCCACTTATATACGGGGTTGGTGACCGGGTGTTCCTTTAGCCAGGATTCCGCTTTTTCGATGTAGGTGTAGAGCTCTTCGGTACGGGCCCCGCGGGCGAGGGTGGTCTTGCATTTTCCTTTTTTTACCCAGCCGATGGCGATTTTCGAGTCGCTGTATATAGGTAGTTCCGGCCGGCCCTGAGCCTTTAGGAAGGCTAGTGCGTGGACGAGGGCCAGGAACTCTCCGATATTGTTGGTACCTAGCGCGAAGGCGCGGTGGAAGAGTTGCTTACCGCCGCTGGTGGTGACGCCCTGGTACTCCATCTTACCGGGGTTGCCGGAGCAGGCGGCGTCGACGGAAATGGAATTTGACAGGATGCCGGTCGTGCTCGGGGGGGATGACGTGGACCGGGAAGCTGCCGCCGGCTTTTTTGACATTGCCTGTTTGAGGTAGCGTCGGTAGCCGCCGTCGAATGCGGCTTCGGCCTGCGCCCGGCTGGGGAAGGATTTGTACTTCGCACCTTTGTAGCCATCGACCTGTTGTTTGGCCTGGGGCCAGGTCGTGTATACACCCGGCACGTGCCCTAGCCAGATGACGTAGTATTTCTGCTTTTTCGCCATGCCGTAAAGGTATAGTTGAACAACCTCAATCTTTTGCTTTCTGTCTAGCCCTTTCTACTTCTCGCGGCGTTAAAAAGCCTGCTAAGTAAGTGAGTCCCCCAAGACCCCACTTACCGCAGAGCCATCGCTTCGCCTACGTTTTTTGCCTTGCGAGGAGTAAAAATGACGTCGTCATAAATGCACAATTCCGAAGTTATTCAACTATAGCTAGCGGCATTGATGACTACTACGCACCAGCTCACCCTTCTACTCGCATCTTGTCGCCAGCTCTATGTTCATCGATACCCATACCCACTTGTACAGCAGCAAATTTGCCGCGGACCGCGAAGCTATGATGGCCCGCATCCCGGCCGCCGGTATCGATCTGGCCATCATGCCCGCCGTGGACGCAGAAACGCACGCGGAGATGCTGAAGCTGGAAGCCGCCTACCCCGACCGTACGCTCGCCATGATCGGCCTGCACCCGGTAAGCGTCAAGGCGGACTTCGAGAGCGAGCTGGCAATCGTAAAGAGCTATCTGGAGCAGGACAGGCAGTGGGTAGCCATCGGAGAAATCGGGATGGATCTGTACTGGGATACCACCTTTCGCGAGCAGCAGGAGGAGGCCTTTCTTCGGCAGTGTAGTTGGGCGGTAGCTCACGACCTACCCATTTGCATCCATGCCCGCAAATCGATCGAGGAGCTGCTGGCGCTGATCGAAGGAATCGGGGATCCTCGCTTACGCGGGGTCTTCCACTGTTTTACGGGCAGCGTACAAGAGGCGCAGCGGGCGGTTGAACTTGGGTTTTATTTGGGCATAGGCGGAATTGCGACATTTAAGAACGGTGGATTGTCCTCCGTCATCGAACAAGTCGTACACGATCGACTTTTGCTAGAGACCGATGCGCCTTACCTTGCCCCCACTCCTTACCGGGGGAAACGCAACGAAACGGCTTACCTGCCAAACGTGGCAGAAAAGGTTGCCGAGCTGTGGGGAACTACCCTGAGTGAGGTTGCCCGTCAGACGACGGCTAATGCCTGGCAACTCTTTGAATTGGACCGATTT
>OY764742.1:0-13384 GCA_963668285.1 uncultured Lewinella sp. | reverse complement strand
GCCGACCGCGATCTGGCCGCCAACCCGAAGAAAGACCACGTCGTCATAGAGGACGACAAGGCCGTCTACCTCAATAAATGGACCGCCGCCGGTGGGGAGATCGAGTGGAAAATGATTCACTACGACGTACAGTTGATCGGTGGCATCGCCCTCCACGAGGGTAAAATTGCCGAAATGCAGACGGGTGAGGGTAAAACGCTCGTCGCCACCCTGCCCGCCTACCTGAACGGGCTGGCGCAGCAGGGCGTCCACGTAATTACCGTCAACGATTACCTCGCCCGGCGGGATGCGGAGTGGATCGGCCCCCTGATGGAGTTCCTGCAACTCAGTATCGATTGCATCGACTACTACCGCCCCCATAGCCTGGAGCGCCGCGCCGCCTACGCTAAGGACATCGTATACGGTACGAACAACGAGTTCGGCTTCGACTACTTGCGGGATAATATGGTGCGCAACGAGCAGGATAAAGTCCAGGGCAAGCACCACTATACGATGATCGACGAGGTCGACAGCGTACTTATCGATGATGCCAGAACACCACTGATCATCTCCGGGCCCGTGACCGGCAGTACCGAAGATAAAGACTACGAAGAGCTCAAACCCCACATCGAAAAGCTGGTCGCCGAGCAGCAACGCCTGGCCAACAAATTCCTGACCCAGTCCAAAAAGCTGGCCAAGGACGGTTACCTCGGCCCCGAGGAAGGCGAGGCTGGCTTCCCCCTCCTTCGCGCCTACCGCGGCCTACCCAAAAGCCGCGCCCTGATCAAATTCCTCTCCGAAGACGGTATCCGTTCTCTATTGCAGAAGACGGAGAACACCTTCATGGCGGAAAAGAACAAGCGCATGCCGGAGATCGACGCCGAGCTGCTCTTCACCATCGATGAAAAGAACCGCCAGGTAGACCTTACCGCTAAGGGCGTGGACTACCTGAGCAAGTACAACCAGGACCCGGAGTTCTTCATTATGCCCAACCTGGCCACCGATATGGCCGACGTGGATAACGAAGCCGGCCTGTCGGACGAAGAAAAAGTCCTCCGTAAAAACAAGATCGCGCAGGACTTCAGCGTCAAATCCAAGCGCCTGCACGCCATCCGCCAGCTACTAAAGGCCTATACCCTCTTCGAAAACAACACCGAGTACGTCGTGATGGACGGCCAGGTAAAGATCGTCGACGAGCAAACGGGCCGGATGATGGAAGGCCGCCGCTACAGCGACGGTCTCCACCAGGCATTAGAGTCGAAGGAGAACGTCAAAATCGGTGAGATCACCCAGACCTACGCGACCATCACGCTGCAGAACTTCTTCCGGATGTACCACAAGCTGGCCGGAATGACCGGTACGGCGGAGACCGAAGCCGGAGAGTTCTGGGACATCTACAAGCTCGACGTCGTCGTCATCCCCACCAACCGACCGATCCAACGCGATGACCGTAATGACCTTATTTATAAGACGGAACGGGAGAAGTTCAACGCCGTGGTCAACGACGTGCAGGAGATCACCCAGGCCGGCCGGCCCGTGCTGGTCGGTACGACCTCCGTCGAGATCAGTGAGAAACTGAGCCGTTACCTCCGTGGGCGCGGCATCGAGCACAACGTACTGAACGCAAAACAACACCAGCGGGAGGCGGATATCGTTGCCGAAGCCGGAGAAGCCGGTAACGTTACCATCGCTACCAACATGGCCGGCCGGGGTACGGACATCAAGATCAACGAGGCCGTCAAAGCCGCCGGTGGCCTGGCCATCATCGGTACCGAACGCCACGACTCCCGCCGGGTCGACCGCCAGCTTCGCGGCCGCGCCGGCCGCCAGGGAGACCCCGGCAGCAGCCAGTTCTACGTAAGCCTGGAAGATCGCCTGATGCGCTACTTCCAATCCGAACGCATCGCGAAGTGGATGGACCGCGCGGGCCACAAAGAGGGCGACGTGATCCAGGCCGGTATCGTTACCAAATCCATCGAGAACGCGCAGAAGAAGGTAGAGGAGAATGCTTTCGGTACCCGTAAGCGCCTGCTCGAGTACGACGACGTCATGAACATCCAGCGGGAAGCCATCTACCGCAAGCGGGATAACGCCCTGACCGGTAAGCGCCTCGAACTGGACCTGAACAGCATGTTCGAGGGCCTGCTGGACGATATCGTCTATAACAATAAGCAGACCGGCGACTACGACAGCTTCCGCTTCGACGTGCAACGCCTGCTCGGTTTCGATACCAAGATCGAGGCCGCCTTCTTCAACGAAACGAAGGACTTCAACAACATCGCCGATAACCTGCTGGAGGAGTTCCGGGCGTTCTACCATAGCAAAATGCTGCTGTTGGTCGACCGCGTCATGCCCCACATCCGCAAGGTGAACGAAGAGCAACCGGGCCATTACAAACGCATCATCGTACCGTTCACCGACGGCAGTACGCACCCCCTGGCCATTACCGCCGACATCGAGAAAGCCGTTGAATCCAATGGGCGCAGCATCATCTCGGACATCGAACAGACCGTAACGCTCGCCATCCTCGACGACCACTGGAAGGAGCACCTGCGGGGGATGGATGAACTAAAGGCTTCTACCAATCTGGCGTCTTTCGAGCAGAAAGATCCGCTCGTCATCTACAAGATCGAGGCGTATAAGCTTTTCGAAGACTTGATCCGCCGCATCAACGAAGCGACCACCGCTTACCTGGCTAAAGGTGACCTACTGCTGCAACGGCCCGAGGACGTTCAGGAGGCCCGCAGCCCCCGCCCCCGGCCCGCAGCTACCGGGCGGACGCAAACGAACCGCCGGGAGGAAGAAGCCGAAGCCGCCCACAAAGCCGCCGCGGGCGCCGGGCAGGCGCAACGCCAAAAGGTGGAAACCTTCCAGCGCTCCGAGGCAAAGATCGGCCGTAACGACCCTTGCCCCTGCGGTAGCGGCCGTAAGTTCAAGCAGTGCCACGGTCGCTAAGGCCGCAAAGGACACGCCGGCTTCGCTGATGAATTGGACGCCCGGGTGCTATCTTGCACCCAGCGCCCGTATGCACGCCAAAAAGCTATTTGAATAGCCTTTTGAGCGGCACCGGCTGCTTTCCGACGGTTATCACCCAGGCCGTCTCACCAGACAAGCAATTTCTTGAAAGAATTTATTGACCATACTTACCTAGCCGCTGACTGTACCGGCGATGACGTCGTACGCGTCTGCCAGGAAGCCATCGCGCACGGGTTCAAGGCCGTCTGCATACCCCCTTACTTCGTCAGCCGCGCCCACAAGCTGCTCACCGGCAGTGGCGTGCAACTGGCCACCGTCATCTCCTTCCCTTACGGCTATCAGGAGACGGCCACCAAGGTGCAGGAAATCCGCCGCGCAATGGACGAAGGCGCCGATGAGTTCGACATCGTCATCAACCTGAGCGCACTGAAGTCGGGTGATTGGGCCTACGTGCGTACGGACATCGAGGCCGTGGCCACCACCGCCCGCCTAAAGGGCAAGGTGTGTAAAATCACCATCGAGGCCGGTGACCTGACGCGGGAGGAGCTCACCAAGGTATGTAGCATCTGCAATGAGATAAAACCGACCTTCGTTAAATCGGCTACCGGCACCCGCGGTAGGGCCAGCGTAGCTATCGTACGCGCCTTACGCAGTGAGCTCGACGGTGGCATTAAAATAAAAGCCAGCGGCGGCATCCTCGATCATGCCTTTGCCCGCCAATTGATCGAGGCCGGTGCTGACCGCATCGGTAGTGCCTCCGGTACGGCCCTTCTCCAATAAATCGTCCCCAAAATGGTCTTGCGTTACTTCATCATCAGTTTACTACTCGCGGTGCTTCCTTCATCGCTACCCGCCCAATCCAGCGTCACCGTCAACGTCGACGACCGCGTGGAAAATCTGCTGGACCTGTTCCAACGCGTTAACGAAGAGGAGAAACAAACCCCCGGGTGGCGCGTACAAATTTTAGCCACGACCGACCGTGCTCGCCTCGAGACGGTAGAAACGGAGTTCAAGGTCAACTACCCCAACATCCCCGTTGACTGGGTGCACGCCAAGCCCTACTACAAACTGCGGGCGGGCGCATTCTCCACCAAACAGGAGGCCGAGCGCCTTCGCTACACCCTCAGCCGTCAGTTCGATGGCGTCTATCTGGTTAAGGACGACGTCCAAAAAGCCGAATTGCTCCGGATGTACTAACCGTCCGCCCCGGCTGACCCGACCCCCCGCGGCACCATGCTGAGCCACCGCCACTTCATCGACCCCATCACCGTAATTATTTACTTCTTCCTGGTGTTGAGCGGGATGATGATGATCTATTCGGTAGGCCGCCCCCCGGAAGGCTACGCGGCGGGGGATTTTACGTCGATGCTGTTCTCCATGGCGGGCAAGCAGTTCATCTGGTTGGTCATCTCCATCGGGGCGTGGATTGTAGTAGACCTGTTCCTGGATCGACAGACGTGGATCGTCGGCGCGTATCCCATATACATAGGTACGGTAATTCTGCTGATACTGGTGCTGTTGGTCGGTAAGGAGATTAATAACGCCCGTTCGTGGTTCAGCCTCGCCGGCTTTACCTTCCAGCCGAGCGAGTTGGCTAAGTTCGGGGCTTGCCTGGCCATGGCCGCCTTCCTGAGCCAGTGGACGGAGAAGCTCGATCAGTGGCGCAACATCGCTACCGGTACGCTGATCTGGTCCATCCCGGCCGGGCTGATCGTGCTGCAACCCGACCCCGGTTCGGCTTTGGTCTTCGCCAGCTTCTTTCTGGTCATGTACCGGGAGGGCTTACCGGGCGTCCTGCTCGTCTTCGGGTTTTTTACCACCGCCGTATTGCTGCTGGGTATCGTGTGGGAGCCCGGGTGGCTTACCGCGGCCCTGCTGGTCGTACTGACGGCCGTGATGGGTTTTTCGGTACCGCGGCGAACGTTGGCCTGGGTAGCCGGTGGCGTGGCAACCGCCGCCGCAGCGTATCTGGGCTACGCCTATTATGGCTTCGGGGGGTGGGCCCTGATGGTTTTGGCCGGGTACTACCTGTTTTTAGCCGGCTACCTACTCGTCCGGCAGCGCGTGCGGATCACCGCCTTGAGTACCGTGACGCTGGTGTGGGGCGCGCTGCTCGCCCTGGCGGCAAACTTGTTCTTTAACAACGTACTGCTACCCCACCAGCAGGATCGGATCAACGCCTGGCTACGGCCGGAGGGGATGGACGAGCGCGGGGCGCTGTACAACATCATCCAGTCGAAACTCGCCATCGCCGGCGGGGGCTTTTCGGGGCGCGGCATCTTCGATGGCATCATGACGAAATACGATTACGTACCGGAGCAGGAGACGGATTTTATTTTTTCCGCCGTCGGGGAAGGGCAGGGCTTCATCGGGTCGCTCTCCATCATTCTGGCTTTCCTGGCCCTCCTGTGGCGCCTGAGTTACCTCGCCGAGCGGCAAACGCGCACGTTCGCCCGGGCCTTCACTTACGGGGTAGCGGGCATCATCGCGCTACACATGCTGGTTAACATCGGCATGACGATGGGGCTGATGCCCGTCATCGGTATCCCCCTCCCCTTCATCAGCAAAGGGGGCAGCTCTTTACTCAGTTTTACCCTCATGATCGCCGTCGTACTCAAGTTCGACCGGATGCGGGGGGTCATTTGAAAAGTAATTTTTGCGAGTACGCAGGTGCAGGCTTTTTTGGGAAATAGAAAAATTGTGCTTCCCTACGGTATTAACGTGCAACGGTAAGGGCTGACCTTCGTCCTTGTACATACACTAACCGACTACTTCACCAGTGGGCCTCCATCTAACCAATTTATACATGCCATCAGCCGCCGACTACCGCGAGACGCACCGCGAGTTGGTCCTGGGCTGCCAACGTAAGGACCGTAAGGCCCAGCGGGAGCTCTACGGCCACTACGCCAAGCCGATGTACAACCTCTGTCTGAGAATGCTCCGCCACAGTCACGACGCCGAGGACGTCCTGCAGGTTGCCTTCGTAGACATCTTTCGCAACATCGATACCTTCAATTTCGAAGCCTCGATCAGCGCCTGGATCAAACGCGTCGTCGTCAACCGCTGCATCGACCACCTCAAAAAGCGGAGGTTACTGACTACTGACTACGACGCCCGCCAGCACGACATCGCCACTACGTCCGAACATGCTTTCGAGCCTTCCTCCCCGGAGGACTCGCCGGCCGCCTTCCTCGAAGAAACACTTACCGTGGAGCGGGTCAAACGGGGCATGCGCAAACTCAGTGAAGGCTACCGCGTTGTCCTGAGCCTTTATCTCTTTGAAGGTTACGACCACGAAGAAATCGCTACCATCCTCGGTATCAGCTCCGGAACGAGCAAATCCCAATACAGCCGCGCCAAAAAACGGCTCGCGGCCATTCTAAACCAAGAAAACTGATCCTCACCATGGCTAACGATAAGCTCGAGGATTTTATCCTCAACAACCAAGCTTCCTTTAACGGAGAAGCACCCGCTCCCGACCTCTGGGACCGCATCACCGGCGAGCTCGACGAAGTCGACGACGAACCCGATGGTATAGAAGCCTTCGTCGCAACCCACCGGGATGCCTTCGACGACGCCACCCCGCCGCCCCGGCTGGAGGGGAAACTCTTCCCGGCCGAATCGGGCGCTACGCCGGCACCTCCCCTCCGCGTAGCCCACAGCCGCCGCCGGTTACTTCCCATCCTGGGTCTGGCCGCCTCCGTTCTCGTCCTGATCGTTGCCGCCTTCCTGATCGGTAACAGCCGGGGGTACCAGACGGCGGAGAGCGACCGAATTGCCGCGGAACTGGAGCGCATCAACCCCGAATTCGTCGAAGCGGAACGCTTCTACCGGGGCGAGATCGCCAGTCAATTCACGAAGGTGATGCAGGTCAATAACGACCCTCAGTTTGTAGCCGACCTGGAAGAAATGGATAGGGCCACTCAGGACATTCGCGCTTCCCTGCTGGAAGTACCGGAGAGCCAACGCCCCGAGCTCGTTGAAGAGCTTATTCGTATCTACCGTACGAAGCTTGACATCTTGCTGCGCGTCCAACGCCAGCTTCCCCCCAACGGCCGCACGCCCCGAGCCGCGCCCGACAATCACGAAAATAACCATGAGCTATAAAATCATCCTCCCCCTCCTACTGGTCCTCACGGGCAGTGTGGGAAGCCAGGCCGCCCCTACGTGGCTCCTGGTCCAAGACTTCGAAAAGAAGCTCTCCAAGACCTTTGACGTCGACAACTCCGGCTCCGTCCGGCTGGAAAACCGCTACGGCGAGATCAACGTCGAAACCTGGTCGCGCAACCAAGTGCAGGTAGACGTCACCATCCGGGTCAACGCTACCAGTAAAAGCAAGGCCGACGAAACCTTCGACCGCATCGGTATCGCCTTCATCGCCGGTACCAACCGCGCCGAAACCGTTACCGCCATCGGAAAGGGGTCTTCCAGCGGCTGGCTCAGCAGTATACTGAACGGCGATTGGTCGGGCAGCTCCGACGACTTCAAAGTTTACTACCAGGTTAAAATGCCCGCCGCCGCCGAGTTGGAAACCGTAGCTAAATACTGCGACGTCCGCCTCCCGAACCTCTCCGGAGATAACATCCTCGATGTCGCCTACGGTGATGCCATCGCCGGCAAGCTTACCGGAAACAACCGGGTCGATATCTCCTATGGCTCCATCCGCGCCGATGAACTCGGCCGCAATACCGACCTGCGGTTGCGCTACAGCGAAGGCACCGTACGCAAAGCCGACCGACTGAAGTACGACGGCCGCTACAGCGAAGCGGAGATCGGAACGGTGAACCGCATCGACATCGACGCCGGCTACGAAGACATCGAAATCGACAAGGCCGGTACCATCTACATGCGCGGTAACTACAACGATCTGGACGCCGACGAAGTAGATAGGATCGACCTGGATGGCAGCTATTCCGATTACTCCATCGGTAAGGTTAACGTCTCCGTCATAGCACGCAGCAACTATGGCGACGTAGAAGTCGACGAATTCGGCCTCAGTTTCGAAAAGGTAGACATCTCCACGCGTTATGCCGACGTGGTACTCCGCATGCCCAACGGGGCCGCCTATAACGTAGACGTCAGCACCCGCTACGGAGACATTTCCATCGACGGCAACGGATCGCTCGATCGCCGTCAGGACGGTAGCTCCGAAAGTGTTAAAGGTGACATTAATGGTGGGGGGAAGGCCCGCGTCCGCGTTGATACCGCCTACGGTGACGTAGCCCTACGCTAATCACCACAAAATCTAAGTTGATACTAGTTAGAGTGTTTTGGCCTCCCCCGAGTGTGTTGTCGGGGGAGGCTTTTTTGTTGAGTTCACGTCAACGGGGTCGAACGGCCTGCCCCCATGCCGTTAAAAACCTTGCTCTTTACCCTCCCGAATGGGGCCCCGCGGGGCCCCATTCGGGGATAAGCTCGCACCTGCGACCTCGCAAATACGTTTAATAACCGGCGAGAAACTTTGCGGGTTCCATCCTAAAAGTGTCGCCACTGTCGTTTCTGCACCCGTTACTTCCGCACCATCCACCACTCTACCATGCGTACTCACCTACTTTTGGCGCTCCTCCTTATTGTATCCTTTTCTCTGAGCGGCCAGGAATTTCTCGAGACGAACCCGAATCTGATCATCGACCCGGAGATGTCAAAGGGGCTGCCCGACGGCGGGGAAACGGAGGCGGTCAACTTCGAAACCGGGCGTCAGTTCGACTACATTGACGGATTGGCCGGCGATAAGGCCTACGTCGTTACCAACGCCCAGCAATCGACCATCACCGTAGAGAAAGAGAACATCGGCCGGCTCGTGGTCTACGCCCGGCTGTTCGACGCGGCCGACTCGCTGCTGTACAACCCCAATGCGAAACGCAACGGCCGCATCATGGTACGCTTCTTCCGCGGTGGCAAGGAGATGAAAGATATGGCTTCGGTGACCGACTTCAGCGAATACGTCTTTCAGCAGATCCACCTCAATACGTACCGGCCGGGGATCGACCGGGCGGAGATCGTGTTCAACACCTCCAACCAGTTTATCCTCGACAAGCTGCGCGTCATCCCCTACACCACCGCCGGCGTCAACCACTACGCCGAACTGGAACGCAGCGAACAGGACATCCTGGACTGGTCGAAAAACCTGACCGACGAGGCACAAAAGATCAAGAATAATTACCGCGACCAGATCAAGCGCATCGAAACCTCCCACCGTGCCCTTTCGGGTATCATTACCGGGCAGATCTTCCAGAACATCGCGCGGGTACAGGCCAATTCGCTCAACCCCTTCCGCAGCGAAGCCTTCCAAAAGCACTACAACCAGATACTGGAAAAGGCGAACAACAAAGAGCGGGAACAGCTTAAAAAAGTATCTAACGAATTAGCAACCAGCGATTTGACGAATGTGGCCACCACCCTTGATAACCTGTTTCTGGGCGGTAAATTCACAACTGCCATCGGCTTAGTGAGCAACATGTTCGGCAGCGGTATCAACAACCTGCTGGACAGCAAGCAGAACCGCGTCGACATCATCACGCTACAGAACGAGTACTACCAAAAGGAGGATTGGAAGGACGACCGCTTCAAACTTTACAAAGTCACCGATGAGGAGCTCAATACCCAGATCAATCAGATCGTCGGGCAAAACCAGGCCTACACCCGCTACGTGACCGACATTGTCGGCTTTCTGAAAGACGACGCGAACCTCCTTAAAGCCATGGAGACGGACATTGCCCTGGCCAAGACCCTACGTACCGATATGGAGGACCTTACTTGGGAGATATTGAAGAACCATACGGACCGCGACCGCTCTACCTACGTCACCTCCGAAGGCATCAGCTTTTCGGAGATCGGGGTGGAACTGGAGCGGCTATTTAACACGAACAACTTTAGCACGGTCACGGAACTTAAGCAGCTGCGCGGTGAATCCATCACCAATATCAAGCGCATCGCAGACCTGATGGAAAAGTACAATAAGGTCGTTTCACGCATTAAGACGCGTTACGACCTGCTCTACGAAATTCGGCCAAAAGAGCGCAAACGCCACTTCGACGCGCTACTCGAACTTCCGGCGGACATCAAGGTCGAATGGAAGAACTCTCAGGATGCCATCATCGAGGAGTACGTGCGGGAAGGTGGTTTGCAGCAACTGCTGGCTAAAGCTACCGGCAACGAGTCGTAACCGCTTCCTTCCGCATCGACCCTTCCGGATGGCGGTTGTCAATGTAAAAGGCCCATCTCACAGTGAGATGGGCCTTTATTCATTATTCCATCGGGGGAGAGTTGGATTTAACCGTTTGCGGCAATCTCCTCACGGATTTTGTTTAGTGCCGAACCGGCGCGTACCCACCCGATTTGGGCGTTGTTGTAGGTGTGGTTCACCTTGAACTCCTCCCGCGTCCCGTCCGCATGATCCAGGCGGATGGTCAGCGGCGTTTTGGGCGCGAAACTGCCGAAGTCGGGGATACTCACCTTATCGTCCTGGCGGATTTTGTCGTAGTCTTCCGGATTGACGAAAGTCAGCGCCAGCATGCCCTGCTTTTTCAGGTTGGTTTCGTGAATCCGGGCAAAGCTCTTTACAAGCACGGCGTGTACGCCCAGGAAGCGGGGCTCCATGGCGGCGTGCTCGCGGCTGGAGCCTTCCCCGTAGTTCTCCTCACCAACGACGATCTGGCCGATGCCCCGGTCGCGGTAGGTCAGCGCACTTTCCGGTACGGGGTGGTAGTCACCGCTCAGGTAGTTGATGACGGTGTTGGTTTTACCGTTGTAAGCGTTCTCCGCACCGATCAGGCAGTTCTGGCTGATGTTCTCGAGGTGGCCGCGGAACTTGAGCCACGGGCCGGCCATCGAAATGTGGTCGGTGGTACACTTCCCTTTCGCTTTGATGAGCACCCGCATGTCGGTCACCTGTTCGGGCTGGATGGGTTTGAAGGGGGTGAGTAGTTGAATGCGATCGCTGGTCGGGTCGACGACAATCTCGATTCCGCTACCGTCCTCGGCCGGGTCTTGGTAGCCGGCGTCTTCCACGCTGAATCCGTTCGGGGGTAACTCGTAGCCGTGGGGTGCCTCGAGTTTTACCTTTTCCCCTTGCTCGTTCGTGAGCGTATCGGTGAGGGGGTTGAACTTCATCGAGCCGCTGATGGCCATGGCGGTCACGAGCTCAGGGCTGGCTACGAAACCGCGCGTCTGTGGGTTGCCGTCGTTCCGCTTGGCGAAGTTGCGGTTGAAGGAGGTGATGATCGAGTTGGCGCGGTTGGGGTCGTCCGTATGGCGCGCCCACTGGCCGATGCACGGCCCGCAGGCATTGGCCAGTACTACGCCGCCGATGGATTCGAAGGCTTCGAGGATGCCGTCGCGTTCTACCGTGAAGCGGATCTGCTCGGAGCCGGGGGTGATGGTGAATTCACTTTTTGCCTTCAGCCCCTTCCGGGCGGCGTCCTTGGCGATGTTGGCGGCGCGGTCGAGATCTTCGTAGCTGGAGTTGGTACAGGAGCCGATCAGGCCGACCTCAAGTACGGGGGGGAATTCGTATTTATCCACCGCGGCGGCAAATTCGCTGATGGGGAAGGCGCGGTCCGGCGTATAGGGGCCGTTGATGTGGGGTTCCAGCTCGCTGAGGTTGATCTCAATGACCCGGTCGAAGTACCGTTCGGGGTTGGCGTAGCACTCGTCGTCGCCCGTCAGGTGTTCGGCGACGGTATTCGCCAGGTCGGCCACGTCGGCGCGGTCGGTGGCGCGGAGGTAACGGTCCATGCTCTCATCGTAACCGAAGGTCGAGGTGGTAGCACCGATCTCGGCGCCCATATTGCAGATCGTGCCCTTACCGGTGCAGCTCATGCCACGGGCGCCCTCGCCGAAGTATTCGACGATGGCTCCGGTACCCCCCTTGACGGTAAGGATACCGGCTACTTTTAGGATGACGTCTTTCGGGCTGGTCCAGCCGTTCAGCTTACCGGTAAGCTTGACGCCGATAACTTTCGGCTGTTTGAGCTCCCACGGCATACCGGCCATTACGTCTACCGCGTCAGCCCCACCGACACCGATTGCGACCATACCGAGGCCACCCGCATTGGGGGTGTGGCTATCCGTACCGATCATCATACCGCCGGGGAAGGCGTAGTTTTCCAGCACGATCTGGTGAATGATGCCCGCGCCGGGCTTCCAGAAACCGATGTTGTATTTGTCCGATACGGTGCTCAGAAAGTCATAGACCTCCTTGTTCACATCGTTGGCGATGGCCAGATCGACGTCGGCGCCGACCTTGGCCTGGATCAGGTGGTCGCAGTGTACGGTGGAAGGAACGGCAACGCTCTCCCTGCCCGCCATCATAAATTGGAGCAGGGCCATCTGGGCGGTAGCGTCCTGCATGGCAACGCGGTCGGGTTGGAAGAATACGTAGTCTCCGCCGCGCTTATGCTCCTTAAGGGGGCTCTCAGGGTGGAGGTGGGTGTAGAGGATTTTTTCAGTCAGCGTGAGCGGCCGCCCGAGGGCTTGGCGAGCGGCGGCGATTTTGCCGGGGAGGTCGGCGTATACCTTCTTAATCAGATCGATATCAAATGCCATGGGTAATGGTTGGTCGGTTATTCGTGGGGAAAGATGATCGACGGCCGGGCTTAGCCGAAGCTGTATACCCAAATAACTCGTTACCGGGTACTTAGGTTAACTCGCTGCAAAAGTAACAAAATAGCCGTTTGCGGGCGGAGGCTCCTTAAGCGTTCGTCCGGGCCATCCACCGCCACCCTCCGAATACCAGCCCGGCAGCTACGCCGAGTACGATCAGCCACCAGGCCAGCCGCCCGAAGCCGGCCTGCGCGGGTAGTGGGCGTACGGAACCGTTGACCACCAGGTTCGCCCAGCGCCGCGGCTGCCGTTCCGCCGGGGTAGCGTTATCGAGGTAAGCCTGAACGGCCCTCTGTAGGGAAACGTCCTTCGGTACCCCCGAACGGAGGTGTTCGTAAAAAGAGAGCAGGATGTCGTGCGTTACCTGGTCGTTGGCTTCCCAATTGCTGGTGATGGTCGCCTCACTGCCCGCCGCGGTGAACGCCCGGCCGATAGATTGCATGCCCTCACTACTCTCCACGGGCCCGCTACCCGTATGGCAGGCGCTCAAAACGGTCAGCGCCGTCGGAAAGCGATGCTCCAATACCTCGCGTACGCTGAACGTCTCGTAGGTTGCCGTATCGGAGGAGGAAAATACGAGTGACGTCTCCATCGGGTTATCGTCCAGAAACCCGTGCATGGCCAGGTGCAGGATACTACTCGTACTACCGAAGCGCAGGAAGTTAGCCTTCGTCGCCTCCCGGTCCAAAAAGGCGACGCCGCCCGTCAGGTCGGCCGCGGTACTTACCTCCTGGCTGGCGTAGGGCAGCTTACCCATATTGCGTAGATCGCGGTCAGCCGCCGAGCGTACGTCGCTTTGGGCGAGGCCGTCCAGGATGCCTTCATA
>OY764741.1:0-1237 GCA_963668285.1 uncultured Lewinella sp. | reverse complement strand
AGACGGCAGTGATCATTCCACACTGTACGAGGGAAATTTCATTCGTGCCAATTGCCAGCACCGCTATGCTGGTAGCCAGCCACCGCCGGCCACGCAGTAATGCCCCAGCGTAGAGGAGAGAGAGTAAAAGACCTACATGGTAAGTGAACAGACCTGATATCCGATATAAAGAGTCATAAGGGTTACTCAGCTGGCTAAGCCAAACGCAGGTAAACAGTAGCGCCCAAAACCAGGGCCGTCGCTGTTTCGGCAACCCAGCCAATGGATAAGCGAGTGCAGGAATGGTAAGTAGCACGACGGTGCCCAGTACCAAGCGTGCGGCCGTTAAGCTGTACCAGCTACTAACGGTGCTTAGCAAGGCCGTACTCGTATAACGCCCCATCACTGTACGGTACCAGTCTATTTGTTCCGCCAAAAAAGTTACCCGGTCGTATTTGCCTTGCCAATTGGATAGCCAGTCGAAACCATGCGTCCCGATAGGATGCCAGTAAGCAAAGAGCAATAAGAACGGTAGGATAATCGCTACCATGACAGGCCAGAGTGCCAGGCCGAATTTACCGTCGTTCATACTTAAACTTTAAGCGAAGCAGCTGAACGGCAAGCGCTGGGATACGTAGCAACGGCGAGGGCTTTCGCTGCGAATAAGCGGTGTACCGCACTTGTACCGGCACTTCCCGCCAACGTAAAGAACTTTGCGCGATCAGGAGTGGAAATTCAGTTGCGTGCGCCATGCGTGCTTCCTTGCCTTGTAAAAGGCATTGGGCTGCCGCTTGATTCATAGCACGCAGTCCGTTATGCGCATCACTCATGCGTAATCCCGTTACGAAGTTGTTGAAACTGCGCGCAACGCGAAGAACGGCTCGGCGGAGAGACGGGATACGACTAGCACTGGTCGAGGTCATAAAACGGGAGCCAAACACGATATCTACTTTGTCGGAACGGAGTGGTTCGATCAACTGATCGTAGTTAGTGGCAGGATGTTGGCCGTCGGCATCCACGGTAAAGCAGTAGTTGAGGTCTTGCGCTAAGAAGTAAGCAAGCCCGCGGCGGATGGCGGCACCCTGACCTTGGTTGGTTTCCTGCCGTAATAAGGTTACCTGGTCGAGTTCGAGCTCCGGCAACCGTAACGCTTCCTGCTCTCCATCGATGACTACCACAACGGAGCACTTAGCAGCCCACGCGATGACGCTTGCCCGTACTACTTCCGGGGCTTCTTTATAACAGGGTATGATGGCAA
>OY764740.1:0-2908 GCA_963668285.1 uncultured Lewinella sp. | reverse complement strand
GATGCCGGGTGTTTTTCCGATTTGTTCCCCGAGCTGGCGGGCGTGACGTTGGTGCCGGATGCCGGTCACATCGATAAGCAAATGCCGATAGCGGGAAGTAATGTCCGCGCCGGCACGCCGGGCAATGGCTTTTACTTTGCTCAGGGCCAGCTGATCGGGGTCGTAATGGATACAGACCTCAACGGGTGTACCCTCCTTAATGTGGGCTTTTTCAATACCGGCTTCGGCGTTGAGGGCAGCCAATAGGCGGGTGACGCACTGGTCGCGCTCGTCGGGTATTTCGGGGAGTAGGACCGGAAGGTCTAATTGTATTTTACTCATGATAGTGGATTAGGAAATTTTATTTAGACAGTTTCAGGATGCGAAAAGCACCCCGTAAAACGACGGCGAAAACGATGCTTCCGACGATTAAATCCGGCCAGCGGGTAGCGGTGAGGTAGACGAGGACACCGGACACGATCACTCCGAAATTGATGATGATATCGTTAGAAGTGAAGATGTAACTGGCTTCCATGTGGGCTTCGCCTCGCTTGGTTTTTTGGATAAGCCACAGACAGACGGCATTCCCAACCAAAGCCAGGGAGGCTACGATGATCATGACCTTAAAGTCAGGCACTTCCCCATAACCAATAAAGCGACGTAGCACTTCCACGAAGCCAAGAACAGCAAGCCCGATCTGGATATAGCCACTGTAACCGGCGATCTGTTTTTTACGGGCTGCAACCGCACCGACAGCCAACAGGCTCAGGGCGTAGACAAAAGCGTCGGCCAGCATATCGAGCGAGTCCGCGATAAGCCCCATAGAACCGGAAATCAGACCAAAAACCATTTCGACCAGGAAGAACCCGGCGTTGATGCCGAGTACCCACCAAAGGATCTTTTTTTGTTGGCCACTATCATCATCCACTGCTGGAAGTTCGGCGGCTTCAGTGGTGAGTAATTGGTCTCCTAATTTAAGCTGATGGAGGGCTTGGGTAACGGGAGTAGCCACATCGCGATGATATACGGTTAGTTGTCGGGCGGGTAGGTCGAAGTCGAGCCGCTCTACCTGAGGGAGCGGCTCTAACTGCATGCGGACCATTTGCTCTTCGGCCGAACAGTCCATGGCGGCAACCTTATAAGTAGTTCTGTTCATAGCGATTTAATGGTCGTGTTCTAATGCACCGGCCTGGCTTTGGGCGTAGACGAAATAAGCGCCCTGGGTAACGATGCGCATGCCTTCCGGCAGGGGATCGATGAGGCGGACGGCGGTGTAGCCGTCGTCGGTGACTCCGGGGTTGACGCGCAGGCGTTCAAACTCCACTTCATCGCCGGTACTCGTGTTCGGAGCGATAAAGACGTAGGCCATTTCACCCTCGCGCAATACTGCTTCCTCGGGAAGGGCCCGGACGGTTTGGTCGGTGAGAAAGATGCGGGCTTCTACGAAGCGGCCACGGACGAAGGGCGGTTGCTTACCGGTGGGGTGGGCGTGGACGCGGACGGTTTTATTTTCCTCGTTGAACTCTTTGCCGATCACGTGGACCTCGGCGGTATAGCGTTGGGGGCCAAGGGAGGGAACGGTGTAGGTGAGTTGTTGGCCTTTGCTGATCTTGGCTACGTCGCGCTCGAAGACGTCCAGTTCGAGGTGGAAGTGTTCTTCATCGATGAGTTCCATTAATTCCGTGGCCGGCTCAACGTACATCCCATCGTGTACGGTGATGCTGGTGATGTAACCTGAGCGGGGCGCGAAGAGGGTGATGCGGTTGGTGATGTTGTCGGTCGTCAGGTTGGCGGTGCGGATGCCGAGGTATTCCAGTTGTTCTCGGGTACCCGCCAGTTGTGCCGTTTTGGCGGCTACTTCGGAGCGGAGGCGCTGAACGTTCTTCAGGATGCCGGCGTCCGCGGCAAGGAGGGTTTCCTGACGGTCGAGTTCTTCGCGTAGATAGACTAGTTCGGCGGATAGTTCGAGATAGCGCTGCTGGTGGTCGATGAAGTCGGGGTCCTCCAGGAAGCCGAGGGTGGCTCCCTTTTTGACGTAATCGCCTTCAACATAATTGCGGGTATTGCGGACGAAACCAGTGGCGCGGGCGCTGACGGCGGCGTAGCCATTGGGGGGCAGGTCGAGGGTGCCGGTGGCGGAAACGTAATCGTTGATTTTAAGGCAGGTAAAATCGCCGAATCCTATATCCATGGTTTCGATCTGGGCAACGGTGAGGTGGATGCCTTCGTCGCCGTGCTCGTCTTCATCACCATACTCCTCGATGGTAGTATTCATTGCCGGTCGTTCAGTGGTTGGTCCGTGGTCGTGTCCATCATTGTCTTCGTGGGGTTGGGCGCGGTCGCAGGTGCAGAGTAGAAGCAATGCAGAAAGGACAGTGCTGAGTTGTTTTATGGTATTCATCGGGACGATGTGATTATTGGTTGAGGAATTGTAGCCGGGCTACGGTTTGGTTGTGGCCCAGAAGGGCGTTGAGATAGCCTATCTGATTGTCGGCCAGGAGGTCGAGCGCACCGAGGAGTTCGAGGTAGGTAACCTCTCCGGCACGGTAGTTGAGACGGGAGATGCGGACGATCTCGGGGTTGATGGCAAGCAACTGTTCGCGGTAATAGGTGAGGCTGGCTTCAGCCTGGCGGAGGCCGGCGAGGGCATCCAGTTGCTGGCCACGGCGGCGTAGTCGGGTGGATGCTAACTGGGATTCCGCAACGGCGACGCCAAGTTGCTGCGCTTCGATACGCCGGTTAGTGACCTTATTGAAAAGGGGTAGGGTAACACCCGCTTCGATGCCGCTGAGGTAGCCGCCCTCGAAGTATTGCTGGGCGGAGTAGCCGAGCCGGAAGCCGGGTTTTAGTTCGGCGCGGGTGCGGGCGATGCCGGCGCGGGCGACGGTAATCTCCTGCTCGGCGAGTTGAACGGCCAGGGTGGCGGCGG
>OY764739.1:0-7869 GCA_963668285.1 uncultured Lewinella sp. | reverse complement strand
GGCCCCGACGCTGGCGTGATCAACTCACCCGACGAGGCCTGGAAGGCCGTCCGTACCCGCTACAAAAACGGCGCCGACTGCATCAAGATCACCGCCACCGGCGGGGTACTCAGCGTCGCCAAGGACGGGCAGGGGCCACAATTTCGGGAGGGGGAGATCGAGGCCATCGTCGCCGCGGCCAAAGATTACGGGTTCTTCGCCCATTTGTGTGGGTTTGGCTAAATTTCGGTCATGAGAGAACTAGATCTTTTTACAGCAGCTTTAGGATTGACTTGACCATGGCGGGTATCCAAAGTAGAGTTTGTACCCGTTGAGTCAGAGCAAGAGCTCCATATTCACATTGACCATGAAGAGGGAGCCTGTTTCAGCTACAAAGGGCAAGATTATGGACCTTACGATCACCGGCAGCGTACTTGGCGCCACCTTAATTTCTTCCAGCACAAAACATTACTACATGCTCGGGTACCGCGGGTGAAACTTGCCAGTGGAAAGGTACGCCAGGTTAAGGTAGATTGGGCCGATGCAAGCTCAGGTTTCACACTGCTTTTTGAGGACGAGGTAGTTCTTTTATTACAAGGCATGATGTCCAAGTCAGGAGTGGCCAGAAAGCTCCGTATAGGAGCTAAGGTCGTAGACCGGGTAATCAGTGGTAGGGTTTGTCAAGCGCTTATCAACCAACCTTTAGCAGCTGTTAAGCAGTTAGGAGTTGATGAGACGAGCCGATCTAAAGGGCACACTTACCTTACCGATCGCGAAGCGAAGAAAGTAGTCGGCTTGTCTTTAGGAAAAGATAGTGATGCGGTAGGTCACGCAATGATCGATATGGAGATTCGAGGAGCGGATCGCCAAAAAGTGAAGGTGGTAACCTCTGATTTATCACCGTCATACATCAAAGCCCAGCAAGAGTTTCTCCACGCTGCGGATCTGGTTTTTGATCGCTTCCACCTGGCTCAGCTCATGAGTAAAGCGGTCGACCTGGTTAGAAGGAGAGAACAAACTCGTCAGGCTACAAATCTTAAGAAAACCCCGCTATTTGTGGCTGAAGTCAACTGACAAATTGAGCCAAGAACAGATCGAACAGCTAGCCCTACTCAGCGAAGAGTACGCAGACTTGGGAGAGAATTATCGGCACAAGCATATCTTCAAAGACTTATTAGATCAAGCTGTTAACGATAGCCGTATTATGCCGCTAAAAGCTTGGATCAAGCAGGCAAAAGTCAGCGCAATACCTGAACTTGCAAAAGTTGGCAAGACGTTATCGAGGCATTGGTTTGGGATCAAGACCTACTTCAAGTGGCTACAGAGTGATGGGTATGCCGAACGGATAAACTTAGCGATTCGGGAGATTAAGCGAGTAGCTAAGGGATATAGAAACCCGCAGAATTTCATCCATATGATTTATTTCCACTTAGAAGGACCAAATCTACTGACCCACACAAAAAGTGAAGAACCAGTTTTATTTGGCGATGAACTCCATACTGGAAGCTTTGCTGAATTGATGAGCTAGTTAGATAGCGTTGAGTCTCTATTGCCTTAAATACCAGCGGGCAGTAAAGGACTTATGATAAAGGCTAAGCGATGGATTGTTGAAAGAAGCTTCGAATGGGTGGACTTACACCAAAGAACAATCAGAGGCACAAAACGAAACAGTGTTAAATACGGCTGTGTTCGTTTATTTGATAGATATTCAGATGATAATTTTGCTGATCGCCGTGATACCTTCTAAAAATGTTTAAACATATACTTGTCTATAAATTTAATATCTAGCGTAAATTTTGGAATCCAAACATATTTTTACTAATTTAGTGATGTATTTGACGTGACACTTGGCACACTTACACTTGTAGATTGAAGTACAATCTTTATTTCAAACTACTAACCCAACCAAGTTATTCTAAATCCCATATTATTATGTTTTCTAAAGTTTTTCTGCGGCTGATTACAGCCGCCCTAGGTATTTTTTGCCTAGCGTTTTCATCCTGCGAAAAGGATGAACAATTCACCCCTACTGCAGCGGAGCAGATTACTACTCCCGTCGAAGTCTACACTAGTATGAACGTCGTTCTGCTAGAATCATTGGCAGATCCAATTGTACGTGAATTTATCCGGGCGGAAGCGCTTAAACGAGTCACGTACGACTACGAAGTTATTTATGGCATTGTCAAGTACAACCTTCTTTCAGACGGACGTACGTTTGAAGAAGCCTTTCTTTCAGTTGAAGACAAACTTCTTTCTAATGGCCGTATTAGCGATCCCGTCGTTAAAGATTTACAAACTACTGCTCCTTTACTTAGTATAAATGTTCCTGTAGGTATTTTCGACTGGAATACTAAGGAATACGCACCGGCGGTTGTGGTTAACCCAGAAGCCAATAAGACTGGGACAATCGAAGGCTACTTCGCTAATGGAAAGTCTGTGACTTTTCAATCAGGACAATCATATAAGAACCCAGTAATTACTCTGGCGGATAATGAACGTATGCTGTATCAAAACGGAAAATATGTACTTGATCGCTCATTATTTTTATTCGTAGCTCCTGATAAAAAAGATCAGGACAACTCTAATTCTGCTAAAATTGAAGGTACAGAAATTATTCCTCCCGGCGGCGGTGGCGGCGGCGGTGGCGGCGGTGGCGGCGGTGGCGGCGGTGGCGGCGGTGGCAGTAGTTGTACTCGTAACTTCGGAGACGACGTAAGCATTACTGGTCTTAGTATGGATGCTGTACATAATTACGAAAATTTTGGACATCCTGAATTACGGCTAAATGTACTTGGTGGCGATGGCCCATTCCTCGCTACTCAAGGCACTGGGAATAGAGTTATAGATGTTGAATTCAATCCTGATCGTCATGACGTCAAACAGGGACGGTGGGATACCTTTAATGATTTCCTATTCCGTTGGAATTCTCAATTCGGCGAACAACTAACTTTCCGTTGGGATGAAGAAGATAATTCAATATTCAGCGAGCAAAATGAAAATATTGATGTGACCTATGATGGTGAAGATTACAGCGTAACTGCCCCTGCCTTTTTAAGCACTAACGGTGACTATATTGGCACTTGGCCTGTATACTTAGATCGATGCGCCGGCGAATATGGCGCCAGGTCTACTCTCCGCTGGCGTTTACGATTTGATAATTAATCATCTTTAAGCTACCGCAATAGCTATTGCTAAAATAGGTGCCTGAGGTCGTAAATGGCTTCTGGCACCTTATTTATAATAGTCTAGAAAATCTCTCTCACCTTAATAATTCAAGATTTAGGGCTTGATGCAAACGAATAGGGGTATCTAGTAGCAAGAACCTTGCCTTTAAAGGCGAGGTTCTTGCTACATACCGGTCTGCGCTCAATAATATTTAACGCTATTCATATCCCCTCCTAATGATTCCTATCCGCTAAGAGTCGGTGGACGAGAATGGGTGATCTTGTATCCTGAGATGCTTTGAATAATGATTTTCATCTTTCCATAAATCAGGAGGAATGTTGACCGTTAGTCAATTATCAGAGTACTAGCTAAGAACAACGCTTTAAATTTATAACGACATCGACCGTGGGCACAGAGAGCATTCAGTTAATTGAATAGCATGTTTTTTTTGTTTGAACCACATTGTCAAAGCTACAACTTTGAGGCATCTGCCATGGCTCATATTATGATACACCGGCTACAACTCACCTACTTTTTCCTGTGTTTGTAGCTAAATATCGTAATCTTGTCCTTAATTTAGCACCAAAACTACCCATAACCATGCGTACAATATCCTTTTCTCTATTAGTGCTCCTTTTGGGTGCAGCTTGCTCTGAAGAGCGCCAAATTCTTAACCGTATTGAGGGGACCTTCGAGACGATGGAATTCGTAGTGACTGATGATACTACCGGTAACGTACTCTTTACCGCATCGCCTACCTTTCAGTTTGCAGAATGTGATGGAGATAGCAACGGTAGTGGCGGTCGGTGTGAAGTAACGATTATCGACTCTGCCGGAGTTTCCTATAATTACATGTATCAACTCACTGTAGCCGACCAAGGACCTAATTTCATCAACTTCAGGCTACCGAATTTGCCGGGGAATGAAGATACCGATCTAACGCGCGCTTTAAGTGGTGTATTGACTATTGAGCTACGTGATGAGGAATTGAATATATTAACCGACACCGATAGTCGAGTTATTCAAGATGCTATACAAGGCTCCAAAAGTTACCAAGTATCTATCGTTGCTATTAAGCGCTAGTATGTCCTCAGATAGACTACTCCGCACACTGCACATTATCGCTCTACTTCTAACCGCCTTACCTCTTGAAGCTCAGTCCTCCCGTACCTTAAATGGAACAGTAACTGACGCTGCCTCCGGCGAGCAACTGGCCGGCGTTAATGTATACATCCCCTCGGCAGCTACGGGGGCTCAGACCAACTCGTATGGTTTCTATAGCCTTACTCTGAATGCAGAGGAAACGGGGGAGGATGATCTACTGATATTCAGCTACCTTGGGTACCAGAACGATACCATTTTCCTTCGGCCGGATGGCCAGGAAAGATTGGACGTTGCCCTCGTACAAGCCGATCAGCAACTTTCCACCGTCGAGGTCAGCGCACAGGCAAGCACGGCGGTCCGTGCCAGTGCCGGCCTCCACCAAATTGACAGACGTGACATCATTGATAACCCTGTCTTGTTGGGGGAAAAAGATGCCTTGAAAGCATTGCAACTACTCCCGGGTGTCGGTAACCCCCGGGAAGGCTTTGGTGGCCTGTTCGTACGAGGAGGCTCCCCGGGGCAAAACCTGATCTTACTGGACGGCGCACCCGTCTACAACGCCTTTCATCTCTTCGGCTTCCTCTCGGTCTTCAACGCGGATGCACTTCAGCGGGTAACGCTCTATAAAGGCCATTTCCCGGCTCGCTTTGGCGGGCGGGTCTCTTCGGTGGTCGACTTACGCATGAAGGAAGGTAACCGTAAGGAATGGCATGGCCGCGGCGGCATCGGACTGCTCACTTCACGACTTACATTGGAAGGCCCGATCGGAAAGAACGAAAAAGTCAGTGTACTACTCTCTGGTCGCCGTACCTATCTCGACGCGATCTATAATGTGGCGAGTGGAGCCGATGACAAACTCTACTTTTACGACGGTAATTTTAAGATAAATTACTATCTCGATGACCGCCAACAGCTATTTATCAGTGGTTATCTAGGCCAGGATCGCTTTTCCTTTCAGGATGAACGGGACGGTATCGTCCAGACCGACGGCTTCGACTGGGGTAATCGAACTCTTACCGTGCGCTACAACCGGGAGCTCGGCGCTCGTGCCTTTCTGAACGTTACGGCCATCCGTACTTCGTTTGACTTCGAAGTAGAGAACGAAGAGATTACCCGCAACCAGCTTTATCGGGTTACCTACCGGAGTGGTATCTGTGACCTCGGCCTCCAGACGGATCTGGACTACTTCCTTTCCAGTAGCCATACCCTGCGGGCGGGGCTTTCGCTAACCGATCATGTTTTCGAATTAACTGCCTCAGGAGAGAGCACGGAAACAGGAGGCGGTAGCGCTGCAGGAGCCGATTCCGTTCGAGCAATAGAACTGACTGCCTATCTTGAAGATGAATTTATCATCTCCCCACGCTTAACGGCTAACTACGGACTCCGCTTCACCCACTTTACGCCTCGGGGTGCGGACCGCAGTTACTATGCAGCCGAACCCCGCTTGAGTTTAAGCTACCGTTTGCGGGAGGGGTGGACGGCGAACGTCGCCTACGCGTATACACAGCAATACTTGCACCTGCTTTCTAATTCCGGTCCGAGCCTGCCTACCAATCTTTGGGTGCCAGCCTCTGAGACTATTAGACCTCAGGCTAGTCAGCAAATCTCGGTAGGAAGTGCCTGGAGCCCTCGCCGCGATAGTCCTTGGTCGCTGACCGCAGCTGCCTACGTCCGCCGCTTTACTAATATCGTTGGCTACGAGAACGGGGCCAGTTTCTTTTTGCTAGATGCTATTAGTAGTCCTGGCCGGGCCGATCGCATCAATGTACTCGATAAGCTGACTACTGGTAGCGCCCGGGCTGCCGGATTAGAACTAGGGGTAACGTATAATAAAAAACGGCTACGGACCTCGATGGCCTACACTTTAGCGGGAGTCGAGGAACGGCTGTTGGGTGTCAACGGCGATAACTACTTCCCAGCTTCCCAGGATCGGCGTCATGACGTGACGGTCACCGCCCGCTACGAACTGCGACCCAATTTACTCGTTTCCGCTAACTGGACATACGGTAGCGGAGTACCAACGTCGGTCCCCATCAGCGAGTATGGATACAATACTTTACCCGGGTTTTTCACCACGGGCGGCAGGCTAGCAGATTTTGAAGAGCGTAATAACTTCCGTATGACTGCTGTTCACCGACTTGATGTAGCTCTGCGCTGGCGGCGGTCTCCAAAGTGGGGAAGTGCCGTTTGGGAGCTCGGGCTTTACAATGCATACAGCAGGGCTAACCCTTTCTATGTAAACACGGAACGCCGTCGCGGCAATCGACGGGTACTAATACAACGGGCGCTTTTCCCGATAGTGCCGAGTCTTTCGTATAACTTTGAATTTTAGCCTATGCGCTTCCTTATTGTAACCCTCACAATATGTACGTTACTGACGAGTGGTTGCGTCGAATTTTTTGAGAAGGAGATCGAAATAGACGCGCTTCCTTACGAGCGGCAGTTGATTCTCAATAGCATCCTTTCTCCGCAGGACTCCTTGATTCGGGTCGACGTGTTCGTGACCGCCCCTGCCGTCGGCACTCCACCATCCGATTATCCCATCAATGGAATGGTAGGAGATGCGCAGGTTACCCTAATTGGCCCGATGGGCAACCTAGCGGTCGAACCTCCGCAAACGGGTAGAAGAGGTACATATCTCTTGCCGCAAACGATAGCCGCATTGGAAGCTAGTGAGACCTACGAGATTATTGCGGAGTGGGACGGGCTGACGGCCCGGGGTCAGGTCACAGTTCCTGAGCTGACTATTTTACGAGACTCAATTTTACTCGAGGAGGTAATGGAACAGGACGGGGATCGAAGCGTATTAGTAAGGTGGCCGAATCAACCCGGGGAGCAGGACTACTATCTTTTATTTGCCGACGAAACATTCAGGCGGGGGGGAAATCGACCGACTGTTACACAGCGGGTACTTTATGACTTTATTCATGGCCGGGATGCACTGGGTCCTTTCATAAGTAGCGAACTGGGTATAGTTTCAGATGTGGAAAATACACTCAACATTTGTCAGACGACACAAACTACGTACGACTATTTACTAACTCGCTCGACGCTGGATGTCAATGAAGATAATCCTTTCGCAGAACCGACTACGGTAGCGAATAACCTGGAGGAAGGATTGGGGCTGGTTGGTGCGATCAACTGTTGGCAATTCGATTTTTAGGAGTTTGGGCTCTATTAGGTATTTTACCATAAACGGGAGATTGTTGCATGACTGAAACTGAATCCCTTCCAAGCTAGCCACCATTTATGATGATTGACTACGCCTGAAACTCTAAGCCAACGGAGCCCTAGTACAAAGCTTTGTTGATTTACACGAGTCTCCTTTCCGCTACGCGGAACTTGTCAAAATTAGCCGCATTTCTTTATTTCTTTTCGCTAAAATGTTAGCGACACACTTTGTGCAATACTCCCCCGAGATCTTATCGTAAATTCGCTATTTACCACCATCAACTTCGCACTCATGAGGTGTACGATTCCCCTAATTCCCAATAGGCTACAAAGTCTAAAGTAGCAGGAGTATCGACCGGTATTTCCTGAGCGGTAAGTGGAGTGAGTAAGCTCAAGAAGGCTAGTAGAAAAGTTGCGCGCACGTCAATAGGGGGCTGATTCGGCGGTGAA
>OY764738.1:0-106064 GCA_963668285.1 uncultured Lewinella sp. | reverse complement strand
GCTGTAGCCCTGAAAGCGGCCCGTACGCGAGGCAATCGCGGTGTTGATGCCGAGTAGTTTGCCGTCGGCGCTGACGAGTGGGCCGCCACTGTTGCCCGGGTTGACCGCCGCGTCGGTCTGGATGAAAGATTCTATGGCATCCAGGTCCTTGAGCAAGCTGATGTTACGCCCCTTGGCGCTGACGATGCCGGCGGTCACCGTACTCGTCAGCCCTAACGGATTGCCGACCGCCAACACCCATTCACCGGGCTCGGCGAGGTCGCTATCGGCAATCTCCAGGTAGGGAAACTTTTCTTCCCCTTCGATCTTGAGGACGGCCAGGTCAGACTTAGGGTCCTGCCCGATCAGCCTGGCGGCGTACGAACGGCGGTCGGACATCCGAACGCGAATCTCCCCGGCCCCGCGCACTACGTGGTAGTTTGTCACCACGTAGCCGTGTTCGTTGTAGATGACGCCGGAGCCCTCCCCGTCCGAAGGCGGTGGCCCGTCGGCCCGATCCTGAAAAAGCCGCTTGATGGCATCCACCGGGAGGTCGGCCGAGCGGGAGGCGATGTGAACGGCGGTGGGCGTAGCGAGTCGCGCGGCGGCCTTTAGGTTGGGGAGGTTGTCGGGTAGGGCGCCTATCGAGCCGTCGTAGCCGGTGAAGAAGGCCGGAACCTGTCCGCCCGCAGGGGGGGCTGCCTGGAAAGAGGCCGCATCCACCGCGCGGTTTCCCGCCGGCCAGAGATGCAGCGTAGTAAGTACGACCGCCGCCGCCAATAGGCCACCACCAAGAGCGGCAATGAATAAGTGGAAGAAAGAGCGCATTGTACCGCTAACGACTGACGAGCGATGGTTGTTTCCTGACCAAAACTTCCCCATAACTCCGGGCGTTTGCCTTAGATTGTGACGCAAAAACGATACGACGACCCCTTGACTTGCGCAGAAATTACGGCTGCCCTACAACCGGAGACACCCCTCGAAGCTAGCTTTCTGGAGGATGAGGGCTATCGTATGGGCTTACTGTGGGGCGTACCGCGCTACGGGCATCCGGAAGGCACCATCCTGGCGCACATCATCGAGGTCAACGCCAATATCGATCAATTAGGCGTAGATGCGGAGACCCGCCGGAAGTTGCGGATAATCAGCTTCGTCCACGATACTTTTAAACTCATAGAGCATAAGGGGAACCCGCGAGACTGGACGAAGCACCACGCCGTCTTCGCCCGTCGCTTCCTCGAGCGCTACCTCGGCGATGTTTACCTGCTCGAAGTCGTCGAACTTCACGACGAGGCGTATTACGCCTGGCGCCTGGCCCACCTCTACCACCGGCTTCCAGCGAGAGTCGAGCAGCCGCATCGAGCAGATCCGTTCGGCGAAAAAGTCGGCCCCTACTGGCAGCTATACTACCTGTTCTTCAAGTGCGACACCTGTACGGGGGACAAAAACCCCGCGCCACTTGAATCTGGTTTGAGGCGGAAGCATGGACGGAGATCAACGTCGTAGATTTTGCCGAAGCCGTGCAATAGCTAAAGCTGTGCGGTAACCAAGGCCGTGCGGTAGCTTGAACCATGCGGAGCAGAGCCGTACGGTAGCAACTCTCACACTCCCACCCCCGAACGAAAAGCGCCACGCCCAACAAAGGACGCAGCGCTTAGGGTTTGTATCCGTAAAAATCAGCTCAGGCCATTTATCGGATAACGATTCTATTCGTCTTTAGCAGCAGCCTACATATTGGCGATGATCTCATCCCCAAACTCACTACATTTCAGCAGGGTAGCCCCGGTCCATCAATGGCGTTCGAAGTCATACGTGACCCGCTTTTTATTGATGGCGCCCTCAATACCCTTGATGATCAGGTCCGCCGCTTCCGCCCCAACCCATGTACCGCAGCATCATTTCACCGGATAAGGATTACGGAACTGGGGTTGACTTTGTCCTGGCCCGGCGTATTTCGGCGCCGTGCCGTGCGTAGCCTCGAAAATGGCGATGCCCGTGCTGTAGTTGATGTTGGCGCCGGGCGCGATGCCGATGCCGCCGACCTGCGCGGCCAGCGCATCGGAGATATAATCACCGTTGAGGTTCAGCGTAGCGATCACGCTCGTACTCCTTCGGGCGCAGGATGATCTGTTGCAACATGGCATCGGCGATGACGTCCTTAATGGTGATCGTTTTGCCGCTATCCGTCTTAATAGTGTGCCACGGGCCGCCGTCGAGTTCCTCGCCACCGAAATCCTGAGCCGCCGTCTCGTAGCCCCAATCCCGGAAAGCGCCCTCGGTGAACTTCATGATGTTGCCCTTGTGGACGAGCGTGACGCTGCTCTTGTCGTTGTCGATCGCGTACTGGATCGCCGCCTTGACGAGGCGGTTCGTGCCTTCCTGGCTGACGGGCTTGATGCCGATACCGGCCGTGCCGGGGAAGCGCACCTTGCTGTACCGGTCCGGGTAGGTCTCTTTGAGCCATTTCAGGAATGCGGCGTTCTCCTCCGTCCCTTCGGCGAATTCGATGCCGGCGTAGATGTCCTCCGTATTCTCCCGGAAGATGATCATGTCCACATCCTGCGGGTTTTTGACCGGGCTGGGGACGCCGTCAAAGTACTGAACGGGGCGTACGCAAGCGTAAAGGTCCAGCTTTTGGCGTAGGGCGACGTTCAGGGACCGGATGCCGCCGCCGACGGGCGTCGTCAGAGGGCCCTTGATGCTGACGAGGTACTCGCTGATCGTGTCCAGCGTAGCCTGGGGAAGCCACTCTCCGGTTTGGTCCATGGCTTTTTGGCCGGCCAGGACTTCTTTCCATACGAGGCTGCGCTCGCCATCGTAAGCTTTCTCCACGGCGGTTTGGAGCACGCGGCTGGCGGCCGCCCAGATATCGGGGCCAATGCCGTCACCTTCGATGAATGGAATAATAGGGTGGTTAGCGACGTTCAGTTTGCCGTCGGAAATGGTAATTTTTTCTCCGTTCATGTCAGGGACAAGGGGTTTTTGGATGATGGATGAAATAGTGTTTCGTTGCGAATATTGTTCGGCAAGGTTAACCCCTCAGCAGGCTTAGCGTTGAACGCTTTCGCCGGCGAGGTGCCGGTTTCCTACGTGGAATTACGATATTTGCCGACGATACACAGGCCCACGACAAAAAGCACAGGCCCAGCCCCGCGTTCGTAAGGGCGGGCAAAAATAAGCAATTTCGGGCGGCGTGCGATTCTCTTCATTTGTAAGCTCCATTTTGGTTTGAAGTACTGGTATATTTTAGCACTTGTTAGCCTCGCGTTCAGTTGCGGCTCCCTGCAACCGGCCACCCGGGGCGCCTTCGGACGATCGGTCATCGCCGAGGCCACGCAACTCGAAATAGGTCATCGGAGATAACGGGCGCCTACGATGGCACCAACTCGGAGATCGGGGAGCCTGGACGAACCCGCCGCGGTAACGGACATCGTCGGCGAAGAACCCTTCGATTCCCCCACCGGGCCTTACCTGCCCCCTAAGATACCCGACCCACGCAGCTACGAACCCTACATCCAGCCGGTCCGCCACTGCCGAAGCCCGCCGCTGCCCCGCGGCACGCAACCAATGCTCGATGGCCGTCGAAGTGCGCAATTATGATGGCCTGGATGGCTGTGGTATACTGCTGGAAACGGATAAGGGGCGTGCTGCTACGGGTCGGCATTCGGCCCCGCGGTGGTAGCCCATGGAAGTGCGGGCACGCGAATCAGTATCGGCTTCGAATATATGGACGCAGTTACGAAAGCTCGACCGACTGTACGCGAACGAGGACGCCGTCATCCGCATCACCTGTATGCGGTTGCTGCGGGTCAGCTCCGGCGTTGCCCCGCCCGGTGGTTTGCGAAGCCTACGAAAAACCCGGCCCAGTTGGCTCGTGGACGCCGCACGAAGACGGTTGCCGCTACTTATATCACCCGTTTTCCCTGGAAAGACGGCCGCTTCGTTTACCTTCTGGAAAGTCTTCCGGAGGGCCAGTACCTCTACGATTGCCGCGGCTACCTCATCTGCCGCCCCCGCCGCAACTGTCTCGAGCTTTATTGACAAGCTTCTGGTGATGGCCAGATCATTTACGAGAACTGAGGTATGGGAGCAGTCCGTTAGTTCTGAATAGAAGTTCCATAAATATGTCTAGAGATGAAGGGCGCGGACGCAGGTGCAAACGAAGGTAGGGAAGAGCGAGGTGATGGTTACCTGGTTCGCAGTCAAGCTCAGCGCACCCAAGGTGGGAAGTAGAATGCAGTAACCGACCGCCGCCCGTGCGGAGATCCACGTCGAGGAAGGCGGGGGAGGTCGATATCGAAAGTGGGTCCCCGAGCGGGCCCAGTATCGAGAAGCTCGCTACGGACGCCGGTGGAGGTAAAGCATTACGGCCGCGTAGCAAGCTGGTTGATCGCCATCAGCTTCATGCTCGTCGCTCATTGATCGTGATCGGTAAGTCTTACCTCGTTCCGATCTTCACCGCCCTGGTCGTTTGGTACCTCGTCAACGCCCTCAGCGAACAGTTTCAAACGCCTGCCGTTCATCGGCCGCCGCATCCCGGAATGGGTTTTCCCTGGGGATGTCCCTACTATTCATCGGCCTGTCGATCTACCTGATCGGCGGATAGCATTATCGTGCAGACGCTGCACGGACTTCAGCCAGGACAGCGCAACAAGTATATCCCCCGGGTCAATGCAGCAGATTGCCCGGCTCTATGAGCTGGTCAGCCCGGACGCCGAACCTGGAAGCGCCGACGTTACGAGGAGTTGGGGGTCTACGGATATGCTTCGTGGGTGTTACAACACCGAGCTTGCTCAGCACGCGTCACGAGTTTTGCCCGTGGGCTTACTTCTCGTGCTGCTGTACGTTCTCTTCTTTTATCATCGAACAGCGCATACCTTCGGGCAAGAAAGATGCGTCGCCCTCGGCCTGGACCTCGATACAATCCAAATAAGCCTTTCCCTGACCCTGAACCACATCAACTCCGCCATGCGGACCTACCTCGGCGTGAAAACGGTGACGAGCATGATCACGGCACTGCTTGAGCTGGGGCATCTTCGTTTGCGGTAGGGATCGACTACGCCCTTCTTGGGCCTTCCTGATCTTTATCTGTTCAACTACATTCCCACGGTCGGTTCCGTCGTCGCCACCTTCCTGCCCGGGTATGCTGGCTTTGGTTCAGTTCGAAACCCTGACGCCGTTCCTCATCATCATCATTGGGGTGATCGATCATCCAGATTGCCGTCGGCAACATCCTCGAACCGCGCTTAATGGGTAATACCCTGAACATCAGCCCCCTGGTGGTCGTGCTTTCGTTGATTCTCTGGTCGATGCTTTGGGGGATAGTCGGAATGCTACTGAGCGTTCCGATCACGGTTGCCACGATCATTATCTGCGCGCAGTTTCCGACAACGCGCTCGGTGGCCATACTGCTCAGTCGTAACGGGAAGATCGATATGACGCCCCCATAAATCCAGGCCGCTTCTTCAAAGATTGCCGGGGGAGGGGAAGGGCACTACGTCGGACGGATTCGGCTAGACAGCAAAATCCCGGAGCCGATAGAACATCGAGGCTCCGGGACACGCGGAAAACACACTGTCAAAATTCTTGTAGATCGGATGTGATCAGAGGAGGCTTTTTTCTTAGAGAGACGAAAGTAAAACAGTGAACTTATCTGAAAGGTTGAACAGCAAGACCGGAACGGAAAGCAAAGCTAATACAAATAGCAAAACTTTTCATACCCTAAAATGGGAAATTTTTGCAAGCCTGCTTTCAGTGTGCAAGATACAGGCTTCATTTAACTCAAACAACAAGATCGCAGAAATTAATTTGGTAACGTCCAACCATAGCTGTGCCAATCTTCTAAATGATCGACATCGACCAGGGTAGCTAGCCGGGTAAATTTCAACGATGCCGCTTCCGCTCGGGCTAGCGTTTGCTGGCAAACCCGGTCGGTACTCCACTCCATATCCCGGAAGAGAGATACCTGAAGACTAGTGGTGCCTAAAAGGGTGTAACCACCGTCCGCGGCCGGCCCGATCACTACCTCGGCGGCCTCCAGCGCGGCGAAGGACTCCCGCAGGTAGGCTGTCGTGACCCCCGGGCAGTCGCTGCCGATCACAACCACTTTTTCGTGGCCCTGGCCGAAGCATTCGGTAAAAGCACGTTCCATGCGCTCGCCTAAGCCGTTACCTTTCTGTAACTTCTTTTCGAATTGGCTTTCGGGCCACCCATCATCGGCGATGACTTCGTTGGAGTAGTAGAGGTAACGGGTGACTTCATCGCCCAGGCCCTGAGCTTGCTCCCGCGTCCACTCGGTCAGGGCCGAATACATCTTTAGGGCCATTTCGTCGCCTACGGTGGCGGCCAGGCGGGTTTTCGTTTTACCCGGGATGGGGTTTTTAATAAAAAGGATCAGGGCAGGGGGCATAGTTAGGCTCGGTAGCTATTTTGAGCTACAACAGTAAACCGGCCAGTAGTTCGTAGGTCAACCAGGCAAATAGTAAGCTTAAGGCATTTACCACATCGTTGGTTATGAAAGACGCGCCGCCGTGCAGGGTGTCGCCCGGCTGCGGGCTATCGCGTAACTGCCGGGTTTTTGGGTCCCGATAAGTGGCCTGCCACCAACTCCCGAGTAAACTATCCATCAGCATGCCACCGAAGCCCACGAAAATCACCAGGGCGAATTCGGCAACGGAGGTAGCAGGCCAGCATAGAGATAGGAGTGCAATGACCCCGGCCCCTCCGAGTCCGGCGCAGCAACCCGCTAAGGAGATGCCACCACTGAGCCCGACCGGCACCCGGCGCAACCGTACGATATCGTAGGTGGGGCCGCCGAAGTATTGCCCCAGTTCGCTACTCCAGGTATCCGCCGTGGCCGCCGCCATGATCGCAAACAAACTTTCGGGCGTAGTTCCTGCCGTAGTGGTCAGGATGGCTGCCAGCGCGTACCAGCCCCCGTTGGCGAGCACCTGGGTGGCGTCTCTCGGTCGTGCCTGTTTGCTATTCCCCGCCGCCGGCTTACTCGGGTACAGACGGCCGATGAGGGCGCTCGACCCGAAGAACAGCAGCAGTGGAAGCAGGTAAAGGGGCCCTGCCGAACAGCCGACCGCCCACGCAATACCGATCGCGGCGGCGGCACCCGCGGGGCTAAGGCGCCGGCCGTTAACCACCCACCAATAGAATACCGGGCTACCAAGTAGAAGTAAACCGAGGGTGAGCCACACTGCTTAGCGTTTATTGGCCTTTGCGATCAGTTTTTGCTCGTTGTTGCTTTCGTAAATGCAATAGGCATCGTATTTGGACCGATCGCTTTCTACCCAGATGTCCTTACCGATGTCGCAAACCTTGATCATTTCGTCGTACAGCAAATTACCGATATCTATACGGTGCTCGACGGCAATATCCCGGTCCGCTACCTTATCCTGCTGGATGTTCATCGCCAGCTCGAAGCGCTTGCAAGCCTCGGCGAGCTTCTGAAGGTGACTCTCGTTGAGCCCCGTCTCCTCCAGGAAGGGCCACTGCGCCCGGGCTACCCGGATGACCCGCCGGCCGCAGAAGAGTAGCTGGGCGTCCGTCATATCCCCAATCTTTTGCGTCCCGAATTTCCGGTAGCGGCCGGTGCGGTTGCTGAACTTCATCCGCACCCGGGTCATTACCGACCGAATGGCGTGCTTGACGTGCTCGGCGGCTTCGTACTTCTTGTCGGTAACGATCATTTGGTCGCCGAGCAGTTCATCGTCATCCGGCCCCTCCATAAACTTTGAGCAGCGGTCGTAAAAACCCTGTAGCCGCCGGCCGTCATACTTATAGTCCTTGAATAGCTTGATATCTCGCTTGGCCAGCCGGATGGCATCCATGCACATCTGGTAGAGATCCGCATCCGGGAAGTTGTACTTACGGTTAACTTTCTGCTTTTTCATCGTGGTATCGGTACGGGTGCAATGCCCCCGTAAAAGTAAGCCGTACAGGTTAAAGGCACAAATTGTTTAAACTATTGAATATCGACAATGATTTGCTGCAAACTATTTAGGTACACCGAAACAAACTCGAACTGCGTTATCTTACCTATTAGTACTCTCCCGTATTAACAACCCCCAGAACTCTTTGCTAATGAACCTTCGTAGACTCTCGCTTTGCCTGGCCTTTTTACTTTCCGGCCTTCGCCGCCTCGGCCTCTACCATTCTGATCCCGATGGACGAATCACAGACGGATCACCTGAAAGCCTACGGCATTACCTACTGGGTGCTGAATAGCGAGATCGAAGCCTGGTGGCTCCTCAATTACCGGGGCGGTAGCTTTGCCTTTCAGCACAGCCGCGCCTTCGAGCGAGAGTGCCTGACGCGCGGCGTGAAGTACGAAGTCATCCCCGACGCAAGGTTCGATGCCATCATCGCCGAGATCGCTAACCCGGAGAAGAACATGGACGCGATGAAGCTGGAGAAAGCGCCCAAGATCGCCGTCTACACCCCCGAGTTCAACTTCCGTGAAGGCACCTCCGTCCAGCCCTGGGACGATGCCGTGACGCTCGTGCTCACCTACGCCGAGATCCCCTACGAGACGGTGTACGATACCGAAGTGCTGGGTGACGAGCTGGCGCAGTACGACTGGCTGCACCTGCACCACGAAGACTTTACCGGCCAGCACGGCCGCTTCTACCGCGCCTACCATACCGCCGACTGGTACCGCCGGCAAGTCGCCTACCAGGAGAGCCTGGCCGAAGAGAATGGATTCGGGAAAGTCAGCCAGGCTAAACTAGCCGTCGTCAAAAAAGTACGTGAGTTCGTAGGCGGCGGCGGCTTCATGTTCGCCATGTGCTCGGCAACTGACAGTTACGACATCGCACTGGCCGCCGAAGGCCTCGACATTTGCGCCGAGATGTACGACGGCGATCCGGTAGACCCAAGCGCCCAGGGCAAACTCGACTACAGCCGCACCTTCGCCTTCGAGAATTTTAAGCTACGGCGTAACCCGCTCGAATACGAATTCAGCGACATCGACCACAACCCGCGCAAGGTCAGTAAGGACCAAGACTACTTTACGCTGTTTGACTTTAGTGCGAAGTGGGACCCCATCCCCACCATGCTCACCCAGAACCACTTCCGGACGGTCAAAGGCTTCATGGGGCAGACCACCGCCTTCCAGAAAAGGACCATTAAGTCGGACATTCTCATACTGGGGGAAAATAAGCCCGCACAGGAGGTTCGCTACCTCCATGGTACGTTCGGCGATGGGTTTTTCAGCTTCTACGGCGGTCACGACCCGGCGGATTACCAGCACTTCGTCAATGACCCGGAGACGGACCTGAACCTACACCCGAACAGCCCCGGCTACCGCCTCATTCTAAATAACATCCTGTTCCCCGCCGCCAAGAAGCAGAAACGTAAAACTTAAAAGTTGAAGTTAACACCGGTCCGTAACTCGTAAGGGCTGTCATTAATGGTCTCCGGCTGATTCAGACGAAACAGAATAAGGATTTCAAAGCCGGCGCCACCCGGTCCGCCGCCTTGTTGTAAGCCGGCTCCGAGGAAAGGAATCGCTCGCGTGCTTCGGACTGTCTCGACGTCGCCGGAGGAGCCAACACTTGTAAAGCCGTCTACCTCATTCACCAGGCTGTATTCCACGTGCGCGAATATGCCACGGAAGATCTTCGCGCGGCCGAAGGCGCCAAGGCTCCAAGTGAAATAGCCTTCTTTTATCTCCGGGCTCCCCCTGAAGCCGTCCTGCTTGAAACGGTTATAGACAAAACTACCACGGGGCCCGACACTAAAGATCTCATTGATCTTGTAGCCGACGATCGGCGTAAGGCCGATATTGAAAAAACTCTGACCGTTGCCGCCCGCAAAACCAAGCTGCGCCCCCGTTCCGTACCAGAAGTTATTATTGCGCCGGTCGAAACGCTCGCGTTGCGGTGCGCGGGTGTAGTCGAGATCGTCGCGCGCTTCTTCTTCCGTAGTCTGCGCGAAAGCACTGACGGAGAGAAGCATAAGAAATAGGAGTAGTAGGGAGGTATAGCGGGGCATACGAAATGGTATATACGAACAGAACCCGAAAATTTAGGTCGGGGTTTCCGGGAAGCAAACGCTTTCCACAGTAAAGACGTGCCCGGCGGGGCATTTTGTTGGTACCTTGGCCGCAATGCCGACAGCTGCCAGTGACGAGACGGGAATGATCGGGGAGGCCATCGCCGAAGGCTACCTCATAGATCAAGGGTTCACCATCGAAACGACCGGCTATCGCTACCGGAGGGCGGAGATCGACCTGATTGCGCGCAAAGGCGATACACTTTACTTCGTCGAGGTAAAAACCCGCCGCGGCTTGGGGTATGGGGATCCGAGCTCCGCCGTCAGCGCCGGCAAAGAAAAGCTACTCGCCAAAGCCGCCGCCCATTACATGTACTCGGTCGGTCACGAATGGGCCTTCCGCTTCGACATCGTATCGATCCTGCTTTATGCTAACGGGAAGTTATAAGTTGGAACACCTCGAAGACGTCTTCTACCCCGGCCTTTTTTAAGCCAGCCCCCGCTGCTTAAGCTCCAGATACTTGTTGATGACCGCTCCGGTGAGTGCTTCGGGGCGGGTCAGGATCACCCGAATGCCGTTTTGCCGCAGGCGGGCGGCCATCAGCTCGCGCTGTTGAACGAAGTTGCGGGCGGTGGATTGCAGATAGATCTCCTCTACGTCGCGTGCTTGTTCGCGCAGCAGATCGGCTACTTCCGTATTCTCGAATAGGATGACTACGAGCTGGTGTGCTCTGCCGATCCGTTTTAAGCTCGGCAGCACGCGGTCCAAGGCATAATTGCTTTCGAAGTTCGTAAAAAGGATCATCAGGCTTCGACCGCCGAATAGCTTGCGGCTGGCGTAGTAAAGAAGATCGTAGTTGCTCTCCTTCTGCCGCTCCTGCTGGCGGTAGAGGGTTTCGAGTAGCCTGCGAAGTTGATCGGGTTTGCTATCGGCCGGTAGTACGGAACCGATCTTGTCGGAGAACGTGATGAGCCCGGCGCGGTCCTGGCGTTTTATTATGACGTTACTGAGGGCAAGGGTAGCATTGATCGCGTAATCCAGTAAACTCAGGCCGTCGAAAGGCATCAGCATGGTACGCCCTTTATCGATCACGCAGTAGACCCTTTGAGCCCGTTCGTCCTCGTACTGGTTCACCATCAGCTTTTGCTGGCGGCCGGTCGCCTTCCAGTTGATACTGCGGTAATCGTCACCCAATACGTACTCCTTGATCTGATCGAATTCGTAGCTTTTGGATAGTCGACGCATCCGTTTCGGCCCCTGCACCGGTACGCTGGTCATACCTTTCAACGCAAATTGCCGCATCTGGATGATGCTCGGATAGACGGGTACGGTCGCCGTGGCCGGAACTTCCAACCGCCGTTCCGCCAGCCCGAGTGGAGTAGTCAGGAAGATGTTAATGTTCCCGAAAGCATACTCCCCGCGCGATAGCGCACGGATGGGGTAAGTCAACTCGATTTGGCCTTCGGCGTCTACCCGAAAAGGTATCTGGTGGTCTCTTACCTGTAGCTCTTCGGGGAGTTCGTCGATCAGGGTAGCCTCAATGGCCGCCGCACCATCATTACGGACCGAAACGCGAATGGGCATCTCGTCACTCAACGAAAGCACCTTGGGCGTCCGCCGGCTGGCCGTTACGTTTGCCGCCAGACCGTGAAGGCGGTAGGTATCGTACAGGGTCGCCACCAATAATCCGACGAAACCTAAAACTGCCAGATAGAAGAGTGCGCTGAAGTAAAACCCAAGAGTGGACACGACCGCAATACCGCCGATCGCGTAGAAGAAGCGGTCGGTCAGGTAGAGGTAGCGAAGGTGGGTATATACGGTTAGCAAGGGGTGATTTTTAGCGGGGGAGGGCGCGTTTAGGATGGCTATCGCCATTAGAGCGCGTGACGCGCTTTAGGATTAGCCGCTACCCGCCAACGCCCGCAAGGCGCCCTACTCGCTACGCCCCTACCCAATCGATGTCTTTCTTAAGCTGGCTCAAGGTAGTGGCTTCGCGGCTTCCGGGGGCGGGGGCGTGTGCGTACGTCCAACCGGCTAGGGGCGGGAGGCTCATCAGTATGGATTCGGTGCGGCCGTTGGTAGTGAGGCCGAATTTAGTGCCACGGTCCCAAACCAGGTTGAATTCTACGTAGCGGCCACGGCGGAGTTCTTGCCAGCGGCGTTCTTGCGGGCTGACGGGGAGGTCCTTACCACGGTTCAGCAGGTCGATATAGGTGGGGGCGAAGGTGCGGCCGACCGCAGCGGTGAAGTCGAATAGCTGTTGCTTGGTCTTGCCTTCGGTGGTCGGCTCGAGGCGGTCGAAGAAAATACCGCCGACGCCCCGGGTCTCCTGACGGTGGGGGAGGTAAAAGTAGTCATCGGCCCACTTTTTGAAGCGCGGGTAATACTCCGTGTCGTACCGATCGCAGGTAGCACGCAACTGCTGATGAAACCACGCCGCCTGCTCGGGCACGATGTAATGAGGCGTCAGGTCGATCCCCCCACCAAACCAGTGGCGGCCACCATCCAACTCGAAATAGCGCACGTTCATGTGGATGATCGGAACGTGGACGTTCCGCGGGTGAAGGACTATACTGACACCAGTCGCATAAAAATTAGTCGCTTCCGTACCGATCTTTAGGCTCTGGGCAGCCGCCGGGGGTAACTCGCCGTGGACGGCCGAAAAATTTACGCCCCCCTTTTCGATGTGCTCACCGTTCAGGACGCGGGCGCGGCCACCACCGCCACCGGGGCGTTCCCATTCGTCTTCGCGGAACACGCTGCCGTCCGCTGAGCTCAAGCTAGCACAGATCTCTTCTTGTAATTCCTTGAAAAACTCGGTTATGAGGGTTCTGTCAACCATACTTTTGATTCAATTAAACACCGCACCTGCCCCGATTCAGTCGGGCTTGCAAGGTAATGCCCCGTTACTCCCCCCAACGATACGTATCCAGGTTTAGGCCGGCAAGGTCGAGCACTCGGTCGACGACCGTCTGGCCGAGGGCCTCAACCGTATCGGCGCCACCGTAGAAACTCGGGATGGCGGGGCAGATGATGCCGCCGGCTTCGGTTATGGTCACCATATTGCGGAGGTGGATGAGACCGAGCGGCGTCTCACGGGGCACGACGATCAGGCGGCGGCGCTCCTTTAATACCACGTCAGCCGCGCGGGTGATCAGATCGGCGCTGACCCCGGTAGCGATGCGCGCCAGCAAACCCATACTGCACGGGCAGACGATCATCGTACCGTAACGTGCCGAACCCGAGGCGAAAGGGGCGTGAAAATTCGATTTGGCGTAAAAAGTGAAGTCGGGGTAGGCATCTTCCGAAAATGGGCCTAACTCGAGCTCCCAGTTGTAGCGCCCGTTATCCGTCATGACCACCCCGACGGCTTCCCACTGGTCGGATAGCTGCGCGAGTCGATCCAGAAGTAATTTCGCGTAAATGCTGCCCGAGCTGCCCCCGATAGCTACGACTATCTTGTGTTGTTGCATGGTCGTGCTAACCTGCTTTTAAAAAGAAGGTTGCTATTTGGTTTCTAGCCACCGGAATATTGACAGAAGTTCTGCCTGGGTCGACCGCGTTTTATCGTGGGCGTACCAGGTATGTAACTCCAGGTGGTGGGCTTCGTAGTCTTCCTTGGGCTCCGGCTTACGTAGGTAGGCCGTCGTAAGGGCTTGGGCGACCAGCGGGCGTGGCCCCCAATCTGCCAACACCTCGTGCGTGGTCGGCTCCAGGAAAAGGACTTTCGGAATCGATCGCCCGCCATTGGTCAGGTACTGATCCATCAGCGGTAAGTTCTGGTCGCGCAGTGTACAGACGAGGCTGACCCGGGGCGATGCCTCGGCAATCCAGTTCAGTACCGGTACCGTCTGGGCGGCATCCCCGCACCAGCCTTCCGTAAGTACCAGTAACAGATAGTTCTTTTTGAGTGAAGTGATCGTAGCCTTCAGCTCTTCCGTCAGTTTTGATCTACGGTCGAGGCGGTCCATCCGCGCCTGGTTCAGCCCCGCGATTTTGAGGTAAAGCTCGGACTGGTTGTCTCCGGTCGTACGTCCTTCGTTCTCCAGCAGATCGGTGAGGTAGCTGCGGTAGACGGGGTAGGGGCGGGCGGAGTTAAGGGCAGTTTGGAGGGGAGACATTTTGTTCTGTTGGTTCAGTTGTGCTAACAGACGAACCGACTAAAAGTGAGCCTGGCTAACGTCCAATAGGCCAAATACGAGCGGGGGGGAAACCAAAAAGCCCCGAGCTGGTGGGCCCGGGGCGGTTAACACAAAGCTAATCGGGGTTTAAGTTCGACTATTTCTGGACGAACGCTATAAAAAGAAGTCGTGAGCGCGGCGTTTTTGACAGTTGTTGAAATCCACGTATCCTACTCGGTAATCAAAGTGCCCGGGGTAGCGGAAAGGCCGCTGATGCAGGCTAAGTAAGGAAGAGGTGCCGCGATAAATGCTTAAATACTGAATACGCACTTAGGACGCGACCTTTGTGTAGAAGTAACAATAAGTCTTACTATTTCTTCCGATTTTTTAAATGTATTACCGGCACGCGGTGTGGTAGATGTGGCCCGTATACGCGAGAAGGCCACGAATTCATTGATTCGTGGCCTTCCGTAAGTATGTAGTGTGGAAGCTTTATTTCAGCAAGCCGACGCTGCGGTCGACAAACTCTTTTAGTTCCTTACCGGTCAGCATCTGCTGGCTCAATAGGGCGATGTGATAGAGGTACTTGGCGTTCTCCGAGCGTTCCGTTTCGTCTTCCTTTGCCAGGATGTTGTCCTTGACGATCGGGTTGTTGGCATTCACGATAACGTTGTACATGTCGGGGAACATGGCCGTATCCATGCCCTGTAACATCTGCATTTCCTTCATGCGGCGCATAAATTCGGGGCGGACGATCTGCACCGGGGCGTCGGTAGTATCGAGGGGCTTAAGCTCGACGGTACCTTTATCGCCGATCACGCCGGTGAAGAGATCCTTGACCGTGGTCTGCTCCTCCTCACTCAACAGGTTTTCCTTCTCTTCGTCTTTCTGCACGAGCTGATCCGGCGTTGCGGAGTCCACGCGTACGAAGGTGAGCTTGTCCTCCTTCTGCTCCAAAGCCTGTACGAAGGGGGCGTCGATGGCGTGCTCTAGTACCAACACGTCGTAACCACGGTCGGTAGCCCCGGTAACCGCCAGATGCTGTTTTTCGGAGTCGGCGGTATAAATCGCAACGCTGCGCTCGTATTTATCGACCTGGTTTTCACCGATGCGTTCGCGGTATTCCGCAAGGGTGAACTTCTTGTCGTCCGTATTCTCCAACAGCACGAATTTCTTCGCCTTATCGTAGAATTTATCCTCGCTGATCATACCATACTTGACGAAGACGCCGAGGTCGGACCACTTGCTTTCGTAATCCGCCCGATCCTCTTTGAATAGGCCATTAAGCTTTTCGGCCACCTTTTTGGTGATGTAGCCAGTGATTTTCTTGACGTTACCATCCGCCTGCAGGTAAGAGCGGCTGACGTTTAGCGGGATGTCCGGAGAGTCGATTACGCCGTGCAACAACGTCAGGAATTCCGGTACGATCTCCTTCACGTCGTCGGTAACGTAAACCTGATTGGAGTACAGCTGGATCTTGTTGCGCTGCAGTTCCATGCCGCCGGCCACCTTCGGGAAGTAGAGGATGCCGGTCAGGTTGAAGGGGTAGTCGATGTTGAGGTGGATCCAGAACATCGGCGGCTGGCTCATGGGGTAGAGCTCGCGGTAGAAGTCCTTATAGTCCTCATCGCTCAAGTCGGCCGGGTTCTTCTTCCAAAGCGGGTCGGTATTGTTGATGATGTTATCGACCTCGGTCTCGATCTTCTCCGGCTCGGGCTTTTCTTCGCCCTCCGCTACCTCGCCTTCGAATTCCTTGTACTCCGTTTCGGTCTTGGTGCCGAAGCGAATGGGTACGGCGAGAAAACGTGCGTATTTATTGAGCAGTCCTTCGATCTCGTCTTCTTCGAGGTACTGCTCGCTATCGTCGGAGATGTGAAGAATCACGTCGGTGCCCCGGAAGTCGCGGCCGCCTTCGCCGATTTCGTAGCTGGGGTCACCTTCGCAGATCCAGTGCACGGGCTGGGCGTCTTCCTTCCAGCTGTAGGTCTGTACCTCGACCCTGTCGGCCACCATAAAAGCCGAGTAAAAACCAAGGCCGAAGTGGCCGATGATGCTGGCGTCGTCCTGGTATTTCTCCACGAAGTCCTGGGCGGAAGAAAGGGCAACCTGATTCAGGTATTTTTTGACCTCCTCCTCGGTCATCCCAATGCCCCGGTCGCGGATAGTAAGCGTTTTGGCCTCCTTGTCGACGATGATATCGATGGTAGTTTCCCCGATCTCTCCGGTGAATTCCCCCTTACGATTCAACGTCCTGAGTTTACTGGTCGCGTCAACGGCATTGGAGACGAGCTCCCGCAAAAATATTTCCTGATCGGAATAGAGGAACTTCTTGATGATGGGAAAGATATTCTCGGTCTGTACCGAAATGTTTCCTTTCTGCATAGTTATCTGATTTTGGTCCGCGGAGGGAAGGCAAAGCGCATTCCAGTACCAGATAAATGACATTTTGGCGCGTAGCGCAGGTGCAGGGCAGGGTAGTAAAGAGCAGGAATTGGTCAGGGGGAAGTCATATAGACAGAATTTACCTATCGGCTAACACATGCGGGATTACGTGTATTTATATCGTGCTCACTAAGTGTGTTTTGAGTGCTGCCCTGGCTAAATTGGTAGTGGCTCGGGCCGTAGTAAATAGCCCGGGCGCTAAGGCAACCGCCGTAGCCTTCGGGCACTGCTAAGTTGGGCAGGCGTGCCCGCCCGCCGGGGGTAGCCGACTCGTGTACCCGCCCCGCTTGGCATGCGTAAAACCTTGGCCCGGCGGCACTTTCAGCGGATTCGGTACCCCGAGCCTCAGCCCGCTCGCGTAGGGTTTCGCGACCGATGCTTTTCCGTACTTATCGGTCGGGTGAATTTTGTTTGAAGGACGGGCGTGCTACTTAGTGTCAGAAAGTATTTAAGTAGAGTTACATACATTAGCTGATCGACAATCGATTGCGGCGGCTTATGACTCCTGGTTTTCCGGGCTCCTCAGTCCTCAGTTCCTTGCACGGAAGCTGCTCGTATCAACACGCTTTTTTAACCAACGTCCTAAATATATAATTACTACCTGTGAAAATTCGACACTTACACACACATCTCCCCGCGGCACCGTTTCTGGCGGGCCGCGTGAATTCTCCCCGTCGGTCGGTCGCCGCCGCCGCCGGGCTATTCTTTCTGCTTTTCTTGCTTCCGGTACTTGCCTCGGCTCAGAGCGATGGCATCCAGCGCGGGGCAAGCGACATGCCTTACACCCGTTACGAGGCCGACGCGGGTACGTATGGTGGTGGGGCGACCCTCCAGAGCGCGCCTGATTTCGAGGAGGCCAATACGGCCATCGAGGCCTCGGACCAGCGTTACGTTGCCTTGCCGAGCAACGGCTCGTTCGTGGAGTTCCCCGTCAATGAGGCCGCCCGTGGGGTCACCCTCCGGTTCACGCTTCCCGACGCCCCGGCGGGGGAGGGCGTAGAGGGCTCCCTCGACATGTTCGTAAATGGCTCCTTGGTCAGGACGATTGACCTGACCTCCTACTGGGCTTGGCAGTATTATCCTAACTCCGACCCGAACGACGCACCCAGCTCCCGCCCGCGTATGCGCTTCGATGAGGTACACTTCCTGCTGGAGGAAGGCCTTTCGTCGGGCGACGTGGTACGGCTCGAGAAAACCAACGGCGACGCCTACGAATACGGCGTCGACTTTATCGAGATCGAGCAGGTACCGGCACCCCTCCCACAGCCGACCGGTTACGTTTCGGTCGTCGATTTTGGCGCTACTCCCAACGACGGTAGCGATGACCTCGAGGCATTTCAGGACGCCCTCGTAGCGGCCGGCCGCGCCGGTACCGGGGTTTACATTCCGGCGGGTGTATGGACGCTCGATAACAAGCTGTTGTTCGAAACCTCCAACATCGGCTTCCAGGGGGCGGGCATATGGCACACCGAGCTGTTCTTCTCGCGCGAGGAGGTTTTCGGGGGTGGCATCCTGGCCCGGGCGACCAACGTGGAGCTCTCCCACTTCTACATGAACACGGTTAACAACCAGCGCTTCCTCAACGGGGCTTACGTGATCTATAAGGCCTTCATGGGTACCTATGGCGACGATTCGGAAATCCACGATACCTGGGCTACGCACTTCGAATGTGGTGCCTGGATTGCGGGCTACGACCCACCTTACCCCATCGACGTTACCCAGAACCTCAAATACCACCACAACCGAGCGCGCAACAACTACGCCGATGGCATCAATCTTTGCCAGGGTACCTCTAACTCGGCCGTATACCAGAATAACTTCCGCAGCAACGCCGACGATGCACTGGCCGTATGGCCGAACGATGCACTCGGGGCACCCGAGGGCGTCAATAACATCTTTAGCTACAACACCGTCGAAAGTACCCACCGCGCCGGCGGCGCGGCACTGTTCGGCGGCGATGGCCACCAGATCCACCACTGTATTTTCAAAGACGGCGTCGGTTCGTCGGGCATTCGCCTGACCACCGATTTCAGTGGCTTCCAGTTCGAAGACACCGAAAACATCCGGATCTACGAGAATACAATCATCTCCTGTGGCACCTCGACTGACCTATTCGGTGCCGAACGCGGAGCGATCGAGTTGTTTGCCCCGCGCAGCACCATCCAGGGCGTTACTTTCGAAAACATCGACATCGTCAACGCGCAGCGCCACGCCATTCAGATCGGCGGCAACGGCTCTTACGACCTACTGTTCAATAACATCAGTATCGACGGCACGGGCGCTAACCCGACTACGACTTCCGTATACAGTAGCCCGACCGAAAGCGCGGCGATCTTCGTCCATACCCGCAGCGGTAGAGCCGAGTTCAATAACCTTACGCTCGACAACATTGCGCGAGACCCCGCCATCTACCAAGACGTGGCTTTCGAATCTTTCGAGCTCATCATCAACAACGGTGAGGTCGACGTGACCGGTGTCAGCCTGTCCGAAGACGAGATCACCCTGGTCACCGGGCAGACCGCCCGTCTGCTCCCCAATTTCAGCCCGAGTAACGCCAGTAACAAGAATGTCACCTGGTCCTCCTCCGATAGCGACGTCGCGGTTTACGACGAAGCCATTCAGAGCGTGCGCGCCGTCGGTACCGGTACGGCAACCATCACCGTGACTACCCAGGACGGGGGCTTCACCGCCGAGGCAACCGTTAGGGTAGAGGCCGCCGTAGAAATTGCCGCCAGCTCCGCTACCGCTCAGGAAGGTGGTGCCGACGCAGCCTTTACTATCTCCATTCCCGAGCTCGCCGCCGACATCTCGGTCAACTACACCATCGGCGGCACCGCATCCGCCGATGATTACACCGCCACCCCCGGCCTCGAAGGCAGCGTAACGCTGACACCCGGGGCAACGAGCCAGGTGATCGTGATCAGCGCCATCGATGACGATGCCTTCGAAGGGTCGGAGTCGCTGGAACTTACCCTCGAGGAAGGAAGCGGCTATCAATTGGGCGGCAACACGACCGCTACGGTAGTGATCCAGGATAATGAAACGCCACCCTGTACCGCCCCATCCATAGCCTTCGCTACCGACGGGCCTACTATCGACGATCGGGTCGATGCCGTCTGGTCGATAGCACCCGTTTCCGACGTTGCCAACGTAACCTTCGGAGGCGGTACCCCGGGCTTCAGTGCCAACTGGCGGGCACTGGCTACTACTTCCGCACTCTACGTACTCGTGCAGGTAAGAGATGGCGACCTGAACAATGACTCCGGCGCCGAATGGTACAACGATGATGCCGTAGAGATCTTCATTGACGGTGACAATAGCGGTGCGAGCAGCTACGATGGCCTTAACGACTTTCAACTCGGCTTCCGTTGGGATGACGCCCAGGTGAACGTCGGCGGCGCATCCGTACAGGATGTATCGGGTATCAACCATGAGATGTACGCCACTTCCAACGGCTACGCGGTGGAAATCGAAATCCCCTGGAGCACGATAGGTACCTCCCCCTCACTCGGCGACCGGATCGGCTTCGACGTAGCCGTCGATAACGACAACGGTGGCGGCACCCGCGAGGTACAGTATACTTCGCTTGCCAGCACGAGTGGTGGCTTTGCCGATCCCAGCCTGTTCGGCAGCGTCTACATCACTACTTGCGGCGATCAGCCCGATCCGGAACCGGATCCGACCACACCGGTTTCCGGAGTATCCGTAACGCCGGCTTCCGTTTCGCTCGAAGTGGGCGCAACACAGGCGCTTACCGCAAACGTAAGCCCGGGTGAGGCCGATAACAAGTCCGTAAGCTGGGCTTCCAGCAACGAAAGCGTAGCTATCGTAAGTGCCCAAGGCCTGGTGAACGCACTCGCCGCGGGTTCTGCCACCATCACCGTGACAACCGCCGATGGGGGCTTTACGGCCGAAAGCGTAGTCACCGTTACCGAAGAGACCACCGACCCCGACCCCGACGATGAAACTGACCCGGACCCGACCGTAGGCTTCCGCATCAAGAACGTCTGGCAAGAGAACTACCTGTACGATGCGGGCGAAACCGTTGCTTACACCGATGACGCTTCCGCCGAAAACACGCTGTGGGCCGTCGAAGAGCTGGGTGACGGATTCGTGGAAGTACGCAATCTGGGGACGGGCCACTACATCCACGTCGAAAACCTTACCGGCCTTGCCCAGTGTACCCCACGGGAGGACGAATGGGATAGCTCGAAGTGGAGTGTCGGTAAGGCCGGCAACGGCTCGGTTCGCCTGCGCAACAAGTGGCAGGGGGGCTCCTACCTGCACGTAGAGAATCTGCGCGGTGACGTACAGTACGGAAGCATTTTTGACGCCTGGGATAGCGCGAAATGGATTTTCGAGGACGCCGGATCGGCTGAGGCAACCGTCAGCACGACCACTTATGGCGTTTCCGGTCCTATACCCACCGAGAACATTGAAATCGTAGTATACCCGAACCCGACTACCGACGGTTACCTGAACGTTATCATCAACGGCGCCCGTAGCAATGCCACGCTGAGTATCTTCTCGATGAACGGCCAGCTAGTGACGCGTACGGTAACCGGCCCGACCGGCGCTCGAATGGAACTTAAGGACATCGCAGCGGGAGTCTATATTCTCGAAATTCAGTCCGGCAACACGCAGGATCAACGCAAGCTTATTATTAAGTAGCATAGCACTCGCATGCCTTTTCATTAACCCCGACTAGTCCGGATACAATCGTATGCCGCCTGGTCGGGGTTTTTTACCATTACTATCTATCCATAGTCTAACATCCTAGGGATTGTGAAATTTTGGCGATGATATTTTTTCCTCTCACGAACTGAAAAAACGTAGGCATAGCCTGAGCTACGGCGAGGCTTTTTCGGGAAGTGAGAGGGAAAAAGAGCAAGCCAAAAATCACAAGTCCTGGGTTGTTAGACTATAAAATACGTTCCATGAAGAATTATGTACCCGCTTTTTGCGTAGCCTTGTTTCTTACCTCAGCGTTATTCGCCCAGCGCTTCGAAGACATTAACCCGAACCGTCGCTACGATGAGGTAGCCTGGCTGATCACGCACAACGCCAACAATAACGGTACGGATGGCCCGGGCTTTATCTGCTTTGGCGGTAGGAACCAGGCTAACGGGATTCGGCGTCAGCTCGAAGATGGGGTACGCAGCTTCATGGTCGATCTTTACCAGGTCAACGGGGAGTATCGGCTCAAGCACGGCCCGCCCAACATGTGTATGATGGATGCCGAGCGATTTAATTTCATACTGTCCGACTGGCTGGAGAACCACCCGCAGGATATCGTGACCCTCCACGTCGAAGCGGGCGCTAACATGCGGCTACCCGACTTCGAGAACGTATTTCTGGGGCGGCGAGCGGGCTATCGGGATCTAGGATCATATATCTATAACCACCCGGAATTCGAGAGTGCTAGCCGGCCACGGGGTAGTGATGGTGACGTATATCCAACGATAAACGATATGCTTACTCAGGGTAAGCAATTGGTGATTTTTGTCGAAAAGGATCTACGGAGCGATCTATTTCGATACGAATTCGCCCATACCGTTCAAAACCAATTTAGCGCCAACCAGGTGACGCAGCTGTACGAAGTAGATAAATTTACCCGGCACCGTGGCGTAGATGAGAAGACCATACTTACCGTTAACCACTTCGCGGTAGACAGCCCCTTCGGAACGGGCGATAGAAATAAATCCAGAGACGCCAACCAGTCAGTACGCGAAAAGGCAATCACCGCCTGGTGGCAGTTTGGCCGCAAACCCTCCATTGCCGTAGACTATTATAATTTGAGTTACGGGCGGGGCACGCTGAGCCAGATCGGTGAGGTCAACCGCATCAATGAGGTACGGGGCAAATTCAGCATGCCGGGTAACCCCGACGGACGAATCCGGGACGTTCGCGCGTATTTCGCGGAATTAAGGGATGGAACGTGGCAAAGGACCACGGAGGTGAATTACCGGGGCCAACGAAGCGTCTGGCATAAGTTTTATTCCGTACCGGCGGCGCCGAACGATCGGCGGGCAGTCGTTTTCGAACACCCCGATTACACCTTCTCGCCGGCCCTTATCGAACTCGACCAGTACGGTGGTGACCAAAGTCAAACCACGGTATTGAACGTTAGCGTGGAACGTAAAGGCATTAACGATCTAAGCAGCCCGCTCAAGGGCAACGGTAGATTCCTTTCCGCGCAGCAGGTGGAAGGAGCGGTGCCGTCCGCCGCCGAGCAAGGAGCGAAAACCTATACGCTGTACACCATTATGGGCGCGCGGCAAGCAACGGTCAACGCCGCAACCCTTAAGGAAGCATACTTTGCCTGGAGGAGCAGCGGTACCTACCGCGGTATCTACCTGATCGTTGAAGAGAATACGCTGAGCGGAAGAGTACAAACACACAAACGCCTGTTTTAAACCAGCCCCTAAACGTGGATTAACTTGAATACCAGTTCTTTTAGTAACTCGTTTTCCCCCCGCCCGGCCAGGTTACTATCAACTCCCTTTGATTTAAGGTCGTACTCTCTCAATAACCCCAATACGTTCGGCATCTTCGCACGGGGGAATTGCTTCGCCGCCGCAACGTATTCGCTGAAGAAATAGGGGTTGATGCGGAGGGTTTTGCAGATGGCTTGCTTGTCAGCCCGCTTGGTAAGAAGTTCGTGCAGTTGAAACAGCTTACTAAAGAAGTTGTAAAGCGTGCCGGTAAGCAAGGGTAGGGGGCCGGCCTTCGGGTTGGCTTTGAAGTAGTTAACGATGCGGGTGGCTTTAACCATATCACGTTGCCCGATCGCCTTTTGGAGTTCGAACGAGTTGTAGTCTTTACTGACGCCGACCTGCTCCTCTACCGTCTTGACGGTAATGGTCGTCCCCATCTCCAGGTTGATGGTCAGCTTATCCACCTCGTTGGTGATCTTACTCAGCGAGGTGCCCAGGTTTTCCGCGAGCAGTTGGGCGGCGGCGGGTTCGATGCCGTACTTCTTCCCTTTCAGGTAGTTACCGATCCAGCCGGGCACCTGATTGTCGTAAAGGGGTTTGCTTTCGAAAACGACGCCGGCCTGCTTGATGGCTTTGAACAGCGCCGTATTTCCGTTGAGCTTTTTGTGCTTATGGCTGATCACGAGCACGGTGGTGGGGGAGGGGTTGGCGACGTAACCGGCCAGGTCCTTTAGCGACCGCATCTCGCGCGCTTCCCGGAGCAGGATAAGCTGCCGTTCGGCCATCATGGGGAAGCGCCGGGCCGCGTCGACCACCTGTAAGTGATCCGTATCCTTACCGTAAACGATCGTTTCGTTGAAGGCCCGCTCGTGCTCCTGCAGGGCATGCTTCTGAATGGTGGCTTCCAGGGCGTCGATGAAGTAGGATTCCTCCCCGTGCAAAAGGTAGACGGGCTTGAAATCCTTCGCTATGACCGCCTTTTGCAGGGTACTGAAGTCCATACGGGCGAAGGTAGGCCTTCGTATTTTTACCGGGTATGTATCGCTTCCGATTCCTTTTTCTTTGCTGCTTATGGCTGGGTTGTAGCGAGCAACCTCCCCCGGTGGAGGTGACGGATGCTTTCGCTGCCTACCCCGGGCAAGATACCGTTGCTCACCGGCCCTTATACCTGCACGGCATCCCCCCGGAAGCGCTGCTAGGTTCTTCCCGGACTCCCTACGGCAGCTACGGAAAGCTCCTGCCCCCGCCGCTGGATGATGACCGTACGCAACTACTGACCTCCGGCATCTGGGCGGTAGAGTACTACATCAGCGAAGCAGCCAACCCACGGCAAAACATCTACGGTACGGGGCAGTGGATGCAGTTCTTCCCGGACGGCCACTTTATCGGCGGGCACTGGGGGCGACAAACGCACGGTGGAGCGTACTACGTCAAGCTCAGTGAGGCCTACCCACTGATCACTTTCGACAGCAACGTCGACCGCCTCGACGCCATCTGGGAGATGCAACGCATCGCCGCTGACCGGGAAAACATGGCCTGGCGGCGTGCCTCCGAGAAGGGGTTCGGGCCGAAAAGCGAGTCCGTCGTCCTTAAACTTAACCGACTCGACAACCGCCCGACGCGCGAGCAGTACCGTATGGTCTTCGACGCCTTGAAGCGGGTGAAAGGTTAAAGCGCGTCGAGTACGCTCAGGATTATCCCGCAAGCTTTGTGAATTTCATCCTCCGTAATGATCAGGGGCGGGGCGATGCGCAGGCTGCGCTCGTTCCACAGGAACCAATCCGTAATCAAGCCCCGCCTCAGGCAGCCGGCAATAGTAGCCTTTACCTCGTCGAAGTCGGTCAGCTCCACGGCCATCCATAAGCCGGCGGAGCGGATCTGGCGAATCCGGGGGTGGACGAGCAGTTCGTGAAACAGCGCCTCTTTACGAGCAACGGACGCAATGAGGTCGCCATCTTCCAACAGCTTACGCAGCGTCGCCAAGCCGGCAGCGCAGCAGACCGGGTGGCCGCCGAAAGTGGTGATGTGGCCCAGAACGGGTTCCGCGGTAAGCAGTTCCATCACCGAACGGCGGGCTACGAAAGCCCCCAGCGGCATTCCCCCACCGAAGCCCTTAGCCAGTAGCAGAATGTCCGGCACCACCCCGTACTGCTCGAAGGCCCACAGCGAGCCGGTCCGGCCCATGCCCGCCTGTATCTCGTCCAGAACCAATAACGCTCCGACTTCCGTACACCGCGCCCGTACCGCACGTAGCCACTCCGGCCGGGGCTTTCGAATGCCCCATTCCGCCTGTACGGTTTCGAGAATGACCGCCGCCGTGTCGGTAGTGATGCGGGTCAGGCACCGATCGCAGTTAAAATCCAAATGGGTGACCGCCGGAAGAAGTGGCTGAAAGGCCGAGGTGAAGTCCTTCGGGTACTGTAGGCTGGCCGCCCCTTGCGTACTTCCGTGGTAGCTGCGAATGGCACTGATGACCTCCCGCCGCCCCGTTGCCCGCTTTGCAAGCTTCATGGCACCCTCCGTCGCTTCCGACCCGGAGTTAACGAAGTAAACGTTATCTAAACCTTCCGGAAGGTTATCCGCAAGCAACTTGGCGTACTGCGCTTGCGGGGCCAGAACGAACTCCCCGTAAACGAGGGTGTGCATGTAGGTCGTGGCTTGTTGGCATACGGCTTCCACGACCGCCGGCTGGTTGTGCCCCAACACGCTCACGCCAATACCGGCAATCAGATCCAGGTACGCCTTACCGTCGGCATCGCGCAGATAGACACCGTGGCCACCGGCGATTTCCAGCCCCATCGGGGCGGGGGAAGTTTGTGCGACGTGGGCTAAAAAGTGAGCACGATTCATAAGGCTAGTTTATTGACTACGTCGGCCTACCGGACTACGGGGGGTAAGGCGAGCGCGAAGTTACAGATGTAAAGCCAGCATAAAGGCTTAAGGCGCAACCCCCCGGTAGAAAGTACCTTTGGCTTCCGGCGCGGCCACTCCTCAACTAAAAGACTCCCAGACGCTCGAAAAATGTCAGTACACAAGAAAGTAGAAGCCAAGCGCGTCACCGTTCACACCCTGCAGGCCATGAAAGCCGCCGGCGAAAAGATCGCGATGCTGACGGCCTATGACTATTCGATGGCCCGCATCCTGGATGAAGGCGGTGCGGACGTCCTCCTGGTAGGCGATTCCGCCAGCAACGTCATGGCCGGCCACGAAACCACTTTGCCGATCACGCTCGACCAGATGATCTATCATGCTTCGAGCGTGGTTCGGGCCGCCAAACGAGCGCTGATCATTGTCGATCTACCCTTCGGTACCTACCAGGGCGACAGTAAGATGGCCCTGAAATCCGCCATTCGCATTATGAAGGAAAGTGGCGCCCACGCCGTCAAGCTGGAAGGGGGCGCGGAAGTGCAGGAAAGTATCAAACGGATCCTATCGGCCGGCATCCCCGTTATGGGGCACCTGGGCCTGACGCCGCAGTCGATCTATAAATTCGGTACGTACACCGTACGCGCGAAGCAAGAAGCCGAAGCCCGCCGGCTGCTGAAGGACGCTAAGCTGTTGAATGAATTAGGTTGCTTCGGTATGGTATTAGAAAAAATCCCCGCGGAGCTGGCCGGGAAGGTATCCGCTTCGGTAGATATTCCGACTATCGGCATCGGTGGCGGCGTGGATTGTGACGGGCAGGTGCTGGTCACCCAGGATCTGCTGGGTATCACCAAAGATTTTCACCCCCGGTTTCTCCGTCGGTATGCGGACCTGTTTGACGTGATCAAATCAGCTACGGAGAATTACGTGAGCGATGTGAAAGCGCGGGACTTCCCGGGGGAGGGGGAGCAGTACTGAGCATCACGAAAATGTATTGATCGACGGGCAAGATGCCGCTCCCTCCCCCGTATAAAACATCCGGTACCGGCTATACCTTCCATTACTATAATTACGCTCACATACCGAGCTATATGACGAAAAAAATCATCCTGGCGGTGGTCCTCTTCGGGCTACTCGCCGTCGGTTATACCTACTACCAACTAATGGTGGCCCCCGTGGTACCGCACGCCGAAGCACCCATCGCCGTTACCTTCCCCGCCGGCGCGAATTACGAACGGGTCATGGATAGCCTGGCCGCCGTCGGCGTCACCCCCAACCGGGCCCTGTTCGACCCCCTCGCCGAACGCATGATCTGGAAGCGAGACGAGATGCGCACCGGTAAGTTCAACCTCGAACCCGGCCTGAGCTATATCGGCCTCATCCGCCACCTCCGTAACGGTAAGCGAGGAACGGCGAACGTCGTTCTCAACGTCGAGCGCGAACCGATGCACGTAGCCGCCAAAGCCGCCCGCTTCCTGGAGCCGGACAGCCTCGCCTTCGTCACCCTGATGCAGAACGAAAAGTTCCTCGACAGCATCGGCTACACCAAAGAAACCCTGCATACCCTATTCATCCCCAATACCTACGAACTGTACTGGAACGCTACCCCGGAGGAGTTTATGGAGCGCATGGTACAGGAACACGAACGCTTCTGGGATGCCGACGGCCGCCGCGCAAAAGCCGCCGCCCTCGGCCTCACCCCCGCCGAAGTGTATACGCTGGCCAGCATCGTATCCAAGGAAACCAATTACACGCCGGAGCAAGCACGTATGGCCGGCGTCTACCTCAACCGCGTCGAACGGGGCATCCCCCTCCAGGCCGACCCTACGGCGGTCTTCGCCACGCGGGAGTTTGGCGTCAAGCGCGTCCTGAACCGCCACATTCAGTTCGACCACCCCTATAATACTTACGTGTATGCCGGCCTTCCCCCCGGCCCCATTGCCATGCCGACGCTGAGCGCCATCGAAGCGGTACTCAACCGTGAAGAGCACGATTACCTCTATTTCTGCTCCATCGGTGATATTACCGGTGCGCACAATTTTGCCAAAGACCTCCGCGGCCACGCTCGCAATAAAGCCATTTACGTTGCCAACCTCCGCCGCCGCGGCCTGCGCTGATCTCCCAGACTATGCCCACCAATATCAAACTCCTCCCAGCGGAAACTACCGCCGCTGAATCCTCGGATGTAGACCCCGGGACCCACCTGCGCACGCTCGATCCGCCCGGCTTTACCTACCGCTTACCCGAGAACGCCCGGCCCCGCGAAGTCCGCCACCAGGCGAGGTTGCTCGCCCACCAACAGCGCAAGTATTTCTCCGATGAGGTGGCAATTGCCAATGAAGGCATCCCCGATGAACTGTCCGTCGCTTTCGCGGGTGGTCTATTGATGGGCCGCTACCAGTCGGGCGCGTGGAAGAGCGAGCCCGTCGTACACCCCCTGACCGAAGAGTCAAGCATCATCAGCTTCTCCCACGATTCACCCGAGCTGATGATGCAGTTCCAACGGGAGCGAATGCTGGCCGCCACCCAAGTACAGATCATGGCGCTGGTCGACGCCCCGGCCAACATCAAACGCCCCCAGTACCTGGCCGAATTTGCCGAAGCTTCCGGGAAGCGGTACGGCGTGTCGGTGCGGGTGCTGGACAAAGAGGCGTGCATGGAAGAGGGGATGGGGGCTTTGCTCGCAGTCAATCGCGGGAGCGAGGACCCGGCGCGTTTCATCATCATGGAATATTCTTGCGAGGACGCAGGTGCAAGCATCGAAGAGTCGAGCGAAAGTTCGGACGGGAAACCGCAAGCCAAAGTAGCGCTGATCGGGAAAGGCATCACCTTCGACACCGGTGGCATCAGCATCAAGGGAAGCGCGAATCTTCACCTGATGAAATCCGACATGGGCGGGGGCCGCCGCCGTACTCGGAACGCTCGAGGCGGCCGCTAAACTCCGCCTGCCGGTGCACCTGATCGGCATCATTCCCTGTACCGACAACAGCGTCGATGCCCTCAGCATCAAACCAAGCGACGTCATCACCGGCTACTCCGGTAAAACCATCGAGATCATCGACACCGACGCCGAAGGGCGCCTGGTCATGAGTGACGGACTGGCCTACGCCAACAAGCACTACAGCCCGGATTACTTGTTGGACGTCGCCACCCTTACCGGCAGCGCCGTGCGCACCTTCGGCTACGAGTGCGCGGCCCTAATGAGTAAGAACGAAGAAATGGTAGCCTCCCTGCGCGCCGCAGGTGACGCCTGCGGAGAACGCGTCTGGCCCCTGCCCCCCTGGGATGCTTACCGCCCCGGCCTTGATAGCGACGTAGCCGACATCAAAAACTTCTCCGGAAAACCCATTAACGGGGCCATCGACGCTTTCAAATTTCTTGAATTCTTTACGGACGAGCACCCGGCTTTCGCCCACCTCGATATTGCCGGCGTCGCAATTAAGCAGGGCCCATTCGCCAAAGACCGGCAGGCGACCGGTTTTGGTATGCGCTTGCTCATCGAGTGGCTCAGCCGGTTGTGTTCGGCAAGTTAACTTATGAGAGCTACTGGCCTGATAAACAACCTTTAATAATTCGGTAACCAACCTTCGGCCGGTACCATACCTTTTCTTGCTGAACGCTCTCATTTCAGCTCCATGCGCCTATTATTACTATCCCTGCTGGCCTCCATCGCCCTTCCCTTATCCGCTCAAGATGCCTACGAGGGCATCGCTTTCGAGAAGAATAAACCCTTCGAGGAGTTGCTCGCACAGGCCAAATCAGAAGACAAACTGATTTTTATCGACGCCTACGCTACCTGGTGCGGCCCGTGTAAGATGATGGACGCCAAGGTGTTCACGCAGGCCAGGGTAGGGGAGGTCTACAACGAGCGCTTCATCAATGCCAAGATCGATATGGAGAAGGGGGAGGGGCCCCGCCTGGCGCGACAGTACGGTGTGATGGCCTACCCCACCTATCTGTACGTAGACGGTGAAGGGGAGATCGTACACAAGGCAATGGGGTACATCCCCGCCGACCAACTCCTCGCAGCGGCTGAGGAAGCCTCCTCCGACGATAATCTAGGTGCCCTCAACAAACGCTACGACGGCGGCGAGCGCGGGGAGGCGTTCATGGAGACGTACCTGACAAAACTAGCCGAGCAACGAGAATCACAGCGTGCCGACCAAGTGCTGGAAGAATACCTGAAGACACAGGACGACTGGACGCAGCCGGCCATCACCCGCCTGATCGTCGATAACCCCGGGCGGGTTGGTAGCAACCGAATGCATTTCCTCCTCACCCACCCCGAGGAGGCCAGCGCCGCCGCCGGCTCCGGGCTGTACATGTTCAACCTACAGCGCACGCTTTTGACCCAGTTCATGCAGGACTCCCGTAAGAGAATTCTGCCCCCGGCGGGCGAAGTACTACCATTCTACACCAAGTACGCCGCCCCGCTTAAAAGCCGGCTGGTAATGCATTACGAGATGTTCCGCGCCGAGCAGATGCGCGACATGCCCGCCCACCTGGCGGCAGCCAAAGATTACTTTAAGGCTTACCCGAGCAACGACTACGCTGAGTTGAATACCATCGCCTGGACGTTCTACGAGCACGGCGAAGACCCCGCCGACCTCGAGTTGGCTTCGGCCTGGGCAAAGAAATCCGTCGAACTCAACCCCAGCTACCCCAATCTGGACACACTCGCCTGGCTGTACCATAAAACAGGCCGGCACGAATTAGCTAAGGAAACCGCCCGCCGCGCCATAGATTTCGCGAAGGAGACGGACCAGGATTACAGCGAGACCGCGCGGATACTGGAGGAGTAAACGGTAAAGACCGGAAAGAGAAAAGGGAAGCCCGGCCAGTGCCGGTACTTCCCTCTTTTCGTTACAGCCATCAAACTTAGTGAGTATAAAACGAGACTGTATAATCTTTCATCATCAAAACTAATAGCCAAACGAAGGCGGTAAACGGAACGCTGCCTAAGTGTGAATAAAATTTTAACGCGGGTAAGCGGCGAGCAACAGATCCACGTATAATCTCCGGGCTACCGCTATTTCTTCCAGGTAGATAAACTCGTCCGCAGTATGGCTACGGGCGCTATCGCCCGGGCCTAACTTTAGGGTCGGGAACGGCATCAATGCCTGATCGCTCAGGGTAGGGGAGCCGTACAGATCTGCCTCCGGTCGGGCTACGCGGCCACCGGTGATCAAGGGGTGGTCGGCGCTGATGCGGCTACTCTGGAGGCGAAGGCTACGCGGCTTCAGATCGACCGCCGGGCAGATAGCCTGCAGCTCGCCGACCGCTTCCTCGTTCGTATACATCTCATTGACCCGCAGGTCGACCAAAAAGTCAGCGCGGTCAGGGACGACGTTGTGCTGGGTGCCACTCTTGAGTACCGTCACGGTCGCCTGGGTAGCGCCCAGCAGGTTGCTCGGCCGCGTAAACACGTGGTCGCGAATCGCCCGAATGGCGTCGAGTGCCAGATAGAGCGCATTCGTGCCTTCCTGCCGGGCGGCGTGGCCGCTTTCCCCGACGGCCAGGCCATCTAGTACGACCAGGCCCCGTTCGGCTACGGCAAAGTCCAACAGGGTAGGCTCACCGACTATCGCGGCATCAACCCGCCCTAAGTCAGGAAGTAAGGCGGCAATACCGTTGGGGCCGCTGATCTCCTCCTCGGCGGTAGCGGCCAGTATGAGGTTACAGCCTAATCGCGCCTCACCCTCCAATTTCACGAAGGCGGAGATGAGGGAGACGAGTGCCCCCCCGGCATCGTTACTCCCCAAGCCGTAGAGTTTGCCGCCTTCGATATCCGGGCTATGCGGGTTGCGGGTGTAGCCGGCGGCGGGTTTTACGGTGTCGTGGTGGCTATTGAGCAGTACTACCGGTCTTCCTTCCCGCCAGTTGGTGGAGCGTAACCAGACGTTATTCCCCTGGCGGTTCGGCTTAAGGCCGCGCGCGCTCAGGAAGTTGTGGATGACTTGCGCGGTAGCGCCTTCCTGCCCGGAAAGGGAGGGCGTGGCAATCAACTCTTGGAGGAGGGGTACGTACATCGCCACAGTTTACAAAATTAATCGGCGGCACCGTAACGTAAGCCGGGCTCCAGCCATAGATCGCTGGGCTACCGATTCTTTCTCCTGAGTAAACTTCGGGCGAGAAGACACCCCCCCGCTTAGCGAATGAGCTTCAGCGTCGATACGCCGGCATCGCCCGTAACGTGCAAGTAGTAGGTACCCTTCGGAAGCGTGGCAACCGATAAGCGTAACTGACCACCCAGCGGAAGGGAGGCAGCCTGCGAAAATACCGTACGGCCTGAATTGTCGATCACGTCGATAGCCACGGGGCGGTTACCCAGGCCGGATACGAGCACGTCGCTGCCATCGGAAGGGTTGGGAGACGCCTGGAGTTCCGGGTAGGCCACGGGGCGGTCGTCCGTACTTACCGTCAGGTTCGGGCTGACCAAGAGCAGCGTCCATTGAGAGCGTAAGCTCCTGTCAGTGGAGTAACCGACGGTGTTGTCTTCATTGTTCGTGAGAAAGTCACGCCCCTCCTCGCGGCAAAAGATGTGGAAGCGGTTGCTGTCGAGCGCGACGAATTCCCAGCTCTTGTCAGGAGCGTTGGAGGTCGGCTCGGTGGGGGAGTTGATGATGCGCCCGTCGGGCTCCGCATCGAGCATGCCCCGGCCCGAGAAGCGGCTATCCAGGTTGTAGAAGTCGTCGTCGTTGAGGTGGAAACCCCACTCGCGGTTCTGGCCCGTCCGGTTTTCCGTAGTGGTTACGATTCGGTCGGCGGAAGTTAGATAGCGGCCGGTGGCTACGTTTTGAATGCGGTAAACGCCTTCCGTTACCTCACCGACGATCGTGTCGGCCGGCGGCTGAAAGTCGGTGACGCCAGCGGAAAGCATACCACTTACCATACTTATGAGCACAATGGTGGCTGTGACGGCCCGGTTGGGCGTGAGTAGATTATTAAACATGTTGATAGTGTTTATTGGTGTAAAACTCCAGCGACAGTGCGGACGATTTAGGACCAATGCGAAGGACCGATGAACCGTAATGACGGCCGGGCCGGGTTATTTAATTAAAAGTTGAATAAAAATTGGACAATAGCAAAGTTATTCCTTTTCCACGTAGATTGCTGTGTTCTACTGTCGGATACAAGCCGATTAAGTGTTAAGGATGTCGTATATATTTTGACTACTTTCTAAGCAGCTGACATTTATAGGGTTATACATCTAAATGAAACGCCAAGCAAAAATTAGGGGTGAGTCTTACCGGAGTTATTCCCGCTAAAAGAAGGCGGTTGCCTCATCGTTTGCCGATAAATTTAGTCGCGGCTAAGGATGGAAAGCAGGCGTAACAGTTCGACGTACAACCACACCAGCGTCACGATCAACCCCATCGCGCAGAACCATTCCATGTATTTAGGAGCCCGGTAAGCCTCGATCTTCTCGAAAGAATCGAAGTCCACCAACAGGTTCAGGGTCGCGATGCCGATAATGACTACGCTGATGCCGATGCCGATCATGCCGCCCTCGTGTAGGAAGGGGATGTTCATCCCGAAAAACCCGAGCACGATGTTGATCATGTAGACCAGGAAGACGGCCCCGGTAGCCATAAATATGCCCCGGCGGAACTTATCCGTCACCTTGATGATACCGGCCTTATAGATGAAGAGCATCATGAAGAGAAGGGAAACCGTCAGTAGAATGGCTTGGAAGACGATCCCCACACCCAGGCTCGCCGCGTACATGGCAGAAATACTACCGATGAACAGACCCTCCAGCAGCGCGTAAACCGGCGCCAGGGTAGGGGACCACTGAGGCTTAAAGGCCATCGCGATAACGGCGCCTAAACCACCGATCGCGCCACCCCAAAGGAAGAGGGAGGAAGGCGCCGAAAAAGAGTAAAGTGCCGTAAGCAACAACAGAAAGCCCAGTAGGAAGGACTTATTGACGGCCCCACTTACCGTGGATGCTTCCCGTGCGTCGACCATAGGGCCATACGCCGAATCGCGGCTGGCACCGGCCAGTCGCTCTTCCTGTAAGACGGGGTTGCTTGATTTAGTAAAACGATCGAAGAAAGCCATAGGGTTTGTTTCTGTTTAGATGGTGATTAAAACGTTCGAAGGCAAGGCTTAGTTTGCTCCGCCACGAGGGGTGAAATTAGATAAAATACTCCACCGCGAGCTCATAGCCCCGCAAACCAAAGCCAATGATTACGCCCTCCGCTACGGGGCTGACGTAAGAGTGGTGCCGAAAGGCCTCCCGCCTGTGAACGTTCGAGATGTGTACCTCCACTACCGGGGTCTTGATACCACTGATCGCATCCGCAATGGCCACCGAGGTGTGGGTATAGGCCCCAGCGTTAAGGATGATGCCGTCGTAATCGTAGCCCACTTCGTGTAGCTTATCGAGGATCTCCCCTTCATGGTTGCTCTGAAAGTACTCCAGCGCTACGTCCGAGTCGACGAACTTGCCCTTGAGGTGGAGCATGAAATCATCAAAGGTGTCCTCACCGTAGATCTCCGGCTCTCGTTTACCCAGTAGGTTGAGGTTAGGGCCGTTAAGGATCAATATCTTTAGCATAGGGTAAAATTAACCACCCCCGGGGGGAGGGACGGGGAAGGGAGGTATGTTTGTGACGCAACAATGCATCATTAGTAACCTCTCGTGCAGGCCACTTTCCTCAGGAACGCCGTTTTTCAGGTTTCCCTCAATCTTCTGGTGAAGGGGCTTTACCTCTTCGGGGTAGAGCGCGTCGTACAGAACCTTTTACCGGAGGGCGACTACGGCCTGTACTTCAGCTTCCTCGGCCTGGGGATGCTCCTGCAGGTGGTGGCGGACTTCGGCCTACAACTCTACAACAGCCGTGAGTTGAGCGCCGACCGCGATCGGCTGGCGGCCTACTTCCCCTACTTCATCGGCCTCAAGATCGTTCTCGGGTCCGTCTTCTTCCTGTTGTTACTCGGGGCAGGGTCGGTGTTGGGTTACGGCCCGGCGGAGGTCTACTTATTAGTGCTCGCCGGTACGGTACAGTTCTTCAACTCCCTGGTGCTTTATTTAAGGAGCAATCTATCCGGCTTGGGTCGTTACAAGCTCGACGGTTGGTTCAGCGTGCTGGATAAGTCGATCCTGCTATTCGTGGTTGGCGGGTGGCTCTATCTCAGCCCGGAGACGCTCACCATCTACCGTTTCGCAGCGGCGCAGTTGCTGGCCTGGGGTATTACGGCGGGGGCGCTGTTGGCGGCGGTCTGGAAGCGCCTGCCCCGCAAGCTCCCCGGCTACGACCGCCAAAAGTACCGAGAGTTGCTGCGTGGCGGCGCACCCTTCGCGCTGGCGGTATTCCTGACCGTAGCCTACTCGCGCATCGATGCGGTGATGATCGAACGGCTGTTACCCGACGGGGCGGTAGAGGTAGACCATTACGCGGCGGCCTACCGGCTGCTGGACGCCCTGAACATGATCGGTTGGTTGCTGGCGGGCCTGCTCATCCCGATGTACGCACGGCTGCGCGCCAAGGGTGAGGACGTAGTCCCCTTATTACGCTTCAGCCTGCGGCTGATGTTGGTCGGGGCGGCCTGCGTCGCGGTCCCTTTGGTGCTTTACGCCCAGCCCTTGGTGGAGCTGCTCTACACCTTTGCGGACGTCCGTACCGGCATCATCCTGAAATTCCTGGCGGTCACTTTTGCCGCTCAGTGCCTTAATTATGCCTACGGTTCCCTCCTGAGCGCTACCGGTCTGATCGGCCGGATGAATTACGTTTACGTGGCGGGTATCGCGCTGAACGTCGGCGGGAATTTGTGGCTGCTCCCGCGTTACGGGGCGGCGGGGGCGGCGTGCGTGACCTTACTTACCCAGGGGTTCATCGCGGTGTCCCAGCTGATCCTCGCCCATCGGTGGATGTCCATCCCCCCGAGCAGCATTCGTCTGCTACCTACCTTGCTCTTTATCCTGATCCTTGCATCCTGCGGCCTCGCCCTGTATCAACTCGATTGGTGGTGGGTGGTCGGCTTCGTAGTTATTCCCCTCGGCGGGTTGGCGACTGCCTTACTCACGGGGCTAATAGACGTCAAGACGATTTTTGCGAGTACGCAGGTGCAAGGTTAGGGGCGGACGGCTGTCGCCTCTAGGAGGGGCTTTGCCCTTTAGGTCTACCTGCTAAAGGCCGTAGGCCGTTCTAACCCCTACCCTCTACTGAGAACCAAAGCCGAAACAGCCGGTTATCCTACCTATGCAAGTACAGGAACATTATGGCAAGAAGGGCGTCCTACTCGTCAACTTAGGCACCCCTGATGAACCTACGCCGAAGGCCGTCAACCGCTACCTCGGTCAGTTTCTCACCGACCCGCGGGTGATCGATAGCCTGCCCGGTGCCGCCCGCCAGGTGTTGGTGCGGGGCATCATCGCGCCGGTGCGCTCCGGGATCGTCAATCCGTTTAAGGCCGGGGGCTCTACCAAGTTGTACCAGGAATTGTGGACGGAGAACGGCAGCCCGCTAAGTATTACGGGGAGATACTGGCGCGCGAGGTCGCCGAGGGCCTGGGGGAGGCATATGAGGTGCGCCTAGCGATGCGCTACCAGAACCCCAGCGTGGCATCCGCACTTAAGGAATTGATGGAAGCGGAAGTATCTTCTATTACGGTATTTCCCTTATTTCCACAATATGCGAGTGCGACTACCGGTAGCGTTCACGAGGAGGTGATGCGACTATTGTCAAAGGAACAGACGATCCCCGATATTCGCTTCGTAAACAGCTATTACGACCACCCGGCAATTATTAACATATTTGCCGATAATGCTCGTAATATTGGAAATTTAGATCAATACGATCACATTCTATTTAGCTATCACGGCTTGCCCCAGCGGCACCTGAAAAAGGCGGACCGCACCGATTGCCACTGCTATGCGGATGGGACGAATAGCTGCTGTGACTCCATTGCCCGCGTAAATCAGTTCTGCTATTCCGCCCAGTGCTTTGCTACTACCCGCGCCATTGCCGGTGAGTTGGGGCTAGCCGAAGATCGCTATACCACCTGCTTCCAAAGCCGGCTGGGTTTTGATGACTGGGCCAAGCCTTACACTATCGACGTGCTGGAAGAGTGGGCCAAAGAGAAGGGCGCCAAACGCATCCTCTGCTTTAGCCCGGCCTTCGTCAGCGACTGCCTGGAAACCACGATCGAGATCGGGCTGGAATACCAGGAAGAATTCGAAGAATGGGGGGGCGAGAGAGTCGACCTAGTGCCTTCGTTGAATGACGACCCCCGCTGGGTTGCCGCGGTCTGCGATATGGTGCGGGCGGCGACGGGGGTGGTCGAGGTACCGGCTACGGTAGGCTCGTCGGCGGGGGCGTAAAGGGGGGCTAAGAAGTCCACTGACTCACCCATAGGCTCTGGTCGTTTACGCGCAGTACTTGGTAGTAGGTTTGCCCTTCGTGCTTTACGGTGAGTACGTAGCGGCCGTTCGTCAACTCGGCCAGGTCGAGGCATTTACGAAACCCGTTATGTTTGGCAATGTGGTTTTCGAATAGCGAGACCTCCGGATCATCCGCCTGCGTGAGGCTGAAGTGGGCGGATTTCCGCTCCAGGTTGCAGAACAGGAGGGTTATCGTATGGCCGTCGATGTGGCTACGTAGGGTGGGGCCGTCAACGGTAGTCGCGGCGCTGAGGGTGAGGCCGGTGGCAAAGAGGGTAAGGAGAAGGAAGGTCCGTAGCATGACAAGCAGGTTATGTGGTTCGCTCTGATAGACGAGTGATCCGGTAGACCGTTGCATTTAATCATTCGTATTCGATTAAATTCATTCCATCATCGACCAATCCCCGCGGGGTCGGCGTGCGGTGGTTTCAAACGTGTCGTAGGTGCGTAAAATCTAGCGTTCGTACGCTGAAAATGTGAAAACCTAGGCCGGCGTAGGGCGGTTCTACCTACCATGTCGAACCCCGAACCCCTCGCCAAGATCGTCAGCAGCTACGCCGAAGCCCCCCGTACGGCTAAGCTGCTCGAAGCTACCAAGAACGGCCCCGCACCCCGCGTACAGCTCAAGAACCTCGCCGGAGCGCTGGAGTCCTTCCTGCTGGCGGGTTGCTACCGTAAGGCGGGCGGGCACTACCTCGTGGTTGCCACCGATAAGGAGGAGGCCGCCTACATCCAGAACACCATCGCCGAGCTACTGCCCAAAAAGCAGATTCGCCTGCTACCGGATAGCTTCCGGCGCCCCCTCTACTTTGAGGTGTTGGACAACACCAACGTTCTCCTGCGCACCGAAACGATCAACTATTTGACCCACTCGAAGTCGAAAGGGGAGATCGTAGTAACCTACCCGGAGGCGCTCTTCGAGCAGGTCGTTGCCCCCGCGGAATTAACTAAGGCACGCATCGAGCTATCCAAAGGCGAAGACCTTGACGTCGATACCATCATCGAGCTGTTGGTCGAGTACGGCTTCAGCCGGCAGGAGTTCGTGTACGAACCCGGCCAATTTTCCATCCGGGGGGGCATCGTCGACATCTTTAGCTACGGCAACGAATACCCCTACCGCATCGAGCTGTTTGACGAGGAGATCGAAAGCATCCGCACCTTCGACCCCCTCGAGCAACTCTCCGTCGACGCCGTGGAATACGTCAGCATCGTCCCCAACATCAATACCAAATTCGGCCGGGAGCAGAAGACGAGTATTTTCGAGGTGCTGCCTGTGAACACCACGATCTGGATGCGCGATTTCCAGTTGCTTACCGACAAGCTCGAAGAAGCCTACCGCAAGGCCGACGAGTTCGGTAAGAACCTCACGGTCATCGACGATGCGGAGTTGCAGAACCTATTCAACGAGCGCGCCTTCATCCGCCCCGGGGAGGTCGTGCAGGATGTTGCCGACAAGCCGATCGTCTTCTTTACGGATTACAAGCAGCAGGTCAAGATCCACACGACCATCGACTGCCGCGCGAAGCCGCAACCCAGCTTTAATAAGAATATGGACCTGTTGATCCGTAACCTGCTGGAGAACACCTCCAGCGGGCTCACGAATTTTCTCCTGGCGGGCAACCCGAAGCAGATCGAGCGCTTCTATTCCATCTTTAAGGACCTAGAGGCCGGCGTGCGCTTCGAGCCCATCGCCGTAGCCATCCACGCCGGGTTCATCGACCCGGAAATGGAGGCGGCCTTTTATACCGACCACCAGATCTTCGAGCGCTACCACCGCTACCGCCTGAGGAAGGGCTTCACGAAAGACCGCGCCCTGAACCTCCGTATGCTGCGCGACCTCAGCCCGGGCGACCTGGTCGTCCACCTCGACCACGGTGTCGGGCGCTTCTCTGGCCTGGAGAAACTCGAAGTAGGGGGTAAAACGCAAGAAAGCGTACGGCTGATCTATAAGAATAACGACATCCTTTACGTCGGCATCAACAGCCTCCATAAGCTATCAAAATTCACCGGTAAGGAGGGCACGCTGCCGCGGCTCGATAAGATCGGTGGCGACCACTGGAAAAACCTGAAGGCACGCACCAAAAAGAAGATGAAGGACATGGCCGGTGAGCTCATCAAGCTTTACGCCAAACGCAAGGCTTCCGCCGGGCACGAATTCCCCAAAGACGGCCACCTGCAAAACGAGATGGAGGCTAGCTTCATCTACGAGGATACGCCCGATCAACTCAAGGCCACCAACTCCGTCAAAGGTGACATGCAAAAGGCCTACCCGATGGACCGCCTCATTTGCGGCGACGTCGGCTTCGGTAAAACGGAGATCGCGCTGCGGGCCGCCTTTAAGGCCGCCGAAGATGGTAAGCAGGTGGCCATCCTGGTGCCGACCACCATCCTGGCCTTGCAGCATTACCGCACCTTTAAGGAGCGGCTCGAGCCCTTCGGCGTTTCGGTGGACTACGTAAACCGGTTCCGCTCGGCGAAAGAAAAAACGCAGATATTCAAGGAACTAAAAGAAGGCAAGATCGACGTACTCATCGGTACGCACGCCATTTTGAGTAAGCGGGTCGGCTTCAAGGATCTGGGCCTGCTCGTAATCGACGAGGAGCAGAAATTCGGGGTGAAGGCGAAGGAGAAATTGCGGGCCATGCAGGTGAACGTCGATACGCTGACCCTTACCGCCACGCCGATCCCCCGCACGCTTCAATTCAGTCTGATGAACGCGCGCGATATGTCCGTCCTCCGTACCGCGCCGCTCAACCGACAGCCCATCCATACCGAGGTGCGGCAGTTCAACGAAGACATCATCAAAGAGGCGCTGGAGCAAGAGGTATTCCGGGGCGGTCAGGCCTTTTTCGTACATAATCGCGTAAAATCACTGAACGATATCGCGGTAATGCTACGCAAATTATGCCCCGATGTACAGTTTGCCGTAGCCCACGGGCAAATGGACCCGAAAAAACTGGAGAAGACGCTAATAGAATTTATCGACCGGAAATTTGAAGTACTCATTTGTACGAATATCATCGAAACCGGGCTCGATATTGCCAACGCCAATACGATCTTAATTAATAACGCCCACCAATTCGGGCTTTCCGATCTGCACCAGCTGCGCGGTCGGGTAGGGCGCTCCAATAAAAAGGCCTATTGCTATTTAATTGCTCCGGCCCTATCCGTCCTGACCCCGGAAGCCCGCAAACGCCTGCGTACCCTGGAGGAATTCAGTGATTTAGGCAGCGGGTTCGAAATAGCCATGAAAGACCTCGATATTCGCGGTGCCGGTAACCTCCTCGGCGGCGAGCAGTCCGGATTCATCACCGATATCGGATACGAGACCTACCAGCGCATCCTCGAAGAGGCGGTCCGTGAACTTAAGCAGGGAGAATTTCGCGACGTATTCGCCGAGCAAATGCAGGAAGCCGCCGACTTCGTCCGCGACGTTACCATCGAAACGGACGTGGAAATGCACATCCCTACCCGTTACGTAGAAAGTACGCAGGAGCGCCTCCGCCTCTACCAGGAGTTGGATAATCTGAATACGGAAGACGAGTTGGAAAAATTCGGCGCGGGGCTAGTCGACCGCTTCGGTAAGATGCCCCAGGAAGTCGAGGAGTTGTTCGATGGCTTACGCCTCCGGTGGTTATGCCGGGAGCTGGGTTTCGAACGGTTAGTCCTTAAAAATAATAAGTTGATCTGTATGTTCGTCGAAGATGCGCAGAGTGTATACTATGACTCGCCCACCTTCGCGGCCGTAAGCGAGGTGATCGCCAAAGACGGGGTAATGCGGGGTTTACGGCTCAAGCAATCGCCCCGCCGGTTGTCGATGGTCAAGGAGCAGGTCCCTTCACTCACCGCGGCGCAGAAAGTATTGGTCAACCTTTCCGCCGCGGTGCAAAAGGTAATGGCGAACGAAGCCGCCGAAGCGCTATAATTTATCTTTTAAATCAGGGTATTCAGCCGCTAGCTTTCCAAAACCCGCCGGCGATAGCTCGGGCATTTCGGGCAGTTCCGCTAGTGGTGCCACGCCGGTAAGGTCTTCAACAATGCGTACCGTTTGCGGGCTTTCCCCCCCGGAGTAGACCAGGCCCGCCAGCGGGATGCCACGCGTTTTTAAGTAATTGATGCTCAATAAGGTATGGTTGATACTGCCTAAATAATGCCGCGATACCAGGATTGCCGGAACGCCGAGGTGGACGATTAAATCGGCGACGGTCTGCTCTTCGTTAATCGGCACTAATATTCCTCCGGCGCCTTCAATAATTAGCGGGCGCGGTGCGCAGGTGCGGGGTGTGAGAAAATCGGAGCATCGCATTGTCGTACCCTCCAGCCGGGCGGCGTAATGCGGGCTGGCGGGGGTACGTAAGCCGAAGCGTGGGGTGTGGAAGCGATCGTCGGGTAGCCCGGTGTAGCGCTTTACGCGTTCGGTATCTCCAAAATCCAGATCGCCGGCCTGGATGGGCTTCCAGTATTCGGCTCCCAGGGTCAGGGTCAGGAAGGCGGAAGCGACGGTTTTGCCGGCATCCGTATGAATTCCGGTCACGAAGTAGGAGTCTTGCATAATTTGCCCTGTTTCAAGCGTCGCATTACTTTGAATCATTGCATCCTGCGTACTCGCCAATATCGAGCAAAGCGACCACGCGAAGCGTAATGCGGAATGGTTTAATCCGCAAAATTATCACGAATCCGGTCGAGGATGCGGGAAAGGTCGGTGTAGTCCTGCTCCGTTAAGCCCTGCCAGGTACGAATGCGAAGTTCCTGCACGATGGGGTGGAGTACTCGGTGGGAGGCCGCCCCGTGCTCGGTCAGCGCGATCTGGTAGCGACGGCGGTCGTTGGGGAAACGGGTGCGCCGCACGTAATCCTTTTTTGTCAGCTTATCGATGATACGCGACACCGTCGGCGCGTCTTTGAAGGTTCCGCCGGCGAGGTCCGTCTGGCTGGCAACCCCGTGGTTGGCGAGGTGGTCGACCAGTACCCACTGCTCGGGGGTGAGGTCGTACCCCGCGTCTTTGAAAGCACGCTGGTACATTGCTTTCATTAGTCGAGTCGTACGGGTTAGAATTGTGCCTACGTTTTCGTAAGCTAGCATTTGTGGCACCGGGAAGAATTCAATTCGTGAGACGGCTAAGGTAGTAGTCGTGCAGCAATTTTTCCGGGAGCCAGTGGCTGCCCGAGTAGGGTTTCACGTTTACGGAAGGGAGCGGGCCGTAAACCGCCGAGAGGCGATCCAGGTGCAGGAGGGGGTCACGATCGCCGGCAAACACCGTAGCCGTAATGCCCCGGCTCACCAGGGCGGCTTCCAGCCCCCGGGGGTTGGGTGAGAAGAGGAGTACACTGCGCAAGGTACCCGCCAGCCGCCGGCGGAAGCTACCGTCCTTGAGGTTATACTCCAGGTACTCAGCGGAATATTTATTGATTACCCCCCGGTTTCTCAGCCAGTTGCTAAGTCTCAGGATGCCCTGAGGCCGCTCCGTCAGTTTGGCCAGAGGTTTGATCAGGACCGCGGGCAGGGTGTCGATCCAGTTGGTGTACCGGCCCCCGGCCCCGTCGGGGGCTACCAGGGCCAGGTCACGCACGTCGGGGTGGTCTAAAAAAGGAAGCGTATTGCTGAGTATGCGGCCGCCGAGGCTGTGCCCGAGGAGGTAGACCGGCCGCTCGTGCGCGTCTTCGAGTAGCTTGTTGAGTAGGGTGGCGAACTGGCGGGGGCGGTAGCGCTGATCTACCCACTCCGACTGCCCGTGATAAGGAAGGTCGGGGGCGTAGGTGGTGAAGTGTTTCGAGAGAGCCACTGCCAGGCGCTCCATCCGCCGGCCGCTGCGGCCGAAACCGTGGAGGCTGATCATGATCGCCTTACCGGAGCCATAAGCCCGTACGTGCAACCGATTGTGGGTAATTGGTGTATCGGTCGGCTCCCGGCCCGCGGCGGTGAGGTAAAAAGTAGGTGGCAAATGGTTCGGTTTGGGGTGATGGGGTTTGAGCGCTACGTCCAGATGCCCCGATCGTTCGTTTCGTCCTGGATTCGACCTACGTGGTTAAGGAATTCAGTGCGCGATATGTTCTCTCCGCCGAGGCTGCTGAGGTGCGCCGTCTCCTGTTGGCAATCGATCAGGCGAAAGCCCTGCCCGTGCAGATCCCGAACGAGGGTTATGAAGCCGAACTTACTCGCGTTCGGCCGAAGGTGAAACATGCTCTCACCGAAAAACATTTTGCCCAGCGCTATGCCGTAAAGGCCACCGACTAAGCTATCGCTTTCGTATACTTCGATGCTGTGCGCGTAGCCCGCCCGGTGGAGCGCGGTGAAGCCCCGTTCCAGATCGTCGTTGATCCAGGAGCCGAACTGACCCTCGCGGTACACGTTGCGACAGTGCCGCATTACGTCGGCAAAGCGGGTGTCGTAGCGCACTTCATATTTCCGTTGGTTGAAGTAAGGGCGCATACTTTTACTCACGCGAAGCTTCTCCGGGAAAAGAACGAAGCGGGGGCTGGGGTGCCACCAGAGTATCGGTTCGCCTTCGCTGAACCAGGGGAAGTAGCCGAGTTGGTAGGCCGAGAGTAGCCGCTGCGGGCTAAGGTCACCGCCGAAGCAGGCCGGGCCGTCGCCGGCTACCTTGAGCGGGTCGGGAAACAGTTCGGGGTGTTTGGGAGCCAGTCGATAGAGCACATCAACTTACCTTCCTTCGATGACGGCGGAGAGCCCGCGATCCACCAGGGCTTCCCGTGGGGGGCGCAATTCGGAGAGGGCCGCGGACTTCACGGTCGCCTTTCCTTTCAGGTGGATCAGCAGCGCTAACTGCTCGCTTTGGGCGGAGGAATGGCCGAGGATTTCCTCGAACGACCTCATGACCCACGCAAAGGTATTTACGTCGTCGTTGTAGACGATCAGGTCCGAGACGTCACCCGTTCCGGTGGTGACTTCTTCTTCGAGTAGGACGTCCGTATCCGTAGATCCAGTGTAGAACATACTAGTAAGGTTCAGTTGCAAAAACGGCTACAGCGCGGCCAAAGTTTTCTTCACTTCGGCAAAGTTAGGCAAATCCCCGGCGGAGTCCAGCACTTCGGCGTAGCGGATGATGCCCTCCTTATCCACGATGAAAGCCGAGCGTTTCGATACGCCTTCCATGCCGAACACGAAGGTGTCGTAGAGTGACCCGTACTGCCGGCTGACCTCCTTGTTGAAATCGCTGAGGAGCGGGAAGTTGAACTGCTCCGACTCCTTGAATTTTGCCAGCGTGAAGGGGCTGTCGACGCTGATGGCGACCACGTCCGTATCCATCCCGTTAAATTCGGCCAGGGCGTCGCGCATGGTGCAGAGCTCTTCGGTACAGGTGCCGGTGAAGGCGAGGGGGAAGAAGAGGACGACGACGTTTCGGCCACCGTAATCGCTCAGGCTGACCTGGTTGGTATCGGAAGCATGGAGGGTGAAGAGGGGGGCTTTATCGCCGACTTTGAGGCTCATGGGTTGTGGTTTGCTTGGGGGCTTTGTAGATTGATGGCCGAATTGTTTTCCGCCGCTTGCCCAAACAAGGAGCTTACGGCTTGGGTTCAAGCTCTGAGGTACGATGATTCTTACTTTTATTGCGCCGCAACCGCCGCCGCGTACGGTTACCGCATCCTGGAGATGCCCGAAAAGTTTTATACTTGCACAAACTAATTGCCACCCATGCGAAAACTCTTTAGTCTCCTTTTCCTAGCCCTGGCATTCGTCCTGGCCTTCTTTTTGTACAAGAGCATCGAAGAGCCCATCGATTTTAACGACCAGCGGGCCGTTCGTATGGATGCCGTTACCGGTAAGCTAGAGATGATCCGCGCCGCACAGGAGCTTTACCGCGACGCTACCGGTGAGTTCGCGCCGCGCTTTGACACCCTTAAAGACGTACTCAATAATGGTCAGTTACTATCCATCAAAGTAATCGGTGATGCCGATGCCGTCGGCGGTGGTGAGGTAACCTACGATACCACGCGCATCCCCCTACGCGATACCTTCCCGGGCCTCGGAATAAATCTGGATAACATCGACGTCGTCCCCTACACCGACGGTAAGGTCAAGTTCGACATAGAGGCCAAAAACATAGCTTACCAGTCGACGAACGTTCCGGTCGTTCAGGTTGGCGTTCGCCAGTCCGACTTCATGGGTAAGTACGCCGATAAGCGTTACCAACGTTACGACCAGACTTACGAGCCGAGCACTAAGGTCTACTTCGGTGACCTTAATAAACCTACACTAGCGGGTAGTTGGAACTAGCACCAGACGGTCATCACCTCCATTCGGCTGATTTCCAAGCGAAGCATACCGCCGATTACGAACTGTCCATCCTCACTGGGATGGACAGTTTTTCGTATACCATCCGCGACCGCGCGGCAAACAGGCTACTCGCTTATTCCTCCCGCTACCTGCCGCCGGAAGACCAGCGCGCTCCGGCCGCCGCGGTCGCCCGCCTGGTGCGGGAAGACCGCTACCTGCGCGACGGTGGATACGGAACGGTACTGCTGGGTTGGGAAACCGAGCGGATGACCGTGGTACCGAAAGAACTATACCGAGGCGAACGGAAACGCAGCTACCTGGAACAGTTGACGACCGTAAGCCTCGAAGACCTGGTCGAGGAGGTTTGGTACGACGACCTGAACGCCCACCTGCTCTACGCCGCCCACGAGCCCGTGCTGCACGATCTACGGGGGCATTTGCACTTCGATCGGGTAAGTCACGTAAGTGGTGGTTTGTTGCGGGTATGGGCCGGTCGGTCGCGCAGGGAGGAGGGCGGGGCATCCGTTTCCGTGGCGCTGCGGGGGAGCCGCTTGCTGATAGCGGTGCACGAGTCCGGCAACTTGCGGTTCGTGAACACCTTTCGATTTGCCACCAAAGAAGACGTGCTCTATTACGTATTGCTTGCCTTCGAGCACAACGACCTGCTCCCTTCGGAGGTGCCGCTGTACGTCTGCGGGGAAATATTGGAAGATAGCGCGTTGTACGGGTGGCTGTACCGTTACGTACAGGACATCGAATTTTGTCGACTCAGCGCTCCGCCCGCCGCTGCCCCGGGGCTTACGGCCATCCCCCACCACCTCTATTTCGACCTACTCTGCCTAGCCTAATTCATTATGCGCATTATATCCGGACAGTTTAAGGGCCGCCGTTTTACCCCGCCGGCGGATAAATGGCCGACGCGGCCCACCACGGATTACGCAAAGGAGGGGCTGTTCAACGTTCTTAATAACCGCCTGTACTTTGAGGACCAGCGGTTTCTGGATCTATTCGGCGGTACGGGCTCCCACGATTACGAGTTCTTGAGCCGTGGTTGTACCGACGTGACTTACGTGGACATGCACGCTCCCGCGGTACGTTTCGTCGAACGTACCGTGGCGCAACTGGGGGTTGAAGCGTACATCAAGATCTTTCGGATGGACGTTTTCCAGTTCATGCGCCGGGCCGTAGAGCGGCCTTACACCTACATATTCGCCGGCCCTCCCTACCCGTTACAGAACATACCGGATATTCCGGACCTGGTTTTTTCTGCGGGCTTGTTGGCGCCGGGGGGGCTTTTCGTGCTGGAGACCAACCCGCACCACGACTTCGCCACCGACCCTCGTTGTACGGAAAAGCGCAACTACGGGAAGACGATTTTTTGGTTCTTCGAACACCCTTCGGAGGAGGAATGACCCCAAAAAGAAACCTCCAAACACCCTACTAGCTAAGGAGGTTATAGGTGAGGTAACTACCAGTCAACTCACCATGGCATTTTTCGGACAAGTATTAAAGACACTCATCGAGGCGAAGCACGCGCTACTGCCTCAGGAACCGGGTGACCCGGAAGCCGCCCAGGAGGATCAGTTGCGAAGCTTGCTCGGCAAGGCTAAGAATACCGCTTTCGGTAAATACTACAATTTCGTCAAAATACTGGAGGCGGAGGACGTACGGATGGCTTACGCCAAAGCGGTACCCATCCACGATTACCACCAGATCAACGATAGGTGGTGGAAGCAGCAGCGGCGCAATCCGGACATCACCTGGCCCGGCAAGCCCGGCTTGTTCGCCCTGTCGAGTGGTACTACGGGGAAGAAAAGCAAACGCATACCGATCACGGACGACATGCTTGCGTGTACCCAGTCCGTCGGCCGCGCGCAAGTGGAGTGCCTGGCTAACTTCGAGCTGCCCGTCGATCTGTTCGAAAAGGATATTTTGATGCTGACCAGCTCGGCCGACCTGCAGGAAAAGGAAGACTGGATGGAAGGGGAGATCAGCGGCATCAACGTCAGTAATATGCCCGATTTTATGGAGGGGGTATACAAGCCGGGCATTGAGATTGCGCAGATCGATAACTGGGACGAACGCGTCCAACGCATTGCCGAAGAGGCGCCGAAGTGGGACATCGGCGCGCTGGCCGGGATACCCAGTTGGATGGTCATGATGCTGCGCAAGGTGATCGAGGTCAACGGCGCGAGTAACATTCACGAGATCTGGCCTAATCTGCAGATCTATACTACGGGCGGCGTTGCCTTCGAGCCCTACCGAAAAAGCTTTGAGGCACTGCTCGATCACCCCATCATCATTATGGATACCTATCTAGCCAGCGAAGGCTACTTTGCTTTCAACGCCCGGCCGGGGACGATGTCCATGCAAATCGCCCTAGACCACGGCATGTACTTCGAGTTCATCCCCCACGACGAAACGGGCTTCGACGCAACCGGGCAGATGCTGGAGAAACCCAAGGTGGTTGACTTTCGGCAAGTGGAGGAGAACAAGGACTATGCTTTGCTGGTCAGCTCTCCCGCCGGTGCGTGGCGGTACATGATCGGGGATACCGTAAAATTCACCGATAAGCAGCGGATGGAGATCGTCATCTCCGGCAGGACGAAATACTGGCTGAATGTAGTTGGTTCTCAGCTCTCCGAAGAGAAGCTGAATGCCGCGATCGCGGACCTCAGCAAGAAGACCGATAAGGAGATTCGCGAATTTACCGTCGGTGCCATCCCGACGGAAGACGGGCAGGATTACTACCACCAGTGGGTAGTCGGCGTTGAGGGAAGCGACCTTGACGAGCAGCGGGCCGCGGACATAATCGACGAGCACCTCAAGAAAGTGAACAAGAACTACAAGGTCGCCCGCGAGAAAGCCCTCAAGGGCGTACGCGTCAGGGTCGCTCGCGCGGATGATCTCTATGCTTTCTTAGAGACGAAGAAGAAAAAGGGGGGGCAGATCAAGTTCCCGAAAGTTATGACCGGCGAGAGCTTGGAGGAGCTGCTCGCTTATTTGGAACGAGAATCCGTCCCCGCCTAACACGAACCTGAGCGTCATAAACAAAAGATCGTACTAAATCCAGCTTAAAACGCTGTTGGACTGTTCTTTTTGCTCACCTTTACCAAAATTTTGCCGACCCGACCGGGCGGCTACTCAGCACGATACCTCGGGCGCGGCCGGAGGCACTACCGACTTCAAAGCATCATGAGTAATTTCAGCCACATTGCCAACGCGCACCCCAGCTACATCGAAAATCTTTACCAGGCCTTCACGAATGACCCTGGTTCGGTAGACGAGAGCTGGCGAGATTTTTTCCTTGGTTTCAACTACGCAGCCGATCAGACCGACAACAGCGCGCCCGAAGGCGCGGGGGGATTGCCCGTCACCGATGACGGTGAGATCGACTGGGGCCACGTCGGCAAGGAGTTGCGCGTGTTCGCCCTGATCAAAGCTTACCGAACGCGGGGGCACATGGATGCCTCCATCGACCCCATCAACGAATTCGACGATCCGGACGCGATCCTGGACCTTAAAGATTTTGAACTCAGCGAAGGCGATCTGGATACGCAGTTTCTCGCTGCCAGCCAGCTGTTCATGCCGGGGCCGGCTACCCTGCGGGACATCATCACCAAGCTGAACGAAGTCTATCTGGGGGCCGTCGGCTTCGAGTTCGACCACATCTTCCTACGGGAGAAACGCCGGTGGCTACGCTCGCGCATCGAGCAGCACGAGCCCCAGGACGCTTATTCCTTGAAGGAGGAGGATAAAAAGCACATCCTCAGCCGCCTGAACGATGCGGTAGGCTTCGAGGACTTTCTAAAGACAAAGTACATCGCCCAGAAGCGCTTCGGCCTCGAAGGCGGTGAATCGGCCATCGTCGGCCTGGACGGGATCATCAACCAGGCCGCCATCGAGGGCGTCGACGAAGTAGTCATCGGTATGGCGCACCGCGGCCGCCTCAACGTGTTGGCCAACATCATGGGCAAGACTTACGAAAGCATCTTTCAGGAGTTCGAAGGTGCCGTGCCGGAGGAGGTTCAGGGGGACGGTGACGTTAAGTACCACATGGGTTACAGCTCTATTCGCGGCACCCGCTCCGGTAAGGAGGTGAACGTTAAGTTGGCGCCGAACCCCAGCCATTTAGAGGCCGTTGGACCGGTGGTGGAGGGGTTCGTTCGCTGTAAGGCGGACATCCTGTACGAGAACGACTACGATAAGATTCTGCCCATTCTCATCCACGGCGACGCCGCCGTAGCCGGCCAGGGCGTAGTATTCGAGACGGCGCAGATGAGTGAACTGGACGCCTATACGACCGGCGGTACGATTCACTTCATCATCAACAACCAAATCGGCTTTACGACCGATCAGGAAGATGCCCGCACGAGCGTATACGCCAGTGGGGTAGCCAGCGTGGTACAGGCCCCCGTTTTTCACGTCAACGGCGATGACCCCGAAGCCGTTCTGTTCGTCAGCCGCCTGGCCGTAGAGTATCGTAACCACTTCAATAGCGACGTCTTCATCGATATGCTCTGTTACCGGAAGCACGGCCACAACGAAGGGGATGACCCGGGGTATACCCAACCGGGTATGTACCAGAAGGTGAAGCGCCACAGCGACGTCCGTAAGCTCTACATCAACCAGTTGGTGAAGCGCGGGGACATCCAGATCGACGAGGCGAAGCAGATGGGCAAAGAGTTCAAAGCGCAGCTTCAGCGTATTCACGATAAGGTTAAGCAAGAGCAAATCCCTTACCGCTACCAGCCGCCCGAGGAGGCCTGGCGGGCCCTTAACCGGGAGCATTGGTCCATGGAGCACTTCGAGGAGAGCCCGGTGACCGGGGTGCCCGAGGATACGCTCAGCCGGGTCTTGCAGCATCTGGTTACCCTGCCCGATAACTTCGAAGCCGTAGGTAAGGTAGATCGTCTCTACACCGGCTACCGTAAATCCATCGATCAGAATAAGCTGGATTGGGCACTGGGTGAACTGTGCGCCTACGCAACCATCGTGCTCGACGGTAACAACGTGCGGATGAGTGGCCAGGACGTCCGTCGTGGCACCTTCAGCCACCGCCACGCCGTGCTGGTCAGTAAAGACGGTGAAACCACCTACAACCGCCTTGACGGCCTGGAGGAGGGCCAGGGAAAAATGCAAATCTATAACTCTCTGCTGAGTGAGTTTGCGGTGCTCGGCTTCGAGTACGGATACGCGATGGCGGACCCGAAAAATCTGGTCATCTGGGAAGCGCAGTTCGGTGATTTCGCCAACGGGGCGATGACCATGTTCGACCAGTTCATCTCCAGCGGGGAGAGTAAGTGGGCGCGAATGAATGGCCTGACGGTGCTACTCCCCCACGGTTACGAAGGCCAGGGGCCGGAGCACTCCAGCGCCCGCCTGGAACGCTTTTTACAACTTTGCGCCGAATACAATATGGTGGTGACCAACATCACCATGCCGGCTAACTTCTTCCACGCGTTGCGCCGGCAGCTTGCGTGGGACTTCCGTAAGCCAATGATCAATATGAGCCCCAAATCGGGCCTGCGGCACGGCATGGCAGTCAGCCCGGCAGAGGATTTCGGGCCGGGCACTCGCTTCCAGGAAGTCATGGACGACCCTACGGTCGAGCAGCCTAAGGACGTCAAACGCATCCTGTTCTGTAGCGGAAAGGTTTACTTCGACCTGGCTCAGTACAAGGAAAAGAACCAGCGGAATGACGTAGCTATCGTCCGCTTCGAACAACTCTTTCCCCTCCCTCCGGCGCAGGTCAATGCCATCATCGACAAGTACGAAGGGGCGGAGCTATTCTGGGTACAGGAAGAGAGCCGTAACGCCGGTGCCTGGAGTTACATCAGCGAGCATTTTATCTACAACCCGGCTTTTGGTCAACGTCTAACCTACGTCGGACGTACCGCTACGGCATCCCCGGCCACCGGCTACAAGAAGGTACACGTAGCCGAGCAGGAGGCACTGATCGAAAAGGCTTTTGCTTAGAATGCCTTACTTGCTTTGTCTACCGAATACTCCCCGTAGAGGACATTAGCCGGTTGCCACCAACAGCTTACGCCCCTAACCATGCGTCTAAAACTATTACTACCCGCAGTTCTCGTTTTCTTCGTGGGCATGGCCGTTGCGGATGCTTTGGACAAAACGGATCTATTCACGGCCGCTAAGGTGTTGGCTCTGGACTTTCTCGACGACGACGAAGCCGACCTCATGCTGGAGGACGTCCGGGGGCAGACGGAGAATCTAGCCAAACTCGCGGCGATGCGGCTATCGAATGACGTCTCCCCCGCCATTGTTTTTAATCCGGTACTCCGGCCGGATCAGTTGCCCGAGGCGTCCGTTGTTTCCTTCCCGGTGATGACCGAGGCGGAGGCCAAAAGTATGGCCGTCAACAAGGAGGATATGCGTTTGGAATGGGCGACGGTGAAGCAGCTCGCTGTACTCCTACGCTCCGGGCAGGTGACCAGCCGGGAGTTAACGGAATTCTATTTGGAGCGCCTCCGCGTTCACGATCCTACCCTACACTGCGTGATTACGCTGACTGAGGAAAGGGCCCTGCGCAAGGCGGATGAGATGGACGCCGAGTTGGCCGCCGGTAACTATCGCGGCCCACTGCACGGGATCCCCTACGGCGCCAAAGACCTGCTCGCCGCTAAAGGCTACCCCACAAGTTGGGGTGCGGCACCCTACAAAGACCAATCCTTTGACCTGGACGCTTCCGTAGTCGAGCAACTCGATGAGGCCGGGGCGGTACTCGTGGCCAAACTGACCTTGGGCGCACTGGCCTGGGGGGATGTATGGTACGGGGGGACGACGCGCAACCCGTGGAATATCGAAGCGGGGAGTAGCGGCTCTTCCGCCGGATCGGCCAGTGCGGTTGCCGCCGGCTTACTGCCTTTCGCCATTGGTACGGAAACGTTGGGCAGCATTGTGAGCCCCAGCACGGTTTGCGGTACGACTGGCCTTCGCCCGACTTTTGGCCGGGTCAGCCGCTACGGTGCCATGGCGCTTTCGTGGACGATGGATAAGATCGGCCCCATTACCCACTCCGCCGAGGATGCCGGCTTGGTGCTCGCTGCCATTGCCCACTACGACGAGCGCGACGCGCACGCCATCCCGGCGGGCTTCCGGTACGAATGGCCTGAGGCCCCCGCCGCCGGCACCCGCGTCGGATACTACAAAAGCCGGATGGAATCCGACTACCCTTTTCACGCCCAGGACTCCGCCGCCCTGCTGACACTACAGAACTTGGGTTACGAGCTTGTGCCCATCGAACTGCCGGAAGAACCGGAGATCGGTTTCATCCTTAACGTCGAGGCCGCCGCCGCCTTCGAGGAACTGACCCGTAGTGGGCGCGACGATGAGCTTACCCGCCAAATCCGCAACGCCTGGCCCAATACCTTTCGGACGGCGCACTTCGTACCGGCCGTGGCTTACGTGCAGGCTAACCGCCACCGGAGAAAGCTGATGGAGGATATGGACAAAATCTTAACGGAGGCCGGCGTAGACGTGTACGTTAACCCAAGTTGGCATTCCAATAGTCTGTTTATCACGAACATGACCGGCCACCCCAGCATCACCGTGCCGAACGGGATGAACGATGAGGGGACACCGACGAGCATCACCTTTACCGGTAAACTGTTCGGGGAGCAGGCCATCATAGACGTAGCCCACGCCTACCAGCAGGCTTCCGAATGGGATGACGTTCACCCCGAGGCCTTTTAAAACCACCGTGATTATGAAGAACCGCCAACAGATCCTTCGCAAACGCCCCCGGGGGTTGCCGGATGCGGATACTTGGGAATTAGTCGAACGGGAAGTACCCGAGCTCAAGGCCGGCCAGATCCTGGTACGCAACCGGTTCATTTCGCTCGACCCCGCAATGCGTGGCTGGCTGAATGACCAAAAATCTTACATCGAACCCGTGGGGGTGGGGGAGGTAATGCGGGCGGGGTCCGTCGGGAAAGTCGTCGAGGTAAACGAGCACCCGGATTTTAAGGTGGGGGATTTAGTCACCGGCTGGGGCGGGGTGCAGGATTATCACGCGTCCGACGGGCAGGGGTATTACCCAGTCGATACGCGCGTCGCCCCGATGGAGGCGTACGTCGGTACGTTGGGTATGCCGGGTTTGACGGCTTACTTTGGTTTGTTAGAGGTCGGGGAGTTAAAGGAGGGGGATACCGTATTAGTATCCGGTGCCGCCGGCGCGGTGGGGGGCGTCGTCGGGCAGATCGCCAGGCTGAAAGGTTGCCCGGTGGTGGGCATCGCGGGTGGCCCCGAGAAGTGCCGGTACCTCGTAGAGGAGTTGGGTTACGACGCGGCGATCGACTACAAGGCCGATAATCTGTATACCGCGATCAGGAAGCACTGCCCGAAAGGGGTAGACGTTTACTTCGATAACGTAGGAGGGGATATTCTGGACGCCGCCCTGGCTAATCTACGGATGCACGCCCGGGTGGTTATCTGTGGGGCCATTAGCCAATACAACAACCGGGAAGCCGTGAAGGGGCCGTCAAACTACCTATCGCTGCTCGTCAATCGCGCTTCGATGAGGGGAATGGTGGTCTTCGATCACGCCCCCCGTTACGCGGAAGCGGCCAAGCAGCTAGGAGAGTGGGTAGCATCGGGTGAGCTGAAGCACCGGGAAGACGTCTTCACCGGCATCGAGAATTTTCACGAGACCTTTCTGCGCTTGTTCTCCGGGGAGAAGGTGGGCAAATTGGTCCTACGCATCAGCGAGTAAGGCATCCAGTGCTTCCTCGCTGCGGGAGAAGTTGAAGGCGGCTAGCGCGGCCTCACGCTTTGCAGCGATCCGATCGTTGCCCAGGTTGCCCAAGCTACCTAGGTGGGTGTGTGAGATATTGGTTTCCGGCTCGAAGGTGCCGTTTTCTACGTCGCGGCCGACCCGCGTGTAGGCATCGCGGAACGGTATGCCTTCCAGAACCAGTCGGTTCACGGTTTCTACGGTGTACAGGTAGGTATAGCGGGGGTCCGACGGCAGGTTTTGCCCCCTGACTTCCGTGCGGGGTAGGGCGTAGGTGATCATGCTCAGGCAGTCTTCCAGCTGGTTGAGGGCGGGGAAGAGGGCTTCCTTGAGCAGTTGATAGTCCCGGTGGTAGCCGGAGGGGAGGTTGCCGGTGAGTTGGGCGATCTGCGCCGGGAGGGTTTGGAGCATGTTGGCGCGGCCACGAATCAGTTCGAAAACATCCGGGTTCTTCTTGTGCGGCATGATGCTGGAACCGGTGGTCAGCTCGGGCGGGAGCTGGAGGAAGCCGAAGTTTTGGCTGGAGTACAGGCAGACGTCCATCGCTAGTTTGCCGAGGGTTTGGGCCAGGCCGGCGATGCCGAAGGCTGTCAGTAGTTCCGTTTTGCCCCTCCCCATCTGGGCGGCTACTACGTTAACGACCGGGCTGGAAAAGCCGAGCAGCTCCGTGGTGCGGTCCCGATCGAGGGGGAAACTGGAGCCGTAGCCGGCGGCGGAGCCCAGGGGGTTTTGATCGACTACTTCGTAGACTCCCTTCCAGACTTTCAGGTCGTCTACCAAAGCTTCCGCATAGGCACCGAACCAGAGGCCGAAGCTGGATACCATGGCAATCTGCAAGTGCGTGTAGCCGGGGATCAGGCTGTCTTTATGTTGCTCGCTCAGGCCGTTGAGTACGCCGCTCAGCTCAGCGGTTCGCTCGACGACGCCCCGAATGCGGTGCCGGAAGTAGAGGCGGAGATCTACCAGCACCTGATCGTTGCGGCTGCGGCCGGAGTGGATCTTTTTACCGTCGTCCCCCAACTCACGCGTGAGCAGCAGTTCCACCTGACTGTGGACGTCCTCTACCCCTGGTTCGATGACGAATGAGCCGGCGGTGACTCGTAAATATTGCTCCTTCAACGCAGCCTTGCACCTGCGCGCCGCGCCCTCTTCCAACAATCCTACTTCGCGTAACATCCTTACGTGGGCCAAGCTACCGAGGATGTCGAAGGGGGCCAGTTCGAGGTCGAGCTCGCGGTCTTTACCGATGGTGAAATCCGCAATGCGGGTGTCGAGGTCGTAGTCTTTTTCCCAGAGTTTGGTGGCCATGCGCGCGTAGATTTGGAGCCCGCCAAAGGTCGAGAAAAGTTAGGTAAGTAGCGACGCTTACATTGTAAGTAGTACGGCGCTAGTAGTAAGCGGTCTATATTTGCAACAGTGTTGCATCTAAGAAAGTCCTTTACCGTCCTCCTTTTATCGCTGCTCTCATCGGCGGGTTGGGCTCAGTCGCAGTTACGGATGTTCGAGGGTACCGTTTACGATCAAAACGGCGAAGCCGTCGAGCGAGCGCTGGTCGAGTTTCACCGGGGGAACGGTTCTACCGTGACGGATTCGGCGGGGGCGTTTCGTTTGGTTTACGAGGACGGCGCGTCTACATACCTGGACATCAGCCATCTGGGCTATACCCCCGTCCAGATCGCACTCGACAGCGTCGCCGATCGGGGGCGAATTAACGTGACCTTGGTCCCGGCTTTTCACGAGCTTGCCGTCGTCGAGGTGGGGGAGGGGGCGAACGAGTTGTCGACTTTGCTCAAAAGTAGCCAGTACGTCCACGTGCTTTCCGAGGAGTTTGTCGCACGGCGAAGGGCCGGGACGTTTGCCGGGGCACTGGCCGATCTACCCGGCGTGACCACAATGCGCCTGGGCGTTGGTATCGCTAAGCCGGTCATTCGTGGGATGAGCTTTAACCGTATTCTGGTCAATAACCGGGGGATTAAACAGGAGGGGCAGCAGTGGGGCGCGGATCACGGCTTGGAAGTGGACCCGTTCGACGTTTCCACGGTAGAGGTGATCAAGGGGCCCGCCTCGCTGCTCTACGGCTCGGATGGCTTGGGTGGGGTAATTAACATTCAGCCGAAAAAGTTCAGTTCGGAAGATGGCGGACGGCTAAACTGGACGAGCAGCTACCAGAGTAACAACCGCGCTTTCTCGAATTCACTGGGCTGGGAGGGGAGGAAGCGGGAGTGGGTGTACGGCGCGCGCGTCACCCACCAGGATTACGGCGACTATACGGTGCCCGCCGATGAGTTCACCTACGCCGGGTTCAAGCTACCTATCTACGATAACCGACTGAAGAATACCGCCGGTCAGGAGTTGCATTACAGTTTGCTCGTGGGGCGTGAGAAGGGCGGGCACCGCTCCACGCTTCGCTTTAGCGCGTTCAATCAGGAAGCCGGAATTTTTACCGGTGCGATCGGTATCCCCCGTAGTTACGGATTGCGCCACCAAGGCGAGTATCGGGATATCGACTACCCCCGGCAGCGTAACCAGCACCTGATGTTGATCAACAACAACCGGTTAGAACTGGGCGCGGGGGCGATAGAACTGGACCTGGGCGTGCAGTGGAACTCCCGCAAGGAGCTCTCCTTCCCCGGCGCGCACGGCATCGATGCATCGGTGGTGGACAGTGACCTGACCCTGGGGCTGAACCTGGCTACCTACACCGCCAATGCACGTTACAAACACAAAATTGGCAACAGCTACCGGATCCTTTTCGGAGGGCAGTTGCAGCATGCCCAAAACCAACGCTCGGGCTTCGAATTTCTGCTGCCGAACTATCGCTCGACTCAAGTCGGGCTATTCACTTATCACGTTTGGGACGTCGACGATGCGTGGGTCGTCAACGCCGGCCTACGCTACGACAACGGGCAGCACTCCGTCCGCCAACACCTACAGCCCCTTTATGACCAGGGGACCCTACTGCCTACCGGAGAGACGACGGAGCGCAGCCCCGCCTTCGACCGTACGTCCGAGAATTTAAGCGGCGCTGCGGGGGTGTCGTATCTACCGGATACCCGGAACAACTTCAAGCTGAACCTAGGTAACAGCTTTCGCCTACCTACGGTGATCGAGCTGGCGAGCAACGGCGTACACCACGGCGACTTCCGCCACGAGCGGGGCGATCCGCGGCTAGAGGTGGAGCGTGGGTATCAGGTCGACCTAACCTACTTGCACAATGGTGATCGGTTAACGCTCGAGCTATCCGCCTTCTACGCCTATTACCGGCGCTACATCTATCTATCCCCCAGCGGCCGCTTTTCCGACTTGCCGGCGGGGGGTAGCCTCTGGCAGTACCAGCAGGACGACGTGCTCTTCAACGGCTTCGAACTATACGTCGACTACCAGTTGCTGCGAAATCTTAAAGCTACCGTAGTGGGGGAGTTCGTGCAGAACCTAAATCTGAATACCGATTTGCCCCTGCCGCTCACTCCGGCGGCCTCGCTCAGTACGGATCTTGAATATCGGGGCATCGCACTTAACTCCAAGCTTTTGAGCGATACGTATTTAGCTATCGGCGCGGAGACGATTCTCGCCCAGAACAGGGTAGACCGTAACGAGCAAACTACCCCGGGTGCTTTCCTGCTGGACGCATCTCTTGGCACGAAGCTTTCGCTGGGTGGGCGAACGCTTCAGCTCAGCGTGGTTATTGACAATATTCTGAATTCCGCCTACTTCAACCACATTAGCCGGTACCGCCTGATCAATCTGCCCGAGCAGGGGCGCAACGTGGTCGTATCGTTAAAAGTAGGGCTGAACAGCACAAATTGATATGCAACACTGTTGGAATAGCATTCTAATCGTATGTTTGCAACACTGTTGCATTAATAATAGATGCTATGACGAAGTACTTTCTGGTCTTTATTTTATTCCCCAGTTTGTTTTTAGTGGGTTGCCTGGATTCCTCCGAGGGTGACGACCGGGATCTGCAAGCGCCGACGATTAGTACGACCGGCGTGGCTACCCCCGGGCAGTTTGCCGAAGTATCGTCGCAAGCCGACCGTATTCAGCTGGCTTTTGAGGTGACCGATGATGCGGGCCTGTCCGAAGTAGTATTGGAATCACATAACGGATTTGACGGCCACGTCCACGTTCGTAGCGTGAACAACGACTTCGTACTGCTTGCTTACCGGCATACCGTTACCCAGGAGGACCTCGCCGATCCGCTACGGTTTTCGAGCCGGGCCGACGATGATATTACGCTTTACCTGGATGACAGAAATCCGCTGATTCCCACCGATGCACTCGTGCTGGCAGGGCCCTACCATTTTTCCATCAAAGCGGCCGACGTAAGTGGGAACGAGACCTCCTACGACGATAACTCGACTTACCACACCACTTTCTATCTGCAACGGGACTACGCACCTCAGTTCCGCGTCGATAACGTCGACCGAAGCGCCGGCACGGTAAACGGTCAGCTGTACCGCAACGGGCGGGATTCTGCTTCCGCGAATATCGTTTTCCTATGGGCGTATATCGTGACGCCCGATGCGGCGCGCCCTAGCATGGAGGGAGAGATAGGAGCGGAATGGATCTGGGGGGAATCCAACTGGCCGCACCAATTCCGCCCCGATAGCGGCGCTCCGTTACCTAATGACCAACTCATTGAACTGTCCGAACTCCTGAAAGATCAGGAAGCCATCCAGCAAATGTCTACGACCGATCAACTCCGCCTCTGGGCGGAAGATGAGAACGGAAATATCTCCGTACACACTTTTAATTAACTCTTAGAATTACCTCTAAAATTCCCGTATAATGAAACATGCTTTTACGAATTTTTGGCTACTACTGTTCGTCTTCGTCCTATTCACTGCCTGTGAGGACGATGAGGACATTATGCCAGATGAAACCGTCGACTTTACCGAGTTGGAAAGCGAGTGGGTTCGCCTGACCTTGCTACGCCCCGACGGCATCGAAGTTTTCCAAACCAACACCGGTGAGGTCGTCAATTCCGTCAACGTCGCCTTACCCGCCGAGGCGCGGTACTTCACCAGTACGTCCGGTCGCTACCTGATCGTTACCGACAGGGCGAACGACGAAGTCAGCTTTTTTGATTCCGGCGTCGTCAACCACGAGGACCACGGCCACCAGGAAGGCATCGGCTGGCTGGATCTTACCGTGAACGCTCCACTACCTACCCACGTACTTAGTACGGACGGTCACACCGTGGTATTCAACGATGGCGACGGCTCCCTCACTCACATCAACGAGGCCCAACTGGAGCTACCGGCCTACGAGCCGAAGATAATGACCTTCCCTACGGTCGCTCACCACGGTGCCGGCTTCCGCCTGCGCACCGGGCAGTTCGTCACCACCTTTAAGAACGATACCGAACCCGGCGGTCTTCCGCAAATGGTTAAATACATCAACCCCGACGGCACACTGATTGACGACAATGGCGGGGTGGAAGTAGAAGGCATCCACGGTGATGCTTCCAACGGTATTTACGGCGTGTTCGGCTCGACGGATGGCGTCATACTGGTCGACGACCGTGGAAATACGGATCTCATCCCTAACCCGGCCGGCCTCAGCAACGAGCGCGGTAAGTGGATCGGTACGCTCAAGGGCCACGACGATGCCTCCAACTTCTTTGGCCGGGCGCGTGACATAGGAACCTTCCTGATCAACCCGGAGAACAAAACGCTGACGCCACTTTACGAAGGTGACGACATAGTAGGCGATATGCTCAGCTTTGACGGCCAGCACTACATCGTCCACACTGCGGATAATCACGTTCGGGTGTACGATTCTTCTACCGGGTCCATGATAGCCGACCGGGCCGTCGAGATGGTCAACATCCCCGATCCGGCAACCGGCGAACCTCTGAACCCTATTGACGATATGGATCAAATGGATGAAGATGACCCCGTACTGGTTGCCTCTAATAAACACCTGTACATTCTAGCCCCCAACCGGGTCAACATCAAGGTGCTGGACATCGGTACGCTGGAACACGTGCACACCATCACTTTAAGCGAGCCCGTTCAGAGCATCGCAAAGAATGGATTTACCGAAAGCTGATTCAAAGCTTTAATTAGTTAGCTAGTTAGTGGTCTGTCACTGTTCGAATTTTACGATGATTCGAACTTGGCAGACCACTCTTTTTAAGGGGCGGTTATTTATACCAGGCACTTACTTGCGGTAACTTCTTTCGCTCGATTACCGGCACCTCAACCCCTTCGGCCGGGTAGCCTACCGGCAACAACAGAAACGGTCGCTCATTCTCCGGCCGCTCCAGGATCTTCTGCAGGAAGTTCATCGGACTGGGAGTATGGGTGACCGTTACCAAACCGGCGTGGTGTAGGGCCGCGATGAACATACCCGCCGCGAGGCCGACGGATTCGTTCACGTAGTAGTTCTTCTCCTTCTCTCCGCCCGGCCCTAAATCATACGCCTTCTTAAAGATGACTACCAGGTAAGGGGCAACGGTGAGAAAGGGCTTATGCCAATCCGTCCCGAATTTCTGGAGGTCCTTCAGCCAGTCGTCCGACATACGGCCGTGGTAGTTTTCGTATTCCTCCTTCTCCGCGGCTTCGCGGATGGCGGCCTTGGTCGCCGGGTTGCTCACTACGCAGAATGTCCACGGTTGCTTGTTCGCTCCGCTCGGGGCGGTGGAGGCGGTTTTGATCAGCGTCTCCAATAGCTCCTGAGGAACCTCGCGGTCGCTAAATTCGCGTACGGTGCGGCGTTGGTTCAGCTCCTCGTACCAATCTTCCGCCCTCCGCCGCATCTCTTCCGGTGGGTAGGACGTGTGGGTTAGGGGAGCAAAGGGCTCTTTAGTATTGATGGGTGGATGAATAAATGAGTGGGTGAGTGGATTGATTGTAGATAACCCTACCCCGCTGACCGTCACAAATTATTGTCCACTACCCCCGGCATCTGTACCGGCTCGAGGTCGTCGGCGTCGGAAGGGCGGGGGCCGATCAGGCGGACGAGGTCTTTGCTGCTGAGCACTTCCTTGTCGAGCAACTCGCTGGCGAGAAGTTCGACTTCGGCGCGCTTTTCGGTGAGCAGGCGCTGGGCGCGTTGGTACTGGCTATCGAGTAGGGCGCGGACCTGATTGTCGATCAGGGTAGCCGTATCGTCGGAGTAAGGGCGCTGGTAAGCGTCACGGCCCATGCTGTAGAAGCTGACCTGGCCGACCTTATCGTTCATACCGTAGACGGTGATCATGTCGTAGGCCATTTTGGTGACCTTATCCAAGTCGTTCTGGGCGCCGGTGCTGATCTTTTCAAAGAAGACCTGCTCCGCCGCGCGGCCACCGAAAGTCATGCACATCATGTCGAGCATCTGCTCGGTACGGGTGATGTACTGTTCCTTCGGTAGGTACTGGGCGTAACCGAGCGCCGCTACGCCACGCGGTACGATGGTTACTTTTACCAGTGGGCTGGCGTGCTCCAGGAACCAACCGCAGATGGCGTGGCCGGCTTCGTGGTAGGCGATGATCTCCTTTTCTTCCGGGTTGATGAGCTTGTTTTTCTTCTCCAGGCCACCGATGACTTTGTCGAGGGCGTAGTTGAAGTCTTCCAGTTCTATGCTGGATTTGTTCCGGCGGGCGGCGATCAGGGCGGCCTCGTTACAGACGTTGGCGATCTCGGCGCCGGCGAAACCGGGCGTCATTTCGGCCAGCGTGAAGGCATCGAGGGTGGTGAGGTCGACCTTGATGGTTTTGAGGTGGACCTTGAAAATGGCTTCGCGGCCCTTGAGGTCCGGGCGGTCGATACCGATCTGGCGGTCGAAGCGACCGGGGCGGAGGAGGGCACTGTCCAGCACGTCCGGCCGGTTGGTGGCGGCCATGAGGATGACGCCTTTGTCCGTGCTGAAACCATCCATCTCTACGAGTAGCTGGTTGAGGGTGTTTTCCCGCTCGTCGTTGCCGCCCTGCATGGCGCCCTTACCACGGGCGCGGCCGATGGCGTCGATCTCATCGATGAAAATGATACAGGGGGCCTTTTCGCGGGCCTGCTTGAAGAGATCCCGCACGCGGCTGGCGCCAACGCCGACGAACATCTCTACGAAGTCGGAGCCGGACATGGTGAAGAAGGGAACCCCCGCTTCGCCGGCAACTGCTTTGGCAAGGAGGGTCTTACCCGTTCCGGGAGGGCCCACAAGGAGTACGCCCTTCGGGATTTTGCCACCGAGGGCGGTGTATTTTTTGGGGTTTTTAAGGAAGTCGACTACCTCCATTACCTCTTCCTTGGCCTCGTCGAGGCCGGCTACGTCGGCAAAGGTGACGTTCACCTTACTATTCTGGTCGAAGAGGGTAGCCTTGGACTTACCGATGTTGAAGATCTGACCGCCGGGGCCGCCAGCTCCGCCGCCGATTCTACGCATGATAAAGATCCAGAGCGCCACGAAGATGGCGATGGGGATGAGGTAGTTCAGTGCTCCGCCTAGCCAGTCCGTCTTTTTGACGGGGTTGACGGGGACGCGGTCTTCGAAAGAGTAGCCGAGCTTGTCCTGAGCTTCGTCGAGGAAGTCGGTGAAGTTGTCAGGCGTAATGACTTTGATGCGGTAGTCGTAGCTCTGGCGGCCGAGGGCGCCTTCGGCGGCGTCCTTATACTTGTCCCCGACTTTCTTCTCGGGGTCGATGTAGATTTCGGCGTACTCCTTATTGATGAGGTCGATTCTGGTGATCGCCCCGCGGTCCTCCAGCATCTGGAGAAGGCGTTTTTTATCGATCTCGGCGCTGGTGTTGCCATCGAGACTGGAGACGACCAAGGCCAGTAGGACGAAGGACATGAGGGCATAGAGCCAGTAGCTCTGAAACCGGCTGCCTCCGCCGTCGGGCTTGTTGTCTTTATTGTTCGCGTTCATATATCTTTGGCTAACGTACGATTGCCTATCTGGTTGGGTAGGCCCGTGACGTATTTATTTTGAGGACAACCTATACGTCGTCGTACGTCACGAACTCCCCGTCACTCCACAGGTCTTCCAGCTCGTAGTAAGCGCGCGTTTCGGGGTAAAAGACGTGGACGATCGTATCGAAATAATCCAGGCAAACCCACTTGGCTACCTGGCCGCTGCTGACGGATTTGGGGTACTCACTCAGTTCTTTCTTCAGGCGCCCCTGCACGTTTTCGGCAATGGAGGCGACCTGGGTCACGGACTCCCCCTCACAAATGACGAAGAAGTCGGTAGGGCGGTCTTCCAGTTTTCGCAGGTCGATCCGGACGATGTTTTTACCTTTAATGTCCTGAATGCTGTCGACGATAACGTCTAGGCGCTGGCTCATACGTTCGGAAATGCCCGCGGGGGATAACTTGATGGAAGTATTCAAATCGATAATTTAGGTGAAGAGGTAGTAGCAAGTACCGTGCCAATGAAACGCTCGGCACCGACTTCGGGTCACGCAAAGCCGGTTAATATTATTTAAAAATAAAGCGGAACCACGTTGTCGGAAAACAACAAGGCACTTATTCCTAAAGTTTCTCGCATTTACGCTACCGCCGGCAGCACGAATGCGCTGGCCGTACGGGCTCTCGCCGAAGGCCCGCCGCCGCCGGAAGGCACCGTCATCCGGGCACTCGCGCAGACGGCCGGCCGCGGCCAGGGAACCAACGGCTGGCACGCCAGCCCGGGTCAAAACCTTACCTTCAGCTTGGTCGCCTACCCCACCTGGCTGCCCCTGAGTCGACTCTTCGTACTTAACCAAATCGCTTCCCTGGCAGTGGCCGGCGCGGTAGCGGCCTATTGCCCCGACGAAACGGAGGTGTGCGTGAAGTGGCCGAACGACGTGCTGGTCGACAACCGAAAGATCGCCGGCATCCTCATCCAGAACGGCTTGCGGGGTACCCGGCTGGCCTGGTCCGTTATCGGCATCGGGCTCAACGTGAACGAATCGAACTTCCCCGTGGATTTGATGGCCACCACCACCACCCTCGGCCGACAGACCGATCAACCCCTGCTACTGGATGATGTGCTAACTGCGGTATTGAACCAGTTGGCAACCAATTACAACCGGGCCCTCGATAACGGATTGGACGAACTCAACGGGCAGTACCACCACCGACTCTACCGGAAAGGCCAACTGACTAACTTCTACCTCCCCGAAACGGATGAGCAGCTCCAAGCCACCATCACCGGTGTAAGTCAAGACGGCCAGCTTCAACTGATTGACACGCAGCGTGAACAGTTGAGCTACCGACTGAGAGCGATCAAAATGCAACCGCCTACCCCTTGAGAACTATTTCCTACTCACCTCCAACCCCTGGTCGATCCCCCGCAGCATCGGCGATACGCCGCGCTCCATCCACACCGGCTTTGGCGCATCCATCAGGTAGTAGTCGAAGAACTGCTCCATGCGGGTCTGGAAGTCGGCGCGGTTGGCGGTCTTCACCGGCCAGTGGGGCTCCCCGCGGTAGTTGAGGAACCAGGCCTCCTTACCGAGCCGGCGGAGGGCCGTGAACCACTCGATGCCCTGGTACCAGGGTACGGCCCCGTCCGCATCGTTGTGTAGGATAAGCAGGGGGGTGTTGATCTTGTCGGTGGTGAAAAGCGGGCTGTTCTCCAGATAGCGTAGCGGGTACTCCCAGGGGCTGCCGCCGATGCGACTCTGCGTATGCTCGTACTGGAACTGCCGGCTCAGCCCCGAACCCCAGCGGATGCCCCCGTAGGCGGAGAACATATTGACGACCGGCGCACCGGCCTCCACGGCGGCGAAAAGATCGGTCTTCGTCACGAGGTAAGCCGCCTGGTAGCCGCCCCAGCTGTGCCCCTGGAGGCCGATCCTTTCGCGGTCCACGAAGCCTTCGCCGAGCAGGCTCGTCACGCCACTCATGACGCAGTCGTAGGCACTTTCCCCCGGGTAGCCGACGCGGTAGATGATGTCGGGGTTAAAAATCACGTAGCCCTTACTGACGTAGTGGGAGTAGTTGATCGAAGAGCGACCGGGCACGGGCGTACGGTGGCGGTTCACCCCTTCACTATTGCGCTCGTAGAAGTTGACCAATAGCGGGTATTGCTTGTTCGGGTCGAAGCCGTCCGGTTTGATCAGCAGGCCTTTCAGGGTGCGGCCCTGGTTATCGATCCAGGAGTAGTTCTCCGCCGTGCCCCAGGCGAAGCCCGCCTGCTGGGGGTTGGCCGTGGAGGCCCGCTCGGTCGCCCCCCCCAGGTCGGTGGTGAACCGCAAGTCGGGGAATTGCCGGAAGTCGGATTCCGCGTACGCGTAAGCATCGGTTTCCCTGGCCTTGATGAAGCCGCCGTAGTGCTTCGCCCCGCCGATACGCCGTTCGAAAGCCCCCGTCTTCAGATCCAGCCAACCGACTTCCTCGTCGTAGGAATCCTGGTTGAAGCGGATGGTCAGCTGCGGTTCGTCGGGGTCGATCGTGCGGTCTTCCTCGTCGAGCACGCGCAGAAAGTGGCGCTGGCCGATCTCCCGCCCCCGGGTCAGTCGCCTGGTGGGTTGCCGGCCGCCGGGGTCGACCTGCCACAGATCGTAACGGTCGTAAACGATGGCGAGCTCGCCGCCCTTTACCGTGCCCGCGTACCCGTAACCGCCCGGGTCCATGGGCCGGTCGTTGAGCTCATCGTAAAAGATGCCCAGGTCGTTATCGGTCAGCAGGTTGATCTCCTGTTCTTCCGCCGAAAGGCCGTACCAGGCCGTATCCCTTCGGTTGTACCAGAGCAGGTGCTTACCACCCTCGAGCCACCGGGCGGGGGCGATGACGTTGCGGAACGTCCGCCCTTTCTCCCCGGTACGCAGGTCGACCAGCGCGAAGTCGCGGGCGCCGGAGTAACCCTCCCACATCGTTTCCTTGGCGTAGGGGCGGTCATCGTAGACGATGGCGTGGTTGCCGTTGCCGTCATCGGGGTAATCGTGGTAGGGGTAATCTTCGTCGCCGATCTGGTAGGCGCGCCCGTCGCCGGTCCGGTAAACGGCCAGGTAGGTACGCTTGCGCTCGTCGTCCAGTCGGGCGTTTTCCTGCGTGTAGAGGCGGGGGTCGTCGGTCGTCCAGACCTCCACGTCGGCGATCTCGTCGTCGAGTAGGGTGGTGTCGCGTTCCGGGCGGCGGGGGCGGGTGCCGAAAAAGAGGTTTTGCCCGTCGTCACTGAAGGCGGGGGTGCGGTCTTTGCTAATGGCGTAACCCGCCGGTTTCCAGTCGCTTTCGGGTAGGGTGGCTACCGCGCCGTCCACCCGCCAGGTATTCAGCAGGTAGGGTTTTTGGGCGTCGTCTTCGTCCGCATCGGCGGTCAGGAAGGCGGCCTGGGTGCCGTCTCGGCTCAGGGCGAGGCCGGCGTAGTCGAGGCTGTCTTCCATCAGGGCGGACCAACTGAGCTCGCGGGCGTCGAGGCGTTGGATGCCGGCCTGCCAGGTACTGTCTTTATCCGTGCGCTGGGCGAGAAAGACCGGGGCGTCACGGGCGGCAATGTAGTTCATTACGCCTTCGAGGTAGAAGCTGTCCCGGTCCGCAAAATTGCGAATCACTAAGCGCCGGGCCTTGTCGTCGAGTTCTTTGGCGAGGCTATCCGGCAGGGTGGAGGCGGTGGTGTAGGCGTAGCTCTTCGCCGTGCGTTCCCCGAGCTTATAGCTGTATACGTTGGGGATGATGGAGGGGCTGGCGGCGGTCACGCCCCACACCAACAGGCTGTCCATTTCTTTCAGGGCGTCCTTCGCTTTTTTCTTCTTGGTTAGCCGGACGTGCCGTACGGTATCGTGGGCCGGTTTGAGTAAGCCGATCACGTACTTGCCGTCGTAGGTCAGGCGGGCGTCGTGCAGGCGGGGGAAGCGCCGTTCGGTCCCCTTACGCGTATCGTAGACGACGGCCGTGGGGTCGCCGACGTCCTTCGTCAGGGTGTAAAGCAGGTGGTCGCCTCGCGGGCTCAGTTGTTCGTTGCCGATGCGGTGCCAGCCTTGCATGTCCTTCACCGTTATCGGTTTTTGGGCGAGTACGCAGGTGCAGGCTATCACGGTAAATAGCAGAAATAGGGTGGCTTTGGTTGCGGGCATGTGCTGGGGGTATTCTACGGACGGCGGCGGTCGTGAAGCTTGTGTCGCACAATATAAGGACGCCCCCCGTTGCCGGAGTATGCCCGTAAAAAGCCAAGATCTCTGTTACGTCGGATTGGATGTGGGGACGACCTCCGTCAAAGCCTGTGCCTTCGCCGAAGGGGGGAAGATGCTCGCCGAATCCATCGAAGCCTACCCGCTGAACCACCCCGAGCCGGGGGCGGCGGTGCAGTCATCCCTTCAAATCCTTGCATCCTGCGTGCTCGCCCTAAAAAAAACAATCGCCGCGCTAACTACCGAAGTAGGCGCGATCGGCCTGAGTTGCCCGATGCACAGCGTGCTGCTCTACCACGAAAAGAACGGCTTTGCCGGCAAGGTCTATACCTGGGCCGACGGGCGCGGGCAAAGCATCCTGCACCGGATCACGGACGAGGAAAAAACCGAGCTCCACAAGTACACCGGTACGCCCGTACACCCGATGTCGCCCCTGGTCAAATTCCGCTGGCTGGTGGAGGAACGGCCGGAGGAAGTACGCGCCGCCACCCACCTCTACAGCCTCAAAGAGCTGCTTACCCACTCCTGGACGACGCGGGCCGTACTGGACGAGCAACTGGCCTCGGCCACCGGCCTTTACGACGCGGTGCGGGGGGAATGGAACGCGCTTGCGCTACGTACCGCGGCGGGTATGAACGAAGGGGCCTTCGCGCGCGACGGCTTCCCCCTGAAACTCCCCGAAGTACGCCCCGCCACCCACCGCCTCCAGTGGAAAGCCGGGGTGGCCCGGGAGTTGGGCGTAGGTAACGTACCGGTCTTCCTCGGTGGGTCGGATGGTTGCCTGGCCAACGTCGGCAGCGGTATCACCAAGCCGGGGCAGGTAGCCATTACGATCGGTACCAGCGCCGCCGTCCGGTCGAGCCACGGCGTAGGTCGGATCGACCCGGTGCATAAACTGTTCAACTACCGCATTGACGAAAAGCTGTTTGCCGTGGGCGGCGCCAGCAACAACGGCGGCAAGATCGTCGAATACTGGCAGGAGATGCTGCGCGGGCATTTTAAGGACATCCCCGCCTTCATCGAGGCCGCCTTCACCGTCGAGCCGGAGCACGCCCCCCGCCTGAAGCCTTTCCTGTACGGCGAACGCGCACCCCTTTGGGACGCCGGCGCGACGGCGCAGTTGACGGGCTTGCGCGGGCACCACGGCCCGGCCCACATCGCCCGCGCCGTGCTCGACGGGGTGACGGATAACGTGGTGGCCATCCTTCGCGATTTAGAAAGCGCCGTTGGGGAAACCGAGATCATCGAAGCGAGTGGTGGCTTTACCCGCAGCAGACGCTGGCTCGATCTGCTGGAGGCGCGCTCCGGGCGGAAAGTGATCATCGCCGATACCCCGCAGGCGAGCGCTTACGGGGCGGCCCTGATGGCGAAGCGGGGGCTGGAGAGTGAGGTACTCCGATCAGGCGAGCAATAGCGCCCAGAGCGGCGGTAACAAAAGCATCCCGTTGACCGGGATGGCGAACCAGTCCTCGTCCTGCCGCCGGAATGTAAAAGCTGCGATGAGCGAACAGCAGAGGTAGGCCACCGCGACACCCTTATGCAGGGCTAAAAACGTGAGGGCGGCGCAAAAAGCGAGGAGGAGGTAGACGGCGATCCTCAGCGTAAGCGGATAGGAACCGGCCACCGTACGCACGTGCTGGCTACGATCGAGCTCGACGTCGCGTAGGTCGAAAAGTAAGGCAACGGCCAGCGTGAAGCTGAAACGGCATAGGTACTCAGGGGCGTAAGGAACAAGCTGGTCTACGTGCCGCAAAGGTGCGGACTCGGCACCGGCCAGGATGCTGACGGGCAGGTAGTGCGTCATGATCGTCCAGGCCAGGGCCACCCAGATGACTTTGACGTAAGGCAAATCGCGCAAGCGGCGCCAGCCCGGGAGCGGCGGGGTGAGGTAAAAGGCCGTAAGTACGACCGAGATCAGCAGCAGCGGCCACACCGCCGGGAGGTGAGGCACGAGTAAAGAGGCGGCGTAAAGCAGGCTGCAACCACCGATGGCTAAGGACAAACGGGGGTGCCGTCGTACGATCCGGTAGCGTTTGGCCGTGGGTGCCGTTTTGGCCCGCCGGTAGCTGAGTAGCCGGTGCAGCGTATAAACCCCCAGCGTCGCGAAAAAGAGGCAACGCACCAGCGTACCGACTACCGGGCTCCACTCGCGTTCGTAGTGCGGCAGGGCCAAGCACGCGGAATACCAGCTTAGGCCGGCCGCCGCCAGCGCAATCCATACGTGACCGTAGAAGATCCATTCTTTGAGCCGGGAAAGCAGGTGCAACGGTAAGGCGGTGAGCTGGGGTGAAGATTTCCGCAAAGATCATACATCCCCCCGCAAACCGTCTTTCGCCCTACCTTCGGTACCTCCCACGCTTACCCCAACCAAACCACGTACATGTCTACTTTTTCTTTTTTGGTGGAGGGCCTCCGCAACATCCGTACGACCGGCACCCTCACCCGTTCCAGCCCGGCCCTTTGCAAAGCGGCGATCGACCGCATCGACTTCTCCAAGGTATCCTGCATCATCGAGCTGGGGGCGGGTGACGGCGTAATTACCAAATACATTCTGGAGCGCCTGCCGCCCCACGCTAAGGTGATCGCCTTCGAAGTGAGCGAAGACCTGTGCGACGATATGCGCGCGCTCGGCGACCCCCGGCTCGTCGTCGCTCAGGACAGCGCCGAGAACATCCGGGCCTGGTTGGATAAGGTAGGTGCCGAGTACGCCGACCACGTTGTTTCGGCCATTCCCTTCGCCGCCCTGCCCCCGGGGGTCGGGAGAAATATCGTCGCGGCGGCAAAAACCAACCTGCGGCCGGGGGGGCAGTACAACCAGGTACACTACAGCCTGAAGACCCGGAGTTATTACGAAGAGGCTTTCGGGAAGGTCGATACGCAGCGCGTGTGGGCGAACCTTCCGCCGGCTTACGTGCTGTACTGCAGCAATTGATTCATGGCCCCCTTCCCCGAGCGGGTTACCCCTAACTTGTTTAATGCATCATCGTTTGCGTCTTTCCGTAGTCTTGCTATTTATGGCGTGTTGTTTACCGGCCGGCCTCGGCGCCCAGTTGGGCCTGCACCCCCCGGAGGTGGACTGGCGCCGGCTGCGGACGGACGAAGGCAACATCCTCTACCCGGCCGGCTACGAGGCCCGCGCCCAGCGCATCGCCAACCTGATGGCGGTCATCCGTGACGAGCACGCCGGGGGGGTGGGGGAGAAGCACTACCGCTTCGACCTCGTCCTACAGACCCCCAACCTGACGGTCAATGGCTACGTCGGCCTGGCCCCCTTCCGCTCCGAATTCTTCCTGACCCCGCCCCAGCAACCGAACCTGCTGAGCATGACGGATTGGGCGGACCTGCTGACGGTGCACGAGTTTCGCCACGTACAGCAGGTCAGCAACCAGCGGCGGGGGTGGACGAAGATCGGCTCCTGGCTTTTCGGGCAGTTGGCCTGGGCGGGGATGGGTAGCTTGGCCATCCCCAACTGGTACATGGAGGGGGATGCCGTAGTAGCGGAAACCGCCCTGACCCCCTCCGGGCGGGGGCGAACGCCCGCCTTCAGCGCCACCCTACGCAGCATCCTCGATGAAGGTAGGTACTACAACTATTCCCGCTCCCGCAACAACAGCTTGCGCCGCTTGATCCCCGATCACTACCGCTACGGCTACAACACCATTAATTATGCCCGCGAGCGATTCGGGGAGGAAGTGTGGCGGGGCGTCTTTCAGCGTGCCAGCGCCTACCGTGGCATCGTCTACCCCTTCACCCGCCAGCTACGAAAGGCCACGGGGCTGGGCACCCGGAAGATGTACCGCGCCGCGATCGACGACCTGGCCGCAAGGCAGGATACCTTCCTTAACGACCGCGCCCCGGCCGTAGCGGGTGAACCGATCGGCGCCGACCCACGTGCGGTTACTGATTATCACTACCCGCTCCTCGGCCCGGACGGAGTGCTACTGGCCCTACGGTCGGGCTACCGGGACGTGCCCACGCTCGTAGCGATCGACCCCGACGGCGGCCCCGACCGGAAAATCACGCCGGTAGGGATTCAGCGCGAGCCCTACGTGGACGCCCGGGGTGAGCTGGCTACCTGGATGGAGACGCGTAACCACCCCCGCTACACGAACCAGACCTACAGCGACCTGATCGTCTATAACCTTCGTACCGGCGAAAAGCGAAAACTGACTACCCGTGGCAAACTGTTCAGCCCCAGCGCGGACCCCGCGGGCGAGCGGATCGTTGCCGTAGAGCGCGATATTCCCGCTGACGTTTCTCGCCTGGTCGTGCTGGACGTCAACTCCGGCGCGGTACTGACTACCATCGACCCCGTCGGCCAGGATGTCGCCCTACCGAAATTCTCGCCGGATGGGGGGACGGTCTACTATTACGACCGCGGGCCCACCGGCACCGCTATCGTGAGCTACGCTTTGGCTACCAATGAGCGGGCGGTGCTCCTTGCGGCGACCTACGAGCCACTGGGGAACCTGCACGTCTCCGCCGGTGGTAAACTGATCTATTCCAGCGGTCGGGACGGCATCGACAACGCCTACCAGCTCGACCCGGCTACCGGGGAGGTGGGCCGACTGACCGACGTGCGCATCGGCGCCGAATTCCCGATCGTGGCGGCGGACGGGGGGCTCTACTACACGGAGGCTACCCCGAGGGGTAAACGGCTACGTCGGTTATCATCCGTAATCATTCTCCCATCGCGGCCGGCGGCGGGCAACCCCTACGAGCGGCCCGCCGCCTGGGTGGGTTCCGTTCAGAACCTGCTGGGCGACGTGCCGCAAGAGACCTACCCGAGTGAAGACGTGCACGATAACCTGAGTGGCTTACGCTTGCACTCCTGGTCGTTCGCCGGTAACAACGTCGCGCCGGGGGTAAGCCTGGTGGCGAGTAACGCGCTGAACACCCTGCAAGCATCGGCCACCGCGCTCTACAATCGCAACGAGGAACGCTTCATTTACGGCATCGCTGCATCCTACGGGGGGCTTTACCCCGTCCTGACGGCCCGTGCGCAGTTCGCTAACCGAGCGTACGATAGAGTAGCTTTTGACGAATCGGGCCTCGTAGCGCTGCGGCAGCGCCTGGACCAGCTTTCGTTGGGGCTCACGGCCGCCGTACCTCTCTCATGGGTGGCCGGAGAGTTTAGCTACGCCGTAGTTCCGAGTGTCGGCTACGACCGGATCGCGATCGGTGAGGCGGGGGCCGGGGCCGGGCTGCCCGCTAACTTCTCCGCCGCCCGCGGAAGGTTGGGCCTGCAAGCGATCCGGCGAAGGGCGCGCTCACAGGTACACAGCAGGCTGGGGGCCACGGCCAACCTGGCTTACTCGACCACCATAGGCCGGCGTATGCTGGGGGACTACCTGAACCTGGATACCCGCCTCTGGCTGCCGGGTTTGTTTAAGACGCACGGTACCCGGGTCGACTTCGCTTACCGCTCCCGCGAACTGCTCGATCCCTACCAGTTTATCGACAACTTCCAGGAGGTGCGCGGTTACTCGAACCGGTTTACGGACCGAAGCTTCCGGATGAGCTTCAACTACGAGCTACCGCTCCTTTATCCGGATTTCGGTTTGCTGGGCATTTGGTACCTCCGGCGCGTCCGGCTCAATACTTTCTACGATCGGGGCTTCTTTACGCTTGTATCGGACGACCGCTTCGAGCTGAGCTCCGTTGGCGCCGAGCTCTTTTTCGATCAGGTATGGCTCAATACGGCGAGTGGATCGTTCGGTATACAGGTGGCCAGAATTCTGGATGACGTGAGCGGGGAGAGCGGGGGCTTCAAGTTCGGCATCGTCGTAGGGCAGCGATTCTGAGCAATAGTGGCTTACCTATATTTGCGCGTTCAAACCCTATACCGATGCTATCGAGGCTTTATCTTCCTTTCCTTACAGTCCTCCTCACCTGTACGGTGCTTACCGCCCAGACGGAAACTGAGTCGGACTACTACGAAGCCGCCGCCGATGCTACCTGTACCTGCATGGCGGACTACGACGTCACGACCATGTCTACGGGGGAGATCGAAATGCAATTAGGGATCTGTATGGTCACTTTTGCCATCGATGGCCGGGAGCGCTACGAAACACTCTTCGGTACCCTGGATATGACGGATGAACGCAGCCTGACGCAACTGGGCGAGAACGTCGGCGTAAAAATGATGGGCGTATGCCCCAAAGTAGTCATGGCCGCCGCGGGTGGATCCACGGGCGGGCAAGCTTCGGCCGGTACGGAGGTCATCGGTACTTTTCAGGGTGTGACTACCGCCGGTAAGCAAGCCGTAGTTACCGTCAAAGTCGAGAACGGACCACCGACCAAAATGCTATGGTTGGAGTACTGGCCCGGCTCCGATGACGTCGAGGCGCTGAAAGGGAAACGCGTGCATGCCCGCTACGAAATACGGGAGCTCTACGACGCGGCTACGGAAAGCTACCTCACGCAAAAGGTCATCGTCGCCGTCGAGGAAATCTAAGTCAGAGCCCTAACAGTAACAGCGTAGGATCTTCAAGTAGCTGCTTCACCTTCACCAGGAAGGTGACCGAGCTGGAGCCGTCGATAACGCGGTGGTCGTAGCTCAGGGCTACGTACATCATCGGGCGGATGACCACTTCGCCGTTGACCGCTACCGGCCGTTGGATGATGTTGTGCATACCGAGGATCGCGCTCTGCGGGCGGTTAATGATTGGGGTAGAGAGCATACTACCGAAGACGCCCCCGTTGGTGATCGTAAAGGTGCCGCCCTGCATTTCCTCGATACTCAGTTTGTTGTCGCGTGCGCGTGCGGCGAGGTCCTTCAGCTTGATCTCGATCTCGTGAAAGTCGAGGCTTTCGATGTTGTGGATCGGGGGTACGACCAGGCCAGTAGGGGTGGAAACGGCGAAGCTGATATCGACGTAGTCGTGATAGATCAACCCTTTGCCGTCGTCGGTGATCTGGGCGTTGACGCCGGGCATTTCCATCAGTACCTGCGCGCAGGCTTTGGCAAAGATGGACATGAAGCCCAGCTTAACGCCTTTCTTCTCTACGAACTGCTCCTGTACTTTTTTACGGAGGGCCATGACGGCGCTCAGGTCCACCTCGTTAAAGGTAGTGAGCATCGCGGTTTCATTCTTGGCTTCGACCAATCGGCTGGCGATCGTCCGGCGCATGCGGCTCATCTTTTCCGAGCGGGTTTCGCGGCTGAAGTTCGAACTGCCGGCGCTCGGGGCGGCGGACTTGCCGGAGGTGTCGGTTACTTTGACGGGCGCGGCGGCTGGTGCCTTAGTGGCAGGTGCTTTGGGGGCGGAGGCGGCAGCCTGGGCGTCGGCTTTGGTGATCCTGCCATCCCGGCCGGAGCCATTGACGGAGGCGGGGTCCACGTCGGCTTCCCGGAGTATCTTACCCGCGGCGGGGCTAGGCGTGCCGGTAGCGTAGGAATCTTTGGTTGCGGAAGGAGACTCTTTGCGTTGTTCGACGCTTTGGGTAGGGGCCGGGGCGGCCTCCTTTTTTTCGGTATCGGGTGCCGCCGAGCCGTTGCCGTCGCCGGCGGCGCTGGTGTCGATCTTTGCTACCAGCGCGCCGATATCGAGGTCGTCACCTTCCGCGGCGACGTAGATGAGTTTGCCGGCGGCCTCGGCGGGGAATTCCAGCGTAGCCTTATCGGACTCGAACTCACAGATCGGCTCGTCAAGCTCTACGTACTCACCATCTCCCTTCAACCATTCGGAGAGGGTGACCTCGGTAACGGATTCGCCGATGACGGGGACTTTCATTTCGATGACGCTCATGCTGGATACTTACTGGTTATTACCTTTCGGACTAACACGCCTAAAGGTGCGAAGTTGGACAAATGTAAACAAGAAAAGACGGCCCCGCCCAGGCGGCTTACCGAGCGTTAATCAGGGCCGATAAGCTGCGACGGAGCATACGCCTTCAATCCCTCACCTCCGGCAGTGCGTCGAGCACCGCAGGGTCGTAGTGGAAGCTATTTTCCGGCACCAAGCCCCGCACGCCATCGAAGTGCCGGTAGATGTGGTCGAAGTCCTTTCTTATGTCTCCGGTTAGCTGATAAGGCTTCGAGTACTCGATCTTCTTGTTGCCGAAATCAAACCGGCAGAGCACTAACGGCACCCCGGCCTTCAGCGCGATGAAGTAGAAGCCCGTCTTAAAGCGGTCTACCTTCTTTCGCGTCCCTTCCGCCGCGATGCACAGCTTCAGTTCTTTGCGCGTCCGGAACAGGTCGGCCACCGCATCCACGAAATTGGTCCGTTTGCTGCGTACGACCGGTACCCCACCCATCATTTTGAGGATCGGGCCGATGGGGAACCTGAACAGGCTATCCTTCCCTACGAAGCCGATGAACTGCCCCATCATCGCCCTGGTATAGATCCCGTAGGGGAAGTCACGGTTGGACGTGTGGGGGGCTACGACGACGACGTATTTGTCGGGGTAGTTGCCATTATTGTGGTCCACCAAACGCATGCCCGTAATACTCAGGAGAAACTTGGCGATGTACTTGGGTAGCATGGTTCTGGAGAGTCGGTGGGTGAGTGGATGATCAGTTGATGGCTTCAAAGTAGCCGGTATCCCGGTTTTTCCGGACGGCATCCCAGCTGAAGAAACGGCCGTTCATCGCTACGTAAACGCCCGGGGGCAGGGTTTGTACGAAGGCCAGGGCGCTACCCAGGTTGAAAAAGCCATCGGAAGAGGAGCCGAAAGCGTAAGGAATCATGGCCCCGGTCAGTACGATCGTTTTCCCCACGATGCCCGCACCGGCAAGATAGGCGGCGGTTTGCTGCATAGTATCCGTACCGTGGGTGACGATGATCTGATCCGTACCGACCCCGCGGCAGTTATTGGCGATGTTTTCGCGATCGAGGCCCGTGATTTCCAGGCTGTCTACCATCATTAGGGTGCGAATGTTTACGTCTAGGGTGCAGCGGCCGCGGTCCAGCATTTCCGGAAGGTTCGAGTCCTTAAAGTAGAGCTTCCCGGTCACGAAGTTATATTCCTTGTCGAAGGTGCCGCCGGTGACGAAGATTTGGATCATAAAACAACTTTACGCGCCCAGTTTGTGAGCTCCCGGGCAAAATACCGGTTCCGTTACGAATACAGCTTGTTTTTCAGGGGGTAAGATTATAGACCTACCTTCCCGTATGCAACGACTGCCCAGCCTGTACATCGACACGGCGGAAGCCAGCGGGCGTGGCGTGTATACGTCCGCCGCCATCCCCCCAGGTAGCCTCATCGAGCTAGCGCCCGTGATCCTGCTATCCGCCGCAGACCGCGAACGCATCCACCATACCCACCTACACGACTACTACTTTCAATGGGCCGGGGATGGCGCCGCCATCGCCCTGGGTTACGGCTCCCTGTACAACCACGCCGATCTCGCGAACGCGGAATTCGAGTTGGACTACGACCGACAGGCCATCCGCTTCACCGCGCTGCGCCACATTCAGGGCGGCGAAGAGATCACTACCAACTACCGAGTGGGGGATGCGGAAATGCAACTCTGGTTTAAGGTACACAATTGAGCAATTCCCCAAAAAAGATTGGCGGGGCCGCAAATTTCGCGTTCCTCTAAACCACGCGCAGCTTCATTGAAGAGCATTCAAAGAATCTCATAGGAAGTACCAGTGAAATTTAAAATTTGTAAATGAATACGGGAATTTGATGCGCTAATGTCCATGATAATGGGTCTTTTTTTGCAAAAACTTGCGTGAGTGTTCCGAATGATTGCATATTTGCTACTGCAAGGAGGGGGCAACGGCTTCTATCGCAACCTTGGTAACTTTGTAGAGTGATGAAATTGGCAGCCATGCCCGCTTGTCTCGCGGGTGGGGAACCCAGGATAAAGCCCTGCTTCACGGCTCGAGCGGTCTACCGCCGGAGCGATGAGGTGACGGCCTAACCGCCCCTTGTAGGTTCGACTCCTACCTCTACAGCACCACGCGGATGAATGGGTTTTTGGATGAGTGCAAGAGTGGATGAACCGCTCGCACCCGTCAATCCACCTACCCACGCATCCAACCCTGTAGGGTGACGAAATTGGCAGCCGTGCCCGCTTGTCTCGCGGGTGAGGGTTCGGGGAGAAACCGGTATTCATTAACTTAAATACCCGGCTAACCCCCTCTTGAAGGTTCGACTCCTTCTCCTACAGCAATTTAGTCTCGGAAGTCGCTCGCTGCGCTTCTCGGAGTCTTGGAGAACGGTAATAACCGCCCGATCTAAACCCGTTCCACCACCACCGCCGAGGCCCCGCCGCCGCCATTACAGAGCGTAGCCAGCCCGTACTTCGCCCCCTTCGAGTGTAGCACGTTAATCAGCGTAACCAGGATGCGGGCGCCGGAGGTACCCAGTGGGTGACCGAGGCTGACGCCACCGCCGTTCACGTTCATATTTTCCCCGTCCATGCCCAGCTCTTGCGTGAAAGCCATCGGTACTACGGCGAAGGCTTCGTTCACTTCGAGGTAGTCGATGTCTTTCATTTCTAGGCCAGCTCGTTTGAGGGCTTTCGGGGCGGCCAGCGTCGGCGCGGTGGTGAACCATTGCGGCTCCCGGGCGGCATCCGCGAAAGAAACGATGCGGGCGATCGGGGGGAGGCCCAATTCTTTGCTCTTTTCTGCAGAACACAGCACCAGCGCCGCCGCGCCATCATTAATCGTACTGGCGTTAGCGGCCGTCACCGTGCCGTCTTTGCCGAAGGCGGGGCGCAAGGCGGGGATCTTGTCGAATTTGACCCGTTTGTACTCCTCGTCCTCGTCGATCATCAGATCATCGCCGCGGCGTTGGGGTACGGCTACCGGCACGATCTCGCGGCGAAAGGTGCCGTCATCGGTGGCGCGTTTGGCGCGGTGGTAACTCTCTACGGCGTAGGCGTCCTGCTCTTCCCGGCTGATGTTGTACTTCACGGCCGTCGCGTCGGCGCAGACGCCCATGGCGTTCTGGTCGTAGGCGTCGGTGAGCCCGTCTTTGCTGAGGCCGTCGACTAGTTTGCGGTCGCCGAATTTAGCACCCCAGCGCGCATCGGGTACGTAGTAGGGGATGTTGCTCATCGACTCCATTCCTCCGGCAACGACGATGTCATTGTGGCCGAGCATGATGGATTGGGCACCCAACATGACCGTCTTCATCCCCGATGAGCAGACTTTGTTCACCGTCGTACAGGGTACGGAATTCGGGATGCCGGCCCCGAGTGCCGCTTGCCGCGCGGGGGCCTGCCCGAGGTTGGCCGAGACGACGTTGCCCATCAACACTTCGTCTATCTGCTCCGGCGTCACACCCGCCCGTTTTAGCGCCCCTTTGATTGCGGTTGCGCCCAGTTGCGTGGCGGAAAGGGAGGCAAATTGCCCGCCGAACGACCCTATGGGCGTGCGGACTGCGGCGATGATGTAAACTTCGTGGGGCATGGTAGACGTGATTATGTTGTCAGGACAAAAGTAGGTGGTCGATAGTTGGCGTACTTATTTTTTGCGAGTACGCGTAGCGGTGCGGAATACCGGACTCAGTCGGTGCAGGTGCGGACAAAGGTGGTAAATAGCAATGTAAACCCAACCCGAAAGCAGTTAAAGTGTGACTGGAAGGTGCAAGGCGGCAACCTCCGGCCGAATGACGGGTTGATGCCACCAAAATCACTTCCCGTGCAGCAAGTCAGTGAACTGTTGAATCACCTGGATCTAGAGAAGCTAGAGGTCAATTTGTTTCGTGGTCAATCGCGTTCGGTGGGTTCGCCACGGGTGTTCGGGGGGCAGGTACTGGCGCAGGCGCTTTCCGCGGCGATGCGAACCGTTCCGGAGGATCGATTCGTTCATTCCCTCCACGGTTACTTCGTGTTGCCGGGGGACATCAACCTGCCGATCGTCTTCGAGGTGGAGCGGATCCGCGATGGGGGGAGCTTCACGACCAGGGCGGTGAAGGCCGTGCAGAAGGGGGCGGCGATCTTTCATCTGACCGCCAGCTTCCAGCTCGATCAGGAAGGCTACGAGCATCAGGTGGCCGCCCCGGACGTAGTGCGTTACGACGAGCTGGTCAGCTACGAGGGGATGGCCAAGCAGTTCGGCGACCAACTCCCCGATAACATTCGGCGGATGCTGAGTATTCAGCGCCCGCTGGAGTTCCGCCCGGTAGAGTTCCTTAACCCATTCGCCAGCGAAAAGTACGAGCCGTTCCGCAACGTTTGGCTGCGGGCTAAGGGGCAGATGCCGGACGAGCGGCGGCAACACGAGTTGGTGCTTGCTTACGCGTCGGATTACAACCTACTGACTACCGCCCTGCTACCCCACGGGAAGGCAATCGATCAGCGCAACCTACAATTTGCAAGCCTGGATCACGCGATGTGGTTCCACCGGCGCTTTCGCGCGGACGAGTGGCTGCTGTACAGTATCGATAGCCCATCGGCCAGTGGCGCGCGCGGATTTACCCGCGGCAGCATTTTCGATGCCGGGGGTAAACTGGTCGCGAGTGTCGTACAGGAAGGGCTAATGCGGCGCGCGGCCGCAAAGTAGGCACTAAGCCTAGACGAGCGCCTTAAGCTGGCTGGTGAGGTTATGCTTGCTGGGGTCCCATTCACCGGCCTTGATCTTGGTGATGACGTGGTCGGCGATGTTCATGATGGATACGTCGGCGGGGTTGTCGCCGGCCTCCATGCGTTCCCGGTAGAGGTTGCCTACTTCCAGGGTCATGAATCCGTTCACGGCGGCGGTGGTAGCTCCGTTGACCAGCATCTTGAGCGGGCCGAGGGTACCGGCCAGGCGGGAAGCGGCTTCAGTAAGGATGCGGGTCACCAAACTAGTTACGCCGGAGGAGATGGCCGTACGAAGGATCTGGTCGCTGATGTCGATTTCGTAGACGTCGGCCAGGTCCTTGATCATCTTGGTCTGGATGGCGGTGGTGGCCGCTACGTCCAGGCCGAGCACGGGGATCAACCCGCTTGCAGTCCCCAGGAGGGCGTAACGTCTGATGAGTGCGTCGGCTTCGGCGCGCTTCTCCTGCTGGTCGGGGGAGAGGGCGGTGGCAGCTTCCGCAACGGCGGTAGTCTTGAGGTTGTCGAGGGTAGTGTCAGTGTTTGTTTCTAGTGCGTCAGTCGCCATAGCGAGGATAGTTTTGATTCACCTACTGTAACCGGGTGGTAGCTTGTGTTTGTTCGGAAGCTTAATCGCCATAATTTCACACGATTGAGGCTGCCTAACTATATCGCGCGCTTACATTCGTGGCATGGACCAACTGATCGTACACAACCTGATCGTACACGAACTACGCAAGCAACCCGAATCCGCCGAAGCGGAGCTGCTGCTGTCGATGGAAACTCTACCCATTACCGAGCAGAGCATCGAGTTGATCGGCCGGCTGGACCAGATCTTCGAGCGAAAGAACGACCTCCTGCAGGGCTTCTTGGCCGAGCCGGACGAAGCCCTCTTCCCCGCCTACTACCAAAACTGGCTGGCTGAGGGCCGCGACCGGGATAACTTCAAGATCTTTTCGCGGGACACGATGAAGGTATTGCGGCAGAGCCTGCAGGGCGTGATCGGTGCAAAAGGGGGCTATTTACTTTACGCCGATTATACCATGGAAGAGCAGCGGATGCTGGGCATCTTCCTGATCCGTGAGACCCCTGGGCTGGTATTCGTAGCGGAAGACGATCACCTGAAGCTATCCTCCACCCAGTACCTCGATATTGACCACATGGCGATGGCGGTTCGCTTACTAGCTGGCTCCGGGCGCACCGTACAGATGATCCGCCACGCCCGCACCCAGAGTAGTATCAGCCAGTACTTCACCGAGTGGGTAGCCATCGACCGGGCCGAAACCAGTGCCGAGCTTACGCAGAACTTCCTCGAATTGGTCGAAGAGCTCCCCGTTCCGAAAGACAAAGAAACCGGATTCGCGATGAACGACGGGGAGTTTGAAAAAGCCCTGGTCAAGTACGCCGCCAAAGCCCCCCAGCAAACCATTCGGGCCAAAGATTTCGATAGCTTCTTTTACGGCAACGAACAGCCGCTGCAGGATATGCTCGGTGAGTCCGAGACGGATCTGGAAGAGGGCTTCCGGGTAGATAAGCGGTCGCTGCGCAAGCAGTATTACTTGCGGGCCGGGTTCGGGGGCCTAAGCATCACCTGTACGAAGGACCACTTCCGAAGCAACCAGATCGAAGTAGACGAGGCAACGGGGAAGATCACCATCATTAGCGATGAGTTGGCTTCCTTACTACTGGATCAGATGGGGGAGTAAATACCCACTCATCCCTCATCCAATCATTCCATGCCCCACTCGTCCAAACCTACTCCGGCTCGAAGCCGAGGATAATGTTGAAGGTACTCAGGTTGCCGTTCTTCGTGAACTGCTTTTCCTTATCGAAGCCGATACCCCAATCAAAGCCGAGGGTACCGAACATCGGTAGGAAGACGCGGGCACCGACACCGACGGAGCGGCGCAGGTCGAAGGGGTTAAAGTCACGGGAGGTGCGCCAGGAGTTACCCCCCTGGGCGAAGGCCAGGACGAAGATCGTACTGGATGGGTTCAGCGAGATGGGGTAGCGGAGTTCTACGGTATACTTGCTGAAGATCGGGGTGGGGGTGTCGTCGTTAACGCCTACGGCATCCGGAAGGAAGTTATTGGGTAGATCCTGCACCTCGTAGCCACGGAGGCTGATCAGGTCGACACCGGCGAAGTTGGCCTGTTGGTTATTGATGCCGTTGCCGCCGATCAGGAAGCGTTCGAAGGGGGAGACACCTACTACGTCGTCGTAAGCACCGAGGAAGCCGATCTTACCCTGCGTTTTCAGCACCAGTTTGCTGCCGAGGGGTACGTACCATTCGGCGTTGAAGCGCCACTTGTGGTACTCCAACCAGCGGTACTGTTCCTGTGGGGTGGTGAGCAACTCCGGGTCGCTGTCGCGGATGCCCAGTTTGCGGTAGGGCGGCGTGAGCTTTACCGTCAGTTCGAAGTTGGAGCCTTCGCGGGGGAAGATGGGGTCGACGGCGGTACTCCGGGCCAGGGTGAACTGAGCGGAGAAGTTGTTGAAGTTACCGGTGGTTACGCGCCGCCCGCTATCCGTCCGGAAGGTTTGCCCGCGCCAGCCTTCCAGGGAGAGCGTCTGGATGTTCAAGCCGGCCCGCAGGACGAAGTTGTCGTCGGGCCACCGCAGGCGGGTACCGAAGGAGACGGATGCCTGCTGAATGAGCAGCTTGTTCGGGATGGCCTGGTTGCCGATATCGAACTTGTTGTAAAAAAGGGATACCGTGAGCGAGGTAGGCCGTTTGCCACCCAGCCAGGGTTCGGTAAGGGAAGCGGTATAGCTCTGGAAGAAGCGCCCGTTGGTTTGGGCACGTAGGGAGAGGCGTTGCCCGTCGCCCTGCGGAAGGGGGTGCCAGGCCTCCTTATTGAAGACGTTGCGGAGGCTGAAGTTATTAAAGGTAACGCCGAGGGTACCGATGATGCCCTGGCGGCGGCCGCCCCAGCCGGCACTCAGTTCTAGTTGGTCAGAGGGTTTTTCCTCGACGGTGTAAATGATGTCTACCGTTCCGCGATCCGGGTTGACGGGGGTCTCAATGCCGAGCGTTTCCTGGTTGAAGTAGCCCAAGCCGATGATCTGCCGTTGGCTACGGATGATGTCCGAGCGGGAGAACTTCTGCCCCGGGCGGGTGAACACTTCCCGGCGGATGACGTGCTCGTGCGTGCGATCGTTACCGTTGATGACGACTTTGTCAATCGTTGCCTGCGGGCCTTCGAAGATGCGCATCTCCAGGTCGATGGAGTCGCCGTCGATGGCCACTTCGGTGGGGTCGACGCGGAAGAACAGGTAGCCGTTATCCATATACAGGCTGGATACGTCTGAGTTGGTCTGACTAAAGGAGAGACGTTCCTGTAGCTGTTCCATATCGAACACGTCCCCCTTTTCAATGGCGAGTACGCGGGCGAGGGTCTCGTCGTCGTAGATCGAGTTGCCCTTCCAGGTAATATTGCGGAAATAGTACTGGTTGCCTTCGTTGATGCGTAGGTCAATGACCAGGTCGCCGTCCGCCTCGCGGTAAATACTGTCTTGCAGGATGCGGGCGTCGCGGTAGCCTTGCCGGTTGTAAAAGTCGACGATGGCTTGTTTGTCCGCTTTGTATTCTACGGGTTGGAATTTGGAGCTTTTGAAGAGCTTACTCTTCTGGTTCGTCTCCTTCATCTGCTTGCGCAGTTTCTTGTCGGAGATGGCTTCGTTGCCGATTATATTGATCGACTGGATCTTGACGCGATCGTTTCGCTGCACGTCGAAGACGAGGCGGACGGAGTTGGCGCGGGTGGTATCGGCGATCTCTTGCACGCCTACGTCGGTGTCGAGGTAGCCCTTCTCGACGAAATATTTCCGGATGCCTTCGGAGGCGTTCACCTTGGCATCTTCCGTGACGATGCCGCCGCGGACGATATACCCGTTGACGATTTCGTTGAGGTCTTCGTGTTTTCCCTGCTTGACGCCGGTGTAGCTGTGGCGGAGGTAGCGGGGCCGTTCCGTAACGCGGACGGTCAGGAAGATCACTTCGCCGATGGTCTTCTCCTGCTCGATACGCACGTCAGTGAAGAGGCGTAGGCGCCAAAGATTTTTGATGGCCCGGGGGATGTCGGGGCCGGGGACGCGGATCTTATCGCCGACGCTCAGGCCGGTAACACCGATGATGGCGTTGGGCTCGGCGAAGAATGCACCCTGTACGGTCAGGGCACCGATCTCGTATTCGGCGGGGTTGGAATAGTCGTACACGGGCAGGTCAAGCGAGTCGCTTTGTGCCTCCGCCGTGTTGGCGATGAGCAGGAGAGCCAGTAAAAGTAAGTAGCCGCTAAATCTCATTCGTCGCTTGGTATTTACTCCCCCCGGTTGAAAGTGAGGGTGGGGGAGGGCGGTGGTGCGTGCCGGGGGGAAGGACAGTTAAGGTCGCTTAGGTGGTTGGTTCGTTCAGGTGATCTGTTCGCTGGTCTTGCCAAAACGCCGTTCGCGTTGCTGGAAGTCGAGGATGGCTTCGTGGAGGTCGGGCCCGCGAAACTCCGGCCAGTAAACCGGGCTGAAGTAAAACTCCGCGTAGGCGGCTTGCCAGAGGAAGAAGTTGCTTAATCGGTGTTCTCCACTGGTGCGGATGATCAGTTCGGGGTCGGGGAATTCACGGGTGCTCAGCTGCTGGCTGATGATCTCCTCGTTGAGGGTAGCGGCTTTGAGCCTGCCGGCCGCTACTTCACCGGCGATGCGGCGGATGGCGGAGGTGAGGTCCCACTTACCGCTGTAGTTCAGCGCGAGGATCAGGTTCATGCCGTCGTTTTTGGCGGTCTGGGCGATGCCGAACTTCAGCGCGTCGCGCGTCCCTTCGGGTAGTTTACTCAGGTCGCCGATGGCACGTAGGCGGATGTTGTTGTCGAGCATGGTGCTCATCTCGCTACCGATCGTGTCGATCAGCAGTTGCATGAGCGCGCCGACCTCCATTTCCGGCCGGCTCCAGTTTTCCGTAGAGAAGGCGTAGAGCGAAAGGCATTCTACCCCCAACTCGGCACACCCTTCTACCGTAGCGCGCACGGCCTCGACGGCGGAGTGGTGGCCGAAAACGCGGGGCTTGCCCTGCCCTTGCGCCCAGCGGCCGTTACCATCCATGATCACGCCGATGTGGCGCGGCAGATGGTCCTTCTCGATCTTGGCTTCTAGTTCGCTCATGGTGGTTCGGCGCGCAAAGGTACGTAATGAAACAGCTTTAAGAAGCCGCTATGCCGGGCCTTACTGTCTTCGCTTACCCGTCAAGCACGGCTACCCGGCATCAACTAGTAGATGGCTAATTTTGTCTAAGCATTTATCCCGCCCTTCCTCTTACCATTTTATACGACGCTACTAGTGAAACTGCTTCCCCGGAATTTCCTCTTTCTACTTTTGCTATGCACCGCTCAGATTGCCCGGGCCCAAGCGCCGGATCGGCCCACCAGCGGACAGGTCTACGCGGATATCGAGAAACTCGGAATCCTCGGCAGCGCGCTGTACCTGGCCGCACACCCGGACGATGAGAATACCCGCCTGATCGCCTACCTCGCCAACGTAGAGAAGGTCGAGACAGCCTACCTCAGCCTGACCCGGGGTGACGGCGGTCAGAACCTGATCGCCCCGGACATCCGGGAACTACTGGGGCTGACCCGTACGCAGGAGCTACTCGCCGCCCGCCGTATCGACGGGGGGACGCAGTTCTTCAGCCGCGCCAACGACTTCGGCTACTCCAAGCACCCCGACGAAACCTTTAATATCTGGGATAAAGAGCAGGTACTCGCCGATGCCGTCTGGGTCATCCGCAACTGGCGGCCGGACGTGATCGTGCTACGCTTCGACCCCCGTGCCCCCGGCACTACCCACGGCCACCACACGGCCTCGGCAATGATCGGGATGGAAGCTTTCGATCTGGCCGGCGACCCCCGGGCCTTCCCCGAGCAACTGGAGCACGTCAAACCCTGGCAGGCCCGTCGCATCTACTGGAATGCCTACACCTGGCGGGGCGTCCCCGAACACATGGACACGACCAAGATCATTCGCGTAGATGGCAACGTATTCCTGCCAGTCCTGGGGGAAAGTACCGGTGAGATCGCCGCCCGTAGCCGCAGCCAACACAAGAGCCAGGGCTTCGGCAGCGCCGGTAGCCGCGGCGAGCAGATCGAACAACTGGAATTGCTGAAGGGAGACGACCGCGACGAGGACGGCCGCGTGTTTGCCGGCATTGACGTCAGCTGGAACCGCATCCCCGGCGGTGCCGCGATCGGTCAGGCCATCCGGGAAGTGCAGGCGACTTATGATTTCAGTGATCCGTCCGCTTCCATTCCCGCGCTGATGGACGTCTACGAACTCATCAAAGCCCTCCGGCCGGCGAACGACGATGCTAAATTCTGGCGCGATAAGAAAGCGGGTGAACTACGAGAAGTCATCGCCGGTGCATTAGGTCTGTACCTCGCCGGGCGGGCCGAGGTCGGTTACGTTACCGCCGGGGACAGCCTGGAACTGGAACTGGAAGTGGCTAACCGAAGCGACATTCCCGTCCGCCTAAACAAATACACAATTCTGCAGAACGGTACGGCGCTGATCGATTCCACCCAAAGCGAGCGCCGCCTGGCCGGTACAGAAGTGTTCGAAGAAGAAGTAGGTATCGAAGTCCGGCCCACCGGCATGAGCTCGGGGCCGTATTGGCTACAATCCGCCGGCACCCTGGGTATGTACGCGGTTGAAAACCAGGCTGCGATCGGCCAGGGTGAAACCCCCGACCCCATCACCGCCACCTTCGAACTGGGCATCCCGAACGGCCGGGGAGAGCAGGTGTTGATGAGCTTCGAGCGGCCCGTCCGCCACGTTTTTACCGACCCGGTCAAAGGCGAGCAGCACCAGCCGTTGGACATCACGCCCCCGGTATTCGCCGAGTTGGATGAAAGTAGCTACCTCTTCACCGGCACCTCCTCTCAGGTTATTCGCGTCAAGGTCACCGGTGCTAAGGCCGACCTCGCCGGCACGGTAGAGCTCTGTACACCATCCGGTTGGCAAGTGAGCCCGGAGAACTACCCGCTGCAACTCGGCCGGAAGGGGCAGGAGGCATTCTTCACCTTCGAGCTTACCCCCCCGGCCGGCCAGGCGCAGGGCACGATCGTACCCATGGTTAAGCTGGATGGGGCCGAAGAAGGCTACACCCGCAAGCTAACCAAGATCGACCACGCTCACCTGCCGACTCAATTGGCCGATATGGATGCTTCCGCCCCCGTCGCCAAACTGGACTTGAAAACGGTGGGCGGAAACATCGGCTACCTCCCCGGCGCCGGCGATGCCATTCCCGAGGCACTAACTAACATCGGCTACCGCGTGAGCATGCTCGGCCCGACGGACCTTACCACCGGTGACTTGAGCCGCTACGATGCCATCGTTGTCGGCATCCGTGCCTACAACGTAGAAGAGAACATCGCTAACTACCAGCCCCGCCTGTTGGATTACGTCGAGGGCGGCGGTACGGTCGTTGTACAGTACAATACGACCCGTGGCCTAAAAATGGACCAGGAAGAGATCGGCCCCTACCCGCTGAAGCTTTCCCGCGACCGCGTAACTGTTGAGGAGGCGGAGGTCCGTATCCTCGCCCCCGACCACCGCGTACTCAACCACCCGAATAAGATTACCTCACAGGACTTCGACGGTTGGGTGCAGGAACGTGGCCTTTACTTCCCCAATGAGTGGAGCGAAGAATATACCCCCATACTCTCAAGTAACGACCCTGGGGAGGACGCCCACGATGGCGGTCTGCTCGTGGCGGAATACGGTGATGGGTATTTCGTTTATACGGGTTACAGCTTCTTCCGAGAGCTTCCCGCCGGCGTACCGGGTGCCTACCGTCTGTTCACCAACCTGATCAGCCTGAGTAGCGATACCAGACCCTGAGGCACCGAGTGCGAGCAAATTTACCTCCGGGTAAATTACCTCACCCCTGGCCCCGCTCCGCGAAGTGAGGGGGCCGGGGGGTGAGGTCGAAATTACTACACTACACTACACTAGAATCTTATTCGGTACCCGACCTGCAAACCGACGGTCGTAACCCGGGTAGCGGAGGAAGCCTCCGGGCTTTCGAACGCACCCCCGAAGGATTGCGCCCGCAGGCCGAGCGTGAGGGAGTTCTTCTCACTCAGGCTGTAAGCCGCGCTGAGATTAGCCAGGAAACCGATGCCTTTGCGACGGCCGATAAAGTGATCCGAGCCGGCGGCAGTGAAGCCGCTTCCACTGTTTACGTGGGCATCTCCACCACTAGACAGGTTGAAACTGGGCCCGGCTTCGGCCATCCAGGCGAAGCGCCCCTGCCGCCAGGTATAGCCGGCCAGGAGGGGCACGTCGATACTGGTCAGTGAGTTGTAGTACCGAACCGTAGTGACCGTCGTTTCCGATACGTCGACCGTACCGGTTTCCTCTGTAGTCGTACCGTCGGCATTGCGAACGATACGGATAACCGCGGTGCGGGGTACGGTGCGCGTCTCTTTCTCTACGGCTTCGACTTTTGAGGCAACGGTGCTCACCGCCAGCCCGCCCCGGATGCTGAGTCCGTTCTTGCGGTGGTAGCCCACGAGTGCCTGTAAGTGGAGGGCTTCCAGTCCTTTCTCGTCACCATTAGCGCCGGAGCGCATTGGGGCGCTGATGGCTACGGTGCCGGTTCGGCCGTCCAGTAAATCGGGTTGTTTTCGCGGCGTAGACGTCTGGCCTCTCTGCGGGCGAGGCGGCGCGCCAGGCGTTCGGCGCGGCGAGCTTCCCGAGCGGCTATACGGTCGGCCATGCGCGCCAACTTGGCGGCCAGGCGGGCGGACTTCGCGAGGGCTTTGGCAGCTTTACGGGTGGCTAGTTCCTCACCGCGCGTCAACTTGCGTTGGCGTTTCAACTCCGCCCGGGCGAGCTGCTGCTCCCGGCGGGCTTGTTTGGTGGCGAGGCGGGCAGTCAGTTGGGCCTGTCGTGCTAAGCGTTGCTGTTCTTTACGCATTGCTTTGGTGGCGAGTAGTGCGGCGCGGCGTTCCGCTTTGGTTGGCTTGACGACGTTAGCGATGGCTTCCCGCTGTAGCCTGGCGGTTTCCTGTCGCTCGGCGTCCCGAGCGGCGAGGCGGCTGCGTACGATGCGCTCCTTTTCTAGGCGTTCCCGACGGACTTTCTCCTGCGCGGCCAGTCGCTCCCGCTCCGCTTCCACGGCGATGGCGCGTTCGGCGGTCAGTACCCGCTGGCGTTCCGCTTCCTTGGCGGCCATGACCAGGCGTTCCTCTTCGGCCATACGCGCTGCCTCCTGGCGTTTATGTTCTGCCATGGACTGCTCACGGGCCTTTTCGATGGCTTGCTCGCGTTCCCGTTCGGCTTTACGAGCCATGGCGATACGCTCGCGTTCGGTGACTACGTCGCGGTCTTTCCTACGGGTGCCGTTGCCGGCCCGCTCGCCGACGGCTTCCCGTTCCAGGCGGGCGTCCCGCCGGGCGAGCTTTGCGGCCAGGATAGAGTCGGCCTTTGCCTTACGGGCTTGTGCGTCCTTTTTGTGCTGGGCGGCTGCGGCATCCCGGCGGCGGCGTTCTTCCTCCGGCCCCAGGGCGGGTGGTGGCGTACCGAGTCGGGTGTGCTCGACGATAACGCCCGAGCGCTCCCGCTCCCGTAAGCTGCTGGTTTCGAAAGCCTCCTCGGTGGTGGTGGTAGCCGTAGTTGCCTCACGCGCGGAGTCCGGCGCGCCGGCGGGGGGGACGCTATCTAAAGAAATCCCACCGGCTAATTTACCGGAGGGAGAAGCTGGTTGCTCCGAGTACGTCAGTAACATACCAAACAGGATGAGGAAAACGCCCCCTGTAAGTATAATCCATGTTATGCGCGAAGGCCGTTTGCGGGGCGGTGGCTTAACCCGGGGGGCAACCTCCGCCCACAGCGCGTCCGTATCGAGCGCTACGGAGTGATCTTGCAGACGCTGCCGTATGCGTTCCTCTAGTCGTTCATCCCGCATAGCGCAAGTCAATTTTATGGTGAGCTAAAAGTGCCTGCAACATGCGTCGGGCACGGGAGTAATAGGAGCGGCAGGTAACTTCTTTCATCCCCAACATACCGGCTACTTCGCGGTGGCTGAATCCCTCTACGCCGTACAGGTTAAATACCTGGCGGTAGCCTTCCGGCAAGCTGGCGATACAGGCCATAATGTCTTCCGTCGCCAGCTGGTCGACGATGCAGGGGCTGACGGGGTGGCTGACGGCCAACGCTTCGCCCGAGCACTCCTGCTTCACCCAATTCCGATCGAGCCGGCTGAGGGCGGTGTTGATCAGCAGGCGCGTCATCCAGCCCTCGAAGGACCCCGTGCCCTTAAATTGATCGATGCGGGTAAAGATTTTGATCAGACTGTCTTGCAGCACATCCTTAGCGTACCCGCGGTCGGGCACGTATCTGAGGGCGACGGCAAAGAGTTGCGGGCTGAATCTATCGACGAGTGCCTTTTGATACAGCCGGTCACCCCGCCGACAACCCTCTACAATGGCGGCTGTCGTCAGGTCCTGGCTGCTCATAGTTCAACTCGAAAAGTGGCCGTGACGGCAATGTTGGTGGCTTCGACACTTTGGGTGCCGTTGTTCTGAAGGTTCATTGTAGCATTTAATGAGCCTTCGAACACCCCGCCCTCCACATCGGCGGCGGTGCCTTCCAGCGCTAACTTCCGCTCCGGGTCGACGTAAACGCGGCCGTCGTCGTAATCCTGCCCCGCCGCCAAGCGGTAGATGGCCAGTAAGGCGTCCGCCTCCGCGTAGCTACCGACTTTAGGTTCGGAAAGTTGGAGCAGGAGGCTATACGTCTCACCGTTGTAATCCGCACCGGCGCGGAGTAGCCAGTTGTAATTGCCGTTATCCGGCCAGTAAATAGGAACGAGTTCGGTGACGGGAATCTCGTCGTCACCAATTGTAAGGGTAAAGTGCTCATCTGGACCGAGTTCGCCGCAAACGACGAATTCCTGAGTAGTATAATCTTCTGCATCTCTCCGGTAAATGGGCGAGGAAGCGCTGTAGTCATTCGTAAAGGCCTGCACGAGGATATCCTCTCCGCTACAATCCACTACCGACACGACGAGGCCGCCGTCGGGGCGTGGGGCAAAGTACTCGCCATTATTGCCTCCGTTTCCGCCGACCCAGATTTCCGTCAGCCCGATATCGGGAAGGCCGGAGCCACTACAGTCGACGACGGTTGCGTTAAAGGCGGGGTTGGTGAGGTCGATAACAATGTCACCCAAATCGCGCGAAGTATTGGCGTCGACCGGGTCGATCGGCACCGCGAATCCTTCATCGGTACAGGGGTCCACTATCGTCAGCAGCAGCGGAGAGTTGGCGGCTACGTCGATGCGGAAGCGGCCGTCACAGTCTACCCGGGAAGCGCCACAGGTCATCCCGCCGGCAAGCAGTACCGAAAAGGGGGAGTGGGGGAGTGGGAAGCCACCGGCATCGAGGAAACGCCCGGTAATGCGGGTGACGGGGTGGGGGACGTCAATGTTACAAGTGCCGCTGGCTTGAATATAAACGATGTAGCAGCCGGGGGCCAGGGTGGCGAAACCCTCCTGTAACCAAAAACCGTCCGGGTCCAGTACCCAGAAAGGCACGTCGTCGGGCGCAATGGCTTCAGTCTCCGCTTTGATAGGTAGCTGTACTTTAGCCGGGTTGTTCGGGCTGAGTACGAGTGGTTCGCCGTTAGGTCCTTCAAAGGCAATATCCATCATACCGTAAGATTCGAGGGATTGTAGGGTACCATCGGCCGTTTGCGCCAGAAAGTTACCGGGGCTGTTCAGCATCTCGTCGGCGTCTTCGGGGGCATCGTGGTTCACGAAAACGGAGATTGGGCCGTCGAATTGGGTACCATCCTCAAGGGTTACGTAGGTATCAGCCGGGAGTTCCACGGAGAAGTTTTCACCGAGTTCGATCTTGCCGCCGTCGGCGGGGTTGATCTCCCCCGCTTTCACTTTTGGCTCCATAACGAAGGTCTCCCGCAGTTCGCCGCCGCCGGGTGAGGGCATCAGCAGGCGGTGCTCCGGCCAGTGGCCGGGGCTGGTGACGGTGATGGCCGTTCCGTCCGAGCTCAGTTGTGCTTTGTCTATCGTGATGGACCCATCCGGGTGGCGGCGTCCTTCGCCGGGGATGCCGGTGATGGTGACGTTATTGACGGGGTTTCCGGCCCGATCAACGGTCACTGCGGTGATGGCGGCGTCGACGACGGTCGGGGGCGGCACGTCGGTGGTAGTGGTGGTAACGATGGTCCCTTCTTCGCGGCAGCTCGTAAAAAGGGCCAGGGATAACAGAAAAAACAGGGTAAAACGTGTATACATACTGGTCGGGTTTAGTGCGTGGGTTGACGAGTTATGGTCGGTCGAACCGTAAGCGCTTGTACGGACATGACTGCCAGTAGGCACCGAACGTGGCAGAAGTTAAGCACTTTTTTCTCTCGGTTGCGCAAATCGAACTCTAGGCTTGCCCCAGTAGCTCGTTCGCCCGAATGCACGCTACGGTAGATATATAGGCCTCTTCGATGTTTGCAACGGGTGGCTCCCCCGACTCGATAGCGGCTAAGAAATCTCGAAAGTGAGCGCGGGTGGCGGAGGCAACGTGCAGTTCGATATCCTCTTCACCAACGTCTTCCGGGTATTGCTCGCGCTCGTAGGTAGCACCGACCTTCACGAAGTCGCGCTCGTCTTTCCCTTGCCCCGGTCGCCATTCGTAGCCGAGGGTACTGGCTTGCAGAGTACCGTTGTCTCCATATAACGTAAAGCTCCACGGCCAATCGGGGTTGGGGGCAGCGCCCCACGACCGGTGAGTCCAGTGCAGGTTCAGTTTTCGGTCGGGGTAATTAAATTGAGCGGTCTGGGTGTCGGTAATGGTAGCGTCCGCTTCGGTATTTACGTAGATACCGCCTTGGCTGTTGATGTCGGCCGGGGCACCCAGGCCGAGTAGCCACCGCACTGCGTCAAGCCAGTGTACGCACATATCGCCCATAATTCCGTTACTGTAGGCCATAAAAGAGCGCCAGCGTCGGTGGGGGATGCCCCGAAAGGGTAGTTTTTCAGTGGGCCCGGTATACCGTTCGTAATCAAAATAATCCGGTACGTCCTGCTTTTCCCGTACGGCGTTATCCCGCATGTGGTAATAGCAGCACATTTCTACGTGGTGGACGGGCCCGATTTTGCCGTTATCTAGATAATTCTCTTTCATATGCACGAGATGGGGCGTGCTCCTACGTTGCAGGGCAACCTGGATCGTCCGGTCGGATCTTCGCGCGGCTTCGAGGATGCGCTCGGCCTCCTCGATCGTCCTCGAGATGGGTTTTTGCAGATATAGGTGCGCGCCTGCCTCCAAGCAGTCTACGGCCTGAATAGCGTGCCAGTGATCCGGCGTTTCGATGAGGACGATATCCGGCTTCTCCTTATCCAGTAGTTCTTCGTGCTTCCCGTACAGCCGCGGTTGTTGCTCCGGGTGGCGTCGTTTAAGCCATTCGGCGGCGTGTTCCAGTTGTTTGCGATCCACGTCACACAACCCGACGACCTCGACTTCCGCGACTTGTAATAGCCTAAATAGGTCCATTTTCCCGTACCAACCCATACCAATTACGGCGACGCGATAATCCGTCTTTTGGCCCTGACTGAGCCGGGGCGGGTGCGGGGAAGGATGAGCGAGGAACTCGGGGCTGGTGGACCCAAGAAGAGCAGAAGTGGCGAGGAATTGGCGGCGGCGCATATTCGCAAGTTACGAAGTCTGAGATAAGGTAGGGGCCAGCGATTAGCGGAAGAGGAAGAACTGTACGCCCACCGTGAGGTCAAGGCTGTTGTTGGTCAAAGAGGCCGTCGGTAAGAAATCCGGTTGGTCAACTTCCACTTCCGTGTCACTGCCGGAGTAGAAAGCGGCCACGTCGAGAGCTACGCTCGGAGTAAGGAAGTAAAGCAGGCCACCTCCTAGCCGGAAAATGCCTTGATTGATATCTTGCTCTATGGAAGACGTATCGAAGGAAACTTTGCTTCTAAAAGTAGTATAGCTTAAGGCAGCCGACACGTAGGGGAGAAAGCTCGCTTGGTCGAGAAGATAATAGCGTGCTTCGAGGCTAGCTGAAAGGGAGCGGATAGAGAAGTCAGAGCCGGATCTGTCGGAGTCAGAAAATAGAACGCTACTGTGTGACAGCACCAAATCACCAATCAAGTGAACGCGGCTCGTAAGGAAGTACCCGATAGTAGGGTTAAGTCTCAGGGAGGTAAATAGCCCGGAACCACTATCGCGTCCAAAACGCCGAAAGGCTAGCTCCCCGAACTGTGATTCCGCCGTGATGGCCTTCGCACTCAGGGCGGGGCGTGCCGCGTCGGCATCCATTCCGCTTAGGATGGCGTTCAACCGAAGGTCCAGGATCATGTCGTTCGATTCGTCGTTGTTGACAACGTACCGAAGCGAGCCGGTCGCCACCGTCCCACCCCCTAAGTTCTTCTCTAGGCCGGCACCTAAAAAGAACAGGCCGCCGGTAAAAAAGCCGTCGGTACCTACGCCGAGGCTACCAATAGCAACCTCGCCGAAAGCACGTAATTTCTTTTGATCCGATAGCGGTAAGTAGTAGCGCCCGAACGCACCTACGGCTAGCGAAGCGTTGTCCGTCCAGGACCTATCGGGGGAGTCATTTGCAAACGCTTCGAAAATACCACCGACCAAAAGACGATCGGTGACGAATACGCCGGTCTGCTGTGTAAAGGCGCTCAGGGAGGCACTGCCGATCGCCTCACTACCTACGTCATTCGTATAGGTGAGGTCCGACGCGCCATCCATATAGACGGAGCCCGGGGTATACTGGGAAAATAAGGGGGTGGCCGCCACTAAGCAGGCAAATAAAAATAGGTGTCGCATGTTGGGTTAGGATTCAGGGAACTGGGGGGGGGTGGTGTTAAACGGGCGTAAAGATACGGTCGAATAATGGAATAAATATACTAAGTTAAATAAAAGTAATGAACAGGGTGCGTACGCGTTCAAGACCTGGACCGACTTCCGCGCCTGCGTGAATTAAAATAGCGCCCCACCCGATCGGGGTGAGGCGCTATCCGGTATAGGAGCATAATAAACCAATAGTGGTAGCCTACCGCTTGACTATCTTGAACTGCTGTAACCCTCCGTCGACGTCTTTGGTAATTACCATGTAGGCCCCGGCGGGTAGGCGACTTACGTCAACCTCGCTAGCCCCCCTCAGTTGGCGTACGAATAAACTTCGGCCCATAAGATTCGTGATACGGACCTCGGATACTTCTGAGCCGCCGGAAATGCGTAGTACGTCGCTCACCGGGTTGGGGTAAAGGGTCGTCTTTGCCGGTGGGGCGGTATCGTCTCCGAATAAGGTGAGAGATTTTTCGGAAACTACACGCTTACTCGTACCGCTCGTATTGCGCAATATCGGAGGAGCACTGCTTTCGCGCGATCCAAGACTTACGTACGCATTCTGTCCGTTCGGTTGTACTAAGGCAAAGCTGACGGTACTACCCTCGATCCCGGCCAGGTAATCGGAGACGTCTATGCTGATGGGCCGATCCACACTGTTAGAGGTGACGTCAATGGTCGCCAATACTTCCTGCACCGCAGGCTGGTTGGCGTAGGTAATCCCCATCTCCTGCCACTCATTATCGCTTACGGCACGCAGTTGTATTTGACGCTTGTCGGTTGACTCCTTTCCGATAGATAGTGGTGTAAGCACCAACTCCACGGGTTGGCCTTTGTCGATCTCCGAGGTATTGAAACGCAAAAAGCTTCGGCGGGTAAATCCGGCAGCGGAAGCGTGGTGCTTCGCGGCCAACTTGGTAGAGGCCCCGAAGTTTTCGTCTTTGCGGCCCCCGTCCCATACGAACGCGTCGGCAATGGGTGAGGTACTCCCAACTGCGGGCCCACCGGCCGGAGACCATTGATGGAGCAGGATGTTACCGAACCAGTCGTCTTCCTCGAAGACCAGGTATTGGCCGTTTTCTCGCTGGAAGGCGCGGATGCCGAAGATCATGTCCAACTGCCCGATGCCGTGGCCCGCCGTGGGGCCGGGTAGTAGGTAGCCTACGGACTGCCCGTCGGATTTACGATAGACTTCCACTTTACGGCTATTGGGTTCCTTCTGCCCTTTCTTAGACCCTGAGGCGTAGAGTGTACCGCTGTTTCGCCCGAGGAACAAGTAATCACCAGCTTCGTCGACGCTCGTGATGAAGACATCTGAATGAATGACTTTACTTGGTTTGTACTGAAGGTTATTCAGCACCCAGCTAGGCTTGCGGTTGCCGCCGGACCAATTATCGAACCGGGCTACCACGCGGCCGGCGCAGGCGCTCCAGGTCCTTTTGTTATCAGTGTAAGGATTGTAGTTCGGGTACTCTGTCGTGTAGCCAGACAGGTACATCGCATCCGCCTCGTCATCGTATACCAACCTTTTGATGCTACTAAACAACTCGGGGGTTTGGTAATCTTTGACGTCGCTGAAGGTATACCGGGGTACTCCGTATTTATTAAGGCCCAATATCTTGGAATGCTTAATACCACCGGACGAAGAAGAGAACCACCAGATACCACCGTCGTCATCGATATCCCAGGCCCAACCTTTATAGTCCTTTTCGGCACTGACGAACTCATCCCCATCCATTTGCCCGTCACCGTTCTGGTCCATCCACATCCAAGCACCGGTTCTTTTCGGTCGGTTAGCGGGCCAGGGCATCTGGGGGAGGTATGCCTTGGACATTACAAAACAGGGGATGAGGATCTCGCCGTCGGTCTCCGGGTTTACGCGGAATGCGGCCAGGTAGGTACCCAATTGATTGCCGTAGAAGATGATCTTTTGATCGTCCACGTAAGTGACCTTCAGTGGAGCCATGGCCTGGCCCACGCGGTAATACTTGATGCCGCTCACGTGCCGGATGTCGTCCGGATACCGGGTGACGTCCATGGTATAGCCTTTGATCGACCACCCTTTAGCGAGGTTGTCCTCTACGCCCTGATCGTACGCTACGTCGTAGCGGTAGTACTCGGAGTATACTTCGTTCTCCGCGCGCGGGTCCATTACCCCGGTATCGATGAACGCCAGGTTGTGGCGGTCCCAACGCAAATCTCCCGAAGGCGTGAAGCTGAGTAGGCTGGTGTGTGCATTGACGCGCTGTTTCCCGGCCATACTTACGTACAGGTTACCCGCGGCGTCGTTGTCTATACCGGTAATGTTACCCCTGAATTTGTCCGGTGCGTGCGCTCCGCGAACCCCGGCGAAGATGCCGCCCCGCTGGCCAAACGTTGTTTTAGGACTAGAAGGGTCAGGGCTGCTCGTGGCTGCGCGGGGGTCGTAGAATTTTATATTCAGGTCCGGTCCGTTATCGACGATCATGAGCAAGCCGGCGTAGGGGTTGCCGGAAGAGTTGTTGTACTGCACGTCACCCACGATCGTGCCGGCCGGCAGTACGATCTTGGTGTTTTGGCTTTCCCCGGTGCGCGAGTATTGATAGACGCGGTTATCGCTTTTACGGGCAATCCATAGCTTACCCTGGCCGTCGACGGTCAGGCTACCGGGGTCTTCAAACGGGAAGGCGCGCAAAGGAGTGGAAGAATATGATTTTGCCAGGGTATCGAGGTTGTAGACCAATATTTGCCCTTCCGGATTGTCACTGACATACAGCTCGTTTTGGTAGATGGCCAGCCCCGTTACGTTATCGCTAACGTTGACGTCGGGGTTCCTCTGGGTACTCTTTTTGGTCGGCATCCCGGTAGCGCGGGAAAAGACGCGCAACCGGCCATAATCGGTTATTCGCTTTCTCACCCCATCGATCGTACGTTCCACGCGGTTTGAGTTTTCGGCTACGATGTATTTATCGTTTACGGCAATGGCGTTGCCACGCGTTTCGGTATGGGTCGGTTGAGATCCGTTATGGTACCAGCCCAGTTGGCCGAGGTCGTCTCCTTCACTGGAGAATACCGCATACTGTTTGTGGGATTCGTCGGGTTGAAACGCCCGGGTATACACCGTTCCGTCTTTTGCAACGGCGATGGCGTCGATACCCATCGGTACGTGGCCCCGGCGGCTCTTACCATATTTACTGCTTTTGGAGGACCGAGCGCCATTCCACCGGCCACCAAAGCTGTTGCCGACCCAGGTGGTGATTTTATCCTCGACGATCTCCTCGTCGGGCTCGTTAAAATCCTGGGCGAAAATGGGTGTAATAAGCATGGCGAGGGCTATAGACAGTACCCATGGGTGGGGCACGCCTAGCAAATATTTCGCTTTCATGAATGAATTATTTAGATATAAGGCAATTAAAGGTGTCTCGTTACTTAACTATAAGCTTTCGTACGGTCCGGCTGCCTTCGGATGTTAGCGCTATCCAATAGACGCCACCGGAGAATTGACTCACGTCTAATCTCGTTTGTTCCCGTACGTGCTGTTCCAGGACGATGCGGCCGTTGAAGTCAGTTATGACTACCTCAAATGCTCCTTCTCCCTCGACGGATACAATACCATTAGTAGGGTTAGGATATAGCTTATATTCAGGGGTGACCGGTTCGAAAGGCGCTATTGTCAGGCTGGGTGCAGCGAGAAGATCGTAATTGACGTAGCCCGGGCAGTGGAGGGTTGCCCCCATATTGTTCTGGCAAGCGTTCAGTGCCGTCCACGAACCCTCCTGGTCCGCCTGTACCTCGGTTTGGTAGACCCGCTCGTCTATTTTGGCGTAATCAACGGTCAGATTTTCTTCGGTCGGGCCGCTGGCGGGAAACTCGATCCGTAAAGAGGAAACGACCGGCGTCTCCACCGTGAAGGTGTAGTTCTCCGCGGAAGTAGAGAGGTCGGTATACTCCCGGGTAATGGTTCCGTTGACGATCACGACCATATCTTCCGAACCGATGTCGCCATTAGCATTGATCGTGATTTCGGAAGTGGTCTTTGGCGGTGTTACGATGATGTTCTCAAAGAGTACGTACCCCGGGCAGTGTAGATAGTCGCTTCCCTGTACTGCGTCGCAGCCGTCCGCCGGCGTCCATACCGCGGTATTTTCCGGCTGGTCTTCCGTTTCGTAGCGCTCTTCCCCTACTTTCAGGTAGTCTACCCGCAGGTCGCCTACACCATCGAAGAGGAACTTTAGCGTCGTCCCTTCGAATGCTCCGATTTGAGCGGTATAAGTTTTGAAGGCCGTGGAGTTGATGTCCCACGAAGCGAGTACGACGTCGTCCTGGTCGGCGAGTTCCAGTTTGGTAGCGGAACCCTGGTAGAGTGCGGAGATCTCTACGTTGATCTCACCCACCTCGGGGTCAGGGTCTTCCGGGCTGGTGGGGTCTTCACCGAACCATTCGGGCAGGGTCGTTTCGCTGACGTCATCGACCAGCCCCGCCGTCCACGTATCACCGAATTCGTAAGCGCCTACGTCGGGGCGGCCGTCGCTGGCCTCGGTAATGCCGGAAATATTACGGCCTTTATTAATGGCCTCGGAGCCGGAGACCAGCTGAAAATTGCCACCGGAGGCATTCACGAATCTGTTATTGGGCAGTTTGTAATTGTCCAGATACACCAGCGCGTTGTCGTTCCGGATGTCACTTTTGTAACCTTCTTCATAGTCGGAGCTTGCACTGAACAGGTTATTGATAAACTGCTGATCCTGGAGTTGCCCGGGATGGTTTACGCCTTCAGATTTGCAGCACCGAAATCTATGATGGTCGTACACTAAAGATCCTCTGGTATTCCAGAAGGTGTTATTGTAGATACCCTGGTACCTCGCCGTGTAGTTTACCCGGAAGCCCGCCCCGTCCGGGAGATTCCAAACCGCATTGTGGTGCATTATTATATTATAGGAGCGGTTATCGATGTATAGGCCTTCTTTGGCAAAGCTACTGGAAGACGTGAAGCCATTCCTGGTGTCGTGGATCCAGTTATACGCAATTTCCGTTTTAGCGATGGTAGGGCCGAAGTCGGTAGAGTCATTGGGCCGATCGTGGCCTATATTCTGCCCGCCGTCGGTTTCAAAGGCGTAGGTACCACCCAAGTCGTTGGTCAGGTAGCCATAGTGGTAGATATCGTTGTTCAGGATCTTCATATCCCATGACCTCCGGTGGACGACACCCGAGCGCCCGAGGTTATACATTACGTTGTTCTGGACCAAGTGTTTGTTACCTCTGGTGTAGACGGCGGCGGCTTCGGTAGCCCGCCAGCCGACGTCATGAATTCTACAGTTCCTAACGGTGTTCCCTTCGCCACCCAACGTGACGCCGTCTCCCCAGGAGTAGGCAATTTCCGAATTTTCTATGGTGTTACCCGTTCCGGCCAAGCGTACCCCGGAGGCACGGTCATCAACCGGGTGATTCTCACGAACGATCCCGGACCACTGATCAAAAAAGGGCGTTGGGTAAAATATTTTAGCATTCGTGATTTTATTACGCGCGCCGTCGACGCTAAACGTTGCCGCGTACAGGTAGAGACCGGAGAAGGTATTACCACTACCGGATACGTCGAAGCCCAGTTCTCTGACCCGTAACTCCGCACCTTCCGAAGGGTTGACACCGCCCGGCGCTTTGAAGTAAACGGTCCGCGCATTGTTGCTGTCGTCATAAAACCATTCCTTATCCACGTCCAGTGCTTTAAGGGTGTTGTAGATGAAAAAGCGCCCCTTGTCGTAGGGTTTAAGATTTACCATACCGGGGAAGTTGATCCTATCGCCGGAACTATTAGTGATGACGCTGCCGGCGGAAGCCCACCAGTAAGATTTGCCCTGCATCCAGACTTTTGCCCCCGTCCAGTTCACGCCACTTTCCCGAATCTGCGAAGAGTTGATTTGGTTAAAATCACCATTAATACTACCGACACCAGCCGTGAAGGTGAGCAGGTTGTCGCTCGTATTATTGGGGTAGCGGGCGATCTCCATCCGTTGCTTATTGAAGAGTATCTGCGTAACCCCCCGGTCGTCCATGGGTACGCCGCTCATGTCCGCTCTGTAAATGCCGTTGCCGGCCGAGACCCAGTTGTCTACTTTTTCCGTCCCCGTAACGATAACGAGCCCGTCGCCCGAAGGACGGAACGTCATGTTGTTGCCGGTGACGGTAACCATCTCTCGGTACACCCCGCCGGCGATCAGGCATACGTCGCTGTCCGCCATGGTTGCGGCGGCGGCAGAAATGGTTTTAAATGCGGTGGCAGTCGATCTGCCGTCGTTACTATCGTTGCCGTTAGCGGCGTCTACGTAGTAATTGGTGGCCCCGACCTGAAAGGCCAGACATAGGAGAGCGACGAACAGAAGGCCGCGCCGATCAAAGATTGATCGAGTAAATGAATTTCTCACAATATATATTTATGGTTGATAAAATAGGGTGGATGTTCGTTGCGGGGCAGTTTCCCCGCACGTTAGAATAAATGGCTTTAAAAAGTGCCTATATTTTGTGGAAAGACAAATTGGTGATGGACCCGCGAATACATAGGATAAGTTATCCTATATCGCTACACTAAAAACTACCGGTTGGGTCAATAATAATTTGAGCCTTTCCCGGCGTTCGGATCCTTAGTACGCTCTAAAGGTACATACGTTTGTATATAATCGACATAAGTAAGTTAAATTTTAACGTATGGCGAGTTTGAAATGCCATCCCGCATCTTACGGAGCTACGCATTACGGGCTTTCAGGCGGTTGAATGCTTTCATAGGGTATCTAAATTTAACGTTTAAATTACAGTACCTTATTAGTGATTGGCGCTAAATTGCCACAGTAGAGAAATACCCAGACCCCAAATTGCGGGCATCTAACACCCTTATTATGATTTTTCGTTATATATTATCCTGCATACTTCTTCACTGCCTCACGCCCTGTTTTGCTACTACCCATCCGGTGAGCGACCTAAGCAGGATCGACTGGAATATCGTAGCGGCCGGCGATACGCTACTACTCACCGAAGCGCAGTATGACCGCCCGCTATTCATCCGTGGCTCCGGCCTGCCCGGCCGGCCGGTCGTAGTCAGACCCGCCGGCGAGTCGGAGACGAGGATTTCCGTGGGTACGGCGTTCCAACATGCAATGGTCATCGAAGACGGTATATCCGATCTATTATTCCAAAACATCGTATTCGAAGGTGGGGCGGCGTTCGAAAAGAAGGACGCAACGGTCCACCTGGCCGGTAAGGCCAACCGCGTCCGCTTCGAGAATTGCACCGCCATGAGCGGTGCGGCAAACGGCTTCTTCGGTGAGAAAAGCGGCGGAAACAACTTAGAATTGATTGGTTGCACGGCCAGGTATAACGCCCGCCGGGGGGTCGTAGCACCCGGAAGGACATCCACCGGCTTTCTTGCGGAGGATTGCGCCTTCGAATTTAACGAGGGTGATGGCTTACTGGTCAACTCGAGCGGCGGCAGGGTGATACGCTGCCGCTTCAGTAAAAATGGCTACGGTGCAAACGGACAGCGGATATCCGGGGGGGCACCCATCCACGGCATCTACGTGTACCCACATAAAGGTGGGGGCGAGAACTGGCTGATTCAGGATTGTATCATGCAAGAAAACCGGGGGTCCGGCATCCGCCTTGCCGGGAAGAACAACCACTTCGTGCAGAATACCGTATTCGGTAGCCCCACTTTCGTATACGTACCGAACCTGGAAGGAGGTAGCACCGGTAACGTAATTGCCAAGAACCGCTTTTACGACATCTCTACCTTGAATGAACTCCGCCCCAGGCCCGATAAAGAGCAAAACTTCGGGCCGGGCATCCAGGTAGAGGGCTCGGTCGACCTGCGAATCGAAGATAACGACATAGTCGGTGCGGGAATCAGTATCGCCGGGCAATCCCCCACGGAGGACATCGATAGCGTCAATAGCGCGCGCGTCAGCATTCGACGCAACCGCATTGAAATGGTGCTGGACGATCGATTCGTCGACCTCCAGAAAGGGCAAGACACTAATTTCATCAGCTCCGATAACGTATTCGTGGGGAAGGGCGAGGCAAGCGACCTGACCTGGGCCCACGAAGCTATTCGGGTCGACCTGGCGACGTGGAAGGCCAAAGTCCGCGATACGTCAAGCATCTTTCTTGGTGCCAACGAGCCGTCCACCCTCGTGTCCGTACGGCTGCGCGCGGTTGGCGTGAACGATTCGGTCACCTACAGAATTGAACGCGTCCGCCCTCCTTCCGCCGACGGTGACGCGGCCCCAGAAGCGTTTACCGACCGGGTGGCGGGCGCGCTCGTCCGGCGTACATACCGCTTCGCCGGCGAAGTACCCGTCGATCAAATCCGGGTATGGTTCATCAACGATTCCATCGATCGGGATCTGAACGTCGATTACCTCGAGGTAAACGGTATCCGGTACGAAACGGAAACTCCAACGACCTACAGTACCGGCACTTGGTCCGACTCGGACGGTTGCGCCCCAGGGTACAAAGAACGCTCGACGCTTCACTGCCCGGGGTACTTTCAATTCGTGGCCCGATCGAGCCCACTTACCCGCGTTGGGGTAACGCACGATCCTTCGGATGCGCTACGCGGGCTGCTTGTATACCCCAATCCATCTGACGGCGCGGTCATTGTTCAGCTACCTACTACGTGGGCCGGCAACACCCCCGCTACCCTGCGCGTGCTGGATGGTACGGGCCGCGAAGTACACCGCCAAACCAGTCTGCAACCAGGCGCGAAGGTCGATCTCGACCTGAAGCTCCGTCCGGGGCTGTACCTCATCGACGTGTACCGCGCGGGCGTGAGGCTCGGTATTGGTAAATACATCGTCCATTAAAACGCTATCGCACCGAAGCCATTCCTCTCAGGTTAGCCAATAGAAATTAAGGGCTGGTAAACTAAGGTAGAGGTACGATAGAGTTGTAAACAACCGCTTATACTATTTTTTCCAGGCTGTCAATGAAATAGTCGATTTGCTTCGGTAGGATGAACACCGGTGTTGCTACGCCAACGCAATTGACGTTTGCGTAATCTACGTACGGGGTCTTGTAGTTTTCGATGGCCTGAACGGAGATGTTGAACTCCTCGTACAGCCGTCGTTTAATGTCATTAGCGCTGCGGTTCTGAACCCTGAAGTAAGTTATTCCGCAGGAGCTGTCGACCGCTAAATTTGTGGCGATCTCTACGTTTTTCAGGGCGCTTAGCCGGTCGACTAAATAGTTTTTTAGATATAGAATTCTTTCGAGCTTGTTATCGTAGCCGAGGTTCGTCCAGTAGTCAAGGCTGTTTACGCAAACATCGAAAACCGGCGAGGTAGCGCCAAAATTTTCAAACTTCTCTATTTGGGGGGAGTCCGGGCTGTATTGATAGCTCCCTAGCAGGGGGTAGGTCTCGGCTATTCTATCCCGCTTAACGTATAGGAAACCGGTTCCCAGAGGAGCCGCACACCATTTATGTAGGGAAGCACCCAGGTAGTCACAGTCGATTTCGGACACATCCGTTTCTATGTGCGAAAAACTTTGGGCCGCATCTATAACGGTGATGATGCCACTGGCCCGCGCCCATTCGCAGAGTTCTTTTACCGGGTAGATCTGACCACTGATCCAGACAATGTGCGAAATCAGTAGCACCTTGGTCTTCGACGTAGCACTCTTTTTGAAGAGCTCCAAGATTTGTTCTTTCGAAGCGGGCTGGTAGGGTATGTCGACCCTGGTTATTTTTATACCTTCCCTGTGTTCTCGCTGCGCCAGCGATCCCATCATACTGTCGTATTCGTGCACCGATGCCAGCACCTCATCGCCCGGATCAAGTCTGATGCCCATCAATGCGTTGTTGAGGGCTTCGGTCGTATTGCGCATAATGGCAACTTCTTCGTACGACGCATTCAGCCGCTCGGCGATCTTTACCCGTAACAGGCCTTTGTCCCCTTGCGCTATACCGTGGTTGCGGGCCGACGGAAAAGACTGAACGTGCCGGTAATTTTCGATGAATTTATCGAGTGTTCCTTTAGGAATAGGACTCGCCGCGAACGTCCTCATATCCGTATACTGTTCGTCCAGCACGAAATGGCTACGCACTTCCTCCCAATCAATTGGTTCGCTCCTTTTGCCCGGCTGCTTAGCTGCATACATATCTTGCATATTTATTCTATCGACGATCTCAGGCATAAAGAAGATCCCCGGTAGCGTTGAAAGGAAGTTATGTCTATTCATTGGAAGTTTTTTTTGGCGACGATCTTACGGTAAAAATGTACATACAATTCACTATGTCAAGTAGTCGGGCATAATTGTCATGACAACAATGTTCGGCTGCTCAGAAGTGCTTTTCAGACGCCGGAGTCCACGCAAATGTTCAGTTTGTAACCAAACGGCCTTTTTCGCCTGCGCCTCAATACCGCTATCCCATTATCGCTGTTGGCTGCGGGCTTTGTGATCAGCCGGGTCCGCGCTGGATAAAGATAGTTAAAGCGCCAAGCCCTACCGCAAAACCACTACCGACCCCGATAGAACCTCTTCCGCCCCCTCACACTCATAAACCAACCGCCAAACCGCTATCCCCGGCTCCACCTCCTTTCCTTTGAACGTCCCGTCCCACCGCGCGAACGGGTCGGTCGACTGAAACATCTGCGCGCCGTACCGATCGTAGATCTCGAAGCTGCGGAGGTCGGGCACGGCAAAAGGGTTGCTAATGCCAAACGTCTCGTTCTCGGGCCGGGCCGATGCCGTTAGGGCGTGAAGGCTTTGGGTAGAAAGATCTGCGAGCAGTCCAGATTATCGGGGTCGATGACTTGAAGAGAAATACTGTCCACCGCGGTGCAGAAGCTCTCGCTGTCTTCGATACGGACGGTGTACGTTTGGGTGCCGGCGGTGGTGGGGGTAATCGTCGGGTTGGGGGAGGCCGGGTCGCTGACGCCTTCGGTGGGGGACCACTGGAAGGACATGCCGCACGGACTGTTCAATTCTACGTCGATCGACTCACCCAGGAAGAGGCGGGGGCGTTCGTTAAGGATGCGGTCGGGGCGGGTGTATAACAGGGCCACCTCATCGCGGCGCAGGGCGCGTTCGTAGACACGAAGTTCATCCATAAGGCCTTCGAAGGGGGATTCGCCGGCACTGAAGCAGGTGGAGGTTCCGATAGTAAGCGCACCGTCATTGCGGACGTCGACGCGGCTGGTAGTCGGGACTTCGCCGATCTCTTCCCCGTTGACGTACAATCGAACAACGTTATCCGCGCGGGAAACCACCACGTGCTGGAAACAACTTTGGTCGACAATGGGGCGGTCGATACGGGCCACTTGGTTATCCTGGCGAAGGGACGAACCGACAGGGAGCGGGGTGGCGGGGAGGTACTGCAACAGGAAATACTGCCCGAACATGCAGTTAGTATCCCGCTTGGCAAGGAGATATTGGGTGCCGGCTACCGGTGCCGGTGGGTTTGAAATATAGGCTTAC
>OY764737.1:0-2533 GCA_963668285.1 uncultured Lewinella sp. | reverse complement strand
ATGGCGAGTTGCGGCTCGGCCAGCGAGCTTTCTTTCATACGTAGCAGCGTCTTGGCGTACCCGATCTTCTCACCGGTTACGGCAATGGCGAGGTCGTCGCAGCAGTGCTCCCGTTCCTCCTCGACGCGGGCGGACATCCACCACACCGCGGGGGTGATAAAAGAAGAGGATGCAGAGGAGTGTCTGGCCCAAATTGACCAGAAAATCATGCCGCTTAACGTGCGCCAGCTCGTGCGCCAGGATGGTGCGTAAATCCCCTTCAGCCAGCTCGGAAAGCAGAGGTCGGTCGGAAAGAGGATGGCGGGCCGCAGCCAACCCACCGTGAAGGGGGATTCGACGCGAAACGAGCGCAGGTACCGCACCGGTTTACCGACGCCGATTCGCTGCTCTAACTCCTGAATCAAGGGACTGAATTTTGCCGGAAAGCGTTCCGTGCCGTAGTTTTTGAGGCGCTGCAGAAAGGCCAGCTGCCCGAGGAAACGGAGTTGTAACAGCAGTACCCCCATCAGCCATAGCGTAACGATCAGTGGTAGGTGAGCGTCGTAATAGGCGATCATGCGGGCGCGGAGGCCAGGGGTAACCGCAGCATCGGCCCCAGCGGTGTCGCCATCGGAAACCCGTACCTCCGCCGGTATTTCATCGGTAGTAGATTCATTCGACACCTCGTCGACGACACTGGATAGCGCTGGGGCGGCATCCGCGTATAACCGACTGAAAGTCAGACCCGCAGTCAACAGGAATGCCGCCATAGCACCGATGGCGACGACGTAGCGCGTGAGTGCGCTATATTTACGCAACAGCACCAGCAAACCGCCCAGCAAAAGGGCGAATGCGGCGGCTTGCCAGAGGGTGTGGACGAGCGTCCAGCCCATTGCACGGACGAGTTCGGGGGAGAAGATTCGCTCGATCATTCCTGCTCGTTTTCCAGCTTATCGATCAGGGCTTTGAGCTCCTCAATGTCGCTTTGGGTGGTCTTGTAGTTGCCGAGCGCCCGCATGGCAAGGGCCTTGGCCGATCCGCCAAACGTCCGCTTCATGAAGGTATCGAGTAGGCCGTCCTGGGTGGACTGCTGCTCGACGGCCGCAGAGTAGATATGCTTGCGGCCCTGGCTTTCGCGGCTCAGGTACCCCCGCTCGAACATCACTTGCATGGTCTTCAGCGTAGTGGTGTACTTCACCTCCCGCGCTTCGGCAAAGCGTTCGTGGACTTCCTTTACCGACTGCGCTCTCCCCACTCCAGAGGATCTGCAGGATCTCAACCTCAGCAGCGGATGGCTGCCTTTTCTTGTTCTTTGACATCTCTATTACGATTTTACTCGTAGCAAATGTACGAGAGTTGTCGTAATAGAACAAGTGTTAGTACGATTTTTATCGTAATAAGTCCATTCCGGCTTGCTAGAGCTGCCGCAGTTCGATGTTGCGCCACTTCACCTTGATGCCGCCGCCGTCGTGAATTTGCAGGGCGACGCCCCCCTTCCCGGCGCCGATCTTTTCGTCGCTGATACTGACCATTTCGGTCCCGTTCAGCCAGCTGGTGACTTTTGGGCCTTTCGCACGGATCTTGAGGTGGTTTCCATTCCCCGGGTAGCAACACGTTATCCAGGCTCGCGCGCCGGTTTAATGAGCCAGCCGCGGCCGTAGGATTCGTAGATGCCGCCGGTACTGCGACCGGGTGGGGCTACTTCTACTTGCCAACCGGTAATTTTGGTGCCTTCGATGGTGGAACGGATGAAGACGCCGCTGTTACCGTCCGCCTCCTGCTTGAAATCGAGTTCCAGTTCGAAATCATCGTAGTTCGCGTCGGTGGCCAGGTATCCGTATTCCTCGTCGGGCCCGCTTTCACAGACGAGCAGGCCATCTTCGACGTACCACAGCTCGGTACCGTAGGCCGTCCAGCCGTCGAGGTTTTGCCCGTTGAAAAGGGTCTTGGTGGAGGAGCAAGCGGTTAGTAGTAACAGTAGTGGAAGGTAGCGAAGCATGATTGTCGTTGTTCAATTGGGGCGGGAAGGTAGCGCCTGTAGTTTAAATTTTGCGAGTTCGCGGGTGCAAGGTTATTTGGTTATGAGAAAGCGATAAATCCGTTCCATATGCAAATGGACGACAGCTACCCTCTTAGGCAAATACGATAATTAATTACCACGATACGCGCATTCGACCACACTATAGTCTAACATCCTAGGAATCGTGAAATTTTGGCGATGATATTTTTTCCTCTCACGAACTGAAAAAACGTAGGCATAGCCTGAGCTACGGCTGCGTAGTTGGGGATGGGGCCTCAACTAAAGCTACGGGAAGTGAGAGGGGAAAAGAGCAAGCCAAAAATCACAAGTCCTGGGTTGTTAGACTATAAACTATAAATATCGATATCGTAAAGGAGGGGAAGACGCCTACCGGCGAAACCGCGCGCCGTTCACACGTTCAACCCTTACCAGCCATCACTCATCACCACTGGCGTATGCTTCGCACTCTATCAATAATTGTCGTTACCGTACTTTTCCTTGCGAGTTGTACGGGGGGTTATGGTGGCCCGCGAC
>OY764736.1:0-9804 GCA_963668285.1 uncultured Lewinella sp. | reverse complement strand
CGCGGGTGACGAGCAAGACAACAAGATCCGTGCTTCCGCCCAGGCCCTCGGCGCCGTAGTCGGTGGGGCCAACGGCTTGGTCATCGACCCCAGCGACGGGCGCCCCGGCACCTCCTTCACCCGCCGGGTAGCCCTTAACCTCCAGCACGTCCTGGCGTATGAGAGTGGCGTTGCCGAAGCCCGGGACCCCGCCGCGGGGAGCTACTTCCTGGAATCCCTCACCGACCGCGTTGCCGAAGATACCTGGGCGAAGATCCGGCAGCTTTCCGCGGACCCCATCTACCAAAACTTCTGAATAGCATGCAAAAGATCCTCATCGCCAACCGGGGGGAGATTGCCCTCCGGATCATGCGCACCGCCCGGAAGATGGGTGTGGCCACCGTTGCCGTCTACTCGGAGGCGGACCGCAACGCGCCCCACGTACGCTTCGCCGACGAAGCCGTATTGCTCGGCCCCGCCCCGAGTAATCAGTCCTATCTGGTAATAGAAAAAATTATTGCCGCCGCCAAAAATACCGGGGCACAGGGTATTCACCCGGGCTACGGCTTCTTATCGGAGAACGCCCGATTCGCCAGCCTGGTGACGGAGGCGGGTTTGACCTTTATCGGCCCCGACCCGCACGCCATCGAGGTGATGGGCAACAAACTGGCCGCAAAGGAGGCCGTGGCTAAATACGATATCCCGATGGTCCCGGGCGTCGAAGAAGCCATCACCGACGTAGCGGAAGCACGACGGATAGGCGAGCGCGTCGGTTACCCGATCCTCATCAAAGCGGCCGCGGGCGGCGGCGGTAAGGGGATGCGTATCGTTGAAAGCGCGCAAGGTTTGCAGGAGGGCATGGACCGCGCCATTAGCGAAGCCCGGTCAGCCTTTGGAGATGGCTCGGTCTTCATCGAAAAGTACGTTACCTCCCCCCGCCACATCGAGATCCAGGTGCTGGCGGACAACCACGGTCACGTCGTTCATTTATTCGAAAGGGAATGTTCAGTTCAACGACGCCACCAGAAGGTCGTGGAGGAGGCGCCCGCCGTCCCACTAAACCTTGCACCTGCGCTACGCGCAAAAATGGGAGAAGCGGCTATCAAATGCGCCAAAGCGTGCGACTACAAAGGCGCCGGCACCGTTGAATTTCTGCTCGATGGCGAAGGAAACTTCTATTTCCTGGAAATGAATACCCGCCTCCAGGTCGAGCACCCCGTTACCGAACTTATTACCGGTATCGACCTCGTCGAGCAACAGATTCGGGTAGCACGCGGGGAGCCGCTCGCCTTCCGACAGGGCGACCTGAGCATTCGTGGCCACGCCATCGAATTACGCGTTTACGCCGAAGATCCTCTCGACAATTTCCTGCCCAGCATCGGCACCCTGACAACATACACGACACCGAGCGGGGACGGTATTCGCGTCGACGACGGCTTCGAAAAAGGTATGGACGTGCCGATCTACTACGACCCGATGATCGCCAAATTAGTGACCTACGGCCCCACCCGCGAGGCAGCGATCCAGCGCATGCGCGAGGCCATAGACGCCTACCGAATCGAAGGCATCGCCACTACCCTGCCCTTCGGTCGATTCGTGATGAATCACGAGGCGTTCACCTCCGGTAAGTTTGATACGCATTTCGTCAAAACGCATTATTCTCCACAAGCGATCCTGGCGGAACGGGAAGAGCTGGAAGCGGTAGCCGCTTTAGCGGCGGCAGCCTTATTTGATAGGGCGCGAAAGGTACTGACGGTGCCGACTGGATTTAATTCAAATATGAACGCCTGATGCAACCGGAATTAATAAACATACCGTTCCGGCGCATTTCAGTAGGGGGCGAAGCACCCGATTCAGTTGCGTACCACCCCCATCAATCCTACGTAGCCGGCATCCCCCCCTACCTCCGCGGGCCCTACTCCGCGATGTATGCCATCCGCCCGTGGACGATCAGGCAGTACGCGGGCTTTTCCACCGCCGAGGAAAGCAACGCCTTTTACCGCCGCAACCTGGCACAGGGTCAGAAAGGCCTGTCCGTCGCCTTCGATCTAGCTACCCACCGGGGGTACGACTCCGATCACCCCAGGGTGACCGGCGACGTGGGGATGGCCGGCGTAGCCATCGACACGGTAGAGGACATGAAGATCCTCTTCGATCGGATACCCCTCGATAAAATGTCGGTATCCATGACCATGAACGGGGCGGTATTACCGGTCATGGCGTTTTTCATCGTAGCGGCTGAGGAGCAGGGAGTGGCCGCCGATCAACTCTCCGGCACGATCCAGAACGACATATTGAAAGAATTCATGGTGCGGAACACCTACATTTATCCGCCCGCACCAAGTATGCGTATTATCGGGGATATTTTTGCGTATACCAAGGAGTATATGCCAAAATTCAATTCCATATCGATCAGCGGATATCACATGCACGAGGCCGGGGCCTCCGCGGAACTGGAACTGGCCTATACGCTGGCGGACGGGCTGGAATACCTACGCACCGGCATGAAAGCGGGGCTGGCCATTGACGACTTCGCCCCCCGCCTGAGCTTTTTTTGGGGGATCGGCATGAATCACTTCCGCGAAATAGCCAAAATGCGAGCCGGGCGTTTACTCTGGGCCGAAATTGTAAAAAACCTGGGCGGCAAACACCCAAAATCAATGGCGCTGCGTACGCACTGCCAGACCTCGGGGTATAGCCTTACCGCGCAGGACCCCTATAATAATATCGCCCGTACGACGATCGAGGCCCTGGCGGCGGTATTCGGCGGTACCCAATCGCTACACACCAACTCCCTGGATGAAGCTATTGCCCTGCCCACTGACTTTTCGGCAAAGATTGCGCGAGATACCCAAAAATATATTCAACAAAATACCGGGGTCACTAATGTAGTCGACCCCTGGGGCGGCAGTTACCACGTCGAAAAACTCACGGCGGAACTAATGACACAAGCACGCGAGCTGATGGCCGAGATCGAGGCCGCCGGGGGCATGGCAGCGGCCATCGAGCAGGGCCTGCCAAAACGCAGAATAGAAGAAGCCGCCGCCATCAAACAAGCCCACATCGACGCGGGAAAGGAGAAAATTATCGGCGTGAACCTGTTCCCTAACGTGGACGAAGAGGAGCGGCTGGATACCCTGGAGGTCGATAACCAGGCGGTTCGCGAGAGTCAGTTGCGCCGTCTACATAGGGTCAAGACAACAAGAAATAATGGCGAGGCCGCAGGTGCATTGATCGAACTAAAGGAGCAAGCTTCCGCCCCCACCGCCAACTTACTGGAGTTAGCTGTAAAAGCCGCTCGCGCCCGGGCCACCCTCGGGGAGATCAGCGGAGCGTTGGAATCCGTCTTTACCCGCTACCGCGCCACCCCCCAACTGGTTACCGGAACCTACCGCCGCGAAATGCAGGCCGACAATCACTTCCTCCGCGCCCGCGAGCGCTCCGACCGCTTCGCCGAACGCTATGGCCGCCGGCCCCGCATCCTGGTTGCCAAACTCGGGCAGGACGGGCACGACCGCGGCGCTAAAGTGATCGCCAGTTCGTTCGCCGACATCGGCTTCGACGTAGACGTCGGCCCCCTATTTCAGACGCCCGAAGAAGCCGCCCGCCACGCCGTGGAAAACGACGTTCATATTCTCGGCATCTCCTCCCTGGCCGGCGGCCACAAAACTCTCGTACCCCAGGCGATCGCGGCCCTGAAAGCCGAAGGGGCCGAAGACATCCTCGTCGTAGCCGGCGGGGTGATCCCCGAACAAGACTACCAGTACCTCTTCGACCGGGGGGTAGCCGCTATATTCGGCCCCGGTACGGTGATCGCCAAAGCCGCCGGCGCCATTCTAGGTCTGTTCCTGGAAGAGGAATGAACCATCTAACGCAGCCCCCCCATGACCACTTACCGTAAGCTCGAAGAAAAGCTCGCCCTCGCCAGACTCGGCGGCGGCGAAAAACGCATCGAAAGCCAACACGGCAAAGGCAAACTCACCGCCCGCGAACGCCTCCACCTTCTGCTCGACGACGGTAGCTTCGAGGAGATCGGCGCCCTGGTCACCCACCGCACCACCGACTTCAATATGCAGGACCAGGTCTTCTACGGCGATGGCGTCGTGACTGGCTACGGTACGATCGGCGGGCGGTTGGTGTACGTCTTCGCTCAGGACTTTACCGTCTTCGGGGGCTCCTTGAGCGAAACCCACGCAGAAAAGATCTGCAAGATCATGGATATGGCCGTTCGGGTGGGTGCCCCCCTGATCGGTTTGAACGATAGCGGTGGCGCCCGCATCCAGGAAGGGGTGAAGTCTCTGGGTGGCTACGCCGATATTTTTTACCGTAACGTGCAGGCGAGCGGGGTCATTCCGCAGCTTTCGGCGATCATGGGGCCCTGCGCGGGCGGGGCCGTTTACTCCCCGGCCATGACTGATTTTACGCTGATGGTCGAGAATACGAGTTACATGTTCGTTACCGGACCGAACGTGGTTAAGACGGTGACCAACGAAGAGGTAAGCAGTGAGGATTTGGGCGGTGCGTCGGCTCACTCGACCAAATCCGGCGTCACTCACCTTACGGCTACCAACGACGTGCACTGCATCCAGCAGCTGAAGCAGCTCTTAAGCTACCTGCCGCAGAACTGCGAAGAGAAAGCGAGCGCCCTGCCCTACACCCTCGGCGGGGAGGTACGGGAGCAGCTGGAAAGCATCGTGCCCGAAAGCCCCAACCAACCCTACGATATGCGCGACGTCGTAGCCGGTATCATCGACGGGGAGAGCTGGCTGGAAATTCAGGCCGATTACGCCGAAAACATCGTTGTCGGTTTCGCTCGCCTAGCGGGTAAGAGCATCGGTATCGTCGCCAACCAACCGATGAGTTTGGCGGGGGTACTCGACGTCAACAGCAGCAAAAAAGCCGCCCGCTTCGTCCGTACCTGCGATTGCTTCAACGTCCCCCTGCTGGTGTTGGTAGACGTACCCGGCTTCCTCCCCGGCACCGACCAGGAATGGAACGGCATCATCACCAATGGGGCGAAATTACTTTACGCGTTGAGTGAGGCGACCGTCCCCCGCATCACCGTCATCACCCGCAAAGCCTACGGCGGCGCCTACGACGTAATGAACAGCAAGCACATTGGGGCCGACATGAACTACGCCTGGCCGGGTGCCGAGATCGCCGTCATGGGCGCGAAGGGCGCCAGTGAGATCATCTTCCGTAAAGAGATCCGATCCGCCGCCGACCCCGCCGCCAAGCTGGCCGAAAAGGAAACGGAATACGCCACAACCTTCGCCAATCCCTACCGTGCGGCGCAGCGTGGATTTATCGATGAGGTGATCCTCCCAAAAAATACCCGGCGCAAGCTGATCCGTTCGTTTGCGACGCTGGAAGGAAAGGAGGTGATTCGGCGCAAGGGTAAGCATGGGAATATTCCGCTGTAGGGTAAAGGCCCTGGGTAGTATTTTACGGCATGCGTATATCACTCTACCTTTTAGTCGTCCTGGGCTTTTGCTTTACCCCTAGCGATCTCCAAGCCCAGTACTACCCCACCCCAACGGAATGGGAAGAACAAAGCCCGGAGGAAGTAGACCTCAACGCCACCGCCCTACGGGCCGCCGTATCCTTCGCCCAAGCCAACGAATATTCCGGTGAGCGCGACCTGCGCCTAGCGATCCTACAGGGGTTCAGCCGAGAACCCGGCCATGGCCTGCGCGGGCCCGTAAAAGATCGCGGCGGGCCGGCCGGTATGGTCATCAAAGACGGCTACGTAATTGCCAGCTGGGGAGATACCGAGCGGGTGGATATGAGCTTCAGCGTTACCAAGTCTTACCTCTCCACCACGGCAGGGCTAGCTTTGGCGGAGGGCTTGATCGACGACGTACAAGACTCGGTGCTCCACTACGTCTGGGATGGCACCTACCAGGGAGAACACAACGCCGGCATCACCTGGGAGCACCTGCTACACCAAACCAGCGACTGGTCCGGTACCCTCTTCGGACTGGATGACTGGACGGACCGGCCCGACCGCGAGTCTGGCTACGACGAATGGAAGCAGCGGGAGCTTTACGCACCCGGCGAGCACTACAAATACAACGACGTGCGCGTCAATCTACTGGCGTACAGCTTACTGCAGGTCTGGCGGCGGCCTTTACCACAGGTATTGAAAGAGCGCGTCATGGACCCCATCGGCGCCAGCCCTACCTGGCGGTGGTTCGGTTACGACGATAGCTGGACGATGATCGATGGGCTCCATATGCAAAGCGTCAGCGGGGGCGGCCACCACGGCGGTGGGGTTTTTATGAGCACCGAAGATCACGCCCGTTTCGGTTTACTATTCGCGCGCGGTGGTAAGTGGAACAGCGAGCAGCTACTGCCGGCTGATTGGGTCCGAAGGGTCCGAACGCCTACACCCGCCAACGCCAGCTACGGCTACATGTGGTGGCTTAACGCCGGTGACCGTGCGATGGACGGCGTACCGGAGCGGGTGTATTACGCGGCCGGCTTCGGCGGTAACTACATCGTAATTGACGAAGAAGAGGATCTGGTCGTCGTCACCCGATGGTTGGAGCCGAAGGAGTTGGGTGCTTTCCTCAAGCTAATTTACGAAGCACTGTAAGCTATTGCTCTTCCTTCTCGTGCTGAAGGAACTTCACTACTTCCCGGGCCACCGCAACGGTCGCCGAATGATCCATTCCCGTGATCAGTTGCCCATCGACGACGTAGAAGCCGGTATTCACCTCTCGTTCGGCGCGTAGCGTTCCCCCTTGTTTCGCTATGCGCGCGTCGATCGAGAAGGGGAAGGTTTTGTAGTATTCAGCATCCTGCCGCTCACGGAAATCCGGGAAGCCGGTCAGTTCATGGCCTTTTAGCAAGGGTTGCCCGTCACTGAGCGTGGTATTGGTGATGCCGGCCGTTCCGTGACAAACGGCGGCAACGGCGCCCTCCGCTTCGTATATACTGCGGATCAGTCGCTGGACGTCCTTATTATCCGCGATGCCGAACATGGCCGCCCCGCCGCCGGGGAAGTAGATAGCGGCATAGTCGCCTGCGCTCACGTCCGCCGCCGGGTAGGTGTGACCGAGGCGGTACCAGAACTCCGCGTCTCGCAGGTGGGGTGCGCTGGTGGTGTCAATCGAGGAAAGGTAAGTAACCGGCACCTGGCCGCCTTCCGGGCTGGTGAAATCAACGGTGTAACCCGCATCGACGAAGGTGCGGTAGGCGGAAGCGATCTCTCCAAAATGGTTACCGTTAGTGATGTCGGTATCTCCGTAGCGGTCTGCATTCGAAACCACCATCAAGACCCGCCCACCGTGTTGGTGGGTTGGCCCACTGGAGGCCGTTTTCGATACGATGCGCCAGCGGTCGTCGATCTTCTTCAGCAGGAAATAGTCGATAAACAGGAACTGCTTGGCGGGGATGAGGATTTCGGCCTTCGCCGTAGCCACGTCACCGGCCACTTCGATCAGACGGATGTTTCCCTGGCGGCCGGTCGGGGTACCTACTTCCTTGTCACGAAAAAAACCGATGTAAGTCTCACGGGTTGGCATCCAGTTTTCGCCCCGCTTGCTGAAGTACATACTGATGTGCTCGTCGAAGGAGGATTCCAGTAGCTCCGGCTTGGTGAAGGAAGTACCTTCGATGTAGTCCTGCACGACTTCCCGGATTTCGTCGTGGTCGGTCATCTGAGCTTGCAGGCTTAAGCTGCACAATAGGGTGAAGAGGTAGGGTAGAACGATTCGCATCCGTAAGTGAATTTTATTTGATTCACTGCAAGATGGGTCGATGAATGTTCCGGCAAGTAGCGATGGTCCTAACCGGTGTACGGATCGAACGGGACACACTAAATTCTACTGACTATCAGTCATTTATAGCATACCGTTCTCGGTACTTGGCCGGGGTGGTGCCGGTCGATTTCTTGAAGGCCTTGTAGAAGGTAGAGCGGGCGTTAAAACCGCAGGAGAGCCCGATGGCCTCCAGGGTCAGGTGATCCTCCCGTTCGATCAGTTCCTTTGCCAGGGCGATCCGTCGATCGTTCACGTAGTGGTGGAATTTCTGACCGACCACGTTGTTCAGTAGTTCGGAAAGCTGGTGGGTAGTACAGCCTACCGCGGCGGCCAAGTCGGCGAGTTTCAGATTGGGGTTGATATAAAGGCGATCGTCACGCATCGCGCGCTCGAGGTGGTGTCGGAGCGTTCGAGCTTGGTCGGTACCGAGCAGCGGCTGCCGGTCGGGCGTACCTAAAGCTTCCGCGTCGCTACTTGTCTTTTTACCTTGGAAAAGGGTAACCGCCGCCCAAGAGCTGTATAGCAACAACGAAAATGCCAAGGCCCCGGTGATGTAGGAGGTGTAGCGTACCATTGCGTAGGCGACTACCAGTACGAGTGCGCTAAGCGTAACCCAGACGACAACCGTATCCTCGCGGTTTGCTCCATTTCGACCGAAATAACGTTGAAAGCGCGGCCAGGCAGCGACTATCGCGGCAACCGTATAGGCAAACCAGACGAAGTAGATTCCTCGGACAACGTATGGATTCCAATACTCCGGATAGTCCCCGTACGGATAAAGCATGCCGCCGATCAACGCAAGGCTTAACCACCCGCAGAAGTGTGTCCAAAAGCCCCGTGGCGGCTCCCGGCGATCGGTTTGCTCTTGAGCGCGGACGAAAAAGTAAAGTAGCGGCCCGATCAGCAAACATGCCGATAAACCAAGCTGTAGGTATTCCCTGGCAAGATCGTGGTTGAAGAAGAAAAATACCGATTTTCCTACCCGAATGGACAGCATCAACAGAAACGCCCCGAACAAGCGCCGCGCGGCGGTAGGCGGCTTTGCCACGCATAGAAAGTAGCCCGCGAACAGCAAGCCGTTAAAGGCACCGAGAGCGCTGAAGAAGAAGAGGAGAGCCTGTGAAAGGTCCATTGGCGGACGGTGAGCTAATGTAACCCCATAAAGGTAACAACACGGGCCGGCGGGAAGGAATTACATCCTTACGTACCGACCAAACTTCCCATCAACTCTAATAACCCTTATTACTCAACGAGCAACCGATAGGTAACGACGACCTTCCCTTTTTGGCGGTCTGCTACCCCTTCACCAAATCAAAAGGTACTCCACGCTCCAATCGCGCCAGGCCCTCATATTCTCCAAACTCCGGCAGGGGTTCGTACAGGCCACTCACGTCGATCGGCGCTTTACCCTCGTAGTCGATCGTGCGCTTATTGCGCTCGTCGTAAACGCGGGCGTTGACGTTGCCGTCTTCGTCGAATACGAAGTGGATATAGGACTCTCGTTCATCTCCCTCGTCATCAATGAATTGGTTGTACCAAACTTCGCGGAGAAACATTAGTGGGGTTTCCGGTCCAAACTCTGAATTCGCAAACTTCTTTTTGGAAGGGGAGAACAAGTAAGAAAGATATTCGCGACCGATATCATCCATAAAGCTGGCATCCATATGGGGCTTATCAAGCATAATATTAGAAAACACTGCCGGGAGGTCACTCCGCTCGTCTTCGAAAAGCGATACGCAGTAGTTCTTTTTATCTTTATGAAGCAGTTGCGCAACTTCTGCCGAAGTCATCAAGCCCTTTTCTACTTTTGACTCGAACTTAGTCTTGTTCCAAATGTCCCACATTCCGACCGAGTCAATTTCTGATTGCACAATCTTTTCTGTGTCCCAATAATCTCTAAATCTTTTAATAATCATAACTAATCGTAGATTTTACCATTAATGTCACGGATTTTCACCTTCCGTCTGGTTGCATATTTTGCAAACTTTTTATCAACAGGAGCCTTTTGGACGGGAACCTCAAGAATCATTTTACCTTTTAGCTTATCTCCACCTTGAGC
>OY764735.1:0-11716 GCA_963668285.1 uncultured Lewinella sp. | reverse complement strand
AATGGGCGACTTCCCCGAAGCCCTCCGCAAAACAATCAAATACGGTGCCGATCGGTCCGCGGTCCTCGCCGCCCTGACCACCACCCCGGCCCGCCTGCTGGGTATCGACGATCTGGTTGGTACCCTAGCGGACGGCAAACTGGCCAGCTTCTTCGTGACCGATAAGGATTACTTCACCGAGAAGGCAACCGTCTACCAGCACTGGGTACAGGGCCTCCCCTACGCCAGCAAACCCCTCGACGTCGTGGAACTCGCCGACGGCTACAACGTGCGCATCGGCCAGGGCTCCTTCACGATGAAGATCAGCGGCGACCCGGGTAGCCAGAAGATGAAAGTGCGCGATGCCAACGGCGACACGACTTTTGTGGACGCTAAGTACAGCACTACCGACGGCCTGTTGAGCCTGAGCTTCCAACCGAAGGGCGAACCGGGTTTCTACCGCCTCAACGGCTACCCGGATGAAGACGGCTGGGTCGGCTACGGCCGCAACCCGGAGGGCCGGGAAGTGGAGTTCACCGCCAGCCCCTTTGACGACGACGCGGCGGATGACGATACAAAGGATGAGGAGGATGATAAGCCGGTAGAGTACGCCGGCCGCCTTACCTACCCCAACATCGGCCTCGGCCTGGAGCCTAGGATGCAGCAAGCGGGGGCTTACCTCATCACCGGTGCCACGGTGTGGACGAACGAAGCCGAAGGCATCCTCGAAAACGCCGACCTACTGATCGTCGATGGTAAGATCGCCGGCGTAGGGCCGAATCTGAGCAACGACGGGGCCACCGTCATCGACGGCAGCGGCATGCACGTGACCAGCGGCGTGATCGACGAGCACAGCCACATCGCCCTCACGAGCGTCAACGAAGGCAGCCAGGTCTCCAGCGCCGAAGTACGGATGGAAGACGTGGTCGACGCCAACGACGAGAACATCTACCGCCAGTTGGCCGGCGGCGTAACGGTATCCCAACTCCTCCACGGCTCGGCCAACCCCATCGGCGGCCAATCCGCCATCATCAAACTCCGCTGGGGGCAGACGGCGGACAAAATGCTCTTCGAAGGCGCCGACGGCTTCATCAAGTTCGCCCTCGGGGAGAACGTCAAACAGTCCAACTGGGGCGATCTCTACCGGATCCGCTACCCACAAACCCGGATGGGCGTCGAGCAGATCTTCGAATCCTACTTCAGCCGCGCCGAGGAGTACGGCAGAGCCATGCAATCCGGCAACGGCCGGCGGGATCTGGACCTGGAGGCCGTCCTCGAGATCCTCAACGAAGAACGCTTCATCTCCTGCCACAGCTACCAGCAGGGGGAGATCAATATGCTGATGCAGGTAGCCGAGCGCCACGACTTCCGCGTCAACACCTTCACCCACATCCTGGAAGGCTACAAAGTGGCCGATAAGATGGCCGAGCACGGGGCGGCGGGCTCTACCTTCTCCGACTGGTGGGCGTATAAATACGAAGTCAACGAAGCCATCCCCTACAACGGCGCGATCATGCACGAGAACGGCGTGCTTACCGCCTTCAACTCCGACGACGCCGAGATGGCCCGCCGCCTCAATCAGGAAGCCGCGAAGGCCGTTCTTTTCGGTGGCGTAAGCGAGGAGGATGCCTGGAAATTCGTGACCCTCAACCCCGCTAAAATGCTGCACCTCGACGACCGCGTCGGCAGCCTTAAGGTGGGTAAGGATGCGGACGTCGTCGTCTGGAACGACCACCCCATGAGCATCTACGCCCGCGCCGAGCGCACCTTCGTCGACGGCGTGGAACTCTTCAACCGCGAACGCGACGCGGAGATGCAGGAGGCTATGCGGGATGAGCGCAACGCCCTGATCCAAAAAAGCCTGGATGCCAAGGAAGCCGGCGCACCGACGCAAAAGCCGAAGGGTAAGCAGCGGCGATTGTTGCACTGTAACTCACTTGATCATGCGGAAACGGCGCACGCGCACTAAGCTATTATCTCTCCTGACCTACATTAATTGGTTCGTACGCAACCTATAAAAGCCAGCCAACCACGCAGCTATGACAAATAATGATAGCATGAAACTTACCTTTTTTCTCGGACTATTGATCGGCATTGTAGGTGGCCTCACCGCCCAAAACCCCACCCCGGCCCCCACCCAAACGCGCACCGTCGCCATCCGGAACGCCACCATTCACGTCGGTGACGGCACGGTGATCGAGGAGGGCACGGTCGTCTTTGCCGACGGTAAGATCACGGCGGTAGGTGCTGACGTTTCCGTACCGGGCGACGCCGAATTGATCGACGGCGGCGGTAAGCACGTCTACCCGGGTCTTATTGCACTGAACAGCCAGTTGGGCTTGGTTGAGATCGGCGCCGTCCGCTCCACCAACGACCAGCGGGAGGTCGGCGCGCTCAACCCGAACGCCCGTTCCCTGATTGCTTTCAATACCGATAGCCAGGTGATCCCGACGGTGCGCAGTCGCGGCGTGATGCTCGTGCAATCCACCCCGGAGGGCGGCTCCGTCAGTGGCCGCAGCAGCGTTATGCAACTCGATGGTTGGAACTTTGAGGACGCCGTCGTCCGCGCCGACGACGGGGTACACATCAACTGGCCCCGCCGCATGAGCTATAACTGGCAGACGGGCGAGCTGAAAGAGAACGAAAAGTACCCGGAGCTGGTCGCCGAACTAAAGGGCTTTATGCAGCAAGCCGCCGCTTACTGCGGCTCCGGCCGCTCCGGCGACCGACTGCTAAAACTGGAAAGTATGTGCGAAGCGATGAACGCAACGAAGAACGTATACGTCCACGTCGAGAGCGCGCGGGATATTCAGAATGCCGTATTACTGGTAAAAGAGATGGGGGCAAGCCCGGTCGTTATTGGTGGCTACGAAGCACACAAGGTGACCGGATTCCTGAAGGAGCACGGCGTGCCGGTGATTCTGGAGAGCACCCAGGCCCTCCCCGCCCGGCAGGATGACGCTATCGACCAGCCGTTCAAGAACCCGACTATGCTCGCGGATGCCGGGGTGGAGTTCGCCATCAGCCACGAGGGCTCCTGGCAACAGCGAAATTTGCCGTTCGTGGCGGGGCAGGCGGTCGGATTCGGCCTGGATAAAGAGGCGGCCCTGATGGCGGTAACGCTCACGCCCGCGAAAATCTTAGGCATCGATGCTACCTACGGCTCGCTGGCCCAGGGTAAGTCGGCGACGTTGATCCTGGTGAGTGGTGACGTATTGGACATGCGGTCCAGCATCGTAGAACGCGGCTTTATCGACGGGCGGGACGTTAATCTGGATAACAAGCAGGCAGAATTGGCGCGGAAATTCGGGGAGAAGTATTAGCACTAATCTCGATGCGCGCTCAGCCACCCTTCCAAAAACACCAAATGAAAGGCAATCTCCGCGTTCAGCTTACCGAAATCAACCGGCCCGCGCAGCAAACCTAATTTCATCAACTCCCCGTTATTCACCAACTCCTCGTACCGCGGCTGCAACAGCGTATTGCGATGCTGAAAGCCGAAGCCCTGTTTGGGGCGGTCCAGTACGGAGGACGGGATCTTGCGTTCCAGCGCCCGACGAAGGAGCATCTTCGGGTGATCGACGTTATAGTAAGCCTGCGGGCCAACGCTGAAAATGAACTCGATCAGCTTATGGTCGAGAAAGGGGATACGTACCTCGAGGGAGTGCAGCATACTCGACATATCCCCGCGGTACAGGCAGTTGTCAAGCATGAACGTACGCAGGTCGAGCCACTGTAGGTTCTTTAGCCCCCGGTGCGAGCCGACGAGGTGGCGGTCGAAATCGTCAAAGGCGCGCTCGCGCATCAGGCCTTCGAACTCCGGCGTAAAGATCGGTCGGTGGCCCAGATACTTGAACGGGCCGGTCATGCTTCGGTCGTATTCCCGCAGAAATTCGTGACGGAGGGTCGTCCTGCCCAGAAGCGCGCGGGCGTACGTGCGGGCTGAAAAGCGCAACTGCAGCAGGCGGGCGTACCAGGAGTAGCCGGCCAGTACCTCGTCGCCCCCGTCACCGGCCAGCACGACTTTGTGGGAGGCGGCCGCCAGCTCCGAAACTTCGTGGTAGGTAAGCATCGAAGTGACGCCATAGGGCTCGTCGTAGTGCGCCGCGAGTCGTTCGATGGTCGCTGAGAAATCCGCGTCGGGCTCCAGTAGGCGAACGTGGTGATCGGCGCCGAGGCGGTCCGCAATGGTGGCCGCCGCGTGGTGCTCGCTGCGTTCGCTGTCGGCAAAACCGAGGGAGAAGGCACTCAAGCCCGCCCCCGCCTCCCGCCCGTGTAACAGCACCGAGGAGCTGTCGTAGCCGCCGCTCAAAAATACCCCGACCGGCACGTCGCTCACCAGGTGCTCCCGAACGGAGGCCGCCAGTAAGTGCTCGACCTCTTCGGCGGCTTCTTCGGCGGTGACGGGGCGCTCGGCGCGTTCCGGCGACCAGTAGGTCGTGCGGGTAGTCCGCCAGCCATCCAGTTCGAGGGTCAGGTAGGTGGCCGGCTCCAACTTCTCGACGCCCGCATAGATCGAGCGGGGGGTGGGTACGTAGCTGTAGATGAAGTAGTCCGCCAGCGCCTCCTGCGTCACCCGGCGGGGCACGTCCGTGTCGCGCACCAGGCTTTTTATTTCCGACGAAAATATGCACCTGCGCTCGTCGCAAAAAAACACCAACGGCTTAATTCCGAACCGATCCCGCGCCAGGTGTAACTGTCGTTTTTTAGCATCGTACAGTCCGAACGCAAACATGCCCTTTACGCGCTGCAAAAGCCCCGCAAGGCCCCATTCCTCGTAGCCGTGTACCAGTACTTCCGTATCCGAATGGGAGCGAAAGCGGTGGCCTTTTTGCTGCAACTCCTGCTTCAGCCGCGCAAAATTATAGATCTCCCCGTTGAAGGTGATCCACACCGTTTCGTCCTCGTTGGGCATCGGTTGGGCGCCCGCCTCACTGAGGTCGAGGATGGACAGCCGCCGGTGGCCGAGCGCGAGCGACCCCCCTTCGAAGAGCTTCGTGCCCGCCCCGTCCGGCCCCCGGTGCGCCAGCCTGTCCCGTAGCCGATCGAAACGCTTGGGGTCGACCCGCCCGGCGCGTCTGACTTCACCAATTATTCCACACATCAGCGAATAGCTCTAAGGTTTATTGTAGTGGTATCGGAGCGCACCGGGGTGTATTCCAGACGGGGCAGGACGATCTTTTCTTCGTAGACGATGCGCAGGGCGGCGAGATCCTTCATTTGTAAATTTCGCTGATCTTGGCCCTGCTGCATATGCGGGGGTGAGGCGAGCCGGCTAATGAATTGGGGGTCATACTCATTTTTATTGGTGATGAACTTTCGCAGGAAGCCAATAAATTCCTCCGCCGTCCGCTCATTATATCTTTCTTGGGCGACGGAGCGCAGGTGCGATATTGAGTCGAGACGAGCAGGGTGGGGGAGATCGGGCCACTGCTTTATCATCCGCATCAACGCCCGGTCATTACACTGCCCGTAGGTGTTGGCGAGGGTACGGTAAGGGGTGACGAACGTAAAGCGATTTTTGGCAAAACCGGTGTCGTAAGGGGAGAAGTAGGTCGCGTCGAGCCGTCGTTCCTCACCGGCACCGTCGACGAGATAAAAAGTGTACTTATTGATGAAGCCGCAGTCGTACCAGGCCAGTATTCCGATGTGCCCGAAGTAGGGGAGGGCAAATAGTAGAGAGACATACACCAGCTGGTTTTTCAGCCGGAACAGCGGTTTGGCATCTACCCTGCGAAAGACCAGGAACAGAATGAAGGCCAACTCCAGCAGACTCCACTGCCAGAACAGGATGCCGCTAAAGAGGTAGACGGAGAGGTGAAACACCAACAGCATGACCGCCGTGGTCAGCGCCAGCCACCGCCGGGTAAACAATAGGATGGGCAGCAGAATCTCTACGGCCAGCGTGGAATAAGCCAGTAGGCTTTCGTACTGTTGCAGCATCTCCCCCATCCAGATTTTGGCCCCGCGGGCCAGGCCCGCCAGCCAACCGGCATCCGTAGCGGCGGCGAAGAGGAAGTAAAGGCTGTTCTCGTGCTGCCAGTCGGTCGCGTATTTTCCCCAGCCGGCAAAAACGTACCACATGGCGAGCGTGGCCATGACCGTGGTGCCGAAGAGTACACCCCCCCGTTCGATGCGCACGAAGCGCACCGCGATAAAGAGCATCCACCCGTACGCCAGCAGGGGTAGCGCGATGAACTTATGCACGTGATCGTAGCCGATAAAATCCGGCGTGCGCAACTGCCCCGTCAACAACATGGCCTGTAGGATAAACAGCGGCGTAAAGGCGGGGCGCAACAAGACCAAGGCGGCAAACGCGAACAGCAACAAACGATCGACCGCATACCAACTGTCATAAAAATGGTTGTAGTCCATCAACCCGACGGAATAGGTTTGCGTCAGTACGATGATGGTGAATAGCCAGCGCGAAAACGGGTGCAAATCGCTGGCTTTAAGCCGCTCGAGGTACTGAAAGACACAGCAAACGGTGATGAGCACGACCCAGAAAATCGTCGTCCGCGGGCGTACTTCTCCGAAGACGGTCCACAGGTACTCCTCACCGTACAGGGCTTCCGTAAGCGGGAAGCGCAGGAGGAGCAGATCGAACCACCGATAGCCATAGAGTACGACAAAAAGCACCAGCAGCGTCAGCCCCCCGTCCGCCCACCAGCTTTTGCCCCTCAGGTGGAATCGATCGGATAGGCGGCCGCGCTCCCTCAAACCATCCCTACTTGCCGGCCCCGGAAGTGCGTCCGTATCTCCTCGAGGTTGGTGATGTGATCGTACTTCTTGATCAGCTTATTGGTTTTCGGGGCGGGGTTGGATACTGGGGGCACGCCCAGCTTTTCCCAGATGGGGCCGTAGTCGTAGCCGGGGGCCGTGATCCGTTCGTAGGTGAGCTCCAGGTAGTCGCGCTTATTGGCTTCCAGGAGCTCTTTCCACAGGGCAACGTCCTGCTGCGTGCGGGTCACGAACCAGTCGAGTTGGGTCACTTCCATGGCGATGGGTTCGAGTGCCTTCTTTTTATCGCTTTTATCGACCCAGCGGTTCAGCGTTCTGGCCTGGTACCAGGAGATGGCGGCCTCCAACAGGTTCTCCCGGTGCAGCAAGAGGAAGTGGTAGCGGTTGCCCTGGATCAGGAGCTGGCTGAGTTCGTCTCGATACAGGGTTCCGCCGTGTAGTTTGATCCCTACTGACTTTGCCATGCTGTGCCGTTCCTGCCCGGAGTAAAAGGAGGTAATCACCTCCTCGGTGTTGCGGGCTTCCCGGCCGGCCGGATCCTCCTCCAAACGGTCGAACCGCTCCCGGCTTTCGATCTTGTCGTCGAACAAACTGCCCTGAAACGAGGCGGTACCGATCTTGGCAAGGCTTTTGCGGTAATCGGGGTCGTCTTTGAACAGCTGCCCCCGCATGATGACCTGCGGGTGCTGGTTCATGATGCTGGTGAGCATATTACTACCGCTGCGTTGGTGGCAAAGGAGCACGAAACGGCGGGCGGGGTACAGGCCGAGTTTGCGCCCCCCGCGGAGAACCTTGCGCTTAATCTTGGTTACGAGTGTATTTGACATCTTCACTGCTATTGATGAGTAGCGCCGGCGTCCCGCCAGCTGCATTTTGGGGGCACGTAGAAGCCGTGCTTGTTAGCTTTGGGCAATAGGCCGCTACCGTATACGTCACGCGCGCCCACGGTGAGTCGAGCGGCGTTGAAGATGCGGTCGACGCAATCCACTCCACTGCCCGCCCAAAGGTCGACAAGGTAATCACCCGGGATCAATTGGAGGTCGGGTACGTCGATGATAATTGTGTTGCCCCCGGGCGCTACCGCAATCCGAGCGTCGTGGTGGTGGCTATCCAGGGTCATGACGACCTCCCGGTAACTGCGACTGAATTTTACCGCGATCCGTAGGTCGGCGATCGCCGTGTCGGCCGCTACGGTGAGGCGTATGGAAACGGGCGTACAGGTGAATACCGCCTGCCCCTCGTTGAAGGTTACCCCGGTGAAGCGTACCCGCTGGCCACCCTCCCGATCGGTCCGCTCGGCGAGCGTAAGGCCCAGGCCGATATCCATATTCGCCTCCCGGTAACGGCTGATGCATTCCGGTACGCTGCCGGCAAAAGTGACCCGGCCGTCCTCCATCAATAAGCAGCGGGTACAGAGGCCTTCGACGGCCACCATGTTGTGGCTGACGAACAGCACGGTCCGCCCGCCCTTAGCTACCTCGTCCATTTTGCCCAGGCACTTCTGCTGAAAGGCCAGGTCCCCCACCGCGAGCACCTCGTCGATGATGAGGATTTCCGGATCCAGGTGCGCCGCTACCGAAAAGGCCAGACGCACCTTCATCCCGGAAGAGTAGAATTTAATTGGCGTCTCGATGTGCTTACGGATGCCACTGAATTCCACGATTTCTTCGAACTTCTCGTCGATCTCCTGCCGGCTCATGCCCAGGATCGTGCCGTTCATGTATACGTTATCGCGCCCGGTCAGTTCCGGGTGGAAGCCGGTCCCCACCTCCAGTAAACTGGATACCCGGCCCCGGATCACGACTTCGCCGGTAGTGGGCGGCGTGATGCGACTCAGTACTTTGAGTAGGGTACTTTTGCCGGCGCCGTTGTGTCCGATGATCCCTAGTACTTCCCCCCGATGCACCGCGAAGTCCAGCCCCCGAATCGCCCAGTGAATGGAGCCGTCCTCCCCCTCCCGGAATTTGCGGCGGGAGGTCAGCCGTCGGAAGTTACGGACGGGGTACAGCAGGGTGCCGATCACCGCCCCGGTCAAGGAGTCGCTTTTTTCCCGCGTACCGACCCGGTATCGTTTACCTAGCTCGGAAACGGATATGGCAACGTCATCGTCGGTAGTACTGGCGCGCTTTTCATTCATATTGTAGGGTCGAGGCGTTAGTGCATCCCTCCGCAGCCAATTGGCGAGCCGTCCGGCAGGTTTGCTGTTGGTAACGCTTTCATCCCCGTGGGGTTCTCCAAAAATAGGTTGATGCGCCGTTGTAAATAGGCTTGGTGGCCGTTATCGGTAGCACTCGCCGCGAGCTTGCCGTTGAATAGCCGTAGCAACTCCCCGGTAGCCGCCGCCTGCACCGAGGAAGCGTTCATCTCCGTACCCGCCAGGCGAAGCAGGTGTTCCACGTAGCGCCGCTGCACGACCCGGCCGAGGGTGCCCGCGTAGCCCGCATCGCGGCTACTTACCTCCATGCCCGTTTCTACGGCTTGTAAATACGCCGGGAGGGAAGGAAAGCCACCGTCGGGGTAGAGGGCTGCCTGCTCTTCGATCCGCGCCAGGCGGTGGGGGTGGAGCAGGAATTTCAGGGTGTTGTCCGCCGCAAGCTCCGCCATGGCGAGTGGGTCCAGCCCGCCGCCGTTCTTGGTTGCGAACAGTTCCCGGTCGCGCCCGTAGCCCATCGCCGGTGGGGGGATGAGCTGTACGACGTGCTGCGGTAAGCTCAGGCTACCCGGCTTCAGGGTTCGTAGTAGCGCCCGGAGGGCGGCGGTTTGCAAGCGGGCCTCTACCGGCTTCACCCCGGCTTCCGGGTAGCCGGCGCGCACCTCGTAGCCATAGTGGTAACCGCCGATCTGTTTGGCGACCGCTTCCACCTGGTAACGGTGCATGAGGTAGACTGGCGTGAGTACCTTCTCCAGCTCGGATAGTGGCTGGCCGGGGGCCAGGTTATCCGCGCCGAACTCGTCCAGGGCGTGCCGCCTTAGTTCGAGGATGCGGTCGAGTTCCTGCGTGGCATCCCCGCCGTTGTCCCAGAGGTGAGCCTGGGGTTGGCTGCTACCTGCCGGGCGGGCGTCCGCGTCACTGAGGTAAGCCAGCCCCATGCGGTTGTTTTCGTCCAGTATTTCGTTGAGTTCGGCTCGCTCGTCCGCCCCGGCGGGGAAGTCCTGGTAGCCGTACAGGATGGTGCGTTCATCCCAGCTACCGATGCCGGTACCGTAGGCTTGGCTGAAGTCCACTTCACCGTCCTGGAGGGTAACGTAGGGGTGGGGGTAATCCATCACGGAGGCGCGCTCGTTGGTCGAGGCGGCAAAGTTGTGGGCCAGCCCCAGGGTGTGGCCGATCTCGTGGGCGCTCAGTTGGCGCAGGCGGGCCAGGGCCATCTCTTCGAGGCGGGGGTCGGGGGTGGCTCCGTCGGCGTAGGCTTTGATGAGGCCCTGGGCCAGGAGAAAGTCCTGCCGCACCCGCAGACTACCCAGTAGCACGTGCCCTTTAATGATCTCACCGGTCCTGGGGTCGATCACGCTCGATCCGTAACTCCAGCCCCGTGAGCTGCGGTGTACCCAGTTGATGACGTTGTAGCGCACGTCCAGCGGGTCGGCCCCTTCCGGTAGGACCTCCACGCGGAAGGCATCCTTATAGCCGGCGGCCTCGAAGGCCTGGTTCCACCAGCGGCCCCCTTCCAGCAGCGCGGATTTTACGGGTTCCGGCGCGCCCCGGTCGAGGTAGTAGACGATGGGTTCAACGGCCTCACTTACCTTGGCGTCGGGGTCCTTTTTTTCCAGGTGGTGGCGGGTAATGAAGCGCTTTACCAGCGGTTGGTCGATCGGCGTAGCGTAATCCGCGTACTGCATCGGGAAGTAGCCGCTACGGGGGTCGAATACCCGGGCTTCGTAGCCACTGTCGGGCAGCTCGACGAAGCTGTGGTGCATCCGTAGCGTGAAGCTATTGGAGGTCGGGGTAACGCTGCGCAGCTGCCCCCCCGTTGCCTCGCCGGTAAAGGTGAGGGAAGCTTCGAATTCGCTGTTTTTCGGGAAGTTCTTCGTGCGGCCCGGGTACACCGCGCTGCGGCCGGGGTTGAGCTTGAAAGTACCCTGCTTGCCTTGCTTGAGCCGCCCGGCCACCCCGTGGGCATCGCTGAGCAGCAGTGGCGTCAGGTCGATGAGTACGCTGCCTTCGGTAGCCGCCACGACCTTAAACCCTTCCAAAACGGACTGGGCGAAGGCGTCGCGTACGCTGGCCACTTCGTCCACGTTTTCACTGACGGCCCGGTAGTCCAGATTCCGCTGGGTCAGCATAACTTGGGGCCCGACGCGGTGGAAATGCACGACGCGCTCACTTCCGAGTTGGTTACGATCCAGGCCGATGTCATTGCTGCCCAGGCCGGCGGCCAGGCTGTTCACGTAAAGGAACTCTTCGTCAAAGCGGTCGATCTCCAGGTAGATTTTGCCTTCCGCTTCACTCCAGTAGAAGTCGAAGTAACCCTCCTGGCGCTCAAGCCCTTCGGTCTTTTTCGTAATCGAAGGGAGTGTTTTGGGTGCTTCCTGGGCGGATAAGGAAGCGGGTGGTAAGCTGGCGGCGAAGAAGAGTAGAAAGAATAATAGACGGGGCAAGGCTTTCATAATGCCAAAGTACAATCTTGGCGTCTATAAGTAATTATCGACGGTGACGCTCGTTGCGAGACTGATATGGTAGCACTAGTCGTACAAAGCATTCTCATCTTTTTAACGCTAGGCATAACACTCCTGCTGGTTGGCTTACCCTACGCCCGCCATTCCAGCAACCTGCCCCTTTGTGGGGTACTGACGCTTACTGCCGTACATACGCTTACGGACCTGACGGTCGATACTCCCTTACTGGGGTCTTTACAGTTGCATCTGATTTCTGCGCCACTCATCTTTCTGTACGGGCCACTCTTGATGGCACACGCCAACCGCGTTTATAAACGAAGCCCGACGTTCTCACCACTTTCCCTCCTTCCTACGGCGATCGCGGTGTTGGCCTATGCCA
>OY764734.1:0-120311 GCA_963668285.1 uncultured Lewinella sp. | reverse complement strand
TTCGTTGGTGCAGACGACGACCCCACCGGTTTTCCGCCACGGCGAAGTTGACGCCGGTGACCGCCGCCTTTGCCGCCAGGAACTTTTCGCGTAGGTGCCCGCGGGCCGCTTCGGTCAGGTACTGTGGGTCGCTGGCGCCCTCGTCCGTACCGAGGTGTTCGTGGAACAGCGCGCCGATCTCCTCCTTCTTTAGGTGGATGGCGGGCATCACGATGTGGCTCGGAGGCTCTTTTTTGAGCTGGATGATCCGTTCGCCCAGGTCGGTATCAACTACTTCGACGCCGTGCGCTTCCAGATGCTGGTTGAGGTGGCACTCTTCCGTCAGCATCGATTTCGACTTGACGATGCGGTCGACGCCGTGCCGCCGTAGAATTTCGAGGACGATGCGATTGTGCTCCGCCGCGTCGACCGCCCAGTGGACGTGGACGCCGTTGGCAGTAGCCTGCGCCTCGAACTGCTCCAGATAAGTATCGAGCTTGCCGAGGGCGTGGTCTTTGATGTCGGAGCCTAACTGGCGAAGTGCTTCCCACTCCGGTATGCCGTGTACGAGCTTATCGCGTTTGGCGCGGACGTGCCAGAGTGACTGGTTGTGCCAATCGGTGCGGGCGTCATCTTTGAGGAAAGCAGCGGCGCGGGTGGCGTGGGTTTGCATTTAGGGAAGTTACGACTTTGTCAGACGGTCGCTGCGCTCACCGTACCTACGTTAGGTCACATTACTGAAATACTAATGGACTAAAATACTAAGAGACCAACGGACCAAGATTCCCTTTGGATAACCTAAACACGCAACGTACCTTTGCACCCCGCTAAAAGCGAGTACCCGATAAACCACTTTCGTTATGGACGCTATCTCTTTCGTACACGACCAGCTGAGCAAAAAGCCGGCCTTTCCCGCTTTTCGCGCTGGTGACACCGTCGTGGTCGATTACCGCATTACGGAGGGTGACAAATCCCGGATTCAGCAGTTCCGTGGGGACGTTATTCAGATCAAGGGCGATGGATCTACCAAGACCTTTACCGTTCGTAAGATTTCTAACGGCGTGGGGGTCGAGCGAATCTTCCCGATGACGTCACCTAACATCGATGACATCAAGGTTGTCAAGCACGGTAAGGTGCGTCGTAGCCGGCTGTATTACTTACGCGACCGCGTAGGTAAGAAGGCACGCATCAAGGAGCGCCGCATTAACTAGCTCCCGCTGGCAAAATTTATATTGGATGGCCCGATATCGCTTCGTCACGGTATCGGGTTTTCCTCATTGCCGGATGGTCGCTTTGAACGCCACGGGGAGTTCCGCCGCGGCTTGAACTGAAACAGATGAGCCGGCGTTTCAAGCCCGCACCAATAGTTTAGATAATGATACAAGCCATCTGGAATGGCCAGTTGATCGCGCAGAGCGATGATACGGTCGTCGTTGAGGGGAACCATTATTTCCCCCGCGCAGCGGTTGATCCGCAGTATTTGACCGACAGTACGACCACCAGCTTTTGCGGCTGGAAGGGAGACTGTAGCTATTATAACCTGGTCGTGGATGGTAAAGAGAATAAGGACGCCGCCTGGGTGTACCACGAGCCCTATCCAAAGGCCGAAAGAATCAAGGGGCACCTAGCATTTTGGAAGGGCGTCGTCGTCAAGGAAGCTACGCCGGCGTGACGAAAATTACTACCGAAAAGTTCGATCTGGCCGCGCATTTTGCTTTTGTCCGGCAGCAGTCCATAAACATCTGCGCGCCCTTAGAGGCGGAAGATTACGTTGTGCAACCACACGCCGACGTTAGCCCGCCGAAGTGGCATCTGGGGCACGTTACCTGGTTTTTCGAGAACTTCATCCTGGCGGAATTCGCCCCGGGCTACCGGTTATTCGATGAACGGTTGAACTGGTTCTTCAATAGCTACTACGAAAGCCAGGGGCCACGCATTACCCGCTCGCAACGGGGGAACATGAGCCGGCCCGCCGTTTCCCGTATCCTGGAATACCGCGGCCACGTTGACGCCGCCATACGGGAGCTGTTGGCCGCCGACCACGGCGAGCGGACGCGGATCCGTGAGCTCGTCGAGCTCGGTCTGCACCACGAGCAGCAGCACCAGGAGTTGTTGGTGACCGACATAAAATACATCTTGGGGACGAATCCGTACTTCCCCGTCTACAAGCCGGGCGAGAGGTCGACGAAGCAGCTGAGGGAAGTACCGTCGGCAAGGAAGTTACCCGTCCGGCAGGGGGTCTACCCGATCGGCCACCAAGGCGCCGGCTTTTGTTGGGATAACGAGCAGGCCGTCCACGACCGCTTGCTGGAACCCTACCGCATTGCCGACAGAACGGTCACGAACGGGGAGTACCTGGCGTTTCTGGAAGATGGCGGTTACAGCCGCTTCGAGCTCTGGCAGATGGAGGGCATCGAATGGGCGCGTTCGCTCGAAGTTCCCGCCCCCCTCTACTGGGTACGGGATGGTGACGGCCGGTGGAAGCACTACACGCTCAATAACGGTCTGGTAGCGATCGACCCGGCGCTCCCCGTTACGCACATCAGTTGGTACGAGGCCGACGCCTACGCACGCTGGGCCGGCGCGCGGTTACCGACGGAGTTCGAATGGGAGGTAGCTCAGCGCCAGTACGGCAAGCCGGTGTCGGCGGCGCAGCAGTGGCTCGAAAACGGTGCCTTTCACCCGACTGCCGCTACGGCAAACGGAGGGGCCTTCCTCGGAGGCACCTGGGAATGGACGAACTCCGCCTACTTACCCTACCCCCGCTACCCCCGCCCCGAGGGCGCTTTGGGGGAGTACAACGGCAAGTTCATGATCAACCAGATGGTGCTGCGCGGGGGCAGTTGCGCGACGCCGCAAAGCCACATTCGCCCCACCTACCGAAATTTCTTCCAGCCCGATAAGCGCTGGCAATTTACCGGGCTGCGCTTAGCCTGGGATGAGTAACTTCACTGTATGCCCGCTACTTTTGCCGACGACGTAATATCCGGCCTTCACGCCAGCCCCAAGCGCCTTTCCAGTAAATGGTTCTACGACGAGACGGGCGATCGGCTTTTTCAGGACATCATGGCGATGCCGGAATACTACCTGACCGATGCGGAAAAGGAGATCTACCAGACCTGCGCCCCCGATCTGCTGGAGGTAATCGGCCAAACCACCTTCGACCTCATCGAGCTCGGGGCGGGGGACGGTGCAAAGACGCAGTACCTGCTCGATCATTTTATCCGCCAACAAGCCAACTTCACTTACCGGCCCATTGATATCAGCGCGCACGCCCTACTGATTTTGGGGGACCTCGTAAGCGTTCGCTGGCCGAACCTCCCCTTCGAACCCATCGAGGCGGACTACTTCTCCGCCCTCGACCGCTTGGGTAAGAGCCAGGCGGAACGGCGCATCGTGCTGTTTCCGGGCGCCAACATCGGCAATTTCAGCTCCGAAGACGCAGTCGCATTCTTACGGCACTTGGGTACCTTCCTGCAACCGGGTGACCTGCTCTTTACGGGCTTCGACCTTAAAAAGGACCCCGCCGTCGTGCTGGCAGCCTACAACGACGCGGCCGGCCACACCGCCGCCTTCAACCTCAATCTGCTCACCCGCATCAATCGTGAGCTGGGGGCTGATTTCAAGCTCGACGCCTGGCGGCACTGGGAGACCTACGACCCTATGAGCGGCACCGCCCGCAGCTTCCTGATCTCCCAAAGCGCCCAAACCGTCCGGATAGCCGATCTGGACGAGATCATTTTTTTCGAGCCCTACGAAGCCATCGCCGTAGAGATCAGCCAGAAGTACAGCCGGGTAGAAATTCGAAACCTGGCCCGGTCTTGCGGTTATACCCCCGTACGCAACTTCGAAGATGAGCGCGGGTGGTTCGCCGATAGTCTTTGGCGGAAGGATTAATCGCTCCTCGACAGGCCTAACTTGTCGGCGATCAGCAGCGCGTTGGCTTCGTTATCGTAGTGGCTGGCTATCAGCTTTGCCCGTCGTTCGATTTCCCGTTGCGTGAACGGTGTAGAGAAGTACCGTTCCGTAAGGGCGTAGAAGTTTTCTTCGGCTGAAACAACCAATTCTTCCAAACCGGTGCGCTCGATCATTTTGCGGTTTGCCAGGCAGAACCTCCCCCGGTGCAGGGACTCGAGAAGCTTGAGCTTTATCCCGGTAGCCTGATTGGTAGGTAATAGCACTACGTGGGCATCCTGCAGTAGTTCGTGCATCCCATACAGGCTGGGGTTTGGAATCAAGCGGACGTTCGTTAAGGGGTTGATTCGCTCGATCATGGTGGGGAGTGGGTCCTTACCGGCTACCACCAGTTCGATGCTTTTTCCCGCGAACTCATCGATCAGGCGATTCGCCACCTCGTAGTTCTCGCTTACCGATAAATTGCCGTGGTATAGTGCGTAGGTTCCCTTACCCGGTACGGCCCGCACGCTTGCATTGGAGTGGAAGGGGGGGAGCCAAAAGGTAGCCTCAAAGCGCTCCCGGAAGTAAGCGGCATCAGCCGGCGAGATAGCGCCCACCAGCATACCCTTGGGTAATCGCTTTAAGTACCGTTTTAATGAGAAGGCCTCTTTGTAGAAATAGAGCTTTTTAAATAAGCCGGTTTCCCGCCGGGCGAGCTGGCGGTAATATTCATGCTCGACGTTGTGGGAACGTAGTAGTACCAGCCGCCCGCTTAGCCCCGGGCTCAACAGCGGTTGTGTGGTATGTACCCCTTCGAACAGGATTGGAAAGTCGTTCTCTAACAGGCGATCGAGCAAGCGGTGGCTTCGCCGTGAGTTGACGATGTAGGGTAGGGGGGATAGGTGACTGAGCCAACCCGTCTTACGGGGGTAATAGTATACCGCGGAACAGTATCGCTCCAGTTCCTCCCGGCGGCCCCTGCCGTAGTCAAAGCAGTGAAGGTGCACCCCGATGCCGACATTGTAGAGGGCCTTCACTTTATAAAATATGTCCAGCACTCCCCCGTAATCCGGGGGGTAGGGGACGTCTAGACTGACAATGTGTAATTCACTACCTACCATCGAGAATACTCGTACCGCCTGACTTCTGCCAGGTAGGGTTGGTAATAAGGAAGCACCTCCGCCCCCCGGCCGGGTACCCACTGCGCTTGGTACCCGTTCGCCAGCCGGTAGGCATCTTCGATGATGTCCGCCTGCTGTTCGTAGTTGAAGTCTTCCAATTCGTAAGCGGCGTCTAAGCGGTCGAGGCCGCCGTAGTTGTAACCCATGGGGGTCGTCTGTGCGTAGAGGGCGCGGGGGATGTAGGCCGCGCCCCGGTGGGTATACTGCCAGACGTGAACCACCTCGTGTACGAGTACGTGATCGGGCATCGGCCCCCAACTGTTGATGGTGTGGAAGCTGACGTAGCAGATGCGGTGCGACTTCGGCCCCAGTCGGGCGCGCTCGTCGATCCGGATCAGGTCGTAGGGGATGGAATGACCGAAGTAGGGCAGCAGCAGATTGCGTTCGCGCGGAGTCAGCGGGCGTGCACCCGAAAAGGCCGTGGTGCAGGCTTCGTAGAAGTCGGTTACTCCCGAATAGTCCAGCAGGGCAAAAAGCAGGTCGAGCGACCAGGCGGGGCTGATCGGTTGCCGCCACAACTCCACCAGCCGCGCGCGCCGGCGGGCACGCCAACGGGATGCAAAAGCCAGGCGCCGTAGGAAGGAAGACATGCTGATAAGGACAATTTGTGCGTCGGCAGGGTTGATTGACGGTCGGCTACTTACGCGGCTCGACGAAGCGCGCTTCGTTGATCAGCATCAGGTTGCCACCGGTGTTCACCACCTCCCCGGCGGGGAAGTGCTTTACGAAGTATTCCTCGAAGTACGACTGCGCTTCTTCGCGGTGCTCGGCGTTATCCGCCAGCCGGTTGAAGATCAGGGCGCCCCCGGGCCTGAGCGTAGCTTCCAACAGCGCCAGGAAGGGCGCTCCGATCAGGTGCAGCGGTACGGTCGCATCCTGAAATACATCGACGCAAACCAGGTCGAATTGCCGCTCGTCTACTTGCACGAACTGATAGGCATCCGCCTGCACCACCTCGATGGGGGAAGAAAAACTCGGCAGGGTATACTCCGTGGCCAGTTGGATGATCACCGGGTCGATCTCCACGGCTACGTACTCGTATTGGTGCCGGTAAGTCTTTTCGAGTAGCTCCGGGATGCTGCCCAGGCCCAGGCCCAGCACGAGTACGGAGGCCCTGGGGGGGAGCAGGTCGAAGCGGAGGCGATCGAAGGTGGCGCGGAAGTTGTGGTAGTAATTGCCGAAGCTGTAGATGGCGTCCTCGGCAACCAGTTGGTACTGACCGCGCACCAGGCGAACTTGCAGAAATTCGTTGTAGGGGGAGGCCGTCGTCTCAAGTACCTGCTCGCTCAGGTAGCTGAGCCAGCGGATATAATGCGGTATATGCTTCAGGGTGGGCAGCTGGGAAGGAAAGTTATGGGGTGCCGTTAAGCAGGTCGTTACCAAAGTAAACGAACCACGCGACGGCGAGCAAAAAGGTACTGACGACCACCCCCCGCATGCTCTTATTGTAATACCGCTTCTTAAACCAGTTCATCGGGACGACATTGATACAGAGCGCGATCAGCGCGAGACTGCGCGGGCGGAACTGCATCGTAAAGCCAAAAGAGGCATTCGCGAAATCTACCGCCGAAAGCAGTAAAGCGTAGCTGACGAAAGCAACGGCGAGGGCTACGCCGAGGCCGACTAGGAAGTGATCGTATCGGGGTATCATACTGGGGGGAAACTAATGGTACGAACGGGTAGGGCCGCCGTTTGGTGCTACTATTCCACGTATTCTTGCCGCTTGATCAAAAATACCCACTCCGAACGGTTGTCCTCCACCCGATAACCGTAGTCGTAGCAAAAGTGATAGAGTGTATCGTTGCGCGTACGGTACTGATTGGTAAAGTAGCGGAACTTGAAGCCGCGGTCGATCAGTCGATCCTTGCGAACGCTGGCCTTCCCGTCGGGGTTAAGCTCGGCCAGTACGTTACGGTTACGCTTGAGGATGTTATTGACCGTACGCTGGAAGGTTTGGTCGTGGGCGTTCTTGCGGTTATGGAAGGTAGCGCGGCAGGTGGAACTACAAAACTTCTTGTCGGAACGACCGCTGTATTCGTCGCCGCATTCGGGGCAATCGCGTTTAAGCATTTCGGGTAGGTGTAAAACGGGTGTGTTAATAGGTAACTGTAAAGATAAACACCGAATGTTAAAATGGTAAACCAAGGGCCACTACCCTAAAACTGCTCCAACTGCTGTTTGCCACTCACGGAACCGGCCGCTACCCGCGTAGCCAACTGCAAACTACCCTCCACCGCCTGCAACCGTTCCAGCGCGATGTGGTTGGTCAGATCGTGGTGGCTGGGCACGAGGCTTACGTAGCCTGCCTGTAGGGCGTTAGCGTCGGTGTCCACGCGTTCGTCCTCGTTGACGAAGCGGCCGGTCAGCCAGTAGTAAGGGCGGCCGCGGGGGTCTTCACCGCGGGCGTACTCCTCCACCCAGCGGGCGTTGGCTTGCCGGCAGACGCGGATGCCACGGATCTGCTCGAGCGGGAGGTTAGGGATGTTGACGTTGTAAAGGTTGCCGTCGGGCATGCCGTCTTCCAACACGTGGCGGATGATGCGCTCCACGAAGGGCGTACAGGCGGAGAAGTCAGCGTCCGCGCCATAATCCAAAAAGCTGAAGCCGACGCTGGGCACGCCTTCGAGGCTGGCTTCCATCGCCGCCGACATCGTGCCGGAGTAAATAATATTGACCGCCGCGTTGCTGCCGTGGTTGATGCCCGATAGGCAAAGATCCGGCGTACGCCCGTTAAGCAACACGCTCTTTGCCAACTTTACGCAGTCGACGGGCGTGCCGCTGCACTCCCAAGCCTCGATTTCGTCACCGAAGGCAGTCGACTGCCGTACGAATACGGGCGTCTCGATGGTAATGGCGTGCCCCTGGGCGGACTGGGGGCTATCCGGGGCCACGACGATCACGTCACCGAAGCCACGGGCGATGCGGACGAGTTCACGGATGCCGCCGGCGGTGATGCCGTCGTCATTGGTTACCAGAATTAAGGGCATGGGGAGTGATTTTGCGCAAAGATGCGTAACGCCGGATGGAGTTATTAGTTCCCCGGCTTTTCCTACCTATCCGCTCAGTTTATCTTCGTGGTATGGCGCGACGGTCCGGCCCTGCTATTCCTACAAACCTCGCACCTGCGTACTCGCCCCCTTGGTACAAACTGCCTGCTTATCAGGCCGCGCTGCTTTTTCTGCTGGCCTTCGTCCTTTACGGTAACACGCTCGGCCACGAATTTACCGTCGACGATGCGGTTGTAATCACGGACAATGCCTTCGTCCAGCGGGGCGTCGAGGCCATCCCGGACATCTTTTCCCACGATACCTTCTACGGCTTTTTCGAGGATGAGTCGAAGGCGAACTTAGTCGCCGGGGGGCGGTACCGTCCACTCACGCTTGCGCTCTTCGCCGTGGAGCAGGCGCTCTTCCCCGGGCCGTTCGTCGGCCACCTGCTCAACGTGATCTGGTACGGCGGGCTGTTGGCCCTGCTACTGTTCTGGCTGACCGATCTGCTGCGCGATCGGGGCTTGGCGTGGTGGTTGCCGGTGTTGGTCGTCGGGCTGTTCGCGGCGCATCCGATCCACACCGAGGTGGTTGCGAACGTCAAGGGGCGGGATGAAATCGTGTCGCTGGCCGCGGCGGTCGGGGCAAGCTGGCTGATCTGGCGGGCCATGCGTAATAATAATTTTTTGGGCGAGTGCGCAGGTGCAAGCTTGTTGTTGATCTCCTGCCTTGCCAAGGAAACGGGTTTTACGTTCATCGCCGTTATCCCCGCCGTACTCTATTGGTTGGCGCCGGGGGGGGTGAAGGGTACGAACGTTAGCGCCAGCTTGCGGAAGGCTGGCGTATGGGCAATTCCCGCAGTACTGGGTGGAGTACTCTACCTGTTGTTACGCGCCATCGTGCTTCCGGAAGCAACCGACCGGCCGGTGCTGGAACTATTGAACAACCCTTTCGTGGAGTGGACGGGTAGCGCGTGGCGGGAGCTACCGACTTCCCGACGGCTGGCTACGGGCTGCTATACCCTGCTGCTGTACCTGAAGCTCAGCTTCTGGCCGGTCGGCTTGGTACACGACTATTACCCGGCGGCGATCGCGTTGCGGTCCTGGTCCGATACCGGCCCGTGGTTGGGGCTGCTTTCTCACCTGGCCCTGGCGGCATGGGCGGTGTGGTCTTCGCGCAAACATCCGCTCGTTGCGGTCGGGGTAGTGATCTATCTGGCGGGGCTTTCGGTGGCTAGTAACATTCCCTTTTCGGTGGGTACCCTGCTTTCCGAACGCTTCCTGTTCTTTCCCAGCCTGGGGTGGGCCATCGTCATCGGGTACGGTTTTGCGCGCGCGGCGGCCCGCTTCGGGTCGAGGGCTACCTGGCCGGCCCTGGGCCTGGTAGCGATCTTCGGCGTAATGACCGTCGTGCGGAATGGTGATTGGAAGGACAACTACACCCTATTCACCACCGACGTGCGCAAACAGCCGAACAGCGCTAAGCTGCGCAACGCGGCGGCCGGGGCGCTGACGGAGCACTACCAGGCCCTGCCGGCGGATGCGCGGGAAGGGCAGCGTGGCCTGCTCGAACGGGCCGTCGGGCACGCGGATGCCGCAATCGCCGTTCACCCTACCTACCGCAACGCCTACCTGATCCGCGGTAACGCCCGTTTATTGCTGGAGGCGTTCGATGCGGCCATCGAAGATTACGAGTACGTACTGTCACTGAGCCCGGGCTACCGGCCGGCGGAGGCTAATCTGGCCATTGCCCTGACCGCCGCGGGGCGCCACGCCGGAGAAGTGGAGGGAAGCGTCGACAAAGCCCTGAGCTACCTGGCGCGCGCGGAGGTTCTGCGGCCACTGGACTACGAAGTGTTGCGCCTGCTAGGGGTTGCTTCCGGCGTTTCCGGGCAGCACGAACGGGCCCTGGGGTACTTCGAACGGGCCGCCGCGGTGCGGCCGAATGACGCCGATGCAAACTGGAACCTCGGCCTGGCATTACACAACGCCGGCAGAACCGAAGAAGCAAAGAGGTACTTTCAGAGAGCTCGGGAAATACGGCCGTCCATAGCCCGGGAACGCGGTGGGGGATCGTAATTCACCCCCAAAGAAGCAGACCTCTTCCTACCGGTAGAATTTAAGTGTTTAGCCCTGTTGTTATTATATTTAGAGATAAAGCGTTGTTTACCCACTTTTGAAGGAATCTTATTCCAGCCTTTCAGAAACATAATAGGTCCCACAATTAAATAAGTCTGTTTGATCCCGCGTAGCCGCAATTGCGGCTACCGGCACTCTTTGCTTCTGCAATTGAGCTGCGTCGTACAGCACCAAGATTTACCGCTATGACATCCTACTCTACGTTCAGCCTCGGCGGTTTTACCGCCCTGCTTGTATGCCTGTGTATTTTTATCGGCTTGCCCGCCGATTCGGTGGCGCAAAACCCCGGCGAATGGTTCAACCAGCCCGCCAGCGGCGACCGTACGGAGCGGCGCCACGAGAACGCCGCCGTCGAGGTCAACGGCAAATTTTACCTGATCGGCGGCCGAAATACGAGGACGGTTCAGGAATACGACCCGATCACGGGCGTAGTCCGAAACATGAATACCAAGACGACCAACCTGCACCACTTTCAGGCGGTCGCCCACGAAGGCAAAGCCTACATCATCGGGGCAATGACGGGGAACTTCCCCGATGAAGACCCCGTCCCTAACGTAATGATCTACGACCCCGCTCAGGATCGTATGATCACCGGGGCTACCATCCCGGCCAACCGGCGTAGGGGTGGTTGCGGCGTCGTTTTATACCGCGGTAAGTTTTACATCGTCAGTGGTACCCGCAACGGGCACAAGGCTTTTATGGAAGACGGTACCACCCCGGCGCACGTTCCCTGGATGGACGTCTACAACCCCGACAACGACCAATGGATCGTACTGCCGGATGCCCCTCACTCGCGCGATCACTTTTACGCGGCGGAGAAAGACGCCAGAATTTACGTGGCCGGCGGTCGCCGCTCCGGCTTCGGTACCCCGGCCGGCACCTTCGGTAATACGGAGGCCGCCGTCGACGTCTACGACATCCGGTCACGAACCTGGCTGACCGGGCGGGATGCACCGGATGACCTACCTACCCCACGCGCCGGCGCCGGCGTGGCCATCCTCGGTAACGAGCTGGTCGTACTCGGCGGCGAAATCGAAAATGCGCCCGGTGACCTGGCCCTGGCAACCACGGAAGCACTCGACCTAAGACGCGGTAACTGGCGCGAACTGACCGACCTGAAGACGGGCCGTCACGGTTCGCAGGCAATCACTTACCGGGGGGACGTCTGGATCGGCGGAGGATCCCGCACCCGTGGCGGTACCGAAATTGCCGCCGGGGCCGATTTCTTCGAAGTCTTATCCTTCAACGGCCAGCCCGGCCCCATCACGAAGTATGACGATTGGACGACGATCGCCAATGCCTTCAACCCCCGTAGTGAGACGAATACGCTCGTATACAAGGGTGAGATGTTTACCTTTTTCGGCTTCGACGAACAGACGACCATTCAGCCCAGCGCCGCCGCTTATGACTTCTCCACGAATACCTTTCGCGAGCTCTCCCGCATCCCCGAAGCGGCCGATGGCAGTAAGACGCCGACGCACTACGGCCTGGTCCTGGTCGATGACGTCGCCTGGTTGATCGGAGGGCGCCTGGGCGATCACCCCGGGCCGGTGACCAAGCAAGTACGCACTTACAATTTACGGACCGACACCTGGGGTTTCGGGCCTGAATTACCCTTCGAAGCGGGCGGTGGTGCCGCCGTACGCCTGGGCAATAAGATCCACTACGTCGGCGGCTTCGACGAGGTGGCGGAATGCGATATGGAAACGCACCTCGTCTACGACCTCGACGAAGCCGACCTGGGCTGGCAGGACTGGACCGACCGCTCCCCCATGCCACTACCACGTAACCACTTCGGGGGTGTCGCCCTCGACGGTAAACTATACACCGTCGGCGGTCAGCACGGTCACGACGGCTGCCAGAACGGGCAAAACCTGCCGTACCTCCACCGGTATGACCCCGTGACTGACGAGTGGACGCGGCTGGCGGACATGCTACGCGACGACTCCCACATGGAAGGGGGCATATTTACGATCGACGGCAAAATCTACAGCATCGGCGGCCAATCGCAGGGCGCGCTGACGGAGCGCTACGACCCACTGACCGACCGTTGGGAGATACTGCCGGATTGCGAACTGCCGGAGCCTCTGTTGGGCGTCAACGCCCGCATCTTCCAGGATAAACTATACGTAGCCCACGGCGGAACGCCCGACGTACGCTACCCGAGTTCGCCGATGCGGGTGAAGAACATCGCCCGGTCGCCTACGAGGACGCTATCGTTCTACCCCGGTGCCCTATCGCTTACCCTACCATCGGGTAGCTCCCGTAACCTGGAGGCCATTCTTTCGAACTGGAACGGCGATGCCGGGGCGAGCTTCTCAGTGAACGAAGAAAGCTTCCCGAGCTGGTTGGGTAGCGACGTTTCATCCGGCCTGGCTACGCAATCCTCTACCGAATTGAATTTAACCGTGGATGCCTCCCGCCTGGCCCCTGGTTCGTATTCCTTTACGATTACTGCGGCTTCGGAGGGGTACTCGACGGCGAGCTTACCCCTCACGGTGACCGTAACCGAAGGGGGGACGCCGCCGGGCGACTTCACCACCACCCTGGAGGCGGAGTGCGCAAGCGTCGGAGCTAACTGGCGCACTGTTTTCGACCCTAGCGCGGGGAACGGGGCCTACGTTGCGATCGAACCGGGCCTAAACGCATTCGACAACCCTCCGTTAGACGTTGCGGCGAACTACGTCCGCTTCTCGGTTGCCATTCCTGCCGCCGCCCCGCACTACGTGTATGCACTACTACGGGCGCCCAATAAGAACGCCGATAGCTTTTGGGTACGGGTCGACAACGGGCCGTGGCAACTGTGGTGGCGAGGCTTGCGGTCCGGTAAGGCATTCCGGTGGCGGGAAGTACTGAGCAACCCACTGCCCCTTAGCGCGGGCGCGCATACCATCGATGTCACTTACCGTGAAGACGGGACCGCGCTGGATCGCATCCACATCAGTACACTTCCTCGGGTTCCGACCGGCCTTGGCCCCGTTGCGGACAATTGTAGGGCAGTCGGTGATAGCGAAACCTACGTGCTCGAAGCGGAATGTGCGACGGTCGGCGCTAACTGGGTCATCGGTGGTGCCGCAACCGCCTCGGGCGGGGCTTTCGTAGAGCCCAGGACGGGGGCAAACGCTTTGCTTGCCGCCCCCGCCGACGTTGAAGCCAACCAGCTCTCGTTCGCCTTCAGCGTGGGGCAGACGCAAGATTATTATTTCTTCGCGCGCCTCAACGCACCTACGGGGAACGACGACAGCTTCTGGGTACGCGTCGACGGTGGCCCGTGGCTCCGCTGGTGGCGGAGTCTGCGTACCGGTGCCGATTTCGAATGGCGAATGATCGATGATCGTTCGTTCCCACTGGCCGCCGGGCCCCACAGGATCGATTTCGCCTACCGGGAGGACGGAACGCTTCTGGATAAATTGGTGGTGACCGCATCGTCAACCCGCCCGAACGGGGAAGGGCCCGCCGCCGAGAATTGCGCCGGCACGCCCGCCCGCCGCTACGCCAGCCACGCTGCTGACTTACAGCCGGTCCGAACTGAGGCGCACGCTGAGCCGAGCCTGCAACTCTCTCCGAACCCGGCGAGCACGACGCTGAACATCAGTCTGCACGACTTCAGCCAAAGCGAGGCTAAGTTGATGATCATGGATGCACTGGGCAGGCCTATCTTGCACCGCTCCGTTAACGTCGATGCGCCGATCGCTCTCGATCTAAGCCAGCTCAAACCAGGCCCCCATTACTTACGGGTGCTGACTAGTAGTGGCGAAACGATTCAAAGAAAGTTCCTGGTCCAATAGGATTACTATCTTTTATTCTACTACCGTAGGTTTTTTTACACGAACAACAACACAATTTATGGGGCCGCGACACTAAGGTGTCGTACCCGGGCTACCCCTGTCAACGACTATTTCACATGAAGAGATTTTATGCTAGCGCCGTTCGGGCGTTATGGCTATTTATGGCCGTCACTATTATTATGCCCGGCCCGGCCGCGTCAGCGCAGAGCGGAGGAGATTTAAGAAACTGGACGGACATCGGGGATGGGCCACACCCCCGTAACGAATCACAAACCATCGTTTACGAGGGGGAGATGTACAGCATCTTCGGCTTCGATGTAGGGCTTGCTATCCTTACGGACGTCTCCAAGTACAACCCGGAAACGAATACCTGGCAGACAGTAGGGCGGGCACCCACCGGTGAGGATGGCAAGACGCGCGCCGTGACGCACTACGGCGCAGCGCTGGTAGACGACGAGATCTGGATTCTGGGCGGCCGCCGGGGAAATCACCCGGGTAAGGTCACCGATAAAGTGTGGCGCTTCAACCTCACCACCAACTCCTGGGCGGAAGGACCCAACCTCCCCTTCCCCGCCGGCGGTGGCGGTGCCGGGCGCCTGGGGAACAAGGTCCACTACGTCGGAGGCTTCGACCCCGATGCCCGCAAAGACGTAGATGCGCACCTGGTCTACGACCTCGACGCCCCGCAGTTGGGCTGGCAGGACTGGTCCGACCGATCACCCATGCCGTTGCAACGCAACCACTTCGGCGCGGCCGCACTCGGTGGAAAGCTGTACTGCGTCGGTGGGCAGAACGGCCACGATGGCGGCGGTGCCGATGTCGATCACGTACACGCCTACGACCCGATCACCGATAGCTGGGAGCGCTTGGCGGATTTGCCTTCCCGAGAGTCCCACATCGAGGGCTCCACCTTTAGCCTGGACGGAATGATCTACGTGTTCGGCGGTCAGACGAGTGGCCGGCGCGTGCTTCGTTACGACCCCGCTACGGACAGCTGGTCAACCCTCAAGGAGTTTGAGTTGCCACGGCCACTTCTGGGCCCGAACGTCCGCGTTTTCGATCAAACGGCCTACGTTTCCGCCGGTGGCGCACCCGTATCCGCCACGCCGATCGCAACCGTGTGGGCTAAGGACTTCCCCCGTACGCCGCTGCGGGAATTGAGGTTCAACCCGGGTTCCGTATCCATCACCTTAGCGCCGGGTGTTAGCCAGTCCGTGGAGGCATTATTGGTTAACCTCAATGGGGAGCTATCGACCGCCTTTCAACTGAATGCCGCCGACCTTCCGAGCTGGCTATCCGTCGAAAAGCCGGGCGGGGCGCTACGTGAATCCTTCACCGAGCTGAACCTGAACTTTGCCGCCGGTAGCCTCGCACCGGGTACCTACGCTACGACGCTGACGGCTTCCGCCAGTGGCTATACCGGGGCGTCGCTCCCGATTAGCTTAACGGTGACCGACGGCAGCACACCACCGGAGCCGGACGAAGAGGTGCTGTACCGCATCAACGCCGGTAGCAACACACAGGTAGTGGCGGGTACGACCTGGGCGCGGTGCTCCTCCGTGGGCAATTGCGGTAATTTGGTAGCGGGCGGTTTCCAATACCGCGAGGGGCGCTTCGGCCCCGTCTCCGGGGTACCGGAAAATATGAACCAGGATGTCTTCAAGACCGAATGGACGGGCGGCGGCCCGGCGGGCGGTAACGCCTTCAGCTATAACTTCCCGGTACCGACTGAGGCGCGGTACAAAGTCATTCTGTACTTCGCCGAATTGAACAAGTTCAGCCCCGGCCTACGCCTTTTCGACGTGGTCGTCGAGGGAAATAAGGTACTGGAAAAATTCGACGTATTCGTTGAAGCCGGCGGGGCGAATAAGGCTTTCGCCCGCGAGTTCACCACCGAGGTTACTGACGGACTACTGGAGATCGACTTCGTCGCCCAAAAGGAGAACGCGAAGATCAGTGCGATCCAGATCGTTAAGCTCAACAAGCCACCGGAAGTCAGTGACTTCACCGTGGCGCTCGAAGCGGAGTGCGCTACCGTCGGGGAGAATTGGATAATTGCATCGGACGGCGAAGCCACCGGCGGCGCTTACGCAGTGGTAGCGCCCGGTTTGGAAGCTAAGTCGACCCCCCCGCAGGACGTGCCCGCCAACCACGTATCCTTTGAGGTAACGGTACCCAACGCAGGGGCGCATAACCTGCTCGCCCGCGTCCGTACCCGCAATGCATCCGAGAACAGCTTTTGGGTTCGGGTTGACGACGGCGATTGGATCGAATGGTGGGAGGGAATAATCACCGGCGATCGATTCGACTGGAGGGAAGTACTGGGCAGCCCCTTTGCCTTACCGGCGGGCCCTCACCGCATCGACTTTGCCTTTCGTGAACGGGGTGCCGAGCTGGATCGGATACTGCTGACCAATACGGCAACTACCCCCCAGGGGCCCGGGCCGGCCGCCAGCGTTGAATGCAGCGTGCAGGAAACCTTCGTCTTCGAGGCCGAGTGTAGCGCGGTGGGAAGTAACTGGGACGTAATTGATGACGATGACGCATCCCGCGGTAGCTACGTAGCCATTAAGAACGGGTTCAATAGCCTGGGGTCGGCACCGGAAGACGTAGCCGCGAATCAGGTGAACTTCACGGTCGACATCGAGAAAGAACAAGTCTATAACCTACTGGCCCGCATCCAAGCCCCGACCGGTAACGATGACAGCTTCTGGGTCCGCATCGACGGTGGTGAGTGGATTCAGTGGTGGAGTGGATTACGAACGGGAGAGAATTTCGCCTGGAGAAGAACGACCAATAGCCCGTTCAACCTCACCGTCGGCAACCACGCTATCACCATCGCGTACCGCGAGGATGGTACTTTACTCGATAAGGTGATGTTGACCCCCTCCGACGTGCTACCGCCCGGCAACGGGCCGGAAGCGCCCGCTTGCGCCACCGCCAAATCGCGCGGTCAGTGGCCGGCGGCGAAGGCGGGAGGACCGCCCGCAACCTTGCGGCAAGCAGGCCAACCCACCGCCCACCTTTACCCCAACCCGGTAAGCGGGGAGCTATTCGTCAGCTTACGTGAGTTTGCCGGGGCGGAGGCGAGCCTGATCGTCGTAGATGCCCTCGGCCGACCGGCTGCCCGGCGTACGGTGGCCACTAATACTACACAGACCATTCCGACGCATTCGCTGCGCACGGGTGCTTACTACCTGCGGGTCGTCAGCGATGCGGGGGAGACGTTGCAGAAACAGTTCTTCGTTCGCTAGGTCCCGTTCGTTTCGGTAGGGGAGCGCCCGGAGGAGGTCACTTCTTCGGGCGCTGCTATTCGGTGGCGCATTCCCAGACCCAATCCGCCAGCGGGAACCGCTTCCCCCCGTAATTGAAGTGCCACCACTCCGTCCGGATCGTGAGGAAACCTTCGGCTTGCATAGCCTCCTGGAAGAGGCGACGGTTTGCTAAGACTTCATCCGGTAAATCGGTGGTGGTCGTGTAGGCTTCGACGCCGAAATAGTCGTAGCCCGTACCCATATCGAGTTCCTCACCGGTTTCGAGTCGGATGATGGTGAGGTCCGCCGCCGCGCCGCGGCTGTGTAAGCTGCCGCGCTTCGGGTTGGCAACGTAGCGGGCATCGGGCAGGATATCCCACAGCCGCTGCTGATAGGGTGCCGGCCGGTAACAGTCGAACATCTTTAGCCCCCTGCCCGCGGGGCGAAGCGCGGCCTGTACCCGTGCCAGTGCGCGCGCTACCTCGGGGCGGTAGAAGCAGCGGCCGCAATCGTAGACCTGCTGCTCCATAAAGTTATTGTCGGTAGCGTAGCGCAGGTCCAGTTCGATGGTGGGGTCCAGATCGACCATTTCTAACCACGCGGTCGTGTCGTAATCATAAACCGGGGCGGGCGGCGGCGGTACTTGCATCGAGAAGGCCGCCGCCAGGGTAGGGGGGGCTTGCCGGGTATTACAGGCGGTGAATAAGAGAAGTGGTAGGAGAAATCGTATCATCACATCGCTCAAGGTAATTATGATGCACTACATTGGGCCTCCAAAATTGAGCCAGCAAACCTCCCCCATGCGCCATTTAATGTTACTCCCCCTCGCGCTTCTGCTATTCGCCTGTGGAGACGATACCCCGCCACCACCCGCCATGGCCCCCCTCTCCGAGCTCCCCTTGATCCCCCTCCCCTACGAAATGGCCGATCGGGAAGGATACTACTGGGCCGACGCGGAACAGACGCAGTGGCCAGAGGCCGACACGGGCCCGGCCCACCAGTACCTGAAAGGCCTGGGGCTCCCCCCCCTGGCCCTTACGGTCAATACCGACGCGGAGCTCACCTTGCCGTCGGACGCCTACCTGCTGAACATCGACCCCGAGGGCATCAGCCTTACCGCCCAGGGCGAAACGGGCTTACTCAACGGTGCCAAGACGTTGGCCCAGGTGATCGCCTTCAGCCCCGATACCGACCGGGGCGTGTTCCTGCCCGCCGGCACCATCACCGACCAGCCCCGCTTCGCTTACCGTGGGTACATGCTCGACGTAGCCCGCCACTTCTTCGGCGTCGACACGGTCAAGCAAGTCATCGACCGAATCGCCCCCTACAAAATCAACCACCTGCATCTACATCTCTCCGATGACCAGGGGTGGCGTATCGAGATCAAATCCTGGCCGGGCCTGACCGAGATCGGCGGCCGCTTTGAGGTAGACGGTACCCCCGGCGGCTACTACACCCAGGACGATTACCGGGAAATCGTTGCGTACGCGCAGTCCAAAGGCATCACCGTCGTACCCGAAGTGGACATGCCCGGCCACACCAACGCCGCCCTGAACGCTTACGCGGAACTGAACGCCGACGGTCGCGCGCGCGACCCCTACACCGGTATCGAAGTCGGCTTCAGCTCACTCGACGCGAATAAGGAGATTACCTACGAATTCGTCGACGCCGTAGTGGGCGAGCTGGCCGCCATGACCCCCGGCCCGTACATCCATATCGGTGGGGACGAAAGCGACGCTACGCCCCACGATGATTACGTTAAGTTCATTCAGCGTGCCCAGGAGATCATCGCCAAGCACGGCAAGACGACCGTCGGCTGGGACGAGGTGGCCACCGCCGGCCTGGCGGAGGGTACCGTTACGCAACTGTGGAACCACTCCGAATACGCCCTCAAGGCCAGGGAAGCCGGTAACCAGGTACTGTTTAGCCCCGCAACCCGAACCTATCTGGATATGCAGTACGACTCCACCAGCCGGATCGGCCTCCACTGGGCCGCCTACATCGAGGTCGATTCCGCTTACCTCTGGGACCCGGCAACCATGGTCGATGGCATTACCGATGCCGACATTCTGGGTATCGAAGCACCACTGTGGGGGGAAACCATCCGTTCCCTCGAGGATATTGAATACCTCACCTTCCCCCGCCTTCCGGCGCTCGCCGAGGTGGGCTGGACGGAGCAGCGCAAGCGCGACTATCGCGGTTTTCTCACCCGACTGCAAGCCCATCAGCGCTGGCTGAAAGAGCAGGGCATCGCTACGTACGACTCGCGCGTCCTCTCCAAATAGTCAGGTACCAAAAGAGGTAGCCCGCCGCGTAGGCCACGAAGTCGTATTTATCTTGCACGAAGGAGGAAGACCAAGTGGGGAAGCCTACTTCGAAGATAACCGAAAGGGCGACGGTCACGATCGCGGCATCCCCCGGGTCACTGGCGTCAAAGTAGGACAGCCCGAGCAGATAGTGCCGCTCCAGTGCAAGCAGGGGTAATATTATGGGTATACACAGGAAGGGGTCCAGGTAACTATCCAGGAAGGGCAGTGAGACGGCGAGTGCTTTCTGCAGCAGCTGGTGAACCAGGAATAGTAGTAGGCAAACCCAAAAAGCGGGCGGTAGAAAGGCGCGGATCACGCTACGGCGATAAAGGCCAGCGCTAAACCCAAAATTATCAGGGGGGATAGCGCCAAGAGCACCAGAATGCCCACCACCCGAATGCCTATTTTCGCCACGCCGAGCCACAAAGGATCTTCCGCATTGATGGTCGCCAGGTTATCCCACCAGCGGTAGGTCTCCTTCATCTTATCGGCAATCTGGCCGCCGGCAACATCTTGCTGCGCTTCGGGAGACTCGCCGTCGGTAGGCTTTTCTTCGTCTGAGGTCATGCTGCTACAAGTAGGTGGGCGGTAAGCGGGTTCATTACCGCCTTAATCCCGCTGTACGATAATGCGACGAACGGCCACGCCCCCATCCCGGTCTCGCAGGCGCAGAAAGTGCAAGCCGGCACTCAGGTGAGTCGGCATTCGCAGGCCGGCATCCGACCGCAGCGAGCCCGAGGCGACTAACCTTCCGGTCCCTTCGTACAGGGAATAGTCGTAGCTGCCGACCGGGATGTCGCCTAGTTGCAGTACCCCCCCCGGCCGGGCCGGGTTGGGGCTCAGGCGCAGGTCGAAATCGTTGGCCACGTTTACCGAGCTTACCGGGGCGGCCAGGGCCGTGAAGAGCTCCAACGTTTGACTCAGGGCGGGAAGCAGGCAGCCGCCGTGACTCAGCATCCCCCCGTCCACCAGCGTTACCGCCGCGGATCCGTTCTCCGCCATTACGGAGTCGGCCACGATGGCGTTTTGAAACGGCACCTGCTCGTCCGCCGTACAGTAGACGATGCGCGTCGGCGCTTCCGGGGCCCAGTCGTAGGTGTCGTTATCGATCAGGGCACGGACTATACCGGCCGTCGTGTCCTTCGTCGCAAGTTGGGTGCGCACGCTGTCCTGAAACAGATCCGCCATGACCAAATTGCCTTCGTCCAGGATCGACTGGATGCGGCCATTGAAGGCACCCGGGGTGATCGTGCCGGCCGTCAGGGAGTCCATCAACGGAACGTAGGCGGGCAGGAATAACTCGTCGTAGCTGTCGAAAAGGTCGTACACGTAATCGTACGAAATGTAGGTGTAGAGCACGTAGCCGGGGAAGGTGCCCAGCCCCTCCTGGAAGAGGATGTTACGCATCACGTCCGAGATCGAATAGGGGCCGGAAAGGTGGGTGGCCGCCGTCACTTCGAGGCTGTCCGCCCCGGGGTTCTCCTGTAAATCCCGGTGCAGGGCCTGAGTAGCGTGCCCACCTTGGCTGTAGCCGGTCAGAAACAGCTGATCCGTGTAGGGTACGCCCTCGGTGTCCAGCCACTGGCGGGCGGCAAGCAGGAGGTCGCGGCCGGCGCTGGCCTCCGACTCCGCGTGCACGTAGGGGTGGATGCCCTGGTTATCCCCCAAACCCAGATAGTCCGGGGCTACGACGATAAACCCGTTGGTGGCGAAAGCGTAGGCGATCGTACGTTCCTGCACGCCAACCCGGCTGGGTACGGCTTCCCGGTCGGTCACCGTACCGTGGTTATAAAGGGCGAATGGGTAGGCAACATTGTCGGTTGCGGGCAGGCAGAGCAGCCCGCTGGCTACGGTCGGCTCCCCGAACACATCGATAGTGTTGTAGGTGATCTTGTAGGTAATGATGTCGTACTCGGCCGGCACCAAACCAAAAAGGCTGCCGCGGACCTCCTGGGCGGTAAACGTTTCTTGCTCCTCTACGCTCACGAAGGTCTGCGCGAGTAGGGGGAGGGTGAGTAGGCTGAGTAAAAGAGCGTAGAATGGGCGCATAGTGGATAGGTAAATGAGGGGAGGGAAGGGGGGAGGTTACTGCCCGAGGCAAAGGATCTGAATGGGCGGCGTTCTGATCGCGTTGCTTAGGTTACCGGCCCGATCGACTATTTGGATGCTGTAGGAGACCGTATCGATCGGTAGCCGCTCATCGACCACGCAAAAGCGGTTGCCGAGGATGCAGCAGATGCCGATGTCGTTTACGATCGTAAGGAATACGTCTCCGCTAATGCCGTTCCCGGTCCCTTCTTCCGGGATGACCGGGATGCTCAGGCCTTGCTGGATGTCGGTACGGCTATCGGTCAGGAATATGTCTACGCTATCCCCCGTGAGGCTACTCAGGTCGCCGTCACCATCCGTAAAGCTGAACTGAACGACGACGCTATCCAGCGGCCCGTTGGTGAACTGGTAGATCTGGCTTTTATTGAGCTGCTCGAAGGCAATGACCGGCTCCACGGGGTATTCCGGCGCCGTAACGCAGGAGGCAAACCCCAGGATGGTCAGGAACAACGGAAAGAGGAATAGGCGCATAGGAATAAAAGTAAACATCAAGTTACGTCCATATCAGCCAAATACGCGCTGAGGCGTTATACCCGGCGTGTCGCAGATCAGCTCACTCACCACCCCGCCCGATGAAGGGCGCCGGCGGCTTCTCAGGCGCATCCGCAACGTTAGGCCGGATACGTTCGCGGAAGTCGCCCTCGCGGTGTTCGCTTATCAAGCCGAACGTAACCCTATCTACGCACGGTACCTCGATTTGTTGCGCGTGGCCCCCGCCGCCGTCACCGATCCGACGCGCATTCCCCATCTCCCCATCGCGCTATTTAAGACCCACACCCTGGCCAGCGGCCCCGGCTGGGAGGCGGCGCGCGTATTCACCAGCAGTGGCACCACCGCCGGCGCAACCAGCCGCCACCCACTGCGCGATGAAGATTGGTACCGCCAAAATGCCCGCCGCGCCTTCGAAAAGCAGTATGGCCCCCTCCGCGGCCGCCCCGTCCTCGCCCTCCTCCCCGCCTACCTGGAACGTACCGGCAGCAGCCTCGTCTTTATGGCCGACGACTTCATTCGCCAGTCGCAGCATCCGGATTCCGGCTTCTTCCTGGATGACCTGACCGAGCTCACGGAGCGCCTGGGCCGTCTGCAAAAAGCCGCGCAACCTCCTTTATTGATCGGTGTCAGCTTCGCCCTCCTCGACCTGGCCGAGCAATCCCCCCGGCCCCTGGGCAGCACGATCGTTATGGAGACCGGCGGCATGAAAGGCCGCCGCCGCGAACTTACCCGCGCGGAGCTCCACCGGCGGCTGAAAGACGCCTTCCGGCTCACCCACGTCCATTCGGAATACGGTATGACGGAGCTGCTGAGCCAGGCTTACGCGCCGCAAGACGGCCTCTTCCTCCCCGCCCCGACCCTGCGCGCCTCCGTCCGTGACGTGACCGACCCCTTCGCCTCCCTCCCCCCCGGCCGCACCGGCGCCCTCAACCTGACCGACCTCGCCAACCTCGATACCATCAGCTTTATCGCTACCGACGACCTCGGCCGGGTGAGGGCCGACGGCTCCTTCGAAGTCCTCGGCCGGATGGACGCGACGGACGCCCGCGGGTGTAATCTTTTGGTAGCGCTTTAGGACGCCAACCGAATAACCTCCTATCTTCCCCTCCCCAAAAAGCTTTCCATGAACATCACGCAACCTCTTTACTCGACGTGGAGGCCCTATGCTCTGTCCTTGCTCTTTACGACCGTTTTCTGCACCTGCGGCCTCGCACAAAATATTGGTGGGGAATGGTACGCGATGCTGGATGCGATGGGTACGAAGCTGCCGCTAAACGTGCGTCTGGAAGGTACTGACGGGCAGTTTGCGGGCAGTCTTTCGAGCCCTTCTCAGAGTAAGGCGAGGTTCCCGTTCTCCTCGATCGAGTTCGACGGGCAGCGGATCAAATTCGCCCTGGCGGACTTGGGGGCGGACTTCTCCGGGGTGTTGGACGGGCAGGAGCTGCGCGGTGTCTGGAACCAGGCGCAGGTAGATTTTCCGCTTACGTTCTACCGGTACCGCCCCGACGGCTACCCGATCGAGGAGGGGCCGATCACGATCATGTCCCGCAGTCAGGACCCGGCGGATTTTCCCTATCAACGTACGCCCGTAACCTTCGCGAGTACGGCTGAGGGCGTGACCCTGGCCGGTGAGCTGACTTTGCCGGCCAAGGGTAAGCCCAAGGCGGTCATCCTACTGCTTTCCGGCTCCGGGCCGCAGGACCGGAACGCCTACCTGGGCAGTCAGATCAATCACAGCCCGTTTCTGGTACTGAGCGATTTTCTGACCCGAAGGGGCTACGCGGTGTTGCGCTACGACGAGCGTGGGGTGGGGGAGAGTACGGGTGATTACGCTGCCGCCACGACTTTAGATCTTGCCGAGGACGCAGGTGCGGGGATTGGATTTCTAAAGCAAAACAAAAACCTGAAACGCGTGCCGGTGGGCATCCTGGGCCACAGTGAGGGGGGGCTCATCGCATCCATCCTCGGCGCCGAGCGGGAGGACGTCGACTTTCTGCTGCTCCTGGCCGCCCCGGGCATCCCGATCGATAGCCTGATGCTCGAACAACGCCGGCGAGTAGTCGCTGCCATGGGCATGCCGGCCGCCATGGTCGAACGCGACGAGCCCGCGCTGCGCGCCGCCTACTCTTTCATCAAGGAAAGCGGTAAGCTGGACCAAGACCAGTACGTCGAAGCACTGTACGCCCTCTTCGAGCGTCAGATGGACCAGCTCCCGGAAGCGCTGCGCAAGAGTATTAAGGACCCGCGCGCCTTCAACGCTCAGTACGTACAACCCCTAAGCTCACCCTGGATGCGCACGTTCATTTCGCTGGACCCAACGTCGTATCTGGAAGAACTGAGCGTACCACTACTGGCCATCAATGGCCTGAAGGACACCCAGGTGACGGCCGAGGAAAACCTCAACGGCATCAGCATCGCCATGGCCCGCACCGAAAACGAGGACGCTACGGTGCTGCCCCTCATCGGCCTCAACCACCTCTTTCAGCCGGCCGAAAACGGCGGGCCGCAGGAATACGGTACCATCGAGACCACCTTTGACCCCACCGCGCTGGAGGTCATCGGTAACTGGCTGGACGAGCGCTTCAACTAACGGTGTAGCGTGAGTACCCCGCTGTATTCCACCACCTCGCCGTTCAGTAACCTTACCCGGGAGGTGTAAGCGTAAGGCCCCGTAGCCGCCGGGCGGCCGTCGACCGAGCCGTCCCACCCCCCATCGCCTAAGTCGGCATCGTAGCAAAGCCCACCCCAGCGGTCGAAGATCCGCAAGTACTCCACAGCACTAGCGCCGAGGCCGGGGAAGGGGCGATACCGGTCGTTTCGCCCGTCACCGTTGGGGCTGAAGGCGGAAGGGAAATAGACGGGGACGCTGGCGTCTACCCCCACCGTCAGGGAATCGGTGCGCAGGCAGCCTTCGGCGCTGGTGGCAACGACAACGTAGGTCGTGCTGCGCGTCGGCCGCGCGGTAGGGTTCGGACAATCGGCACAGCTCAAGCCCGCGCCCGCCGGAACCCAGGCGAACTGTAAACCGGGCACGTCCGCCGGCCCGACCAGCGTGCGGATACGGACATTCTCACCCAGGGCGATCGTTCGGTCGGCACCTACGTCTACCGCGAAGTCGACCGGGGTGTTGAGCGTTACCTCTTCGCTGGTTACCACGCAGCCGTCGGAGTCGCTGACTTCGACGGCGTAGGTGCCTTCGCTCGGTACGGCAACGTCCGCATCCGGCGAGCCGGCTTCGCCTTGCAGGCCGTAAGTGAGTGGCTCGGCCCCGCCGGCGGCAGTGACCTCCAGTATGCCCCCCGCCGCATCGCATTCGGCCAGTGGGCGCACGTCGATGAGGCGTAGGAAGTCGACGGGGCGCAGGGCCACCAGGGCCTCGCTGCTACACCCGCTGGCGTCCCGTACCTCCACCCGGTAGCTACCCGCCGGCAGGCTGTCGATGGCCGCTGAGGAACCCAACTCGACCTCACCCTCACCGAACCAGCGGTAGGTATAAGGGGCACTGCCGCGCTCGGGGGTCGCCGTAAGCACGTGCAGGTCGGCGCAGAGTGCTGCTTCGGTGGCGATGCTTAGCCCGAAGTCATCCTGGAAGGGCACGGTAAAGCGTTCCGTAAGGCTACACCCCGCCGGGAAGGTTACCCGGAGGAAGTAGCGACCCGCGGCGTCGACCGGTAGCGTTGTTGAGTTGGCGGCCGGTATATCCGCGCCCAGGGAGTCCTGCCACTGGTAGATCCGTGGCGTAGCGCCCGAGACCGTCGCGGTGATGGTACCGGTCGGGCGCGAGCAGGTGAGGGTCGGGATGTCCGCTGTAAAGGACACGTCCAGGTCCTCGAAGTCTAATCGGTAGCGTTCGGTCTGTACGCAGGAAGTGCCGTAGGAAATTTCCACGACGTACTCCCCGGCTTCGTCTACGGTCAGTTCGGGGCCGTCCGCACCGGGTATGGCTCCGCCGGAGGCATCCAGCCAGCGGTAGGTTACCGGGCCGGTGATGTCCGTATCGATGCTGATCGTACCACTCGGGGTAGCGCAAGTCAGTTGCGGTAGGGTGGGGGTGACGGCCGCGGCATTATCGACGGCGGCCACGGCATACGATCGCGAGGTACTGCAGCCGGCGGGGAAGGTGGCCTCTATCCGGTAGGTGCCCGCCTCGGTGACGGGGAGGGTGAGGCCGGTAGCACCGGGTATTTCCACCCCGAGCGGGTCGAACCACCGGTAGGTCACCGCTTCGTCGGTTTGCGCCGTGAGTCGGATTTCGCTGCCGCCACGCAGGCAGTCGATTTCGGGGATGTCTTCGGTAAACCGGATGCTTTCGTCGAGGAGGTTGATCCGGAGGGTATCGGTACCGTCACAGCCGGCAAAACCGACCACGAAGAGATCGGGGGAGGGGACCGAATCCAGGGTGATGGAATCACGGAAGGAACCCAGAAAGGTCGGGCCCTCCCCCCCGTCGCCGGGCGAGCTAAAAACGATCTGAGAACCAATACTCCAATCGGAAGCTACGTAGAGCTTCACCGCCTGGCCGGGGGTGAAGCACTCGTCGACGTTCGATGACAGGGTATAGGAAGGCCGGCCGTTGCGGACGACGGCGTACTGCTCAACCCGTCGTTCGCAGGCCGAACTGACGGTTACGCTGTAATCCCCCGGCTCGCTGACCTCGAAGAAGCGATCGGTGGATCCGTCGCTCCAGGTGTACTGCGCGGCGAACGCGGAGGTCGATTGAATGAAGATCGTTTCGCTATTGTCGCAGAGTACGAAGGAGTCACGCAGGACGTTTTCCGGAATGACCGGCCGCCTGATGACGACCGGCTCGGAAACGGCGCAGGTACCGGTCAAACTGGTGCGCACCTGATAATCACCGTCGATGTTTTGCCCGGGGGCTACCCGGTATTGCGGCCGGGTAGCCCCCGCGATCGCCACGCCGTCCTTATACCATTGGTAGCTACCGCCCGCCAGCTCGGTCGCGCTCAGCCTGATGTCGTCGTCGCATACGGAACTCCCGGTAACGCTGACCGGGCCACCCACGACGGCTTCCGCGAAGCTCCGTTGGGTATTGAGGCGGATGTCGTCGATGAAGTAGTAGTGCCGCCACTCCCGTCGGTTCTCTTGCGGGTTTTGGCTGCAGTCGGCCCCGATCGCCACGGCGGCGTAAGGAAACGCCGGTTGGAAGTCGACCTCCGCACTCGACCAACTGCCTTCGCTGCCGGTAACGCTGAAGTCGGTGATCTTCTCCCACCCCTCGGCGGCGGGGGAGAGCTCCACGCACTGGCGGCCGGGGAAGCGGATGTTGGCGCAGTCGCGAATACCGTAGAGGGCCAGGCGTGCCGTACCGGGCGAGCTAATGCGGCCGCTATCCCGTGGAGGTATCGGCGGTTCCCCAACGGCGAAGAAGCTCGGTAGTGCGTAACCGACCTCGAGGGTGAGTCGGTACTGCCCGGCAACGTCGAGCGGGCCGTCGGGTAGGCAGGCCCCCAGGTACTCCCTCAAGAAGTTGAGTTGGTTGCCGTCCGCATCGTAGTCGTCCGGCCGGGCGACACCGGACCAAAAGCCGGCTACCCCGGAGCCGCTGGGTAAGGGTTGGGGTAGGGCGCCGGGCCAGAAAGGTGGGTTGCCGGCGTAGGTGAACGCATTCCAGGAATCTGTCGTGCCGTCGCTTGCCTTGACCCAACCTTCGAGGCAGTCCACCTGCCCCGGGCCGTCGGGTAAGCCACCGGCCTGGCTGGAGGCGCAGCCCGGTTCGTCGGGGCTGAAATTTTCGAAAGAGGGGTTCGGGAGTAGGCTGGGAATGGCGGGCGGGGTCGTACAGATGCAGTCGGTACTATCCCGTAAATCAACGAGGCCATCGGCGTCGTCGTCCACCCCGTTGTCGCAGATCTCCTGGCCGGCGAGCGAACCGGTCAACAGGAGTAAGCAGACTAGCCAGTAGGGGGCGTTCGTCATGGGGTAGGTAAAATACGGCCGATTGGCGTGCCCGACTAACGGAAGAAATGTTATTAGCGCAACCGCTACGATTTCGGGCGAGAAAACGTACCTTTGCGTCCGCTTTTGACCGGCCTTGCCGGTGGAGGGCAGTTAACCACATTTATTTCACAATCAGTACGACTGATCCATATGAGAAATTACGAGACTACTTTCATCGTAGATCCGGTGCTGTCGACAGAAGACATTAAGTCGACGGCTCAGGCGTACGTAGGCGCGCTCCAGCAGGAGGGTTGCGAGATTGTTTTTGTTGACGAGATGGGCCTCCGCACCCTCGCTTACGACATTAACAAACGTAGCAACGGCGTTTACTACAGCGTAGAGTACACCGCTCCAAATGGTGCTTTCCTTAACAACTTCGAACTCGGCCTCAAGCGGGATGAGCGGATCCTCCGCTTCCTCACCGTGTCGCTCGACAAGTACGGCGTCCAGTACAATGCCGACAAGCGAGCCGGCAAGATCGGCAAAGCCAAGCGCAAGAAGCAGGACAAGAAGGCCAAAGCTGAGCCCGCAGCACACGGTGTAAGCCGTAAGAAGGCGGACGCACCCAGCCTCTCCGGCGTCCCGAGCGGCGATGCAGAAAGCTTCAAGGAAGAAGAATAGTTAACTCCCCCAAACTAAAGAATCATGGCATCCAGAGATGACATCAAGTTCCTGTCGAACCCCAAGATCGGCGGACGTAGAAAGAAGTACTGCCGTTTTAAGCGATACGGCATCAAGTATATTGATTATAAGGACCCTGATTTCCTGCTGACCTTCGTCAACGAGCAAGGAAAGATCCTTCCCCGCCGCATCACCGGCAACAGCCTCAAGTACCAGCGTAAGATCGCTACCGCTATCAAGCGCGCCCGTCATCTGGCCATGCTGCCTTACCTGACGGACCTCCTTAAGTAAATGAGCGGATGTGGGAATGAGTGGATACACGTCCTAGCATTCACTCATTCTAACATCCACTCACCCACTCATTCATAAACTAACCACCTGTAAACGGGGCACGGCTCCTAAAGGGTGGGACAACATATTACCTTATGAAAGTAATCATGCTGAAAGACGTCGATAAGGTCGGCGACAAGCACGAAGTCCTTACCGTCAAAAACGGCTTCGGGCGTAACTACCTCCTTCCGCGGGGCCTTGCCATCATCGCTAACGACTCAAATATGGGGCGGCTGAACGAGATGATCCGCCGGGAGGACGCTCAGGAGGCCAAGCGCCTCGACGTCTACAAGGACGTGGCGAACAAGCTTGCCGGTAAGACGCTCCGCGTCGGTGCCAAGGCGGGTGCTACCGGCCGTATTTTCGGTTCCATTACCGAGCTCTCCGTAAAGCAGCAGCTCAAGGAGCAGTTCGACGTTACCGTAGAACGCAAGAAGATTCAACTACCGGAGGATGCCAAAGAGATCGGTACGTACACCCTCACTTTGAACCTCCACCCGGAGGTTACCCATGAGATGCAGATGGAGTTGGTACAGGAATAGTGTACTTTGCCCATTAAATCTTATGCTTTAAATGTTAAAAGCCGCTATTCATACTATATGGGTAGCGGCTTTTGTTTTTATTAGTGGTTCAAGTTTCAAAAGCAACAACCCAAACAGTTCAGTTTAAGATCTTCTGAAGAAGGACGTAGCTACCGCTTTGCACGGGTAGGCCCTCTGCCTCCGTTGATTTTAGGCAGCGCTCTAACCAACAACAACACAAAACGTATGCGATTTTTTACCCTTGCACTGCTACTCTGTAGCGGTGTGCTAACCGCGCAGGTAGCGGTCAGCTATAGTGCGTCAGCCGCCGACTTTGCCAACCCCGAACGTGGATTTTACCGATATTCGGAGACGCGCTCCGGCAACTATACCCCACTTGACGCCAGCGAACTGGCCAGCTACCGCAGCTTCGGTACGATCCCCGGGGCCGACTATGATTTTGTCAGTACGCTGGTGTTTCGTTACTTCTTCCTCGAAGACTTTACGGCCGGCCCGATCAGCGAGAGCTATTTGGAGAACATCAGTAATGATATGGCAGCGGTCAGACAGGCCGGCCTCAAGGTGATCCCACGCTTTGCTTACACCGATGAGCTTGATGACAGCTGTGGCAACTTCATTTGCCCTCCGTACGGAGATGCGCCCAAAGACGTCGTGCTCGCCCATATCGACCAACTGGCACCCATCTTGCAGGCCAACGGCGACATCATCGCTACCGTGCAAATGGGCTTCATAGGTACGTGGGGCGAACAATACTATACCGACCACTTCGGGGACGCCAGCGCGCAGGGGAAACTGCTGGACGAGAACTGGGCGGATCGAATCGAAGTATTGGAAGCACTCCTCGACGTGTTGCCTAAGAACAGAACCGTCCAGGTACGGTACCCCCAGATGAAGCAGAAGGCTATCTACGGAATATCCGCGCCGACGACTTCGGAGGCTACGGAGGAGGCCGAGGCTTACAGTGGCTCTAATAAGGCGCGCATCGGTTTCCACAACGATTGCCTGTTATCCAGCTTTAATGACGTGGGTACCTACCTGAATTACGGAACCACCGACGATGGGTCGGAATCGGATACCGCCACGCTCAAGCCTTACTTCGCGGCCGATAGCCGGTTCGTCCCGGTAGGCGGGGAAACCTGCTCGGATAACTACAGCCCGGAGAACGATTGCGCCACCGGCGGTGGCTTCGCTGCGGAAGAGCTGAGGCGGATGCATTACAGCTACCTGAATAGCGGCTATAACAACGAGGTCAATAACGATTGGGTGGCCGGGGGCTGTATGGAAGACATTAAGCGGGAGCTGGGTTACCGTTTTGAATTACAGGAAGGCAGCCTCCCGACGGCCGCCGCCCAGGGTGCGAGCCTTAAAATCGAACTCTTCCTAAATAACACCGGATATACGGCACCTTTCAACGAGCGAAACGTCGAGTTTATCCTGCGCGGTAAGGAGGACGGAGCTGTTTTCGTTGCCCGGTGCGACGTCGACCCTCGAACGTGGTACCCCGAAGAGCAGCGACACCGGATCTCCGAAGAGTTCTGCATTCCAGAGGATATGCCTTTAGGGACTTTCGAGATGCTCCTGAACTTTCCGGACCCCGCGGCAAGCCTGCGGAGCCGACCCGAATACAGCATACGACTGGCGAGTACTTTCAACGGTGAGGAAGTTTGGGAGCCCGCCACGGGATACAACCGTTTGGGGGCCGACCTCGTTATCCGCCGCGGTCAGGAGGTGGAGTGCCGGGACCGCACTACGTTCGCCGCCCTGGCGGTCGTGCTGCCGGTTGGTTTTGAATACGTGCACGCCACCCCCGGCCCGAAGTCAATCACCCTCGACTGGGCAACCAGCTACGAAGAGGACAATGCCGGCTTTGAGGTAGAGCGTAGTGAAGACGGCAACCGTTTTACACGAATCGCGACGGTAGCACCCCGCGGTGCCGGGGAATACAGCCTGGAAGATTCTGACGTACGAGAAGGCGATAAGTACTTCTATCGGGTCAGGCAGCGGGATTTCGACGGTACCTCCCAACTATCCGCCATTACCAGCGCTTCGGTACGGGGTGCGCAAGAACTCGTAGCCTACCCTAACCCCGCCTCTGATCTATTGACCATCAATTACGCCACCGGGGTGCTCGATATCGTCGATCAAACCGGCCGGTCGGTAAGCTTCGAGAGAAGCGGCGAGCACGTAAACATCTCAAATTTGAAAGCTGGCGTTTACCTCCTGACACTCCAGGAAGGAAGTCGGCGGCACAAAACCAGGATAGTCGTCCGGTAGCTAAGCCGACCCGGTCAGGATCGCATGGCCTCCACCGGGTCCATCTTAGCCGCCTGCCCCGCCGGGATGGCCCCGGCCATGATCCCTACGACTGCGGAAAGCACCACCCCCAGCATCGCCTTGCCTACGGACAGCTGGATGCTGAAAGCTTCCATGAACTGATTGATTACGGTCGTACCGACGAAGACAAGCAGCAGACCGACCAAGCCGCCGATCAGGCACAGAATGACCGATTCGGTCAGGAATTCCAGCAGGATCACGTATTTCCGTGCACCGAGCGCCTTTTTTACCCCGATCAGGCTGGTGCGCTCCTTGACGGATACGAACATGATGTTGGCAACGCTGATGATGCCGACGATGATGGAAAAGCCGCCGATCACCCACCCGACGATGTTCACCACCCCGAAAAAGGCACCGAGGGCATCCGCCATCATACTGAGTTCATTCATCGAGAAGTTGTCCTCCTCGCGTGGTCGCAGCCGGCGGTTGTTGCGGACGATGCCGCGGATTTCGTCCTGTAGTTGGGCGGTAGTAATTCCATCCTTTGCCTTCACACCAACCGTCCCGCCAAATTGATCGCGATTTTTAAGGTTGATGAACCGACCGGCGTTGTTGTAACCGACGACGATGGCGTCATCGAAGTCAAGCGGATTGATGAGGTCCCCGCCGGATTCTTTAAAGACGCCGATGATTTCGTATTTACGGCCGCCCATCTTCACCGTTTTGCCGACCGGCTCCAGATCCGCGAAAAGCTCGGTGGCAATTACACTACCGATCAGCAGTTTATCGGCGCCAGAGCTGTATTCACTCGGGGTCCAGTAGCGCCCCTTGGCGATCTCTATGTTGAATATGCGATCGAGTTCGTAGGTAGTAACGAATAGGTAGCCACCTTCCACACTATTGTTCCGGTACTTCAGGGCTTTGCTACCCGGTACGGTCCAGTAAGATACCAGGGACGCCGTCTGCATATCGCGTTTGAGGGCCTGGTAGTCGTCGTAGTCCGGGTAGGGCCGCTGAAAGAATTCCCACCAGTCGCTGCTGTTATCTTTCCAGGGCCATTTATCGATGTAGACCACGTCGTCACCCAACTTAGCAAGACTGCCATTTAGGTTGTCCTCCAGGCTGTCGACGGCGGAAAGGACGCCGATAATGCAAAAGATGCCGATGGAAATACCGAGCAAGGACAGGAAGGTGCGCAGCTTATTTCCGCTTAACTGCGCCCAGGCTTGACGGATACTTTCAGAGATGACCTTGGAGAGCAGCATGCGGCGGGGGTGATTGAGGTCTTCAAATGTACGCACCGCGCCCTGGCCGCCGCTTGCCAATCGACTAACGGGCGACTGGGTAGGATGTAAGGCAGCCACCCGGCGGCCCGTGGGGGGCGGCAAAAGAAAGTAACGTCTTACAACCTATGCCTGTCGAAGCACCTTTATATAGAGGTGCCCGAGCGCGGCTAAGTCATTAAGGGAAATTCCCCTACTTTTGCGCGTTCTTTACCATAACGGTTACGGCCGTAATTTCAAGATCATAGTGCGGGAGCCCCACCTAATCCGCTCTCCATAAACGAATCCCCCCGGGAATGAGGACCAAATTATCGCAGTTTAAATTCGAACTCAACGAGAAACTAATCGCAAAAACCCCTACCAAGCGGCGAGACGACGGCCGACTAATGATCGTCAACCGGGAGGAAGGCACCATCGAGCATAAGATGTTCACCGATCTACTCGGTTACTACAGCGAAGGCGATACGCTGGTATTCAACAACACCGAGGTGTTCCCCGCCCGCATGTACGGGCTCAAGGAAAAAACGCAAGCCCGCATCGAAGTCTTCCTCCTCCGTGAACTCAACGCCCAGGCTCGTTTGTGGGATGTGCTCGTGGACCCCGCCCGCAAGATTCGCGTCGGTAACAAGCTTTACTTCAACGATAAAAAGGGCAACACCAAGCTGGTCGCCGAAGTCGTCGATAATACCACCAGCCGGGGGCGTACCATCCGCTTTCTTTACGACGGGCCCAACGACGAGTTCCGCAAAGAACTGCATGCACTCGGTAATACGCCCCTACCCAAGATCATCGAGCGGGACCCGGATAGCCGTGACGTCGACCGCTATCAGACCGTCTTCGCCAAGGAGATTGGCGCCGTTGCCGCCCCTACCGCCGGCCTAAACTTCAGCCGTGAGACGCTCATGCGTATGGAACTGGCCGGGATCAAGAAAGCGGAAATCACCCTCCACCTGGGCCTAGGTACCTTCCGCGACATTGAAGTGGAAGACCTCTCCAAACACAAAATGGACGCCGAATATTTCCGCGTCACCCAGGAGGCGGCCGATACGGTCAACGCTACCAAAAAGGATGGTGGCTTAGTTTGCGCCGTCGGTACTACCTCCCTGCGTGCCTGTGAAGACAGCGTATCCGCCGAGCGGCTACTGGCTACGAATGAAGGGTGGACCAACCGCTTCATCTACCCACCCTATAAGTTCCACATCCCGGATCACCTGCTGACCAGCTTTCACCTGCCGAAGAGTAGCTTATTTATCGTTACCTGCGCCTTCGGTGGCATAGATCTGATCCTTGAGGCCTACGCCCAGGCGCAAAAGGAAAAGTATAAGTTCTTTGCTTACGGTGACGCGATGCTGATCATATAGCGAACAATCACCCACGTAGTGGCGCTTTGCCAGGAAAGCATTGACCCATGGGTGATACGAAACACTTAATTAATAAAGCGGCAGTCAAGAAGATGCAGAAGTTGGCCATGTCGGTCGACATCGCTATGCTCTGTACTAACCTGGGGGCGAAACCTTTCAGTACCTGCCCGATGTCTACCCAGCAAGTAGAAGACGATGGTACCATCTGGTTCTTCAGCGGCAGGGATAGCGACCATAATAAGGACATCGGACGCGACCCCGCCGTACAGCTTATCTACAGCACCGAGGTAGGCGAAACGGATCACCTCAGCATCTTCGGGCATGCAGAAGTCACCTTTGACCGAGCTAAAGCCGCAGAGTTGTTCTCCCCCGAAATCAAAGTCTGGTTTCCGAAGGGTTTAGACGATCCCAACCTGTCGATGATCCGCGTTACCCCAAAGTCGGGCTACTATTGGGATACCAAGAACGGCCAGATGGTCGCGTTTGCCAAGATGGCGGCGAGCATCGTTACCGGGAAGACCATGGACGACGGCATCCAGGGTAAGTTGAAGCCATAAACATACCCTCAAGCGTTTTTATACGTATAAATTCGCAAGTATTCGTTTAAGGGACGAATAGCCGTTCTTGATGCATCGTGCTTTGTGGCATTCAATAACCACAACTCCCGATTTACCATGAATGCAGCGCAACTCCTCTCCCTGCTCGATCAACTGGCCGCCGGCACGGATCCGCAGCGTCAAATTCCTTTCGACCTTACCACGTCCTGCCTGGCGCAGCCCGGCGTCGCGGCGGCATTGACACGCTTTCGTGGCGTCGTCGGCGCTTCCGTCGCCACGGTGCAAGCTTCCCTTTCGGATTCGGTACTCTTAGCTACCTATTCGGAGCTCGAACAATTGGGCTACCAACCGACGCCCGAACAGTTGGTGCGCGTACTTCGTGGCAGTCGAAGCATTGCGGATGCCAGTTTGAAAGCCGTCAGTCATTACGGCCGCTACCGCAACGCAATGAGCAAAGCGTTCATGCGCCAGACCGTCGCCCAATTCGCTACCCGCCACCCCGATTTGTGGGATGGGGAGGGTAAACGGGCAACGAAGCAGGGCGTGCCCGCGGCATCTCACCCTACAAACCCGTTCTTCCGCGAGCACCCTTTTGACAAGCTCACCGACGATAAAGCAGAGGAACTACGCAAAGAAATAGTGCGACTGGGCGTCTCGCGGCCAACCGATAAGCTACCTGGCTTCAAACAGCGTGCGCGTCAAAACTATCCCCGGGCGTACGAACCTTGGTCGCGGGAAGAACGGGCGCTTCTCATCGAGGCGATGTGCTACACGAATGATGCGGAGCGCATCGCAAAACTGTTCGGGCGCACGGCTAAGTCCGTTATGGCTGCAGGCCTGAAGCTGATTGCGCAAAGCCAGGATTCCGAGCGGGCCGCGTAGGGTTGAACGACTTTGGGAATTATACCAAAAAAGGGAGCTGACCGACGAACTTTTGATTTTGTCCTTTCAAAGCCATAATTTTGCGCTGCCTTACAATACCTGGGCCTCGGCTACGGTTACAAGACGCGTGAATGTGGCCCACCCACAGAGAACACAAACATATTATTCACGGGGCAGCGAGGCGGGCGCACCTTTACTCTTCTCCTAGCCCCAAACCTACCGCTTTACTAGAATGGCTATTACTAAGTCCCCCACGTTTAAGTACGCGAAGAACTTCATCATCGGTGTAGGCGCCGCCATCGTTATGCTCGGTGCCCTCTACAAAATTCAATCCTGGGAAAACCCAAGTTGGCTTCCCGAAGGTTGGGACCTGATCACGATCGGTCTTGGCGTCGAAGCTTTCCTCTTCCTCCTCCTCGGCGTAATCGGCCCGGAGCCCGACTACTACTGGGATAAACTCTACCCGGGCCTGAGCAAGTACGACGCAGACGTGCAGCCCCTCGCCACCGGTGGCGTCGGCGTAGTCACCACCCCCGCCGCCCAACTCAACGGCGAGGTCGTCGAGGCGCAACTCGGCGGCATGTTGACGGAGCTGCAAACGATGTCTAAAAGCATGAGCAGCCTCAAAGCGCTCCAGGAAGCTGACTTCAGTGGCACCAGCCAGCAGATCAAGCAGATGGGCAATTTCTACTCGAAGCTCAACGAGGCCATGGCCGATCTGGCCGCTACCGCCGAAGACACGAAGGTGTACCAAGCACAAATGAAGCAGCTCAACGGCAACCTGAGCACGCTCAATAACGTCTACGGCAACATGATCAGCGCCATGCGCGTACCTCGGGCCTAAGTGTAGCCCGTTTAGTCTATCTTCCTCATACCGAACTAACCCCGCCAGAAGGCACATCCCCCCCTTCTTCGCGCGGGCTCAATAATCTTCTATGTCAATCCCTAAGGAGCCCCGGCAGTTAATGATCAACATCATGTACTTGGTACTGATGGCTCTACTTGCGTTAAACGTTTCCGCCGAGGTGATGAATGCTTTCCAGACGTTGGACGAAGGCAACAAAGCGTCCATCTCTACGGTCGATAATCAACTGGGCGGAACGGTAGAGGGGTTGAACGCCCTATTAGAAGACGACACTAAAGACCGTTTTCGTCCGATTCAACCCGCTATAACTCAGGTGCAGTCTATTTCCAGGGATTTCTCTGGCTACGTAGAAGATATTCGTAACCAACTGATCGACGTTTCCGGTAACAATGACGGTGAGGTCAACGAAGGTGACTTCCGGGAGGATCACGGAAAGTCAGTCTATAAGGGCAAGAAGAATAAAGACGTACCTACTCGGATTCTAGTCTATGGGGAGGACGGGGCCGGTGGGGACCCGGGCATCGGAGAAGATCTAAAGCAGAAAATTATTGACACCCGTCAGCAACTTATCGATGCCTATTCCTCCCTGCTCCGCGACCATGGGAAAAATATGGACCTCAGCCAAGAGGACATAGATAGCCGCATCGCGAACGTTACTAATAACATGCCTTTCGGTGTGGATGATCAAACGTGGCGCGACGCAGCTGATAAAAAGGAAAGTTGGTCCGACTATAAATTCGGTCACATGCCAGTAGCCGCCGTGCTTCCGCTGTTGTCGCAATTTCAATCCGACCTAAAGTCAACCGAGGCGAATATGGTCAATGACATGGTACAACTCGCGGGCGGTAAGGTGATCGACGTCGATCAGTTCTTCCCGGTGTTTTCAGCCGATAAGAGTTACGTGATCTCCGGCGAGCAGATTCGCGCGAAAGTATCCGTCGGGTCCTACTCCTCCAGCCTCGACCCCGCCAACGTCGATCTACGGGTCAACGGCCAGCGTCTGAGATTGAATCCTGATGGTACGGCCGACTACACCATCACGGGTAGTGGGTCCGGTCAGAAGTCCATCAATACTTCCGTATCCGTGACGAACCCGTTAACGGGGAAGACAGTCTCTGGCGATGGTAAATTCACCTACGAAGTAGGTCAGCGCTCCGTAGCGGTCTCCGCCGATAAGATGAACGTATTCTACATGGGCGTAGACAACCCCGTGACCGTCTCAGCCGCTGGTGTTGCTTCTGGTGACGTTCGTGTCAATATTAGTGGGCCTGCTACAATCAGCGGTAGTGGAAGTAACTATACCGTAAAAGGCAGTAGCCAGGGTGAAGCTACAGTAAGCGTCACCGCTAACGGTCAGAACCTCGGCACTTTCCCCTTCCGCGTCAAGCGCATCCCCAACCCAGTTCCCGTACTCGGTAATTCCAAAGGGGGTAAAATCCCGGTCTCGCTATTGCGTGGGCAGAAGGGCATTCTGCCTTTGCTAGAAGGGTTCGACTTTGACGCAAGGTGTAACATCCAAGGTTACGAATTCGTCTACGTACCAAAACGCGACGACGTACAAGTAAGTCAAAACGGCGGCTGGCAATTCAACGGTAAGTCCAAGCAACTAATCGCCCGCGCTAAACCGGGGGACATCATCTACGCCAACAACATCAAAGCGCGTTGCCCCGGTGACCAAGGCCCGCGTGACCTCGGAGGTATCGCCTTCCAGCTACAATAAGTAGCGGCGGCAGGCCTACCTTAGCGGGCCTTCGAAGGGTAGCCCTCCTCGAAGGCCCGTTTTATATTTAGCGAACCCCACACTAGCGGAATAGGCACGAGCGTTTTACCCCCGAACCCCGCGTTATCCTCAACTAACCATTTTATGAAGGCAGCTTTTCAACTGACATTGGTGCTCTTGCTTGCAAGCACCGTTACTGTCCTCGCCCAACGCCCCGTCAATACTTCGGATGACGAACCGACTTCCATCACCCTGCCCGGTCAAGGAGATCAGGCCGATCCGGCTAACGATCAGTTCCTGAAGCCCGTTAATGATGTCGTCGATCGTAAAATGGTCGTCGAACGCGTAGCACTGCCTTACGAAGATGTTCGGGAAGCCGACATCATGTGGTCCAAGCGTATCTGGCGAGTACTGGACGTGAAGGAGAAAATTAACCTTCCCTTCGCCTCCCCGGATCGTCCGTTAATCACCATCTTGCTAGAAGCTGCCGACACGGGCGCTATCCAACTTTACGGAACACTTACGGATGACTTCTCCGAGCCCCTTCCCGAACAGGATCGCTTAGCAATTGGAGGTGGGGTAGACACCATCGAGCAGTTCGACCAGGATTTTAACGTAACCTACGTAGAAGTCCCGAAAGTATTCGACCCCGCTTCCGTACGCCGTTACCGCCTGCAAGAAATTTGGTTCTTCGACAAGGAAAGCAGCACCATGCAAGTGCGAATCTTAGGTATTGCCCCCATGGCGGAGCAGTACGATGAGAACGGTAACTTCCTCTACGAACGCCCGCTCTTCTGGGTTTACTACCCCGGCGCCCGCCAGGTGCTCGCCAACGAAGAAGCGTTCGTGTTTGGTAATGACGCCGCTAACCGCAGTTGGGAAGACGTATTCGAAGCCCGCTACTTCAACAGCTACATCACCAAAGAAAGCAACGTCCTCGACCGACGCATCGAAGGCTACCTCACCAACGGCCGCGAACGACTGCTCGAAGCCGAACGCATCAAGCAAGAGATCTTCAACTTCGAACAGGATCTTTGGAGTTACTAGGTAATCGCGAAAATTTATCGTCCGGGAGTCCTGAAGACGCCCCCTGCGAAAGCACCTTCCTGTACAGAAAGGTGCTTTCGTCATTAAGGAAAGCCCTACCTCAACTCCTAGTCACTACCCGCTACCCGAGTCCATTATACCCTCGTAGAGTGCGTACGCCGCCAGGGCGACCTTTAGTAAAAGCGACAGAAACTCTAACCAGGGTTTACTTTCGGCAACCTCTTCGGTGCGCTTGGTAGGAGTGATGGGGTAGGTAACGAATACTACAAGGATGTCCCGCAGCCGTTCGCGCTCCCCGACCGGACGATCCACCGGTCGGGTAGGAAGATTTTCCTTCCGAACCTCCGGATCTTTTTGGGCTTGTGAGCTGGACATAAATATGGATTTATGTCAAAAGTAGGGGATTAACTCACCTAAAACAAACAAAATGTTTTAATAAACATGACTTTTGTTTGTTTTGTCGTCCGCTGAAATTTGTTCCCCACTCAATTCTCCGCTAAATATTCGTGCACGAACTTAATGGCCATCGCGCCTTCACCGACGGCGGACGCAACCCGGTTCATTGCGCCGGAGCGCACGTCACCGGCCGCGAATACCCCAGGCTCACACGTTTCCAACAAAAACGGTGGTCGCTCCTCCCGCCAGCTGGTCTGATACTCGGCCGAGCCGGTAATGTCTCTGCCCGTAACGACGAAACCGCGTGCATCGGTTAGTATTTCCCCTTTGCTCAACCAATCCGTCCGCGGGCGGGCCCCGATGAAGATGAACAGGGCGTCCGCCCGCTCTTCGGTAGTGGTATTGTCCACTAGGTTTTCCACTACGAGCCTTTCGAGGTGGTCGCCGTCACCCAACACCTGTGTCACCTCCCGGTAACCGTGCACCATGATGTTGTCTATAGCTTCGATCTGATCGATGAGGTAACTGGACATACTCGAGGTCAAATCCGGTTTACGGATCAGAATGTGCACTTCCCTGGCGAATTTAGATAGGTAGACCGCCCCTTGCCCGGCGGAGTTGCCCCCGCCAATGATGTAGATGACCTTATTCTCGCAGGCTTTGGCCTCCGTCATGGCCGCGCCGTAGTACACCCCGGCCCCGCTGAATTCATCCGCCCCGTCAGCCGGGAGCTTTCGGTACTGGACGCCCGTCGTGAGAATCACGGCGCGCGTTTTGACCTCGGTGTCGTCGTCCAGCGTCAAAATCTTGTAGTTGTCCTGAATGCATATGTCCTTTACCTCCCGCGGGCTGACCATCTCTACGCCGAAACGGAGCGTCTGCGCCATCGCGCGCCGCGTCAGCTCCGCGCCGGAAAGGCCGCTCGGGAAGCCCAGATAATTTTCGATACGACTGCTGGACCCAGCCTGCCCACCTGGCGCGCGCGCTTCGATCAGCAACGTTTTTAGGCCCTCCGAGCCGCCGTACACCGCCGCCGCCATGCCGGAGGGGCCTCCGCCGACTATGACTACGTCGTACAACTCCTCCGAAGCGGTCGCGCTCATCCCCAACTGTTCCGCTAACTCCGGCAGGCTAGGGTTGGGTAGGGCGGTACCGTCTTCAATAATTACTACGGGGAGTTCCTTTGCCGCGCATCTATGTAGTTCGAGCAGGTCTTTGCCCTTGTCGCTGGTCGCCTCGACCCACTGGTAGGGCTTCAGGTTAGCCGCCAGCCAATCCTTGATGTTGTGGGACTTGGGGGAATATTGGTAACCGACTACTTTCAAGCCCTGATATTCGGGCCGGAAGGAAAGCTTCCAGTCATCCAGTAACTCATCCAGTATCGGGTAGAGCTTTTCCTCCGGCGGGTCCCAGGGCTTCAGCAGGTAATAGTCTAACTGAACGTCGTTGATGGCCTTGATCGCGGCTTGCGTGTCGGAGTAAGCGGTCAGGAGTGCCCGTTTGGCTTTGGGATAGAATACCCGGGCTTTCTCCAAAAAGTCCACCCCGAGCATCCCGGGCATCCGTTGGTCGGATAGGTAGAGAGCGATCGTTTCGCCCTTCTTCTTCAGCTCCTCTATGGCCTCGAGTGCTTCCTTGGCATCCGTGGTAGAGATAATGCGGTAGTCCGCCTTGTAATGGCTACGCAGGTCCCGCTTGAGCGAGCGGAGCACTTGGGGGTCATCATCGACGGATAGGATGATGGGTTTTCGTTCTTCGGCCATGGGTTGAAAAGTGAAAGTTCTTCTGTAGGATGGTTAGAGGGGGAAACAGACCTTAAAACAGGTATTGCCGGGTTCACTCTCCACGCTGACCGTACCGCCATGGCGCTTGAGCGAGCGGTGCACGATGTCGAGCCCCATGCCGGTGCCCTCACCAATCCCCTTGGTCGTAAAGAAAGGTTCGAAAACCCGACCCTGTATTTCTTCGGGGATGCCAGAGCCGTTATCCGCAATTTCCACGCAAAGGTTCTCCCGTTTTTGGTAGGTGCGGATGGTGATCCTGCCGGTTCCATCCTCCGGAACGGCGTCGAGCGCGTTGACGATCAGATTCGTCCAGACCTGGTTCAACTCCCCTTCCAGTACTTTAATGTTCGGCAGGTTAGGCGCGAGCTGCTTTTCGAGCCTGATGTTTGATTTTTTGAACTTGAACTTCAGCATGGTAAGCGTCGACTTGATGCCGTCGTGTACGTCCTTGAACTCCATGCTGGGCTGGCTATCCATGTGGCTATAGCTCTTGATCGAGCCGATCAGTTCGGCAATGCGGGTGCTGGCCGTTTGAATTTCCGTCACCAGGCTTTCGGTGGTGAGGATGGTTTCTATCCACCACAGCATTAGCGGCAGGGCGCTTGTATGGATGATGTCCGCAATACGACCGAGGTGCTCGGGGCTGAAGTCCCAATCCACGAAGGTGTCGATGATCTCCTCACTGTTGTCGATACCCTGCTCGGCGAACCAATCGTCGAGGTCGTCCATCCGTTCCTCGCGTTCCAGCAAGGTCAGCTCGGAAGTATCCGAGCAGTGTTTGATGCGGTCGAACAGGATCTTGTTGATCCGGTCGACCGACTCGGGCGTGACGTTGGCGGTTACCTGTTGCTTGAAGCGCTCCGGGGTTTGGGAGAGGTGGCGGTGTAGCTCGCGGCTCGAACGCACGATGGCCGAGGCGGGGTTATTCAGTTCGTGGGCCAGGCCGGCGCTCATTTTGCCGAGCGCGAGTAATTTCTCGTCCATCAAGCGCATATTCTGAAAGTCTCGGACCCGGTCGGTCATGACCCCGACGAAGGCCTGGGTAAGCTCATAGCTCACGTTGATCATCTCGGTGAAGTGGTCCTTATGCAGCCGCAGCGCCTGGATGTTTTCGAGGGCTATGCCTTCGGCCGAGGTCTCCTTCATCCGGCTGAAGGGTAGTATGCCAGCCACGTAGGGGGCTTCCCAGACGCCCATTTCCTTACTCCGCCCGTCCTTTTCTTTTCTGATCAAATAGCTACCGGTCAGGATGATCTCCAAATGATCGATTACCTCCCCGTCCTCGAACACCACCTCGTCCCGATCGAAGCAGACGAACACGCACTTGTCGATCAGCCACCGGAGGGCTACTTCATCCACCTCTTTGAAAAGGGGTATGGCTTGGACCTGCTGAAGGATGTCGGTGGGTTTATCACACTGGTACATTGGCGGATGAGGGTATGGTGGCGCAACACTTTCCACCGCGGCCCGGTTGTCGGAGCGGTCACCGGGCGCGTCGTCGTACTTTCGCACGGTAGAATCACCTCTCTCTATGACTACCGGCCGAGCATCGCAAGCTTCCTTCGAACTCCTTTGGTGGGTAATCACCCTACTGATCGCCGCCCTGGTGTTGTTACCGATCTATACCAAAGTCCCAGACTTCCCCTTCTTCCTGCCCAACTTCGTGTACGTCGTCATCGCCATCACCGCGACCCGTTACCTTTTTTTCCTCGACATCAGTTGGTTACGCGATCGTCTGTTTTTACAGGCGGCGGTAAGCCTGGCCTTGATCCCATTACTATTCTGGATGGGCCAGTGGTTCAACTACTTCATCATATTCTTCGATGAGGAAGGGCCCGACGTGCTGGTCAAGTACCTCGACCCCGCCTGGCGCTCTACCATCGATACCTACATGCATTCCGAATACCGCTTCTTCGGGGTGTGGGCGATCGTAGCGTGCGTAATTACGCCTTTTCGCTTGCTGTATAACGCCTGGGTACGCTACAAGGCCGGCATCCGAAAATAAGCCTTATGCATTTCGATATCATATCGGTCGTCCCGGATCTGCTCACCTCACCGCTTTCCCACAGCATCATGCAACGGGCGAAGGATAAGGGCCTGCTCTCCGTAGCCGTACACGACTTGCGGGAGCACGGCCTCGGCAAGCACCGCAGCGTGGATGACTATCAGTTTGGCGGCGGCGCCGGAATGGTCATGCGCCCGGAGCCCCTTGCCGCCCTGATCGACGAACTGAAAACGCAGCGCACTTACGACGAGATCATCTACCTTACCCCGGATGGGGAGCCCTACCGGCAAACACGCGCCAACCGACTCAGCTTAGGGGAAAACCTGCTGCTCATCTGCGGCCACTATAAAGGGATCGACCAACGCATCCGCGATGCCTACGTGAGCCTGGAGATCAGTATCGGCGACTACGTTCTCTCCGGTGGGGAGTTGGCCGCCGCCGTCATCGTCGACAGCATCGGCCGCTTGCTGCCCGGGGTGCTGAACGATGAAACGAGCGCCCTCACCGATTCCTTTCAGGACGATCTACTCGCCCCACCGGTCTATACCCGGCCGGCCGAGTGGCGCGGCAGGCGCGTCCCCGATATTCTGCTGAGCGGCCATACGGCCAGGATCGAAGCGTGGCGAGAAGAGCAGGCTATTGCGAGGACGCAGGTGCGAAGACCGGACATAATGAGCGAAGAATAGGGGGCTTCGGAAGTCAGCTTCCTACTGGGGGCCATACAGCGCCTGCCTCCGCGCCAGCACTTTCTTCTTCGGTTGCTCGTCGACTTCCAGCACGAAATTGGGGTTGGCGGTAGCAACAAAACGACCCGTCTTCTCCTCCCCGAGTTGCTCGAACCGAATCTCGTAGCTTTCACCGATCCGCATACCGCGGACGACTTCCTCCCAGTCGGCTATGGAGGCGATACTCGTTCCGTTCAGGCTGATTATTTCGCTATCGGCGTCGAGGCCGGCGGCGTAGAGGCCCGAGTTCTCCGGGGGGGAGGTACGCAAGGCCACCCGGCCGTCCTCTTCCCGCAGCCGCAGGTCACGGAAGCCGACCGAATCCGGCACTTCTTGCCGCAAGGTTAATCCGTATTCGGCAAAGTAGGGTGCCAGGTCGGGTAGCTCACTGTTGTAGATGTGGCGCTCGAACCAGGCGGCCGCCCAGTCGGCGTCTTCGGCAACTTCTCCGACTACCCGTTCGATGTCGCGTACGTGATAAGGGATCTCCATTTTGCCGTACAGTTCCCACATACGGCGCATCACGTCGTCTAATCGTTGCCCTTTCTCCCTAAGGGCGAGGTCGAGCACCAGGCCGAGGGTGGAGCCATAGGAGTAATAGCTGACGAAAGTGTTCCCGAAGTTATCCGGGTCGTTGGCCGTGGCGGCATCCACGAAAGGGGCTTGCTGACTCATTGCGATCGGGCTACGGTGGCTGCGGCCGCTACTGTTGACGACGTAGTTCAGCTGACCGGCCATACCGCTGGCGTAATCCTCCAGACTCAGGATACCCGCGCGCACCAGGCTCAAATCGTCAAAGTAGCTCGTAAATCCTTCCGCGAACCAGAGTTCCCCGCTGCGGTTGGCGTGGTCGAAGTCGAATGGCTCCAGGCTCGCCGGGCGAATCCGCTCCACGTTCCAACAGTGGAAAAACTCGTGGCTCACCGTACCGATCAAGCGTTCGGCGTACGCCTCCAGGCCGACCGGGGCCGAGCAGATGGTCGAGTTGCGGTGCTCCATTCCGTCACCGCCGATGTAAGGGTTATAAGCGCACAGGAACGTGTAGCGGCCGTAGTCGAAGTCGGGTAACTCGCCGAAGATCTTCCGCTGCGTCAGTACGATCTGCTCGATCCACGCTACGTAGTTATCGAACTCCTCCTGCGTACCCTCGTGCATCATCGCCACTTCGATCCGTTGTTCTTTGCCATCGGGGTTAGCTACGGGAAAGCTGGCTTGCATCATCTCACCGACGATGGTCGGGGAATCGAAGAAGTAGTAGTAATCAGGGGCCGCATGAGCACGGTTGCTACCTTCACCCACCGGAACCAACTGGGTGGCTACCCTCCAGTCCGGCCGCTGCCCTTCCTTTATCCGGAGCAGGACCGGCCTGTCGTTCAGCCGGGTGCCGTAGATGAAACTGGCCGGCATGTTCAAATGTAGCTTGCGGTCGTCCACCCCGGAGTAGGTCCCGTCGCCACCGTTAGCAAACAGCGTATACTCCAAGCGAACCGACCCCCCGTGCCCCGCGATATGCCAGCTCGCCACTTCGTCGTTGGCCGGGTGGACGGCAATCTCCCGCCCGTCGGCGGCGAAGGCGCGCAAGTCGTATACGTTCTTGGCGAAGTTGTGTACGGCGTACCGCCCCGGGCTGGCCTGCGCCATCCGCACCGTAAATACCCCCGGGCTCACCGCTGGGAAGTCCACCGTAACGTGCAGTTCGTGCCGCTGTACGTCCTCCAAATCGAGGGTGTAGACAATGGTACCGGGGTGGTCGGCTACCCAGTCGAGTTGAGCGGGTAGGGGAGTACCGAGCAGCACGAAGCTCAGCACAAGAATGGGGTAGAAGCGCATACGGGGGGGAAGTGTTGGGGTAAATTTAGGCATTTGGGGCCGGCCCTAACCACGAAGCCCCACCGTCCTGCAGGACGGCGGGGCTTCGTTTGATTCTTACACCCGAACGAACTACCGGGAGCAGTCGAAATCCATCCGCTCGTCCTCGACCTCGGCGGAGGCCCGTAAAGCTGGAAGCAGACCGGCGGAGGCCTGACCGCGGACGCGCCCGTTCAATTGCGAGCGTGCGCCGGGGAGGCTGCCGCTGGTACCGGCCGGGGCGTCCTGTTGCGCCGCGATCACGTAGATGCCCGTGTTACCGGCGATCACGACCGAGGTGCCGGTCGGAGCCACTGCGGCTGCCGCGATCACCTTCGGCTCGGAGCCGATGCCCGGCAGGCTGGTCAGCGTAGGGTTAGAGCTCACCGTGTCGACGGATACACCGTACTGGCTGGCTACGTCGTCCAAGGACTTACCGTTCAGCTCCCCCTTTACGCGCTGGCCGACTACCTTATTGCGTACCTGTGGCTCGACGCTTTCCCGTACGGCCGCCACGGGGGCTAGTCCTTTCGGGATGACGTTGGCGACGCCGGCTACGATGTACTTATTGTCGTAGAATAACGCCTCGTCCGTGAAGCGGTAGACCTCGGGGGCGACTTCGCCCTCGTCGGCGGAAAAAGCGAAACACATCATGTTGCGCACTTCCTGACCGGAACCCAATTCCGCGATGTTGTAGGTGCTCTTCGCCAGTGGTGCGGTGGTAGTGACCTCCATGCCCGCCTCGCGTAAGTCATCGACGGTCTTTTTGCCATCGAGGAAGTCCTGGGCTTTATCCATCGTAGCATTCTCCGTTTTAGTAGAGGGGATGATGGGTTCGGAGACGTAAGCGACCTTGGCGCGCTGGCTGGTGCTACGGCTACGTTCCAGGATCTCTACGAGGTGGACGCCGTGGCTGGTACGTACCTTGTATAGTTCGCCGACCTTGCCGGTGCGGAACAGTACCTCGTCGAACGGACGTACGAACTGGCCGGGGACGACGGCTTCGTACTTACCGCCCTCATCCTTCGAGCCCGGGTCTTCGCTCAGCTCCGCTGCCAGGTCACCGAATTTGCGGCGGCCACGGCGGCTTTCGAGTACGTTCATCAGGCTATCGACGGTAGCGCCGGCAGCCTCGAATTCTTCCGGGGTGGAGGCGGAGATCAGGATGTGACGGGTATCGGCGCTGTCGGGCATCGTAACCCGGTCGATCAGCTTGGCGAGTCGCAGGTTACCGTCTTGTTCGTAGGGGCCGTAGACGCCGCCCGTTTCTACTTCGTTCAGGAGGGCTTCGGAAGCTTCCACGTCGAGGCGATCGGCACCATCGTAGTTGCCGGTATAACTGCCGTTGTTGGAGACGGCGAAAAGACTATCGCCCTCGGTGGATGTTTCGGCTTTCCAATCCGTTGCCAGCTTACCCATTTCGGTGCGGAGGTCGGCCAGGTCCTCTTCCGTGGGGCTGACCTCGAAGGTGACGTAGCTCAGCGTACGGGTTTCCTGGGGGTTATCGAAGAGGCTGCGATTTTCCTCGATGTGTGCCGTAATGGCGTCGTCGGTGACTTCTTCGTCGTCGGCGCCGAGCTCGGTGTAGGGGACCTTTACGTAAGCTACGCGGCGGTTGTCGATTTGGTCGTCCGCAAAGTTCTGCGCCTGCCAGCTGGGCGCGTAGAAGGCTTTGCTGACCAGGGCGCCCATTTTCTCCTGCAGACGGTTGGTGATGATCTGGCGGCGTTGGTAGTTCCAGATCGTCTTGAAGTTCGAGTTCAGTTGGCCGGTTCGGATGGCCTCGTCGAGCGTACCGTCATCGATGTGGCCCTGGACGGTGGTGAGGAGCTCGCGGTTCACCTGGCCGGTCTGCGGGTCGCGCAGGTTGTTCTGCACGACGGGGCTTAGCTGGGGGCCGAACTCGAGGTCACGCAGTTCCTCTCTGCTTACGGCCAGGCCGATCTCCTCCGCTTCTTCCCCGATGACGGCTTCGGTAACGTAGTAGTTCCACAGTACATCACGGTTCTGGTAGGCGTCGCCGCCGGAGAAAACACCGCTGACGACCTGCTCGAATTCGTTGCCGTCGATCTCGCGGTGGCCGACGCTGCCCATTCTGCGCTCTACCGGGCCGATGGGGCCGTTGGCGCCACTGGTCATTTCACCGATGACGAATAGGAGGATGCCGCCTCCGATGAATAGGAGTACGATGATGGGGTTCTTCCGGATACTTCCAATCAATGCCATATTGCACGATGCTTTTTAGCGGATGCCCGCAGGCGAACTACGGGGTCAGTGAATCTTTTCATTTTGCGGCCTTCTACCCGGGCCACGAAGGCGCGAAGATACAACGAATATCAATACGTTATACCGCCCTTTGGCGGGTAGAAAAGTCCGAGTCACGGCGTTCCGGCGGGTTGCCGGCTGGTGGGGCGGCCTCCTATTCACTACTTACGTGCGGGCCCCGAGGCCCGTACGTTCTTTGCACCTGCCCCGACTGAGTCCGGTATTCCGCACCGCTACACGTCCTCGCCAAAAAAAACAGAACAAAGCGTAATTAGCGTATTTTGCGGCTCGTGCCCACCCGGTTATGGTCAGACTAATCTCCCTACTGCTGTTTGCGCTGCCCCTATCGGCCTTCGCCCAGTTCCCGCTATCCTCCGAGTTTACCCTGGTGTTGGATGAGCTCGGCATCCGGGTCAACCACCCCTTCGATGCGGGCTTCAAACAGCTCGACGCCTTCGACAATCCTTACCTGAGCGAACAACTGCGGTTGTACAGCCGGGAGGAAAAACTGGAGCTGCGCTTCGCCACGGTATCGGAGACGACCGACGACCGGTACTACCAAATGCCCCACCTGCGCGCCGCCCACCTCGTCCTGAACCTGGCGAGTAACGACGAGGACGCCGAAACGATCGTGCTGAGCCCGGACGAAGAAGAACTCGCTACGCTGAATGCGGACTGGGCGCGCGTTTTCATCTTCCGGCCCAAACGGAGTTTTTCCGACCGGCGGGAGGCGCAACTCGTAGCCAGTTACCGCGCGGGGCGGGGCATGCTGTATACGATCCTCCTCTTCGACCGCGCCCCGGATACCCTCCTGGGCCGGCAATTAGCACTGCGTTGGCGCAACTGAATGCCGACACCGAACGGATTGCCGGAATGTATTGAAGTTATCGCTATATTTAGGTGCATTTGATCGCCCGCTTCGATTTTCGAAATTGTATGTTCCCATTTTTCAGGGGCGGGCCAGACGAACATAAGCTCCTCATGAAAAATTTCACCTTATTCAGCCTGCTGCTGTGCAGTAGCCTGTTGGCGGCCCAGTATTCGCCATTCTCCCCCCTACGGCAACCTGCCGAGCGCCCCGACCTCCCGGAATTCGCGGAGCGGGCTACTCACTTTGAGGTAGCCGCCCCGGATGATGTGGGCGCTTATCTCGCGGATATGCCGATGGACGACGAGCCGGATGCGGCGGGCGTACTGCTCGAGGTGCCGGCACCCGACGGGGAAGCGGTTACGTTTCGACTCTTCAGGTACCGCATGCTCAACCCCGAGCTGCAAAAGAGGTACCCTGAATTCGCGACGCTGTACGGCTGGGACGTAAACAACCCCGGGCGGCGCATCCACGCGGAGTGGACGTCCCTGGGCTTCGGGGCTACCGTAACCGGCGGGCAGGAGGGCCGCTGGCTGGTAACGCCGACGGTGCGCAACGACCGCGCCTACTATCAGGTCTACCGTGCCGCCGACTTCCCCCGCCGCCACGCCGGCGAGCTCGTCTGTGACCTGGACGTCACCGAAGACTACCGTGCCGAAATGCTCGGTACCGCGCCGTCAGCCCGAGTGGGCGATTGCCAGTTGCGGGATTACGACCTCGCCCTGGCCTGCTCCGCCAACTACTTCAACCGCATCGCCGGCATCACTACCGACGACGTACCGACCGAGGAGGATACGCAGACGGTGATCGCCGAAATGATAACGGCCATCAACCGCGTCAATCAGATCACGCGCCAGGACCTGGCCCTGACCTTTACCATCATCAACCTGCCTACGGCCAACGACGGGGTGCAATTGGTGTACGGTGGCGATACGCTCGCCGACCCCTACAGCGACTTCAGCGGTAGCCTGATGATTGACGAAAACCAGGAGAACATTGATGCCGTGATCGGCTCGGCGGGCTACGATATCGGCCACGTCTTCAGCACCGGCGGCGGCGGGCTGGCCAGCCTGGGCTCCCCCTGTAACAGCAGTATTAAAGCCCGCGGCGTAACCGGCCTGCCGAACCCTACGGGAGACCCCTTCTACGTCGACTTCGTCGCGCACGAAATGGGGCACCAGTTCGGCGGTACCCACACCTTTAACTCGACCAGGGGTTCCTGCTCGGAGCGCGAAGCCGCTACGGCCTACGAGCCGGGCGGCGGCACCACCATCCAGGCCTACGCCGGTATTTGCGGCCCCGTGGCCAACATCCAGTTGAATAGCGATGCCTACTACCACGCCGCCTCCATCCAGCAAATCGCCGCTTACATGGAGCAAGGCGGGGGGGCGACCTGCGCGACCGTCGCCTCGACGGCGAACGCCGAACCCGCGGTGGACGCCGGGCAGGACTACACCATCCCGGCCAACACCCCCTTCGTGCTCGACGGTAGCGGCACGACGGATGCCGATGCGGGCGATCTACTAACCTATTGCTGGGAGCAGTTCGACCTGGGGGACACCATCCCCGGAATACCGCCGGGGGCCCTGACGACCGGGCCGCTCTTTCGCTCCCGACCGCCGGTGGTCGACCCCGAGCGCTACTTTCCGAACTTGCCCGGCCTGACCGCCGGGGGAGTGGTAGAGTGGGAGACCCTGCCCACCGTCGCCCGGTCCATGAACTTCATACTTACCGTGCGAGATTTGGGCGCGGCCGGATACGGGTGCGCGGCGCAGGACCAAATGACCGTTACCGTAGCCGATAGCCCGGGCTTCGCCGTAGCGGCGCCGAACGGTGGGGAGGTGTACCTGGGCGGGTCCGTACAGACCATTACCTGGGAGGTGGGCGGTTCGGGGCCGGGCACCGCAGTTAACTGCCCGGAGGTCACCGTGATGCTCTCCACCGACGGCGGCCTCACCTATCCGGAGGCGCTCGGCACGGTGCCTAATACCGGCAGTGCGGACGTGGCCTACCCCGAAGTGACGCAGACCGATGCCCGCATCATGCTTCGCTGTAGCGACAACATCTTCTTCGACATCAGCGACGCGGACTTCCGGCTCGAACAGACCGACTTCTCGTTCGAGACGGGCAACGGTGCCGCGGCGGCCTGCGCGGGCGGCGACGTATCCGGCGGCTACGATTTCCAGCTGGAAAGCCTGCAGGGCTATGAGGGTACGGTGACCTACTCCGTTGCCGGGCTGCCCGCCGGCGCTACGGCTACCTTCGAGCCCGCCAGCGTCGATCTGACCGCCGGCGATTCCGTATCGGTCGCCTTTACGGTCAGTGGGCTCAGTGGTGCGGCCGAGGGGGCCTCGCTGTTCCAGGTTATCGCGACGGACGGCATCAACCCCAGGGAAGGAACGTTTTCACTCGAGATAAAACCCCCGTTGGAGGCACCCCTGCTGCTTAGCCCGCCCGATGGTGGTAACATAAGCCCGGGGGCGGCTAGCTTTGATTGGACGGACGTACCCAACGCCACGGAATACCGCCTACAGGTATTTACCGGGCCCGACGGTACGGGTAGTGCGTTCAGCAACGAGGGTGTACTCACGCAGAGTGCCATCAACTTTGGCGGTCAACTGGATGGCGCTTTTACGGACGGACAAGAAGGCTCCTGGCGGGTTACCGTCGTCGATGCGGATTGCGAACCCGAGGCGACGGTACAATCGGAAGTTTCCAACTTCACCTGGGGTGCGTCGAGCACTGCCTCCCTCTCCGCCCCCTTCACCGAACAGAACGTTTGCGAAGGAAGTGAATTAAGCCGGCCATTCGTAATCACCTTTACCGACGGTGACCTTACCGGCCCGGCCACGCTCTCGGTAACCGACGTGCCCATGGGCGTTACCGGAGAGCTGAGCGCCACCTCCCTGACGGACGGCCAGACCACCCGCCTGACCGTATCCGGCGAAGAGGCGCTGACCGTCGGCAATTACACGATAAGCGTGGAAGCCACCGATGGCAGTGCGACGGAAGCGATCGAGTTCACGCTTTCCGTCGCCGCGGACGAAGTACCATTAATCATGCCTACCCAGGAGCAATTGATCGAGATCGTGAATGGGGATGCAGAGATCCCTTTGAGTTTTGACCAAATCCCCGGCGTCTCCCAGTATACGGTCACGATCATCTTTCCGGGAGGGGGGGAGCTCTCGCAACCGCTAAGCAGTAACAATACAGTATTAGGTTTGGGGCCGACTACGGCGGGCAGCCGCTACACCATTTTCTTAAGTACCGATACCGGCCTGGAGGGGTGCCCCATCACCGTTACCATGGTCGATGAACTACTGCCGGTAAGCTGGTTGACCTTCCGGGCGACCGCCACGGATAAAGCCGTCGATTTGGATTGGTCGGTCGAGCAGGATGATGGCCACCGCGGCTTTAACCTTGAACGCAGTACGAACGGCTCGGACTGGGCGGACATCGGCTGGGTAGAGCGCCAGGGTGGCAACGGCACGGCGGCTTATCTTTTTCAGGACGTGGAGCTGCCCGGCAGCGGTACTTACCTCTACCGTTTGCGGCAGGAAGATTTTGATGGCAGCACGGATTACTCCACCATTGCAACGGTAAAATTCATCACGGACGGGCAGCGCGTGCGGGTGTACCCGAACCCCGTATCGGGCCGTTTATTTATTCGCGAGTACGCAGGTGCAAGCTTAGGAACGGCAAGAGAAAGCATGGACGACCGGGGGCTCAACTACCGGCTGACGGACCAACTCGGCCGCACGGTACGCTCCGGAAAACTGGTGGGCGGCACCGCTGACTTAGACCTGGCTAAGCTGCCGTCTGCCATCTACCTACTCGCCCTGCAGAACGAGCGGGGCTTCCGCCAGCTAAGCCGCGTCGTAAAACGCTAACGGGAAATTCAACTAGTCACCCGCCGTGGATTCCAGGAACTTGCGGCGGATGACTTCCTGTACCGTGACCCCCTCGATTTTCGACTCCAGCCAACTGGGCACGTCGAGGAAGGTAAAGGGACGCGTCTCGAAGGGTCGTTCCTTAACGCGGTCCAGCTTAGCCTTTAGTTTGATGAACTCTCCGTTCAACTGCTCCTCCTGCATCTTCGGGATGCGGCGGAGGAAGCGGAAGATGAGCTGCTGCGTCTCCTGCAGGTGTTCCACCTTGGCCAGGAAGCGGTAGACGGATTTTACCTGGTACTCAACCAGCTGTACGTTGCCCATTTCGAAGTGGCAGATCAGGCTGAGAATGCGGGCGTAAGCCTGGATGTCCGAGCGGTAGTTGGGGCTACGCTGGTTAATGATCTCGTTGAGGTAGTCAATGGCCGTATCGTTATCCCCGCTCCCGAAGTAAAGGCAGGCGATTCGGTACTGGAAGATCATCACCCGGTGGTCGTCCCAGTTATAACGGTCGTCGTGGATGACCTCCATGATCTGGGGTACGAGCCCGAGGCCTTCGCGGAAGGTCCCCTCCATGTAGTGCTTCCGGATCTGGTGGTCGAACTGGTAGAGGTGGTACAGCCCCTTGACGTTGACGTTATTGGTCAGGTCGAACTGGTGGGGGAAGAGATCGAGGTGGTGCAGTTCCTCTACGAACTTACCGTACTGCCACATGCTGAACAGCGAGGCCATCTTGTTGTGAATGCCCTTCAGGTAAAGCGGCGCGTTGACCTCGATCATCGACGGCTCCTCGCGAAACAGCTGTACCCAACGGTCGCTGTAGCGGTACGACTGGGGCATTTCGTGGCACATCAGGTGCATCCAGGCGTAGGACTGACAGAAGTATACTTTGCCCCAAAAGTCGAGCTGCTTATACTTCCCTTTCGGCTTCTGCCCGGCGAAGAAGGTTTTGACCATGTCGAAATCCCGCTGATTACTGACCAGGCCGATCTTCAGGTACAGGCCGTAGAGCCGGAGGGCGAGGTTGCTCCACTCATCCGTAGCGGTGATGTATTGGGTAAGTTCGCCGCACTGGTTGCTCAACTCTTCGGCCCGCCCCTCGATGCTACGGGTGATGTACTGGCCCTCGATGAGCTTTTCGAACTGGGCGACCTCCAGGGCGGTGGTGTGCATCTCGATTTCCAGGGCCCGCTTCTTGACCTTCTCCAGCACGTCGAGCGATTGCCGGTAAAGACCTTTATTATACAGGATGCGGGCGTAGTCGAGCTGCTCGCGTAAGACGATCTCTTCGTCCTTGTTACGGTTGAGGAGGCGAAGAGAGGTAAGCAATTGTTTGTAGAGGTGGGCTTTGAGGTTGCTAAGCTGGCTTTTTTTGATTCCCTTGATGCGCCGCAGCAGATATTCCTCGTCGTATTCCCCGGTCCGTTCCAGGATGTCGAAGAGTTGTAGAAATAGAATTTCCGTATTCGCCTGCTGGTTTCGCTTGACGAAAAGACGAAAGTGTCGCTTCTCGGCGCGGTTCAAAGAAGCGATTAGCTTTAGAAGATCATCGGTTTTCTGCTTTGGCATTGTATAAAGATATTCGGTAAACTTCTGTCGGTCAATCGCTTGCGAACCTATGAGCGTTAGAATGCTTTACTGATTGGAAAAAGGTTTGGACGGCTGGCCGCTGGGAGGAGCGGGGGGATAGCCGTAGTTTTACCCCCTTACCCTCGAATACTGCTACCGGCCGTGCACGCCCGCAGGCCTAACATTATGTAGTGACAAAGATAGACACGTCTCCCTACCACGACGTAAATCGTATGAACAGTAACCAAATTCAAATCTTCGATACTACGCTTCGCGACGGTGAGCAAGTGCCCGGCTGTAAGCTGGATACCCAGCAAAAACTCATTATCGCCCGTCAACTGGAGTTGCTCGGCGTCGACGTAATCGAGGCGGGCTTTCCGATTTCCAGCCCGGGAGACTTTCATTCCGTGCAGCAAATCGGCCGCACCGTTACCGAACCGACCGTATGCGCGCTCAGCCGCGCGGTAGAAAAGGACATCGAACGGGCCGCCGAGGCACTCACTACCGCCAAAAGGCCCCGTATCCACACCGGCATCGGCACCAGCGATAGCCACATACAGTTCAAGCTTCGAACCACCCCGGAGAAGATCATCGAGCGTGCCGTGAACGCCGTCAAGTATGCCAAAAGCTTCGTGGAGGACGTGGAGTTTTACGCCGAGGACGCCGGCCGTACCGACAACGTGTTTCTCGCCCGGGTCATCCAGGCCGTCGTGGACGCCGGCGCTACCGTCCTTAACATCCCCGATACCACCGGCTACTGCCTGCCGGAGGAGTACGGCGCTAAAATCGCCTACTTGCGGGAGCACGTCGACGGTATCCACCGGTGCACGCTGAGCACGCACTGCCACAACGACCTGGGCTTGGCTACGGCCAACTCCATCGCCGGGGCGCAGAACGGTGCCCGCCAGATCGAATGTACCATCAACGGCATTGGCGAACGGGCCGGCAACACCAGCCTCGAAGAGGTCGTCATGATCATGCGCCAGCACCCCGCACTCGATCTTCGCACCAACATCAACAGCAAACTCCTCCTCGAAACCAGCCACCTGGTCAGCGAAAGTATGGGCATGGTCGTCCAGCCCAACAAGGCCATCGTGGGCGATAACGCCTTCGCCCACTCCTCCGGCATCCATCAGGACGGGGTGATCAAACGGCGCGATACCTACGAGATTATCGACCCGGCCGAAGTCGGCGTGGATGAATCCAAAATCGTGCTCACCGCCCGCTCCGGCCGCGCCGCCCTGGCGTACCGCCTGAAGAATCTGGGGCACAACGTCACCAAAGTGCAGCTCGACGGCCTCTACGAACGCTTCCTTACGGTTGCCGACGGTAAAAAGGAAGTGCAGGACGCCGACCTGGAGGCGCTGGTGGCCGTAGTGTAACTTAGCCCAGGATCCGATTCAGCAAGGCCGCCGCCCGGTAGCCCGCCGCGGCGAGCCGTTCCTCCACCCGCGGCAGGTAGTCGTGCTGGTAGCCCCACGAAAGATCCGGTAGGCCGCTCTCCCGGTCCGTGCGGTCGTAGAGGGTGCGGTAGATATCCTCGCGTAGCCGGATGGATTCCGCAATCCAGGTATCTAAAGGGTCGTCTTCCCAATCTGCCCGCCGGCTTCGGGTGTGCCGGGTCGCGAAATCAGAAAATTCGGTGTAACTCAGGCGTTCCTGCTCGATGATCCAGGTATCCCACACCGAATGTAGATTTCGTCGTTCTCCGAAATACAGCACGCTGATCTTATTGCCACCGAGATCCCGGTTCTTACCCACGTGCATGGGCTGGTGCACGTCCCCGATGAAGTGGATCAGAAAGGCCAGGGCCGTTGCGTCGAGTGAGCCGGCGAGCGGTTCTACCTCGTTCGCGGTCATCATCGCCGTCATACGATCGCGCGCGGCGGCTTCCCCTTCCAGGATGGCTACCATAAGCTCGATGCCCTCCCGTACGTCGTTTATCCGGTCGTCGGCGGCGTTGCCCTGCCCGACCTCCTCGATGCTTTGGCTAACGTCGACCGTCATATAGTGCCACGGCTTGGCGAAATCCCACCCCGCTTCGGCTTTGATATAATCCGGCCAGGTGCTCAGATTGGCCAGGTAGTTATCGCCCATGGCAGCATCCACGCGGGCTTTGGCTTCGGCGTTCAGGTTGTCGTAAGCGATTTTGGCTACGATGCGGTGGCCGTTCGCCCCCCACGCCATCAGTATTTGCGGAAGGAAGAAGCACAATAGTAGGAGGGCGCGTACGGGCATGGTATTGCTTAGCATGGATAGCGCGTAAAGTTACACGCGGGCACGCTGATGGTTATTATCTACACGATTTGTCCTGCACCTACCATAAAATTTTTGCATATATAATATGGCCGTTTATCTTCGTGCCCAACGACCGGGTTCTACCCCTCCCCGGCCCTGAACGACAACTCCAATCACAGGCTATTCGTTTCGTTGCATCTGCCATTTCCATTGCACTCGCATGGCTGGAACCGGATTGCGCAAATCATCGTGATTGTGTCTTCTTACTACCTGTTTTTTCTTCCTTTCCTGTTTTCTCCCCTCCTGCCTTCGGTCCAAGCCCAAAATCCTTGGCTGGAGCAGGATGGGCTACCGGTCATCGCAACCGAAGTCGATCGCGCTGGCAGAGGTGATAACTATAGCGCCGACCAATTTGCCGCGCCTGGCGACGTAACCATCTCCGGCGAGCTGCGCGAATGGCACCCCATCACCCTGACCTTTGACGGCCCCGCCTCGAGCGAAACCGCCTCGACCAACCCATTTTCCGACTACGCACTCAACGTAACTTTCATTAAGGGAGACCGCTCCTTCACCGTCCCCGGTTATTACGCCGCTGACGGGGACGCCGCCGAAACCAGCGCCGAATCGGGTAACAAGTGGCGCGTCCACTTTACGCCGGATCGCTACTACGCCTGGAAGTACGTCGTGAGCTTCAAAAAGGGTAAGGACGTAGCCGTCAACGGCGGCGGCACCTCCGCCGGCTTTATGGACGGCGCTACCGGACGGTTCAACGTCAAACCCTCCGACAAAACGGGTCGGGACAATCGGGCCAAGGGGCGCCTCGAGTACGTCGGCGAGCACTACCTGCGCTACGCCGAAACCGGCGAGTGGTTCGTTAAAGCCGGCTCGGACGCACCGGAGAATACACTGGCCTACGAGGATTTCGACGCGGTACCCAACGAAGGGGGGCGGCGCAAATCGTGGCAGCCGCACGCCCGTGATTACGACCCCGCCGAAGCCGAAGCGTACACCTGGCAGAACGGTAAGGGCAGTGAGCTGCTCGGTGCCGTCGCCTACCTGGCGAATAAGGGGGTGAACGCCTTCTCTTTCCTGACCTTCAACATCCTGGGTGACGATCGGAACGTCTTCCCTCACCTGCTGAAAGTCAGCCCGTCCGACTACGGCGGAAGCGATGCGTGGCGCAACGATGTATACCAGGATCGCTTCGACGTATCCCGACTGGCCCAGTGGGAGCGCATCTTCTCCTACGCCGATACGAAGGGCATGTACCTCCACTTCAAAACCCAGGAAACGGAGAATGACGGCCTGATGGACGGCGGTAACGTAGGCCGCCAGCGCAAACTGTACTACCGCGAACTCATTGCCCGCTTCAGCCACCACCTGGCCCTCAACTGGAACATGGGCGAAGAGAACACCCAGACTACGGCGCAACAAAAGGCCATGGCCCGGTACTTCGCCGATACCGACCCCTACAATCACCTCCGGGTGCTCCACACCTACCCCGGGCAGTACGATCGCGTGTACGGCCCGCTGTTGGAATCGGCGTATACCGGCCTGTCGATCCAGACGAATAACGACAACCACGTCCAGGTAGCAGGCATCACCCAAGACTGGGTCGAGCGCTCCGCCGCCGCGGGTAAAAAGTGGGTCGTTGCCGTCGATGAGCCCGGTAGCGCCCAGATCGGTACCGACCGTGACCCCGACGACCGCAAGCTGATCCGCCACCGCGTAGTGTGGGGCAACGCCATGGCCGGCGGGGGCGGGACGGAGTTCTACTACGGCTACGGTACCGGCTGTACGGACCTCACCTGCGAGGACCACCGCACGCGCGATGAGAAATACACGGATGCGGCCATTGCCCTGAAGTTCTTCCGCGAGATCTTCCAGCCCTACCTGCCAAACGTGGTAAACCGCGATGACCTGACCGGCGCTGCCGACGACTACGTACTCACCAACCCGGGTGCCGCCATCGCCGTGTACCGCCCGAACGGTGGCTCTACCTCCATCGATCTGCCCGCCGGCCCGGCCTGGTCCGTAAGCTGGTACAACCCCCGTACCGGCCGGCTCGGCTCCGCCAGCCCCCTTTCGAATGGCCGCCTCGATGCGCCGGGCAACGACGATTGGGTCGCGCTCCTCCTCCCCTCCGACGTCGACTGCGTAGTCGGCAGTACCTGTAACGACGGTGATGCCTGTACGGTCAACGACGTTCTCGGCCCGGACTGTAACTGCGGCGGCACCCCCCTCGGCGGCGGCACGAATATTGCGTTGATGCCCACGGCCGATGCCTATCTGGAAGGCGGCCGCGTGGTCGATAATGACGAGCTGCGCATCGAGCAGGGCCGGCGGGTCACTTATCTCAAATTCCAGGTCCCCGCCGGTACGGCCGGTATTTCGGCGGCGCGGCTATCGTTAACCGTCGGCTCTGACTCCGGCGCGGGCACGGTATCTGCCTACCTCGGTGGGCATAGCGACTGGACCGAACGGAACTTAGCCGGTAATACACCATCGCAGGGCGCGCTGTTGGGTAGTCGCAACGAATCCTATAGCTCCGGGCGCACCTACACCTGGTCACTCACGCCGGCGGCGATCGAAGACGGTGCGGTAACCATCATCCTTCGCCACGGCTCGGGTAACGACGTCGCTATGAAATCGAGCGAGAACGACGACACCGCCGACCGCCCGGTACTGCGCCTGACTACCAGTGGTAGCGGTGATTGCGCTGTATCCGCCGGCAAGCTGCAAAAGACCTTACCGGCTACTCGTCAACGGCTGGACGAAGCGATCTCCGTGAGTCCGAATCCTTTCTATGACGTGCTTACGCTGCGCGTTCCCGCCGATCTTCGGCACGTCGTACTGCACAACGCTACCGGAGCGCGGGTACGCCATTACCCGGTGTTGACCGCCGGCCTCCGTCGCCTCGACTTAGCCGATCTACCGTCGGGTATCTACTTGCTTTCGGGCGAAACTTCCGGGCAGCCCTTTAGCCGCCGCCTGATCAAGCGCTAGCCGGCCGTTCACTCTCCAGCGCCTGCGTCCGGTAATTATAATAATTGCGAGGACGCAGGTGCAAACATCTAAACAGTGAAGAGCGGGGTGGTGGTCGGTACCGCTGCGTAAGGCATCGTAAATCGAACCGAGAGGTAAGTACGATAAGGTGGTGGTTTGATCCGGCATCGCAGCGTAGGCGTATTACCTTTGCCCGTGCAACTAAGCCGAATTGTACCATGCCCCAAACCCTTTTCGATAAAGTGTGGGACGCCCACGTCGTCTCCGAAGTGCCGGGTGGGAACCAGGTACTCTACATCGACCGCCACCTCATTCACGAGGTCACCAGCCCCCAGGCGTTCGCTGGCCTGCGCAGTCGCGGTCTGCCGATCTACCACGCCGAGCGCATCGTAGCTACGGCGGATCACAACGTACCGACCAAGAATCAGGACCAACCCATCCGGGAGCCGTTGAGCCGTAAGCAAGTCCAGATGCTGACGGCCAATTGCGCCGAGTTCGGCGTAGAGCTGTACGGCCTCGGCCACCCATTCCAGGGCATCGTGCACGTGATCGGCCCCGAATTAGGCATTACGCGCCCCGGCATCACCATGGTTTGTGGAGACAGTCATACGAGCACCCACGGGGCATTCGGCGCGGTCGCATTCGGCATCGGTACCAGCCAGGTGGAGCAGGTGATGGCCACGCAGTGCCTCCTACTCAACAAGCCGAAGACGATGCGCATCACGGTTGACGGTGACCTGCAAGCGGGCGTTTCAGCTAAAGACATCGTGCTGTACATCATCAGCATTCTCGGCACGGGCGGCTGTACGGGCTATTTCGTGGAGTATGCGGGCTCCGCCGTTCGCAACCTCAGCATGGAGGGCCGCATGACGATCTGCAACATGAGCATCGAAATGGGGGCCCGTGGTGGCCTGATCGCCCCCGACCAGACGACTTTCGACTACCTGGAAGGGCGCGAGTTCTCGCCGAAGGGCACCGCCTGGGGGTCCGCCGTCGCCTACTGGAAGACGTTACCCACCGACCCGGGTGCCAGCTTCGACAACGAATACCACTTCAGAGCGGAGGAGATCAGCCCGATGGTGACTTACGGCACGAACCCGGGTATGGGGATGGGCGTCAAGGAAAGCATCCCGGTACACAGCTCCCTGCACGGGGAGGCCGGCTTGGCCAAAGCGATGCGGTACATGGGGCTTCAAAAAGGGATCCCCCTCGAAGGGCTTTCCATCGACTACGTTTTCATCGGTTCCTGTACCAACAGCCGCATCGAAGACCTGCGCACCGTTGCCGCCCTCGTCGGGGGCAAACGGATCGCCCCTCACGTGAATGGTATCGTAGTGCCCGGCTCCCAGCAAGTGACTCGCCAGGCCGTTGCCGAAGGGCTCGACGTTGTATTGCGGGAAGCAGGCTTTGAGTTCCGTGACGCCGGCTGCTCCGCCTGCCTCGGTATGAATGAGGATAAAGTGCCGGCGGGTAAGTACTGCGTCTCTACCTCCAACCGTAATTTCGAAGGCCGCCAGGGCCCGGGCGCACGTACCATTCTCGCCAGCCCGCTGACGGCCGCCGCCGCCGCCCTCACCGGTCGCGTTACCGACGTACGCGAACTATTGAGCCCGGCGGCAACTGCTTAACTTCAACACAACCACCCAGGTGAAGCCCCTTACCCAACTGACCTCCACTGCCGTTCCATTACCCATCGAGGATGTGGATACGGACCAGATCATCCCCGCCCGTTTCCTCAAGGCCGTGACCCGCGAGGGGTTCGGAGAGAACCTGTTCCGCGACTGGCGTTACGATAAGAACGATAAGCCGAAAGCGGATTTCGTACTCAATAATCCTAACTATTCCGGGGAGCTACTCATTGCCGGTGCCAACTTCGGCTGCGGTTCCTCCCGCGAGCACGCCGCCTGGGCGATCGGGGACTACGGCTTTCGCGTCGTCGTATCCAGCTACTTCGCGGATATCTTCCGGGGTAACGCCCTCAACAACGGTATCCTCCCCCTGATCGTCACCGAAGAGGTCCTGAACGAAGTATTCACCACCATCGAGCAAGACCCGAAGGCAGCCTTCACCGTCGATGTGGACGCCCAAAAGTTCACCAATAACGCTACCGGCCGCGAAACTACCTTCGAATTAGACCCCTACAAAAAGACCTGCCTACTCAACGGTTACGATGACATCGACTACCTCATCAGCCAAAAGGAAAAGATCCAAGCATTCGAACGCCGGCGCGTAGACCATTCTCTAGCTGGTTAACCTACTGGTCCGTTAGTATTTTGATCGGTTAGGACGGCTACACGAACAAACTAAGCTACTGGACGACTAAAGTACCAGCAGACCAACACCCCCCATACATGCCAAACTACAACATCGCCACCCTGGACGGAGACGGCATCGGCCCCGAAGTTATCAAACAAGCCATCAAGGTCCTCAATCGGATCGGGCAGAAGTTCGGGCACCAGTTCCGCTTCGATTTCGCTCCGGTCGGCGCCGTAGCCATCGACCAAACCGGCGAGCCCCTACCCACCGAAACCCTGGATTTGTGCAAACGGGCCGATGCACTGCTCTTCGGGGCCATCGGCCACCCCCGCTTCGACAACGACCCGAATGCCCCCGTCCGCCCGGAGCAGGGCTTACTGAAATTACGTAAGGAGCTCGGCCTTTACGCCAACCTACGCCCCGTTGCCGGTTACGAGCAGCTGGCCGACCTTAGCCCCCTACGCCCGGAGCGGATGAAGGGCGTCGACCTGCTCATCGTTCGCGAACTCACCGGCGGCATTTATTTCGGCGATAAAGGCCGCCGCGACGGTGGTGATACCGCTTACGATACCTGCCTGTATACCCGCATGGAGATCGAACGCATCGTAAAGATGGGTTTCGAAAATGCGGGTAAGCGACGCGGTAAACTAACCCTGGTCGACAAGGCCAACGTCATGGAATCATCCCGCCTGTGGCGTGAGGTAACCCGTGGCATGGCCGATCGGTACCCCGACGTGGAGCTCCACTTCATGTTCGTCGACAACGCGGCGATGCAGTTGATCCTCAACCCGGCGCAGTTCGACGTGATCGTAACCAGTAATATGTTCGGGGATATCCTTTCCGACGCCTCCAGCGTGCTGGCCGGATCGTTGGGCTTACTGCCCTCCAGCTCGATCGGCGCGGGTGTCGGTATGTTCGAACCCATCCACGGCTCCTGGCCGGAGGGCGCGGGGCAGGATCGTGCGAACCCGATCGCGACCATCCTTTCCGCCGCCATGATGCTCGATCACCTCAACCTCACGGAAGAAGCGACAAAGACCCGGGAAGCGGTCAACGGCATCCTGGCCTCCGGGGTAGGTACGGAGGATCTGCGCCCGCAAAAACAAGTAGGTACGGAAGAACTCGGCGACATGATCGCGGCGGCGATCTAGTAGGTCTCGGAAAGCTGGTAGATGGCGGGCAGCTGCCGCCCCAGCCCGTCGTAATCCAGCCCGTACCCCACCACGAACTTCGGTGGTATAACGAAGCCGACGAGATCGATCGGCACGTCGACCTGTTGAGCCTCGGGTTTATGCAGCAAAGTAATTAGGGTGATGCTTTTGGGCTTTAACGCCTTAAGCTTCGGTAAGAAGGCCTGCATGGTATGCCCGCTATCGATGATGTCTTCGATCAAAACGACGTCCCGCTCGGTGACGAGCTCCGGCTCCGGTGCCAGATGAAGGCGTACTTCCCCGCTGGAAGCCGTCCCCCGGTAGCTTTGGGTACGTACGAAGCCGACTTCACCGTTCAGGCGGGCGGCGCGGATGAGGTCCGCCGCGAATACGAAGGCACCTTTCAGCATGACCAGAAAGGAGGGGGAGCTACCGGTAAGCCTGAAAGCAAGCTCCTGGCCGAGTTCCTTTACGCGGGCCTGAATGTCCTCCTCGGTAAGTAAGGGTTCGAAGTGTAACTCGTGGAGTTGAATGTGGTCCGGGCTAACGAAGGCCATAGCGGTCGATTAAGTATACGAGCGAAGTTATGACGGCCGCGCTCAATTCGGTGAGGAAAGAGTATCGTGACGCCCGGATAAAGACGAACCGCTCGGGCAAACGAAACAACAAACTGCTAACCATTTTACGACACCGAGAGTGAGCGAAATGAGCGTGGGATAGACCCACAGTTTATACTAGTATCGAGCCCCGTTTTGTCATGCCCGAAATTTTTGGCAGGTAAATTGATGTTGGCGATACATAATTCGGAACGGCCAGACGGGGAGCAAATAAATTCTAAGAATTGGGAAAAGATATTTTGATAATTTGATTGTCTTGCCAACTATATTTTGCGTTTCCGGATGAAATGCCGTGCTTTATTTTACGGCCTCGACGAATGCGGTATTATGACAGGTTCAACTTTGCGGCCGAAAACTTATGGATTTACCACTACCGGGTGTTTATCTTTGAATGGAAAGCAGGGCAACCCCCTGCTTATATTCTTATTTGGTTTTATTTGGTTAGGGCTGAGGTAGTGCTGTGGTGGCACTGCCTCTTTTTATTTCCACCGAACCTCAACGAGGGCGTCGACATCCCGGCCGAAGCGGTTATCCTGTTGCGTAGCCACCGAGTAACCCCGGGCCGGCTCGTACTCGAGCTGGCTGCGGCCGTCGGATAGTACCGTACCGGTATGTCGCACGATCCTGAGCCGCCGGGTTTCTCCACGGTCTTCTTCGACTTCCAGTAATCGGGTCGTCAGGGTTGAGTCCAACGCGACGTAGCGAGTGAGTCGGTGCCGCCCCGATAGCGTTTTCTCTTCCACCCGGTACTTGTCCCGCCAAGCGTTTTTATTGATGTCCGCCCCCGCAAACAACCGTAGGTCGGTACCGAAATCGAGTGCATCGATCTCCTGCCTTTCCGTCTCTCCATTCAGGGTAATCGTTTTTTCGACGGTCAGTGGCTGGCCGGATAGGCGTTCTACCTCATCGTCAATAAAACCGGCCAAATCGTAGAAAGCCGGCGCATCGCCTTCAGCGGTGGAGGCCTCGGTCACCCGATCGCACGATAAACCCAACAGAAGCATAAACAGGAAGCAGGCACGCATGCTCCGAAAAGGGATAGTACCGGCCATTTGTTGACTGAAACGCTTGAAGTAGCCAGGACTAATTTTGGTAGGCTTCGATGGGCGGGCAAGTGCAGACAAAGTTGCGGTCGCCGTAACCGTCGTCTACCCGGGCAACGGATGGCCAGAACTTATGACCCGACCGTAGGTAACCCAAAGGCCAGGCCGCCTGCTCTCTGGAGTAAGCGTGCTTCCACTCATCCGCCGTGACCTCATTTACGGTGTGCGGGGCATTGACCAATACGTTATCTTCCGCATCCATTTCGCCGCGGGCTACGGCATCGGCTTCCTCCCGAATGGCAATCAGGGCGTCGCAGAAGCGATCGAGCTCTTCCTTGGATTCACTTTCCGTCGGCTCGATCATTACCGTACCGGCTACCGGCCAGGAAAGGGTGGGGGCGTGAAAGCCGTAATCAATCAGTCGCTTCGCTAGATCGCTGGCGCCCATCACCGATTTCAGCGGCCGTAGGTCGAGGATCAGCTCGTGGGCACTACGGCCCTGCTCCCCCTGGAAAAGGACGTTGTAGTGGTCCTTAATGCGAGCGGCGATGTAGTTAGCATTCAGAATGGCGTATTCACTAGCCGCGCGTAGCCCATCCGGGCCGAGCATACGGATGTAGGCGTAGCTGATCAGTAGAATACTGGCCGACCCCCACGGGGCTGCCGATACCGCAGAGGAAGCCTTCTTACCACCCGTTGCCTGCATAGGGTGACCCGGCAGGTAGGGCGCCAGGGCTTCATTGCAGCAAATGGGCCCCATCCCCGGGCCACCGCCACCGTGGGGGATGGCGAAGGTTTTGTGCAAATTGAGGTGGCATACGTCGGCGCCGATGCGGCCGGGGCTGGTGAGCCCCACCTGAGCGTTCATGTTAGCGCCATCCATGTAGATCATGCCGCCGGCTTCGTGCACGACTTCGCAGATCTCCACTACGCCCGTCTCAAACACCCCGTAGGTGCTCGGGTAAGTGATCATCAGGGCAGCCAGCCGATCGCGGTGTGTCTTAACCTTGGCTTTGAGGTCCTCGATGTCGATGTTGCCCGACTCATCGGACTGAACGACGACGACTTCCATACCCGCCATGACCGCGCTGGCCGGGTTGGTGCCGTGGGCGGATTCCGGGATGATGGCTACGTTGCGGTGCGCCTCCCCACGGTCTTGGTGGTACGCCCGGATGATCATGAGCCCCGCGTATTCACCGCTGGCACCACTGTTCGGCTGGAGGCTGCAATTGGTGAAACCGCAGATTTCCGCCAGGTCGCGTTCCAGTTCGCGGAAGATCGTCTTATAACCTTCGGCCTGCTCGATCGGGGCGAAGGGGTGAATGTCGGCAAACTCCGGCCAGCTTACGGGGATGAGCTGCGTGGCCGCGTTCAGCTTCATCGTACAGCTACCCAGGGGTATCATGCTGTGGCACAGACTCAAGTCCTTGTTTTCCAGCCGTTTCAGGTACCGCATCATCGCCGTCTCGGTGCGGTAGTTGTTGAAGTTGGGGTGGGTCAGGTACTCCGTCTGTCGCAGCAATTGCTCCGGCAAATGGTCGGATATACCCCGGACGCCGCCGTCTTCGGTGAGTTCGGCACCCTGGTAGTCCAGTTCCGCCTCAAAAATCTTACAGATGGCGAAAAGGTCGGTAGTGGCCACCGTTTCGTCGAAGCTTACCCGTATGCCCCCGTCTTTCGGGTAGTAGAAGTTGTATCCGTTGCGTTCGCTGCGGGTGCGGATGTGGGCCACCGTTTCCGGGTTGGCCTCAATGTGTAGCGTATCGAAGTAGCTCGTACCGGCCAGGCTGTAGCCGGCATCCTTCAGGGCATCGGCCAACAAGACGGTAAAGTGGTGGGTACGCCTGGCGATCGCCTTCAGGCCGGCCGCACCGTGGTAGGCGGCATAAAAACCGGCCATATTGGCGAGGAGTGCCTGGGCCGTGCAAATGTTGGAGGTTGCCTTTTCCCTGCGGATGTGTTGTTCGCGGGTTTGTAGGGCCATACGAAGGGCGTAAGCACCGTGGCGATCCTGACTTACGCCGATGATCCGCCCCGGTATCTGGCGTTTGTTCTTTTCGGTGGTAGCGAAGTAGGCCGCGTGCGGGCCGCCGAAGCCTACCGGTACGCCGAAGCGTTGGGTGTTTCCGATTACTACGTCAGCGCCCCATTCCCCCGGGGGGGTGAGTAGGGTGAGGGAGAGTAGATCGGCCGCCACGACGGTGGCCACGCCAGCCGCTTGCGCCTGCTCTACCAGTGCCCTATGGTCGTGTACCAGCCCATCCGCGCCGGGGTACTGCAGCAGCATGCCGAAAACCTCACCCTCGGGAAATTCAAAAGCACTGACGTCACGAACGTCGACGGTTATGTCGAGAGGCTCGGCGCGCGTTTGCAGCACGGCGATCGTCTGGGGGAGTACGCGGTCGGAAACCAGGAAAGTGGCTGCCGGCCGGTCCTTAGCGCGTTTGTTGCGGATGCCGTAGAGCATAGTCATGGCTTCGGCGGCGGCCGTACCCTCGTCCAGCAGGGAAGCATTTGCCACCGGCATACCCGTCAGGTCGCTGACCATGGTCTGGAAGTTCAGTAGCGCCTCCAGTCTCCCTTGAGCGATCTCGGCCTGGTAGGGCGTATACTGGGTGTACCAGCCGGGGTTACTAAATACGTTGCGCAGGATGACGCTCGGGGTGATGGTGTTGTAGTACCCCATGCCGATAAAGGAGCGCATCACCTTGTTCCTGCCGGCGATCTTTTTCAGGTGCTGCAGGTAGTAGTACTCGCTGATGGCTTCCGGTACGTCCAGCGGCTCACGGTCGCGGATGCCGGGGGGTACGGTTTGGTCAATTAGTTCTTCCATCCCGCCTACGTCGAGTGCGGCAAGCATCTCGGCGGTTTCGGTGGCGTCGGGGCCTAAGTGGCGGTGCTGGAATTGATCGTAACGGGGGGTAAGGGCGGGCATCAACGTGCATTTAACTTGGTAAAGCGGGCGCAAAGATAACCGGCCATCCAGCATCCGGTTGTTGAATCGACGTCAAAGTAAATCCGCCAGATGGGCCTGGTAGTAAGCGGCACTTACCCGCGCGCTTTCGAGCGAATCTTTCGTGAAGTTGCCCCCCTGCTCGATGTACAGATAACGCAGCCCGGAAGCCCCCGGATCAGGAAGTAGGTTTAGGTAGTTCAGGGCGCCGTTACCGAGTTCGGTGTAGTCACGGGTCAGTACGTCCATATCCTTGATGTGCCACATCACGATACGGCCGGCATGCTTATCAACCAGTTCTCGCGGCGTAGTTGTTGCCGCGTGCATTACCCAATACATATCCAATTGTAGCTCCACCAGTGCGGGGTCGGTGCCCGCGGTGATGATCTCCCAGCCGGTCTTGCCGTCGTGGTCAACGAACTCGAAGCCATGGTTATGGTAGGTAAATCCGATGCCCGCCGCTCTGGTCCGTTCCGCTATCTTATTCAGGATGTCGGGTAAGCGTTCGTAGGTGGCTAGGTTACGCTGCTCGGGGGCCATCCACGGCCAGGTGATGTAGGGGCTGTCCATTGCGGTGGCGGCCGCGATGCAGGCATCGGTGTAGCGCCACAATTCATCCTCCGCCCCGTCGATGTACTCGTGAAAGCCATAGTGCCCGCTCGTAACTTCGAGGCCGAGATCTTTGAGGATTACGTTCAGCTCTTTGGGCGCCATGCCGTACAGCTTGTTGGCGGCGGGGTCGAAACCGTAAATCTCGAAGTGCCCGTAGCCGATGTCCTTGAGTGCGGCCAGGGTGATGGCCGGTTGCTCGGCCATCTTATCGCGAATGGAAAATAATTGGTAGCCTAGTGAGAAGGGCGCTTCGGAGGGCATGGTAGAATGTGCTGAGGTAGAGGTAGCTAAAAGCGAGGCTAGGCCGAACGCACTCCCCCTCTCGATAAATTGACGGCGGTTCATGGCCTCAAGGTAAGCCGTGCCCCCGGAAGAAAATTTTATCGGCGGGTGGTAGCCCAGAATTTATTAGCGCACTACCACCGCACCCCTGCTATTCACCGTAAAACCCCGCACCTGCGGCCTCGCAAAATTGAGCTAAGAGCGTACCTTCGCCCACCAGCATTTAACCGCACCCCGCATGTCAGCCAGAATATTAATCATCGGCGCCGGCCGCTCCTCCACCGCCTTGATCAATTACGCCTTGGAGAAGAGCGAAGCGCTGGGGTGGACGGTGACCGTTGCCGACGCCGACCCGGCCGCCGCGGCCGCCAAAGTAGGCGACCACCCCCGCGGGCAAACGGCCTGGCTGGACGTGACGAAGACAAACGACCGGCGGGAGTTGATCGGGCGCACCGACATCGTCGTCTCCCTCCTGCCCGCCCACCTCCACATCGAGGTAGCGCAGGATTGCATCCGGCTGAAGAAGCACCTGGTTACGGCCAGCTACGTCAGCCAGGAATTGTGGCGGTTGGGCGATGAGGCCCGCAACCGGGAGTTGATTTTTATGGGCGAGATGGGCCTGGACCCCGGGGTAGACCACATGACGGCCATGCAGCGCCTTGACGGTATCCGCAAAAAGGGCGGTGAGATCGTCGCCTTTCGCTCCTTTACCGGTGGGCTCGTGGCGCCGAGCAGTAACGACAACCCCTGGGGGTATAAATTCACCTGGAACCCCCGCAACGTCGTGCTGGCGGGCCAGGGCACGGCGCAGTACCTCAGTGACGGCAAGCGAAAATTCCTCCCTTACCAGCGGGTATTCGACCGGAAGTGGAACGTGCACGTAGAGGGCGTTGGCGATCTGGAAGCTTACGCGAACCGGGATAGCCTCCTTTACCTGGAGCAATACGGGCTGGATAAGATCCCCACCATCTTGCGCGGTACGCTGCGTTACCCCGGCTATTGCGATGCCTGGAGCGCGCTCGTGCGTATCGGCCTGACGAATGCGGACTTCCCGATTCTGGATAGTGAATCGCTCACCTACCACGAGCTGATGGAAGCGCTGGCCCCCAGTGGCCCCGGCTCCGTAAAGGACCGCGTAGCCCAGATGTTGGAGGTCCCCCCGGACGGCGCCGTCATCAACCGCCTCGTCTGGCTCGGTCTTTTCCGCAAGAAGAAGATCAAGTTGCGCAACGCCACCCCCGCTTTGATCTTGGAAGGCCTCTTACTCAAGAAGTGGCAGATGCAGCCCGACGATCAGGACCTGATCGTGATGCAGCACCAGATCGACTACCGGTTAGGCGGCAAGCTTTACCGCGACCGCTCTAATCTGACGATGAAGGGCGAGAACGCGCAGGATACCGCGATGGCCCGCCTGGTCGGTTTGCCAATGGGCATCTTTGCCCGCCTCATCAGCGAGGGTAAGATCGCCGCGCGCGGGGTCGCGATACCCACGATGCAGGAAGTCTACGAGCCGGTACTGCGCGAGATGGAGGATTACGGGATGAAGATCACCCACTATACCGAAGAGCTGTAATTCGCCGCCTATCGAGTCAGTCGCGACCCCCACCAGGTATTTGATCCGAGCCGGGCAATTCACGCAGTTGGCGCGGCAGGGGGCCGTCATTTTGGTAGCACTCGCGCTGCCAAGGCTTGGCGTGGGCAGGGAGGTGATCGGGGAGTGGGAAGGCCTGATCTACCTGGGTGCCGTACTTAGCTTCGGTTGGCTGACCGGCCTCTCGCAGGCCTACCTAACTTCGGTGAGGGGGGCGGGGGGGGTGGTTGCCTACTCCCGGCGGGTGGTGACCTCCGTGCTGCTAGTATCCGCTGGTTTGCTGGCGGTTGCCGCGGGGGCCCACGAGTGGCTGTACCGACTGCTGAAACTGGGCACGCCGCCGGCCGGCTGGTGGTATTTCTTTGTCTTTTTACTGATCCAGTGGCCGAGCATCTTCTTCGAGCAGGCATTGCAGGTGCGCGGTCGGGCCTGGAGCCTGGCCATCTTCGGGGCGTTATCGGGGCTTGGGTACGCCACGGCGGTCATTCTACCGATCTACCTGGGCGGGGAGTTGGTGGACGCCCTGCGCTGGCTGGCGGCACTGGCGGGGCTGAAGGGAATGGGCATGTTCGGCTACCTGTACCTGAGCGAGGAAAAAGATGCTAAAAGCGCCTCTACGTTTTCGGGGGGTGACGGTAAGGGGGCGGTTCTGAAACTCTGGCGTACCGCCCGGCCGCTGATCTTTTACGTGACGGTAGGTTATATGGTAATGGCCTTCGACCCTTGGTTCGTAAACTACTGGTATGAGGACGATGAAAGCTTATTCGCCGTATTCCGCTACGGTGCGCGGGATATACCCTTCGTAGCCGCGATTACCTCAGGGATGATTGCCGTAGTGCTGCCCTTATTGACCGAGGACGTAAGCGCCGGGCTGCAACAGTTGCGCGCTAGCGCGAGCAAGCTATACCACTGGGTCTTCGGTGGGACGCTGGTGTTGATGTTGACCGCGCCCTACTGGTGGGTGCCGCTGTTCACGGGGCTCTTCGTCGATGGCCTGCCGCTATTTCGCATTTTTCTGTTCATTACGGTCAGCCGCCTGCTTTTCCCCATGCCCGTGATCGTTGCCCTGGGGTACACCCGGGGGCTTTGGCTGTTCAGCTTTTCGGAGTTGGTGATGAACGTACTGCTGACCTTTCTACTCGTGCCCCGGATGGGCCTCCCGGGCGTCATCGTATCGACGGTCATCTCGGATATCGTGAATAAGCTGGTGTTAATGGCCTTCCTCTTCCGGAAGTCGGGCATCGGGCCGTCGCGCTATACCAATATACCACTACTGCTGCTGTACAGCGGCGTACTGTGCGTGGCTTACCTGGTCGGTTAGCCCGGCTTATCCAGTACGTATACCATGCGGGCCGGCTTATTCACCAGCGCGTTGGCAATCTGATCCACGACGTGCCAGGCTTTATAAGTCAGGTGACGCAAAACCACGTGGGTACGCAGTAGGAGAAGAGCTTTATTCGAGCTCGAGAAGGCACGAAGGCGAACGCCCGGGTGAGCGTACAGGAAACGGTCCAGAGAATCTTCCTTGAAGGAGTGTAAATGCGCGTGCTGCGGCGTTTGCCGATTACAGTGTACGCACAGCGAATACAGGATCTTTTCGTCGTAAGGGGTGGTGATGATGGCCCGCCCCCCCGGTTTGAGCACCCGGATGATGTTCTCCAGGTATTCCCGTAAGTGGGGTACGTGCTCCATTACCTCCGAGGAAATGACCGTATCGAAGCTCTCCTGCCGAAAGGGAAGCCGGAGTACGTCACCGCGGACGGCGAAGTGTAGCGAGGAAGGGATCTTTTCCATCGCCTTGCGCAGATTGGCGCTCGCTACGTCGAAAGAGACCACGGGGTAGCCGCGCGCGGTAAGCGCTTCGGCGACCCAGGCCTTGCCACAGCCTACGTCCAGCACGCAGCCGTCCGTTTTCGGCACCAGGTCCAGGATGGTTTCGTGAAGGCGAAGGTTTTCGTGTGCCGTAGCGGGGTCGGCGGTCCGCTCGAAGTAGTCGAACACTTCGGCGTCCTTCTCGTAGTGCTCCAGGTAGTCGAACTTGGTGCCGAAGGCATCGTGCACTTCACTTACCGTACCGTTCAGCGCCACGGCGGGTAGGCGGTCGATGATCACGCGCTCCCCCTGATCGATCAGCGGCTCGGGTCGTAGCAAGACGGAATTGATGTCGAAGGCCATGGTTAGCTGAATGCATTCTCGCCGGTCACGTCCAGCCCGGTGATGAGTAAGTGGATGTCGTGGGTGCCCTCGTAGGTCACGACGGATTCCAGGTTAGCCATGTGGCGCATGACCGAATACTCGCTCGTGATGCCCATGCCGCCGTGGATCTGCCTGGCCTCCCGGGCTACCTCCAGGGCCATCATGACGTTGTTGCGCTTGCCCATGCTGATTTGGGCGGGTGAGGCATCCCCCCGGTTAGCCAGCGTACCGAGGCGCCAGGCGAGGAGCTGCGCTTTGGTGATTTCGGTAATCATCTCGGCCAGTTTGCGCTGCGTAAGCTGGAAGCCGGCGATGGGCTTGCCGAACTGCGTTCGCTCCTTGGCGTACCGTAGGGCGGAATCGTAGCAATCCAGCGCCGCGCCGATCGCCCCCCAGGCAATGCCGTACCGTGCCTTACTGAGGCAACTCAAGGGGCCGCGCAAGGAGTGGATATCCGGAAATACATTCTCCTTGGGTACTTTGACGTCCTCGAAAACCAACTCCCCCGTTACCGAAGCGCGCAGGCTCCACTTCCCTTTGATCTCGGGGGCGGAGAAGCCCGCCCAGCTACTTTCTACGACCATGCCGCGGACCTTACCCGCCTCGTCCTTGGCCCACACGACGGCTAAGTCAGCGACGGGACTGTTCGTGATCCACATCTTTGCGCCGTTGAGAATGTAATACTCGCCGGCGTCCTTGATGTTCGTGCTCATCGAGCTGGGGTCCGAGCCCGAATTCGGCTCCGTCAGGCCGAAGCAACCGACGTATTCCCCGGCACCGAGCTTCGGGAGATATTTCTGTTTAGTAGCCTCGCTGGCGTATTTATAGATGGGGTACATCACCAGGCTTCCCTGAACGGAGGCCATCGACCGAAGGCCGGAATCACATCGCTCCAACTCCTGCATGACCACGCCGTACGCGATCTCGTCCATACCGCCACCACCGTACTCCACCGGCAGGCTGGGGCCGAAGGCACCGATTTCCGCCAGGCCTTTGAACAGATGCGTCGGGCACACGCCCCGCATGGCGGCATCGTCGATGATCGGGCTTACCTCCGCCTTGATCCAGTCACGCACGGCCTGTCGCGCCATTTTGTGCTCGTCCGTCAGCAGATCGTCCACGTTGAAGTAGTCGTGGTGTTGGTACTGATCCGTTTTAGTGGACTGGTGGAAATCTTCTTTCGTAGTGATGGTGCGCTGATCGGCGAGAGTCTGCATAATGCGTAAAGTCTGTTGAATAGACAAACAAAGATAGGACCCCGTAGTTGGAGCGAAAGTTCCGCCGGTGGCCGCTAGCGGTACTGATTTTCCAGAAGATAAAAGCTGGGTAACGTCCGCCCCCGCTGATCGGGCGTCTGCTCGTTCTCGGGTAGATAGGTCATGAAGTTGCCCAGTAGTAAATCCCGGTCACCGTCTCCGTCGACGTCCGCGCTGGTCATGGTCATAAAGTGGTCTTCGGGCGACTTTTCCAGCCCATAAGCGACGAATGCGTACCGGCTGGTATCCGAAGAGCGCTGTAAGTACACGAAACTGTACTCCGCCCGCAACTCCGGCGGCACGAAGTAGGCCACCGCCGCCAGGTCCTGCCGCCCGTCTCCGTTGAAGTCAGCTACCTCGACGTTGTACGCCCCATCCATGGGGTAGTGGTAGGCCTCGGCGAAGTTGCCGGCCCCGTCGTTCTCGTAGATTCTCACGCCGTGGTAGGGTTTCGCAACGGGTTCGTAGTCGTAGTTGTCTCCGTTCGTGGCGATGAGGTCCGGGGCACCGTCGCCATTCATATCGGCCACTTCGAGGTCGGAGGAACCGTAACTGGCCGGTAGGCGGGTCAGCACGCGCAACTCCGGCCCGCCGGCCCGGGCGTAGTAAGCGGCAATCCGCTCGTCCCCCTGGCCGAACAGTACGATCAGGTCTTCGTGGCCGTCCGCGTCCAGGTCCGCCAGTTGCAGGCTGGTTGCCCCCGGCCCGTCGTCCAGGGTGTACAGGCGGCCGAGCTGCCCGTCCGGCCGCTCGCCGTAAGCCGCTAACCGGCCGGACTGAAAGCCGAACTCCCCGATGACCAACTCCCGCTCCCCGTCCAGGTCGAGGTCCGCCCACCTCATTTTGGTTGGCCGCAACAGCGAATCCAGGCGAACTTCCCCGCCCGCCAGTGAGGTCACCCTGCCCGTGGGCAGGTCTGACGGGAGGAAGCTGCCCAGTTCGAGTACGTACCCCCGCCCGGTATTCACGTCACTCGGCACCGTGGTAACCTCCCGACTCTCGACGGCACGGGTAGCGGAATAGTGCGTCAGGTGCCCCTTACCGGTACCGACGCTTCCTACGATGATCCGTCGATCGGTCGAATCGTAGCCGATGTAGGTGGTCAGCGGCGGGGCTTGCGGCCGTAGGGTATTGTACGCCGGCCGGCTGGTGAACTGCGTCAGGGAGCGGAGCGACCGCCCGGCGGAGGCGGCCGGTAGTTCCTGCGGGGCGTGGTCGGTGTAATAAGCAACGATATTCGCCCAGTCGGCGGAGTCGATTCGCGGGGCCTCCGGGTATAAAATGGCCAGGTGGGGGGCGGGTTGGGCCTGCCGGAGGAAGTCCTGCCGGTTGTCATCGGGGTAGATACCGTACAGGGCGCCCATTTTGGGTAACACGTCTTCCCGCCAGGTACGTACCGGTAGTTCGCCGGCCTCCGGCAGGAGGTGGCAGTTACCGCAATACCTGACCGCCGCGGCGGGGGGCGCCGGCGTGGTTGCGGCCGGGTCGGCGCAGCACAGCATCAGTAGCAGTAGCAAGCCGGTCGTTACCGTGAACAGGGTAGGGGAAGGCATCACGCGAAGGTAGTTTGACGGGGCAGAACGACTATAATTGCCCCGGTGCGCGTGTCGGCCGGGCCGCGATGCGCCGAACCCTTCCGCCAGTGCGTACATTGGTGATCAGAGTATTCAGGCTTTCACGCGTATGCCCAAGCAAAAATTCGGTACCGCACCGGTTTTCTTCACCGCCATCAGTACCATCCTGGGGGCGATCATGTTCCTGCGCTTCGGTTTCGCGGTGGGTATGACCGGGTTGCTCGGTACGTTTGCCATCATCCTGATCGGCCACGCGGTCACCATCCCGACCGCTGCGGCCATCGCCGAGATCGCCACCAATCAGAAGGTCGAAGGCGGGGGGGAATACTACATCATCTCGCGCAGCTTCGGCCTCGTCATCGGCTCTACGATCGGGATGGCGCTCTATCTCTCTCAAGCCATCTCGGTCGCTTTCTACATTATGGCCTTCACCGAGGCCTTCCGGCCGGCGACGCAGTGGGCAACCGAAACCTATTCGCTGCTCCCCTGGGCGGAGTGGATCATGGTGCAACCGCAGACGATCGGCATCCCTGCGTTACTACTACTGACGACCGTGATCCTTACCAAAGGGGCCGACCTGGGCGTAAAGGTGCTCTACACCGTCGTCGCCACGCTGGCCGTAGCCCTGGTAGCTTTCTTCCTGGGGTCGACGGAGTACGGGCGGGCCAACGAGATCGATTTCTTCAATAAATACACCGTCGACGCCGATCTGGCCGCCCTCACCGACGCTGCGGCTAACGACGCCCAGAGTACCCTGGATTTAGACACCATTATCCTTAATGACGGCAATGCGGTCACCGCACGGGCTACCGACCCCGCCGAGGAAGATGCGCCGAGCTTCCCTCGCGTCGATTTCTTCACCGTGTTCGCCATCATCTTCCCCGCCTTTACCGGCATGACGGCCGGCGTGGGGCTCAGCGGTGATTTGCAGGACCCCGGGCGGTCGATACCGATGGGTACGCTCGCGGCCACCATCGGGGGCATGGTGATCTATTTTTTCATGGCCTGGAAGTTGGCCGCCAACGCACCACCGGAGATGTTGGCCAATACCGATACGCTGGTGATGGCCGAGATCGCCTGGCAGGGCTGGTGGATCATACCCCTCGGCCTGGCGGCGGCGACCATCTCTTCCGCCCTGGGGTCCATACTGGTCGCCCCGCGCACGCTCCAGGCAATCGCGGCCGATAATATCTTCCCCGCCCCCTCCTTCAACCGCTGGATCGCCAGGGGGCGCGGTGAGCAGAACGAACCCTATAACGCAAGCTTGATCACGGTCATCCTGGCCGCCTTCTTTATTATGCTCGGGGCCCTGGATAGCGTGGCGGAGATCATCTCGATGTTCTTCATGGTCACCTACGGTAGCCTCTGCCTGATCTCCTTCCTGAATCACTTCGCGGCCGACCCGAGCTACCGGCCTACCTTCAAATCCAAGTGGTACGTTTCCGCCTTCGGGTCGCTGGCCTGTTTCGGCCTGATGTTCTTCATGAACTCTACGTATGCGATCATTGCCCTGATCTTCATCGGCTTTCTATACCTCTACATCAGCTACTCTAACCCGGATAAGCGCAGCATGGCCCTCATTTTTCAGGGGGTCATCTTCCAGTTCTCCCGGCGCCTGCAGATCTTCCTCCAAAAAGCCGATAAAGAGGAAAAAACGACCTGGCGGCCCAGCGTGATCGCGGCGAGTAGCGCCACCTTCGAGCGATTGGGCGCCTTCGATCTGCTTCGCTGGCTGAGCCAGAAATACGGTTTCGGCACCTACATCCACACCATCGACGGTTACCTCAGCCAGGATACCAGCATTGAGTCCGCCGGGATCAAACAACGCATCATCCGCATGGCGGAAGCCACTGATAGCCAGATCTACGTCGACACGATCGTATCCCCTTCCTACACCTCGGCGATCGCGCAGATCGTTCAGTTCCCCGGCATCGCCGGTACCGAAAACAATCTCCTGTTGCTGGAATACTCCAAGGTCAGCCAGGAGGGTTTGAGTGACATCATTGACAACTTCGCCCTGATCCGCTCGGTCAATTTTAACCTGGGGATCCTCGCCCTGAGCGAACGGGGCTTCGGGCTGAAACGGACGATTCACATCTGGATCACCAAGGCACACTACCAAAGCGCCAACCTGATGGTCCTTCTGGCCTACGTACTCACGGGGCACCCCGACTGGCGGCAGGCGGAGATCAAGCTCTTCGCCGTCTTCGAGGAGAGCGTGATGAAGGAAGAAGAACTCAGCCTCTATCGGCTCATCGAAACCGGCAAACTGCCCATCAGCCGCAACAACATCAAGGTACTCTGCCGTAGTGAGGACGCCGAGTTCCGCAGCGTGATCAACCGCCACTCCCACGAAGCCGATCTGGTCATCACGGGCTTCCGCAATGAGGTGGTCAAACGCTACGGAAAGTCGGCCTTCGATGGCTACGCCGAGCTCGGGAACGTACTATTCATCAACGCCGCCGAGGAGGTCAAGATCAAGTAAACCCGGCCCTAGAAGCGGTAGGCCACGCTTCCGATCCACCGTCTCTGCGCCTGGTCCACGCGGAAACTCTCCCCGGCGATGGCGAAGTCCTCCCCGTATTTACTGAAGTTGCCGTCGTAGCGCACGTCGAGCGTGAGCGGGCCGATGTCGATCGCACCACCCAGGGTATAGCCGAGGTTGAAGGTATCGAACGTCCGTTCACGCCCGTCGGCATCCCGCAAATCGCTGGAGGAATTGAGGAAGAAGTGCCCGACGGGCCCGGCATTAAAACGCAGGAAGGCGATCTTCCAGGAGCCCATGACGGGTACGTTGATGTCGTTGTAGCGCTCGCTGAGTACTTGCCGCCCGTTGACGGGGTCGTCAAAGGTGAAGTCCGTCTTGGCGCTATTAAAGGTCACCTCCGTTTGTAGGTCGAAACGATCGGAAAAGGGGACGCGGAGGAGGGCACCGAACTGGAAGCCGTAGTCTGCCTCGGCGATGGCCTCACCGAGTTCTTGCCGCCCGGAGCGCGTGAGGTCGAAGCGTTCGTCCTGTAAAGATTGCGTCGCTACACCCGCTTTTAGGCCAAATTCAATTTGCGAGAACGCAGGTGCGGAACATAGGAAGAACAAGAGCAAGGCCGAAAACACATGTTTCATGATACGGGAATTTTAGCTGAAGGAAAAAGAGTGAATCAAAGCATAAGGTCGACGCAGAAATCAAAGGGTTGCGCGTCGACGCACCCTGTTAGAGCGACAAATTTCGGGTCGACATTGCATATTAAACGTTAAAGCAAACCGGCCGGCGGGTTAGCACCGGGTTAAGACGCGGCAAAAATTATCCGACCGGTGCACTTAACAATCTCCTTCCACAACCGGACGAAGCGTTTCCGCATAAGTAGGGGAATCGCTTTTGCTGATGCCCGCTAACTCCTCTATTTTTCAAAATACGTACTTCTTCGTTTTCGTAGGTGCGAACTTCATTTCTTCCGTAGGAACGTTTCTCTTCACGACCGGCTGTGCCTGGCTGATGACGGAAATGGGCGCCCCGGAATACATGACCGCGCTCGTCCAGACGGCCGCCTTCCTGCCCATGGTCCTCTTCGTGCTGCACGCCGGTGCCGTCGGTGAACTGTACGACCAGCGCAAGATCATCCTGATTACCCAGACGACGCAGATCGTCCTGATCTCGCTCTTCGCCTACCTGATCTATCAACGTAGCATCACGACGTGGACGATCCTGCTCTTTACGTTGGTGACGGGCACCGCGGGGGCCTTCACCAGCCCGGTATTGGCCGCCCTGGTCCCCCAAATCGTGAAACCACGGGATCAACTGCGTAAAGCCATCGACATTAATACCGTCTTTAACAACATCAGCCAGGCGATCGGGCCGATCCTGGCGGGTTGGATGCTCGCCAAATTCACCACCTCCACCCCCTTCTGGATCGACGCGGCTACCTTCCTGACCGTGATCGCGGTAATGTGGTTCTGGAAAGACCGCCGGCACGACGACCGCCAGTATCCTGCCGAGCCGATGCGGTTTGCTATGGCGGATACGCTACGCTTCGTGCGCCACGCACCCGCTCTATACGACAGTATGTTCCGGGCCGTGCTCTTTTTTATTCCCGCCAGCGCGTTCTTCGCCCTGCTTCCCGTGGTGGCCGATCAGCGACTCGGGGGGGATGCGACCGACTACGGCGTTATGCTGGGCGGTATCGGTGCGGGTGCGCTGCTGGTCATGTTCTTCACCGATAAGCTTACCGAAAAGCTGGGGGCGAGCAAACTGACGATGTTGGCGAGTATCCTGCTCGGCGTGACCCTGGCCGGTATGATCCTGGTCAAGGGGGTCGTCCTGGGTACCGTCATGACGGTATCCGCCGGTGTTTGCTACCAAGTAGGCTATACGGCGATCATGACCTCCGCGCAGAGCAGTTTGCCGGACTGGTTCCAGTCACGCGGCATGTCCGTGTTCATGATGACGCTCTCCGCAGGTATGGGCCTGGGTAGTATCATTTGGGGGCTGACGGCTACTTTCGGGTCGCTGGAATGGGCCTTCTACGGAGCTGCGGGCCTATCGGTACTTTTCGCAGTATTCGGTAGCCGATTCCGACTCGACCAGGCGAAGGACGCTAAACTCGACCCGGTCGCGGATCTCCCCATTCCCGAGTACCTGACCGAAAAGGATCACTCCGATTTCGACCGGCCGGTCTTGGTACAACACGTTTACGCTTTAGGTCGAATCGACGAAGAGAAAGCCCTGCACCGTTTACGCAAACTGAAAAGCGTACGTGCCCGGAACGGAGGCAGATGTTGGTCCTTACTAGAAAACCCCGAGGAAGACGGCTGCCTGGTAGAGTCCTATTACATAGAAAGCAAGACCCACGTCCTCCGGCAGTTAGGCAGGGTAATGGAAGACGATCATAGCCAGGTCGAAGAGGTAAGACAATGGCTCGAAGAAAACGGAGGTGAGGCCGGGTACCGCATTTTTGGCCCGGCCCGGTCGGAGCCGGCGGAAGTATGACTACCCGCAAACATTGTGTTTGCGCGCCGCGTATTCATAGCCTAATCGACATCTATGCGTTTGTTTACCTGCCTGGCACTAACCTGCCTCTTCTTTTCGTGTGACCCCGCCGCCGACATTACTACCCAGTCCACCACCCCCGGCCCCGATCGCGCCGCCGCGGCGGGAGATGGCAGCATGGCCCTTACCCCCGCGGCAATTGAGCCCAAAGTCCTCTTTGCCTACGAGGACGTTCTCTGGGGTTTCCAGTTTCTTCCCGACCGTCGCATCCTGGCTACCGACAAATCCGGAAAACTTATCCTCGCCACAGCCGACGGAAGCGATTATACGGAGATTACCGACGGCGTACCGGACGTACAGGACAGAGGGCAGGGTGGCCTGCTCGACGTATTACTGGCGCAAGACTTCGAAAACAGCGGGGTGATCTACCTCACTTACTCCAAGCCCGACGGTAACGCCGCGGGTACGGCCGTCGGTCGCGGTCGCTTATCGGACGACGGTAAGACGCTCGAGGGCTTCGAGGTGCTCTACGAAATCTCCAACAAAACGGATAAAGGCCAGCACTTCGGAAGCCGAATGGTCTGGGGGCCGCAAGACGGCCACCTCTACTTTAGTGTCGGTGACCGGGGTAACCGCGATGAGAACCCCCAGGATACTACCCGCGACGCCGGTAAGATCTACCGCATTGCCAAAGACGGGTCGATACCCCCCGATAACCCCTTTGTCGGGGTTGAGGGAGCCAAGGAGGCCATCTACTCCTACGGCCACCGAAATCCGCAAAGCTTGACCGTGCACCCGCAGACGGGGGAGATCTGGGAAACGGAACACGGCCCACGGGGTGGTGACGAGATAAACATCATCGAAGCGGGCCTCAACTACGGTTGGCCGAAGGTGTCCTACGGCATCAACTACAACGGAACGCAGTTCACGCAAGAGGTGGCTAGAGAAGGTATGGAGCAGCCGCTCCACTACTGGGTCCCCAGTATCGCCCCCAGTGGCATGGCCTTCATTTCCGGAGATAAGTACCCGGGCTGGGAGGGCGACCTACTCGTCGGAAGTCTGAAGTTTATGCGCGTCCAGCACGTTCGCCTCGACGAACGGAACGTGGTAGGGGAGGATAAGGTGCTGGAGAATTTCGGCCGGGTGCGCGACCTGCGCATGGGGCCGGACGGGTACGTCTACGCAAGCGTGGAAGGAGAGGGCATCGTGGCGCTGACGGTCAAATAAGCAGGCCGCTAGGTACTGCGCCGGAGCAGGCCACGGGCCAGATCGGCAAGCACTTCCTTATACCGTTCCTCCCCACGGACCAGATCGAGGTGCGCGAAAGCTTCGGATTGGTACCGATCGCGGAGGCGTGCAACGGCTTCGGGGATGCCGACCTGCTGCATGATGTCGGTTACCCGCTCCACCTTCAGGGAGGGGTCTTCGGGGGTGGTGGTGAAGAGTGCGTTCAATTCCACCCGTTCCTCCATCCCGACCAACTCGAGGGCGCGTAGAAAAAGAAAGGTCTTTTTGTTCCTGATGATGTCGTTCCCCGTCCGCTTACCGGTCTGGGCGCTTTGGCCGAAGGTGTCGAGAAGGTCATCCTGTAACTGGAAGGCCAGGCCCGTCAGCCGGCCGAAGGCGTAAAGGTGATTGGCATCTTCCTCCTCGGCCCCGGCCGCCAGGGCCCCTAGTTCCATCGCGCCCCCTAGCAGGACTGCCGTCTTCAACTCGATCATGCGTAGGTACTCTTCGATCGTTACATCCGACCGAAGCTCGAAGTCGACGTCGTACTGCTGGCCTTCGCAAACGCCGATGGCGACCCGGTTGAAGGTGGTCAGGAGGCTGGGCATGGCCGCCGTGTTCGGGCAGTTACTCAGGTGCTGATAAGCCTGGATGAGCATGAGGTCCCCCGAAAGAATGGCGGTGTTAGCGTCCCACTTTTCGTGCACCGTAGGGTGTCCTCTACGGATGGGGCTAGCGTCCATTATGTCATCGTGTACGAGCGTGAAGTTGTGAAAAGTCTCCACGGCAAGTGCTACCGGCATGGTTCTCCGCAAATCGTCATCCCCGAATATCTTACCACAAAGCAGGGCTACGATCGGGCGAACGCGTTTTCCGCCTATGCGGAGAATGTAGTCGATGGGTTCGTAAAGGCCTTTAGGTTCTTTCTGGCTGTAAGTGGTCTCTAATTCCACCGTAAATTCCCGAAGTAAGTCGGTTAGTATGGGTCGGGGCATGGTCATTATTGCGCTAAAGTACGAAGTGGGTGCGAAGGCATACGGCTCACCGGGTGCGGGCAAACAATGGTCTGACTTAGCTGTCCTATCCTTGAGAAGCTACAATCAATCACAGCGGCATCGATTATGGAAGAACGGTACGATCTAATCATCATCGGCGGTGGGCCGTCCGGTATCAACGTGGGCATCAGCGCCCGCAAAGCAGGCCTCAACTACCTGATCATCGAGAAGGGGATGATCGCCAACAGTCTGTTCAATTTTCCGGTCAACATGACCTTTTTCAGTACTTCCCTGAAGCTGGAAATTCACGATACGCCGTTCATCAGCCACCGGGATAAACCCACCCGGGCCGAAGCCCTGGAATACTACCGTCGTCTGGTTCAGTCGCACGAGCTGAAGCTGCACCTCTACGAAAGCGTCGTGAGCATGAAGGCAAACCGACACGGCTACGGCATCAAAACGAATAAAGCCACCTATCTGACGGAAAACGTCTGCGTGGCTACCGGCTTTTACGACACGCCCCGCCTGCTGAACGTACCCGGCGAAGAGCTGCCGAAAGTGCGCCATTACTACGATGACCCACACGCCTACATTGGCCAGAAGGTCGTAATCATCGGTGCGGCCAACAGTGCCTGCGACGCCGCGCTCGAGACCTGGCGCAAAGGGGCGGAAGTCACCATGGTCATCCGCAGCGAAAAGATCTACGACCGCGTGAAGTACTGGATCAAACCCGATATAGAAAACAGGGTCGAGGAAGGCAGCATTAAAGTATACTTCGAATCTGAGGTCACTGAAATACGACCGGGTGAGGTCGATATCGTCACCCCCGAAGGCAAACGAACCCTCGCTAATGACTTCGTGCTGGCCATGACCGGCTACCGACCCAATTACGAACTGTTCGCTCGGCTCGGCCTACCGATAAACGACGACGACGCCTGTAAGCCTACCTACGACGAAGACACGTTGGAAACCAGCCTTCCAAACGTTTATATGGCCGGCGTAGCCTGCGCCGGGATGCAAACGAGTAAGCTATTCATTGAGAATACGCGGGACCATGGGGACACCATCGTAGGTAACATTGTGCGACAGAGGACGGCGGCGGCCACAACGTAAAAAACCTCCTGGAGCAAAAACTGCCCGAGGAGGTTTTAAGTAAACCGACGAAGAGAAGGTTTAAGCGAGCGTCTGAGCGAATTTGCTCAGCCCGGACTTAAGGTTGGCGGCTTTGTTGGGGTGAAAGAGCCGGCGCTTGGCCAGGCTATCGATCATGCTGAACAACTTAGGTAGCTGCTGCTCGGCATCTTCTTTCTTTTCGAGGCTGCGGAAGCGGGCAATAGCCGACCGGGCGGATTTCTTGTAGTAGCGGTTACGCAGGCGCTTTTTGGCGTCCTGACGAATGCGTTTTTTGGAGGATGCGTGGTTAGCCATCGTACTAAATTTTTCGTCGGTTCAAATTCGGAGGGCAAAGGTACAGTTTTATGCCTTTAGCTCGTAGCCGGTTGAAGATTTTTATTCTGATTGACTACTGAGCTTTGTGTTTCTTCACCGCCTCGGTCAGCTTCGGAAGTACATCGAACAGATCCCCCACGACGCCGTAATCCGCGGCTTTGAAGAAGGGGGCCTCGGGGTCTTTGTTGACCACGACGATCGTCTTGGAGCTGTTGACGCCCGCCAGGTGCTGAATGGCACCGCTGATGCCGGCGGCTATGTAGAGGTTCGGGCGGATCGCTACCCCGGTCTGACCGACGTGCTCGTGGTGAGGCCGCCACTCTACGTCCGCAACCGGGCGGCTACACGCGGTCGTTGCGCCGAGGGCTTCCGCCAGGTTTTCGATGACGCCCCAGTTTTCCGGCCCTTTGAGGCCGCGGCCGCCGGATACCACCAGCTCCGCTTCGGGGAGCGGGGTACGACCCTCGGCGCGCTTGGTATCGAGCACCTTAGTTTTGGATGCGGGTAAGTCTAGGCTCAGCGTTTCTACGGCTACCTCGGCGCCGGTCTCTTCTACCGGGATGGAGTTACCGGCTAAGCTGATGACCTTGTACTTCGTCGTGATGGCCACCTCCGCGAAAGCCTTGCCTGAAAAGACGGATTTGCGCACTTTTAGGACCCCTCCCTCAACGGTCGGTACCTGATTTACCCCCGGTGCGGACCCCGCATCGAGGCGGGCTGCTACCCGGCCGAGAATGCTCTTTCCGGTGCTGCTGTGCATCATTACGACCACCTTAGCGCCCAACTGCTTCGCGGCTCCGGCAACGGCTGCCGCGTAGACGCCGGTATCGAAAGTTTCTACCACGGCGGCGGAGATGTTGTAAACTTTAGCCGCGCCGAAACGGCCGAGTTGACCGGCATCGGTAACGGTACCGATAGTGAGGGCAACGCAGTCTACGCCGAGCGCGGCGGCGGTCTTGGATGCGTAAGTCACTGCTTCGTGAGCGACTTTTTTGAATCGGCCGTTGGTCGCTTCTGCAAATACGAGAACCATAGGTAGTTAATTTGGAAGCCCACGACGGAGCGGGGCTAAGTGGTCGATTGGGGGGGGGGGTCAGATTACTTTAGCCTCCTCGTGTAGGAGGCGGACCAGTTCGTCCATATTATTCGGGTCGATCAGCTTGACGTCGGACTTCTCCTCCGGCAAGTCGTACTGAGTGACCTCGGTGGCAACTTCCGCTTCGATGGCGGGTACCACTTTAAGGGGTTTGCGTTTGGCCATCATGATCCCTCGCATATTAGGGATGCGCTGTTCGGCCATTCCCTTAGCGGCGCTGATGGCGAAGGGCGTGGATACCTCGACGATCTCGACCCCCCCTTCGATGTCGCGAGTCACCGTTGCGGTGGTGCCGTTCATTTCTAAGTGACTGGCTTCGCTGACGTAGGCGAGATCGAGTAGTTCGGCCACCATGGCGCCGACTTCGGATCCGTTGTAGTCGATTGTCTCCTTTCCAAAGAAGAGAATTTCGTAGCCGCCTTCTTTCGCCTGGGCCGCGATCTGCTTAGCGATATAGAGGCTTCCCTTTCCTTCTGCGTCGACGCGGATTGCATCGTCCGCCCCTACCGCCAAGCCTTTACGAATTACGCTGTCGTTGTCGGCGGGGCCGACATTAAGCAGGGTGACCGAACCGCTACCGATGGCTTCTTTCAGTTCGAGGGCACGTACCAGGGCGTACCACTCATCGTAGGGGTTCATGATGTACTTCACCCCGGCGGTATCGATAGACGATCCGCCATCGGCAAGTTTTATCTTAGTGGTAGTTTCGGGCGTCTTACTGACGCAGACGAGTATCTTCATACGTAGTCACAGGCTTTACGTTATTGGCTGCTCCTGTAGGCTATCGCGGCTTACCATCAGAAACGTAGCCCCGCAGAAGCGTAGTAGCGCAAAGATAGGAGAGGAACGGGCGTAATGGGGAAGGATTTAGCGAAAATTCGCTAGGAAATGGCCGGGCCCATGCGGGGGGCCGTAGCGTGAGGGGCGGGAATCGATTCTTCGATGGGTAGTTGACGCTCGTAGGTGCGCAATATGCGCGCTTGGTTTTCGGCTACTGCGTTGAGTACTTTGAGCTCTTCCTCGAGCTGTTGCTTACCCGTAAGATCATCCTTATAAAAGCGTCTTTTACGGTTGATGTCCAGAATGGCATTGATCGTCTCGCTGAGGGCCATCTTGGTTTTCAGGTACCGGTACTTAAGGTTTCGCCGGGTATTCATAAAGCGGGTTTTAATAGATGAAAGTAAAGGCCGGGCGCGATGGGCTACGCGCACTGCAATCAAAACTAAAGACACCCTTAAAGCCTAAAATAGCGAATAATTGCCGGACTTACAAAGATATTCCTCGTGTTTATCCGTAATCTGCTATTGGGCATTCAGGTAGCGATAAAACTCGGTTCGACCCCGTTTAGTTGTCGGTTATTCGTCATCAATCGACAATAAAGTCGCTAAGTATTGTTAGCGCGGAAAGGTTGACGAGCCTGCCAGGGCCGTCGTACGTAAACCGCCGGCGTGAACCTGGGGATCAACTTATTCACCCAGCTATTCGCCGCCTTTACCAGGCAGGCGTAGTCGGTCGGTACGGCACCTAAGGAGCTTTTGATTTCCAACGCCGTGCGGCCGAAATCTATTCTGTCGCACCCGGCAATTAAACCGACTTCCAATAGGTCGTACAGCATATTATGGTAGAGGTGGTGGCTAAATTTGTAGGCATCTTCCATGCCTAAGTAATGCGCGTGGCACACGCTACCGTTAAAAATGACGCTGGTAAAGCCGATGAGGCGGCCGCCGTCGAAGTACCCGGTAAGCTCGCACCGCTTTTGGCTACCGGCGTAGAACTGGCCGAGCCAGCTAAAATAGCCGGGGGTCAATCGGGCCGCATTATAGTCTGCGTTTCCGCTCGTCACCCGGTACAATCGGAAGATCTCGCTTTGCAGGGAGCTGACCTCCTGCCGACTGATTTTTCTCTTCGTTAACCCACTGAATTTCGCCGCCGCCCTCCGGTAGCGGACGCGGTACTTGCTCGACAAACTCGACAGGTAGTCGTCGAAACTACCCCAAGCTCCGTCAATGGTCAACTCCATCACCGGGTCTACCGGCAGGGAGTAGTAGCCCGTGTCGCACAATAATTCAGGCACCTCCGACCCGCCCGGGAAGAGATCTTTAAGTAGGACGGCCTGCAGATTATCGGATGCTGCGAGAAGCAAGTCGGTAGTCGCCCGTAATAGTCGGGCCTGTTCTTCGGCGGGCAAAGCGCCTAAACCATCATTTGCGTAAGCTCCGGAGGTCAGGAATTGACCCAGGGCGGCCACCTTCCAGGAAAACGGCTTTAGTAGACGCCGCCGTAAGTCGTACTTACTCCTGCTGCCGGGGGCTTGCTCACGCACGTTACCGGCAGCGCTGAACAGAAATATCTGTAGCGTGAGAAGCACCTTGCGGCTACTCTCCTCGTGCACCAGTACGACCCCTTCGGTAGTAAATCCCTGCGGTTCGCCGGATAGGTAGGACAGCACGGGGGGGTAGACCCAGAAGTCATCTTTGCGCGCCGCCCCCGGAAAGTTAGCGCTGAGCTGCTCGGGCGAGGAGAAACGATGAAAAGACCAACCCGGCATACCCGCAAGCGGCAACCCCTTCGGTAGGAGAGGGGGTGAGGTGAGGGGAGCCTTCAAAGCAAATATGCACATACGGTAGGGGAGCTGCCGGGCGCGTAGGGCGGATAACCGAATGCGAGCCCGGAATAGGATAACGCACGAAGACCGGCTTGGATGCGGCCCGCGCACGAAACGAGCCCTCAAGTCATTGCCACCAGCTATCTTTCGCCTTTCCCCAGATAATAGAAATAGGATGATTGAGAAGATGTTGGTGCCGATCGACTTTAGTGCCGGCTCCGCTTCCGCCCTCCGGTACGCGGAGGCATTAGCCGTATCCATAGGGGTGAAGGTGGTCAAGGCAATCTACGTCTTTACCCCCCAGACGGCCAGCGCCGACGCCATAAGCGCGATGCCCGTCGGCGAGTTGATGGATCAGAGCGAAAAGTCGATGCAGCACTTCCTCAACGACATCCCCGTTCCAAAAGGCATCCATCGGTCTCGGGAGCTGTTGCTCGGCTTCGCTGCGGACAAAATTCTCGACGAAAGCAAAAACTTCGACCTAATCGTGCTCGGGGCATCGGGTAGCTCCGATCTGCTGGAGGAAGTCTTCGGTTCGGTCTCTTCCAACGTGGTGGAGAAGGCTACCTGCCCGGTGCTACTCATTCCCAGGGAGGCCCGCTTCAGTAACTACGGTAACATCCTCTACGCCAGTAATAACCTGTCGCTCAGCCGTAGGGTGGTACTCAAGTTCCGGGAGTTCAACGAGCTGTTCCACGCAAGGGTGCACTTCGTACACGTTAAGGAGGAAAACGATCGCAAACCGCTCGATCGGCAGGAGATCTTCTCTAAGTTATTCGCTACGCCCGATCCGAGCTTCTCCTTCGACATTCGTGAGGTCGAGGCCGGATCGGTACAGGAGGGCCTGGTGGCTTACCTGGAGCGGCACCCCATCGATCTGGCCGTCATGGTGACGAAGCGGAGGAGCTTCTGGAGCAGGCTATTCAACCATAGCGATACGCGCCAACTCGTCCTGCACCCATCTACGCCCATGATGGTGATGCACGCAGTAGAGTAGGTAGCAGCCACCGACTACCCGGTACTACGCTACCACCTCCTCGGCCGGTACTAGCTGATCGACGTCGGCGACGCCGTCTCCGTCCAGATCGTTATCGCGGTCGAAGCGAAGGTTGTCGATGATGAAGTTTTGGCGGGCGGGGGTGTTTTTACCCATGTAGTAGTTCAGCAGATAGTCGATGTCGGTGGCCTCACCGAGTACGACGGGCTCGAGGCGGATGTCTTCCCCAATAAAGTCTTTGAACTCGTTGGGGCTGATCTCACCGAGGCCTTTAAAGCGGGTGATCTCCGGCTTACCGCGCAAACGGCCCATGGCTTCCTGCTTCTCCTGTTCGCTGTAGCAATAAAAGGTCTTCTGTTTATCGCGTACCCGAAAGAGCGGGGTCTCCAGAATGAACAAGTGGCCGGCGGCGACCATATCCGGGAAGAACTGTAAGAAAAAGGTGAGTAACAGCAGGCGAATGTGCATTCCGTCCACGTCGGCATCCGTAGCGATTACGATGCGGTTATAGCGCAGGTCATCCAGCCCATCCTCGATGTTAAGGGCATGTTGCAGCAGGTTGAATTCTTCGTTCTCGTAGACTACCTTTTTGGTTTGCCCGTAGCAGTTGAGTGGCTTGCCCCGCAGAGAGAAAACGGCCTGGCTCTGTACGTCGCGGGCAACGGTGATCGAGCCGCTTGCGGAATCCCCCTCGGTAATGAAGATGGTGGAGGCCAGGCGCTTTTCCTCGACCGACTTTTTGGGGTTGGCGTTAAAGTGGACGCGGCAATCGCGTAATTTCTTATTGTGCAGGTTGGCCTTCTTCGCCCGCTGGTTGGCTAGCTTCTTGATGCCGGCGATCTCTTTGCGCTCCCGCTCGGACTGTTTGATGCGCTTTTCGAGCGCCTGGGCGGCGGCCGGGTTTTTGTGCAGGTAATTATCGAGCGCCTCCACCAAGAAGTTGCGCATGAAGGTCTGGACGGTCGGTTGCTTCGGCCCCATGTCGGTAGAGCCTAGCTTCGTCTTGGTCTGCGACTCGAACACGGGCTCCTCTACCTTGATGGAGACGGCAGCGACGATGCTACCGAGAATGTCCTTACGGTCGTAACTCTTATTGAAGTGCTTCTGGACGCCTTCGACGGTGGCCTGGCGGAAAGCGTTGAGGTGGGTGCCGCCCTGGGTGGTGTGCTGCCCGTTGACGAAGCTGAAGTAAGTTTCTCCGTAGGCGTTGCCGTGGGTGATGGCTACTTCGATGTCTTCCCCCTTGAGGTGGATGACCGGGTAGCGACGCAGATCTTCATTGATCTTGCGTTCCAGTAAGTCGCGCAGGCCATTCCTGCTTACCAGGGTTTTCTTATTGAAGATGAGCTTTAGACCGGCGTTGAGGTAGGCGTAGTTCCAAAGTTGATTCTCGATGTAGTCGGCGCGGTATTTGTACTTCTTGAAGATGGACTTATCCGCCCGAAAGCTGATGTAGGTACCGTTCGGCTCCGGCGTTTTTTTATTTCGGTGGTCCTTGACCAACTCCCCGTAGGCGAAGTCCGCCTGTTTTAGCTTCTTTTCGCGGACGGCATAAACGGTAAACTCTTCGGAGAGGGCGTTGGTGGCTTTAAGGCCGACGCCATTCAGGCCGACGGACTTTTTGAACGCCTTACTGTCGTACTTGCCGCCGGTATTGATCTTAGAGACGACGTCAACGACCTTTCCCAACGGAATGCCCCGCCCGTAATCCCGCACACTTACCACCCCGCCGTCGACCGCTACGTGGATCTCCTTGCCGTAACCCATTACGTATTCGTCGATGGAGTTGTCGATGACCTCCTTGAGTAAGATGTAGATGCCATCATCCGGGCTCGAGCCGTCACCCAATTTACCGATGTACATGCCGGGGCGGATGCGGATGTGTTCTTTCCAATCCAGCGAGCGGATATTGTCTTCGGTATACGTCGTTTCGGCCATTGTGGATCTGCTGTTTCCTTAGCCGGCAAACATACGAAGCGGCGGGGAATTAATAAAACAAATTGTTAGTTTTGCTGGCGGCGAAGGTTTCTTCCCTGCTCTTGACTTACACTTCTCAGCACCTGCGTCCTCGCCCTAATTGGCCGTGAATTGACCGATCTTCTCCTCCAGCCAGGGGCGGGAAGCTACGTACTTCCGCTCCGTGAGGTCCCTTTTTAGTGCGTCCAGGGCGTCTTCATTCCCGGGGATCATGCGGGTGAGCCGGCGGGTAAAGGCCACGAGGTTACCGTACGCCTCCGTTGCCGTCGTCGGAAGTTCTTTGTGGCGGTGGAGGTAAGTGCTGATGCTGTCGAAGAGAGATTCGAGGGCGTCGATCTCGTCGGTTTCGTAGTAGATAGCCAGGAGCATCGTCTTGGCGTTGAGGTTGTAGGTAATGTTCTCGTACTCGACGTCGCGCAGGAACCCGAGTGCCTTAGCGTAGTCTTGCTGGTAGAAGTAGAGGGTCGCGGAACTGAAGTTGACGGCGTTTTGGCGCTGCTTTTCCGGAAGGCGGTCCTGATAATTGCGGATGTAACCTTCGGCCCACTCGTACTCACCGACGCGTAGGGCCGTCAGTACGGTGTTGCGAAACTGAAGGGGGTCGAGCACGCCGTCATCGAACACGTAGCCGCGGGGGAGGGCGAAGCGGTAGACGTCGAGGTACTCGCGCAGGAAATCCTGATTCCCGCGGTTGATCTGCCGCCGGCTGTAGTTGAGCGCCGGTTGGAAAAACTCGTAGCCACGGTCGCCGCCGAAGTCGTCGGCGAGCTTCTGAATGATGTCCTTGTAGTGGTGGTAGTACGAATGGTCCTCTTCGGCGACGAGCATTTTGTACATGTAATAGTGTAGGGCCACCAGCGGCTCGGCCAGATAGGTAGCGTCCTGATCGAGGTAGTCTATGACGTGGCCGGTCAGTTTCAGGTCGTACTGGTGTTGCTCGGTCTGCATACGGCTCTGTACGCGTACGGCGCTTTCAAGCTTCATGATGATGAAGTAAGCATCGAGGGAGGCACTGACGGCTTCTACGTTGGAGCGATCGTAAGGGCGGTGGTGGTAATTGAGTAGAAAGTACTTGCGCTTTTCCAACAAATGCTCGTACAGGAAGCTGTTGGCATCAAAGCCATCGTCGGTTTTGCTCAGTCGCTCCCAGTTGCGTTCAATGCCGCGGACGAGCTTGTCGGGGTGTTGCTTTTCCAGGGCGGCCAGGTAAAGGTACCGGCGTAGGCGGGGCTCTTCGGCCAGGGATTCCTGTACCAGGAACTCGCGAACCAACTTAAAGAGGTCGCTGGAAAACTTGCGGAAGCGAACGTCGTTGAACGCCTTTTTGCCGTCCGTAGCCGCTTTCCAGATCACCTGCTTGTCGATCGCTTTGCCCTTTGCGATCGAGCGAACCAGGGCATCGAAAAAAGCCAGCAGCGCGTCGTTGCCGCCGAACCAGGGGGACTGTACCAACTTGCGACAAGCGCGAATTTGGGACTTATCCAGACTGGCAAGCAGGCTTACAAGCTTGTTGGATCGTTCGGTCATCTGGCTCACGCAATAATTTGGGGGTGAAAGCTTACGAAGCTAATAACTTTTGCTGGGCTAAACCACTATTTATCAGGGTAAAACAGTGCTTTTTTGCGAATGCTCGAAAAAAGCCGTTGCACCTACAAACCGGGCTAGTTAGTGAACGTTAATTGTCGTATCTTGCAGTACCCATTCTTTCCAAAACAGACACCGACACGAGTAACTCTCTGAAATCGGCCTCGAATATGCAGCCGCGCACCTTTTTATCGGTTTTCTTCATCCTGCTCGCCACCCTGGCCGCTACGCTATCCGCTCAGACGGAACAGCTCGTGACGACCCAGAACGAGCCGATCGAATATACCTTCCTCTCTCAATTTACGCCCTCCATCGGGCAGTCACCCAGCCACGGCTCGATCGAGTTGGTAGAAAGCCCCCGCTTTCACTACACCTTGACCTATACGCCGGATCAGGACTTTCTCGGTCTGGACGAGTTCTTACTGGTCTACCACCCCTTCGGGTATTCCCTTCGCTTCCAGAACTTCAAGCTGGAAATTAAACTGGCCGACGTGCGCGCTCGGCGGGATCAGGCTTCGGTCGCTCAAGGGGCCACCATTAACATCCCCGCCCTCGATAACGACTACAGTAACGTCGGTTCTCTGACGCTACGGTCGGTACCCATCGTCAATTCAGGAACCGCGGCAGTCGAGGGCGATCAGATCCTCTTTACCCCCGCTCCCGGCTTCGTCGGCCTTACCGATCTCAACTACGTGGTCTGCACGACCACCGGGGTCTGCGACCTGGGTACGGTTACCGTTAACGTTACCCCGGCTACCGGCGGGGCGTCGGATACCGTTCGGGTCTTCACGAAGCGTGGGCAGCGACAATTCATATTCGCACCCCCCTCCGCGGTGCAGGTTGGGCAGGCCCTACACGGTACCCTGGCGGACAGCAACGGTGTTCTTACTTACGTGCCGGATGCTGATTTCGTCGGCCTGGAAACACTGGTATACGAAGAGCCCGGTTCGGGGGGCCGTACGACTTTCGAAGTCAACGTCCTCGATATGCACGATAACGCTTTTGCAGTCGAAGACCGGGGTCATACGGCTACCAATACACCGTTGACCCTCAACGTGCTGCATAACGATCTGTACACCGTCTTTTCCGACTGCATCGCCTACGGTACGCCGCGTTACGGCTCACTCGTCGAATCGGGTAACCGGGGGGAGGTCACCTATCACCCCCCTGCCGGCTGGTCTGGTGTCGATCAATTCACTTACTCCAGTAAATCTCCCGGCTGCCGCGGCGAGGCGGAACTGACTACCGTATACGTCTTTGTGTCTGACTACGCCCCCGTCAACACGGAAGCGGAGTTAGACCTTCCGGCGGGCTCCGCTACCGAGGTGACCTACCGGGTACCTAACGGTGAGGTGACCTGGACGGAACAACAAGCGCCGCTCTACGGAACGCTTACTAAGGATGCTACTACCGGTGGACTGGTCTACACAGCTAACGAAGACGCCGCGGGGCGGACGGACTACTTTCAAATCGGCTACTGCCTTGAGGCGGTTAGCAATTCGGGGTGTACCCACCTCACCGTACAGCTCGTCAAAATAAACATCGGTGCCTCGCGCCCCGACGGTTGCTCCGGCCCGGATTGCGTCTGGCCCGGCGACACGAATAACGACGGTGTCGTCGATGTATCCGACTTGCTTCCGATCGGTGCCATGATGGGGCGTTCCGGTACGCCGCGGCTCGCAGCCGACCCCGGCTCCTGGGCCGGCCAGGGGGCAGAGGATTGGGGCGTTGACTTTGATGGGTACGACATCAAACACGTCGATGCCAACGGTGACAACATCATCAGCGCGGCGGATACGGCGGTGGTAATGGCCAATATCGGCAGGGCCCACCGCTTACGGGGGGAGGCAGCCGCCTTCACCGCATTCGACCTGAGCCTGATCGGCCCCGAAGCAGCATCGCCCGGGGATCTGATCCAACTCGACATCATTGCCGGGAACGAAACGGTCATCGTCGAGGACATCTACGGATTCATCCTCCCCATTCATTACGATCAGCAGGCCGTAGCCGATACCACCATGCGTGTGACGGTAGATGAGGCGAGTTGGATAAGTTACGACAGCCCCCTAATGGGCCTTTCGCGCAACAACACCGAAGCCGGCGTGCTGAACCTGGCGATGACGCGTACCAACGGAGAGTCGGCCAGCGGCTACGGCATCATCGGTAAACTGGAAACCGTAATCGTAGAAGACATCTATGGTTTTGCCCTCGATCCGAACGCCGAACCCACCGACGGTACCGAAACCGCCCGCAAGACCCTCACCTTTGGTGGCGGAACCGGCACGGCAACCTCTAAGAGCGGGCGTCAGACTTCCGTCTCCGTCCTCCCCCTCGACGTACCGATCGTAAACCGCCAACTGGACCTGGGGGAAGAAAGCTCCGAAGAAGCTAACGCTTTCCTCAATGCTCACCTCCTCGCATTCCCCAACCCGGTAAGCGACCGCCTCACCGTACACCTCAACGGCCAACAGCAGTTCACGCAAGTACAACTGGCAGACGTTACCGGTCGGGTGGTATTGCAGCGTAACGGACTGGCTACTAACCACCGCGTGGTCGACGTATCCAGCCTCGCAACCGGGATGTACTCCCTCACCGTGACTACTCGGGATGGAGTCGCCAACCGCCTGGTTTACGTACAGTAGCTACCCTTTCTGCTTCTAAATCCGCTATTCGGCCGGCAGCACGCCGCCGCCATCCATTATGCTTAGTGGTTGAAAGGAGCGCCCGTTAAATTCGCCGAAACAATCCACCGGCCCACCCCCGCCGACCGCCAATAGACTGTAGCTACCAACGTAGTTGCTACCGACCGGCATGACCGCTCCCTCCGCCGAGATAAGCGCTAACCGCTGCTTCGTCAACCGGGGCGTAAAACCGGTCAGGTACACGGGGTAAGAGAAAAGCCAGGGGTTCAGCGATAGCGCTTTCCGGTAGTTAAGCGCTAGGCGATCGAGTGACCGGTAACCGACCAGGCCATCGTACGGACGCCCGCCGGGGCCGGGGAATGGAAACAGCGCGCGTTGCGGATAGCTGCCCGGATAGTAAAAAACGGCACCCTGAAAAGACGCCCCTAGCGGCCACGCCCGTTCGAAAGGGCGCTCGCCAAATGCATAGTCTAAGATCAGCGCAAAACGCCGCGTCCGCTCTCCCCGCAGCCAAATGCGCCGGAAGCGTAACCGCTCTTCCGCCCCCTCTACCACCCCCAATACCAACCAGTGGTCTTCGACCCCGGCCTGCGACAGGATGGTGTCTTTCTTTGGGTTTAACCCGGCAAACTGCTGTAGCTCCTGGTACTTTGGTGCCGGGAGGCCCTCCCGATTCTTCCAGGCACGGGTGAATAGGTAAAGGTCGCCCAACGTACGGGCGAAGTCCGCTTCCGACCCCTCCGCGCCCAGGGCGGCAAGTCGCCGAAAGGCTCCTGCCGGCCCGGGGAGTTTTGCGTCCGTAAGCCTTGCGGCCGCGGCAAGGAGGGGTTCTACACCCTGAGCCAGGGTATCGGCGATGCCACGGCGGGTGATATCGAGTAAGCGAAGTTCCAGTTCGTTCACCCCCGCGCTCATCAGTGTGATGCGCTCCCCCTGCCGATCCGCCGCCGCAAGCGTATCCTTCGTGGGCGGTGCCGGGTGAGAAGCCCGGTGCTGGACCGAACGCACCCACGAGGGCGGTTGGCCGACGGTTATCCGCTCCTGGTCGTTTTTCAGTATGAGCACTAAGGCCAGCCCGTGCGCGCAGGGCCGCTGCCGGCCGCGACAGCTACAGTAGAAACGGCCGGTGGTGAGCTCTACGGCGGTTTCGGATGCTTTATTACCTTTTCCGAACTGGAACTCCCCCCATAACCACCGGCCATCCCCACCAACGAGTCGCCAACGCTTGCTGTAAAACAGGCGCCTGCCTGCTTCGAGCGTCTTCGGGTCCGGAGCCAGACGAAGCAGATCGTCGGCTGACGTTATGTTAGGGGAGGTTGGGGCCAATGCGGTACGGTGGTGCCGTGGCGTCTACTCAACGCAAGTAGAGAAGGTAGGCGGCGGCGAAAGGTACAACGAAGATAAAAGCATCGAAACGGTCGAGCAGACCGCCGTGGCCCGGCAGTAGATTACCGCTGTCTTTCACGTCAACGCTGCGCTTCAGCATGCTCTCCACCAAGTCGCCGAGGCTCCCGAAGATAGAGACGATCAGCGCTAACCCAAGCCACTGCCCGAGGGGGATGTCGTCAAAGAATATGCTGAGTATGTAACCGAACATCAGGGTGAAAAAGACTCCGCCCAGGCTCCCCTCCCAGGTTTTGTTCGGGCTGATCCTCGGAAACAGGGGCGTCTTACCGATCAGGCTACCGGTGACGTAGGCACCCGTATCGTTCACCCACGTGAGAACCAGCAGGCCCAGCACGATCCGTGCTTTAAAGTCATCGCCGTCAAAGGCAATAAAATCAACGAGGGCGAAGGGTACGCCGATGTAGAACAGGCCCAGGATCATGAAAGCGATGTTCGCGAACGGCTCCTGACTATGGCTGTACAGTTCGTAGATAAAGATGGTAAACACGAAAGGGGCAAACAGAAGACTCGCCAGGGTGACGAAGCGCTCCGGGTCGACGGTAGTGCTCAGCGAAAGCACGCTGATGAGGCCAAAAGGCAATAAACCTAACACTACTCCCAGAGCCTTCCTGATCTTATCGCGCCGGGTATGCAGGTCCAGGGTGAGCCCCAGAAACTCCCACAGACAGCCCGCGGCAATAAATAAGAATAACAGGATGAAGGTAAGTTCACCGGTATAATGGCCCGCGACCATAATACATACGAATATCACGGCGGTGGTGAGCCTTCTCCAAAGTCCTTGCATACGACCGATAACGGGGGTGCTTTTCAAAGTGCAACGCCAAGATAGTACGCAAGGTGCGAAAGTTAGCGCGTATCTTAAGCCACACAAAAATGACCGCACTCCATGGCCAAATCACCTTCCGACGAGGATCTGAAACGCTACTACTCCATCGGTGAAGTAGCTAGTCTACTAGGAATCAGTGCTACCAAGATCCGTTATTGGGATAAAGAATTCGCCCACCTGAAGCCGAGTAAAAACAGCCGGGGCGACCGCCGCTTCACCAAAGATAATATCCAGCAACTACGGCAAATCGATCAGCTGCTAAACGTGCGCGGCTTCACCATCGACGGGGCCCGCAAGGAAATTGCCGCCGGGCGCGGTAGTCATGCGAATCAGGGTAAACAGGCCGTCATCAACCGCATGTTATCGGTCAGGCGCAAACTCGAAGGGCTGCTCTGAGTAGTTTACCTTCGCCGCCATGGCTACCCTGCTTTATTACTGCCTGCTACTACCGCTGAGTAAGCTGCCGCTATCCGTCCTGTACGGCATCGGGCGCAGCGCCTACTGGCTAGGCTACAAAGTCATCGGCTACCGTACGGGCGTAGTACGGGCAAACATGCGAGGGGCGTTCCCGGCGTGGTCGGAACGGGAACTACAGCACCAAATGGACCGGTTTTACGGCTACTTTTTCGATACGCTGGCGGAGTCCATCCGCCTGTTCAGTATGCCGGTGGAGGAGGGGATCAGGCGTTGTGTCATCCTGAACCCCGAGGTGTTGCATCCTTATGCCACTACCAAGCAGGATGTGCTGGTCACCGCCGCGCACTACTGTAATTGGGAGGTGGCGGGGCTGTCATTTCCGACTTTCTACCCCGATCAAACCATCGTTGCGGTATACAGCCCGCTCGCCAACGAGGCCGTCGATAAGTTGATCAAAGCCAACCGGGAGCGTAACGGGGCGCACTTGGTGAGTCGCCGCGTGCTGGAGAAATATTTCGCCAAAAGACCGGTATCCCCCGCAATCGACTTTTTCGTGGCCGACCAGTCACCGAGCAATGCGCTCTGGGAGAAGGTGCACTGGACGACCTTCCTCGGCAGGAAGACTGCTTTCGTGGCCGGGCCGGAGCGGTATGCCGTCCGGAATGCACTCCCGGTGTTCTACGTAAAGCTGCGTTTGGTGGGCCGGGGTGAATACACCGCTGAGTTCGTGCCACTCGCCCTGAACGCCGAAGCCAGTCAGCCCGGGCAGATCACAGAATTTTTTGCGAGAACGCTAGAAGCAGAGATTATCAGAGACCCGACGCCCTGGCTATGGACGCACCGCCGGTGGAAGCGGGAAGTCCCCCAGGAAGTGGACGAAGCCTTAGAGCAGCAAGCTTTCGTTCCCCCTCGGTACGACCGTTAGAAGGCCCAATCACGGCGGGCGACGTTCCACCTTACGCCGAGGTTCACGACGGTGGTTGAAAGGGTTCTCTCGGCGGCTTCCGAATCTTTGCTGCGGCTAAGGAATTCTCCCTCTATCCAGAGGTTGGGGTAAAGTTCGTAGCCGGCACGCAGGGTGACCAGGGTATTGGTGTAGGCCACGCCTTGCCCGAGGTCATGACCGAAGTTGCCATCGCGGTCGCTGGTACTGCGGTTGGGGTCCTCCCCGGCGGCGGGGTTGTCACCTACGGTCTCCCCTTGCTCGATGGCGTAAAGGCGGCCGCGCAGATGAAGGCGGGGGAGGGGGCGGTAGTCCAGGCCGACCAGCGTCTCCTCGAAGTTGGCCCCGAGGGGATGGGCCAGGGGCATGGCGAAGTGGGTGTAGCCGCTCCGCCCACGGTGGCCGTAGGTGAACGGGCGGGAGACGTTGCGTTCCACCACGAGGTCGAGCTGGCCCAGGCCGAAGGCATCTACGTAGCGGGCGCCGATCTGGTAAGCCCATTTGTTACCCCACCAACCCCTCCGCTCTACGAAGAGCTCGTCGAAAACGAACTCGTCGAGGATGAACTGCCCGTAGGCTTCCACGCGCCACGGGCTGCGGTAACGGCCCGTGAAACCCAGTAGGGCGTTGTCCGGGCTACCGACGCTCTGCTCGATGGTACGGTAGAGGATGACGGGGTTGAGGTAGGCGAGGTCAAAGCCTTCCTCCCGGCTCAGTACGACGGCCTCGAACAGACCGAGGCTTACCCGGCGGCCGAGATTGATCGAAAGGTAGTGGGCGGCCAGGTACTTTTTAGCCAGCGGTACGCCGGCGGGGGTTTGCCGGGCCGGGCCGTCGGTAAGTTCAGCGAATACGTTGCGGTAGTGAAACTTCCAGATGCGCCAGTTGAGCTCCAGGAAGGGGTAGTTGTTACTGAAGTCGGATAGCAGGAGGCTCCGCTCCCCATCTCCGATAAAGTGGTTGCCGTAGCCTAGGCGCGCGCCGACGTGGCGGGTGATATCCGCCGATAGGTAACCCTGGCCATTTAGGAAGTCGACGCCACTGCTGACGTTGGCTACGTCCAGTTCGTAATCCTTGAGGAAACCACCCCCGGGTAACGCTCGGAATCGGTCACGAAACCGGCGAACGTAATTGGGTAGCCCCGCCTGGGATTCCAGAATTTCGAAGTGGAGGAAGATGCGGTCGTCCACCCCGGCCCGGAGGCGCAGGCCACGGCGGTTATAGTAGTAATCCTCACCGTCGCCTTGCTGTTTCCCGTAGCGGAAGTCCAGGACGGGGTTGAGCCGGAGGTAAAAATCCCGCGTATTGACCTCGATCAGGTTGGCCGGGCTGGGGTAAAGGAAGCCCAGGCGCGGCGCCTGCTTGCGATAGGCGGGGGAAGTGGTTGCCGCGCGGGCAAAATCCTCCCCCAGGTAGAAAGCGGCCCGGTCCGCGTCCTCCACTCCGTTAAGCGTGGGTAAGGCCAGCCATTCGTTGTTACTATCGTAGAAACGTTGCGTACGGTACCGATCGATCTTGGAGAAGTCCGCGGCGAACCGCTCTTCGTAGGTCTTTACGAGTTGGACGAGCGTGGCGCGGGTCAGGGGTTGCAGTTGTAGATCCGTAGCCGGTTGGGTGAAGCCATCGTTACCGTAGCGGATGGCCAGCCGGCGAACGAAGTCGTAGTCCTCTTCGCCGACGGGGAGCGGGCTCCCCTGAGCCGATAATTTCGGGGCGAAGGAAAGCGAGCACAAATAGAGTAAAAAAGCGAGTCGGCGAAACATAGCCGAAAGGTACCACCGGCGGGCGGTGTCGCGGGTCAAGAGCCGCAAGCAAACAAAATATCCGGGCTAGCGGAATAGTTAATAACCTACTCCGGCCAACTCTTCTTTCCATATGCGTACCTACTTATTTATTGGATTTTTCTTCGGTATACTCGCAACGGTAACGGCGCAGGACGTGATCGAGCAGGGGGTAGGCATAGAACTCGCTCCCCACTTCGGTAACTCCCGTATCTCCTCGAGCGGCTTGGTCTTTTCGGAGCTGGAGCGGCAGGACAGTTTGGAGTCAGGTGCTACGGGATACGGCGTCGGGCTGATCTACACCAGTCGGGTAAATAAAATCGGTTTCTCGACGGGGTTGCGCTACCTCGATACTGGCTACGAAGTAGCGCAGCAGGCAGATCGAGGGGCGCAGGAAGGAAGGACTTTCAGCCAGCAGGCCCGCGCGCGCTATCTGTCGGTCCCGTTCGAGCTGAACTTCTACCAGGACGTGACGGAGAAGGATCGCATCTTCTTTACGCTCGGTGCCGCCGGCCACTTACACCTGGGTACCCGAATTACACAGACCGACTTCCTCAACGGAGACCAAACCGGTGAGGTGCGCCTGGAACAAGACGAATCGGTCAGCTACCGTTCCCCCCTATTCTCACTGAATGCGGGCGTAGGCTTCGACCGAAAGTTCAACGAGCGGTGGAGCCTACGGCTGGAGCCGTTCTTCCAGTTCTTCCTGCAGGGGAGTCAGCGCACGGAGGCCGACCAGATCAACCGCAACTATTACCAGTTGGGTGTCAGGACGCTCGTACGCTTCGCAATTTAGGCGTGCAGCGTTGCCTGACGGGCCGCCAGCTTAGCCTCTTCCTCTTCCCGCTCGGGGTCGGGGACGCAACAGTCGACGGGGCAGACGGCGGCGCACTGGGGCTCTTCGTGGAAGCCTACGCACTCGGTGCACTTATCGGGCACGATGTAGTAGAATTCATCGCTAACGGGGGCCTTTTCTTCGTCGGGCTCGACGACCTCGCCGGTTTCGATGGTGTAGGGGCTACTGATGGTGGTGCCTTCGGCCATGGACCATTCCACGCCGCCTTCGTAGATGGCCGTGTTGGGGCATTCGGGTTCGCAGGCGCCGCAGTTAATGCAATCGTCGGTGATCATGATGGCCATAGGAAGGGTAAGTTTTCTGGGGGGAGAGTCGGTATTCTAGTACGCTATAACAGTTTAGTTAGGCCATTCGGTTGTCCTGAAGCTGCCGGATGGCCGCGGTGCAAAGGTAATACGTCTTGCGGGCGTCCGCTGAATATTCGGCGGGGCGGGGAATGCAGCCGGCGCTTAAATTCCTAAACATTGCATCCCGACAGTGTATGGAACTAGATAAAAGCCGGCCCGCGTACTCGCTCATACAACAAATGACTACGTCAAGACCTTACTTAAACTACACATTTTGTGGGCAAACCCGATTGGAATACACACGAATTGGCGGGAAAATTTGCCCTACATAAAAAAAGATGTATCATTGGATAAAAGCGGGAACGCAATTTCCCGCCTGGCCAATTTATTTAGCCAATTATGGAAAGATATAGTGACGAAGACCTCGCGGAATTCGCCAAACGGATAAAATCAGACTACCAAGATGCCAAGCAGCAGCTAAAATTACTGCAGGGGCAAGTGAAGGAACTGAGCGAGACGATGTCCCAAAATTTTGGGGCGGATATGGGAGAGGACAGCGGTACCGTCAGTCAGATGGAGCTGCTCAACGAGCAAGTACTACGACAGCGCGACCACGTAACGGCATTGCAAAACGCCATGCTAAGGATAAAAAATAAAGTGTACGGCTCCTGCGCCGTGACCGGTAAACTCATCGACCGGGAGCGCCTGGCCGCCGTACCCACCACCACGAAAAGCGTGGAAGGAATGCGCCTGGAAGCTAGCGGACAACTCGACATCACCGCCGCCGACGTAGCCCGCCGCGCCGCCGAACGCCGCGAAGGGCCGAACAAGATCGTGTCCCGCGTCAAAAAGCCACCACCACCACCCAGGAAACCCTCCCCACCCAAGCGCAAAAAGCCGGGCCGCAAACCCCGCCGCCCGCCGGAAGAGGATGAAGACGATCTGATCTGATCCTATACTATCATCTATTTTAACCGACCGGTTCGGTCGCCCTCCGTAACGTCAATACCGTCACCTCGGGTAGAATGCCCACCCGACCGGGGTACCCGAGGAAGCCAAGACCGCGATTGACGTAGAGGAATTGTTTGCCCTCCCGGTACAAACCGGCCCACTGCTTGTACAGGTACTGCGCCGGGCTCCAGCGGAAGCCGGGGATCTCCACGCCGAACTGAAAGCCGTGGGTGTGCCCACTCAGCGTTAGGTCGATCTCCGGGTAACCGGGGCGCACCTTAGCATCCCAGTGCGTCGGGTCGTGGCTCATCAATACCCGGCAGTCACAGTCCCCCGTGCCTTTAGTGGCCTTTGGTAAGTCGGCCTTACGAGGAAAACGGAAGGCAGCCCCCCAATTCTCAACCCCGATGATGGCCAGGCGGTGGCCGTTGATATCCAGGATCCGGTTTTCGTCCCGCAGCAAGTCCCACCCCAAAGCGGCGTGGGTAGCGTACAGCCGCTCCATATTCGTCTCCTTGGCGGCCGGTGAATCCCACTCGACGTAATCTCCGTAATCGTGGTTGCCCAGAATGGAGTAGACGCCGTGTTTCGCCTTCACCTGCTTGAAAATATCGACGTACGGCTGCATCTCATCCGCCTTACTATTGACCAGGTCGCCGGTGAAGCAGACGACGTCCGCCCCTTCCGCGTTGATCAGCTCGATGGCATCGTACAGCGGCTCCGTGCGCGTCCAGGAGCCCGAGTGCATATCGCTGATCTGTACGATCTTGAACCCATCGAGCCCCGCCGGTAAACCCGGGATGGGTACGTCTTCGGCAAAGCGACGGTAGCGATAGGCATTCCGCACGATGCCGTAGGTGAGGGTAGCTACCGGCACCCCACCGGCGAGCAGCGCCAGCTTGGAGATGAAACGAGAACGCGAGGTATCCCTTTCCGTGACCGGGCTGAAGCGATTGAGCGCCCACGCGGCTAATCGACGGGCATCCTCGACCAGGAGCAACAACACTACCGGCAGCTTGGCAATCCATTGTAGGAAGAGTACTACGACGACGAACGTCCGGGCGCTTTTTGGGATGCCTTCCAGCCAGCCGGAGCCCATCAAGAATAGCGCCCCGAAAGCCAGCGCGGAAAGCCCCCAATATATTCCTTTGATCCAGCTCCGGGTTCGCTGGGAATAGGGGCTTACCCAACTGCGTACGGCCTGGTAGGCATAGACGTCGAGTAGGAGCAGCACGGTAACGGTGAAGAAAAGGCGTAGGATCATCTGGCGGGGCTGTGCCGTGGAAACGCCTGCCCGCTGGAAAGTTTTACCTCAGGGAAGCATAACCCAGCGATCGTCGGGGATAATCCTCCCCCACCAATACGTAAGGCTGCGGCCACAAAGAATCCCGAAAAACCTGAATCTGCCGTGGGGTGCCTTGGGTATACAACTCGATGGTCGCAAAGGCACGGTCTTGATGAGCGATCTCATCGAAGTGATCGGCGTAAGCGGCCGTATTCGATGCGATGAAGCGTTGCGCCGCCTGACGCATATCGCCGGCCGTGATGCCCCAGAGGATGGAATCTCGCCGCATGACGAAGATGCTGTCGACGGCTTCCGGGCTTACGTTCAACAGCCGCGGCTCCCGGTAAGCGTCGAAAGTGAAGTACTCGCGCAGCCAACGATTAGCCGTTGCCGGTAGTGCCAGGGTGGCTCCCGCCCCGTCAAATTGTACGAAGACGGCCCCGGCCGGGGCCTGCCCGAAGTAGAAGGTAAAAACCTCCCGGTAGCCCGGCCCCCGTAGCTCGACCACGCGTCGTTCCAGTGTTCTATTCGGAGACCCCGTGACGAGGGAGTCAGACACAGCAGTGGTCAAGTCCTCTAATAAGCGGCGGATACGACCGTCCTGCCCGTAAAGTAACTTTTGCTTGCGTGAAACGACCCAGCGGTCTTCACCCGTATCGGTGACGTCACCCCGCTCCAGCTGAAACTCCGGTGAGCGTGAACCAACGATGACCTTACTGATCGCTACCCGCGAATCGGCTATCAGCGGGACCCGAATAGGCCGGTTCGTCGCCGCCGATAGGTAATACCAGCCCGCGTAGATCACGCCGGCCAGTAGCAACAAGTAGATTAATCTCCGCATGGTTTCGAAAGCAAATATACCTAGCCACCCTGGCCCGGCGCTTATCTACCCCGCAGAAACGCGACAAGCTTTGCCACGGCCCTGCCCCGATGGCTCATGGCCGACTTTTCCAACCGGCTCATTTGCGCGAACGTGCGCCCATCCCCTTCGGCGGGGGTGAAAATGGGGTCGTAGCCGAAACCGTCCGTGCCGGTTGGGGAGGGGGCAATGGTACCCTCGCAGCGGCCTTCGAAGAGGTGTTCTTCACCGTCGATCAACAAACAAATAAAGGTACGGAAGCGGCAGGTGCGGACCTCCTTATCCGTCAGTTCAGCCAATACCTTATTGTTGTTGGCCTCGGCACTGCGCTCCGGCCCGGCGTAGTGAGCGGTATCTACACCCGGAAGGCCGTCCAGTGCGTCAATCTCCAGGCCGGTGTCTTCACTGAAGCAGTCGTAACCGTAGTTTTCCAGGACGAAGTGGGCCTTCTGCCGGGCGTTACCTTCCAGCGTACCGGTGGTTTCGGGGATGGCTTCGGTACACCCAATGTCTTTCAGCGAACGGAAGTCGTAGTCGCCGCCGAGCTGCGTCTCGATTTCGGCAATCTTATTTGGGTTGTTGGTTGCGAAGACTAGGGCCATACGGTAAGCTTGGATTAATCCTTTAGGCGGTGTAGCCACCGTCGACGGGGATGTTGGCACCGGTGATAAAGCTGGCGCCGGGGCCGGCGATAAAGGTGACGACGGTAGCGATCTCCTCCGGCCGGCCGTAGCGTTTGAAGATATTCGAGGCGCGCTGGTAGTCGGCGTGCGGCCCGTCGGCGGGGTTCATTTCTGTATCGACGCTGCCGGGGTGGATGGTGTTGACGGTAATGTTCCGTTTACCGACTTCCTTGGCCCAGGCCTGGGTGAGGGAAGCTACCGCGGCCTTCGAGGCACCGTAGGCGCTGGAGCCGGGGCTACCCTTCAGGCCCGCCACGGAGCCGATGTTGATGATGCGCCCCCCGTCTCGCAGGTGGGGAATGGCGGCGCGGGTGGTTTCGTAGACGCCCTGAACGTTGACTTCGAAGTTGCGTACCAGAGTCTGAAAATCGGTGTCGACGAGTTTGCCGGTGGCGTAAATGCCGGCGTTGTTGACGAGGATGTCGAGCCCGCCGAAGGCCTCCGTCACTTCATCCAGCAATCGCTCGTTCGCTTCGGGGGAGGCGGCGTCGGATTGGAAAGCCCGCGCCGTACCTCCGGAGGCCGTGATCTGCCGGACGATGCCGTCCGCGCGTTCGTTACTGGAATGGTAGGTGATCGCTACGGTTGCCCCCTCGGCGGCAAGGTGTTCGGCGATGGCTGCTCCGATGCCGCGGGAGCCACCGGTTACGAGGGCAATCTTATCAGTTAGCTTGGGCATGTCGTCAGGGTTTTAATCTACAGTCTTGTCGCAAAGGAATGCTTGTTGGATACCCCGCCACAACGCCCCGGCCGGTTTGTTGTTTCCTTCATCTTTTGCCGATTCGATGCGGGTTAGGCTCTCGCAGGTCATGTAGGTTCTGCCCCCGACCTCGATGGGGAAGTAATCGGCCGCCGTAAAGTGCAGGCCTAACGAAGAGAGGGACTGCCCGAAAAGAACGATCTTTTCTACCTGCAGGCGCGTCGCCAGAGCCGTCAGGTCGAGTGATTCATCGGCCCGCCAGCGTACCAGATAGATCTCTTCCTCCGGCTCTTCGTACCCCGCTGCCTGCAGTACCTTCAGTAGAAAGGGTAGGCGGTCGTCGTAGAGAATGAGTACGCACTTACGCTCGTCCGGCACCCAGGAGGCGAACTCACAAGCTTCATCGGGCAGGTGTACCAGCTTGACGTCCGGAAATGTTTTCATGCGCTTTTTCGATCGGGCCTACGAATGTAAGGGGCAAACACCGACTATTAAAAGGACGAAGTACGGCGAAGCAAATTGTATACCGCATATCTACCTACCTTTACTCTCTCCGATAAAATTACTCAGCTCATGACTCCTACCGCAACGGCCATCCGCACCGAAAAAACGCAACAGAGCCGCGTCGACGGTTTGGATTGGGATAACCTCCCTTTCGGCAAGATCTTTTCCGATCACATGTTCGTAAGTGATTATAAGGACGGGCAGTGGTCGGACGACCGCATCGTCCCCTTCGGCCACTTTACGATGCACCCGGCCAGTATGGTACTGCATTACGGTCAAGCCATCTTCGAAGGCATGAAAGCCAGTAAGTTGGAGGACGGTACGCCGGTACTTCTCAGCCCGGAGGAGCACGCCAAGCGACTCAACAAAAGTGCCCGCCGGATGATGATGGCGGAGTTCCCGGAAGATCGCTTCGTCGAAGCCATCAGTGAGTTGGTCTCCCTCGATCGCGACTGGATCCCGCCCCGCGAAGGCAGCGCCCTCTACCTCCGCCCCTATATGTTCTCCACGGACGAATTCATCGGCGTACGACCCAGCGAGACCTACCGTTTCTGCATCTTCACCGCCCCCGTCGGGCCGTATTACGCTAAGCCGGTCCGCCTGATCGTGGAGCAGAATTACGTGCGCGCCGTCCCCGGGGGCACGGGGGAAGCCAAAGCCGCCGGCAATTACGCCGCCAGCCTCCGCCCCGCCTACGAAGCCCAACAAAAAGGTTTCGACCAGGTCGTCTGGATGGGAGGCCCGAACATGACCCAAGTGCAGGAGGTCGGTACCATGAACATCTTCTTCGTTATCGATGGGGAGGTCGTTACGCCCGCTACCGACGGTGCCATCCTGCACGGGATCACGCGGAAGAACTTCATCACCATCCTCCGCGATAAAGGTTATAAAGTGACCGAGCGCACCATCCAGATCGACGAGATCGTCGAAGCATACGACGCCGGTAAGCTAGAAGAGATGTTCGGAGCGGGTACGGCGGCCGTCGTCAGCCACGTCGCCGAGTTGCAGTACGGAGATAAGCTGATGACGCTGCCCGCGGTAGCCGAACGTAAGATCGGCCCCATGCTCAAGCAGTACATCGACGGCTTACGGAGTGGGAAGACGGAAGATAAGTTTGGCTGGCTGGTGAAGCTTTAGGGTGCCGCGAAGAGTGCGAACATTGAAGTTTCGTCATCGGTAGCTCGAGCATATTCGTGGCTTTCCGTAACGGAGAGCCCACCACAAAATAGATGGTAATAGAAGCTGATTACGTAGTAGAGCGCCGAGTTACCGTCCGGGTAGTCGGTGGGTGCGATGTAGTAGGCAGCGCCTTTATCTAAAAAAGCGGTGCGCATGGCTTCGCTTCCCGTCCTGCAAGCGGTGGATACGACTACACTTTTGTTTAATTGAATGTAATTACGTACATCTTCCGGTCGCATCGTATTTACGAATGGCTGCTGCTTTGCTACTTCAGGGCCGAGTTCTACCAGGGAGAACCCCGCTTCGTTTCCGTGGCCGGTAATTAGAAGATGTTTGGATCGAAGCTGTTCACCGTTTAGTAACTCGGTAATATGGCCGGGCTGGCCTATCCAGTAGGTATTTACTTTAACCCCCCAATATTCTAAGCAGGCTCTTATGGCGGTTACTTCCAGGGGGCCTTCTATGCCAATGATGTCGATTGTCTCGGTATGCATCCTATAGAGTAGCGTGCGATTGGGCTATATAGATTTTATTGCTCCCCCGGATACCGTACTTCGACTTGCTCGCGAACCAACGTGAGCGTGCGATGCAACGCGAGCGAATCCGCATGACTCCAAAGAGCATTCTCCTTTTTACCCGCGCGAACATCCGCCATCACCGCCTCGGCTTCGAATTTATACCCATTAGCGGCACCGTATTCGAAGTAGAAATTCTCGGGTGGGTCATCCTTACCGCGCAGGATGCTAAAGCTGGTGGGTTCGTGCCAGCGGGGGTGCCAGTGAATACTTCCTTCGGTACCGATGATTAAGGCTTCAGTTTTCGTGCGGCCGAGAATAGTACTGTAGTTGTGGCTCAGCTTTCCGCCGTCGTGCACGCAGGTAACGGAGGTATCCAGATCGATGCCCTGCGCGGAGAGGCGGGCGGTAGCGTTGATCTCCTGCGGCTCACCGAGGAGGAACTGTGAGAGGAATTGCGGGTAAATGCCGATGTCTAATAAAGCACCTCCGCCGAGGGCGGGGTCGAGGATGCGGTTACGGGTGTGCGCGAGCGATCTATTCGGGGGCGGGGATGCAGGCCGGCCTCTATCCAGTTCCGTATCCAGCCGGGATGCATCATCAGGAAGTAAAGCGAGGTTGAGATCCGCCGCCCGAAAGCCGAAGTCGGAACGGATGCTCTGGACTTCCCCGATGGCCCCGCCGTCAATCAGTTCCTTGAGCCTGAGGGTGCTGGGGAGGAAGCGGGTCCAGAGCGCCTCCATCAGATAGGTGCCGGTGGTGGCGGCCGTTTTCAAAATTGAGGTGACTTCGGAAAGGTTCAGCCCGAGGGGCTTTTCACAGAGGACGGGGATGCCCTTTTCCAGGCAGAGCACAGCCAGTTCCTTATGCTGAATGTGGGGGGTGGCGATGTAGACGGCATCGATGCGCCCCTCGGTGAGGGCTTCTTCGTAGCTGCCGGCCGCAAAAGCAGCACCGTATTGCTCGGCGAATGCACGCGCCCGCTCCAAAGATCGACTGCCGACCGCCGCCAACTGCGCATTTTCCAATAAACGCACGTCTTCGGCAAACTTTGTGGCGATTTTACCTAAACCCAAGATCGCCCAGTTAAATTTATCCATAGCGGCAAGATAGTAAGCCCCGCGAAGGCTATATTTGTGCTGACAAACATTGACCTGACAACTAAAACGACCGTCGTTATGATTCAAGATACCCAAGCAGAAGCCCACACCGCGGATATAGTTGCTACCGACGACTTCCCCCTGCTCGGGACGGACTACGTGGAGCTCTACGTCGGTAACTCCCGGCAAGCCGCCCATTTCTACATCTCGGCGATGGGTTTCCAGCCCCTGGCCTACCGGGGCCTAAGCACCGGAAGCCGCGATCTGGAGAGCTACGTCGTCGTGCAGGACAAGATCCGCCTGGTTCTTACGAGCCCCCTCCGCCCCGGTACCGAAGTCGGCCGCCTCCACGATAAGCACGGGGATACCGTTCGCTGCGTGGCCCTTTGGGTGGATGACGCTACCTGGTCTTACAATACCGCGATCGAACGGGGTGCCGAATCGGTGGCCGAACCTCGCTCTTTATCCGACAAACACGGCACCTGCGTACTCGCCCAAATACAAACATTCGGAGATACCCTGCATGAATTCGTAGAGCGCAAGAACTATCGTGGCACCTTCCTGCCCGGCTTCGCCGCCTGGAGCCCCGAATACCGCGCCGAGCCCATCGGCCTGAAGTATATCGACCATATGGTCAGTAATGTCGGCCTGGGTGAAATGAATACTTGGGTTAATTGGTACGCCGACGTGATGGGCTTCAAGCAGTTGATCAGCTTCGATGATAAAGATATATCCACCAAGTACACCGCGCTGATGAGTAAGGTGATGAGTAATGGAAACGGCCGCGTCAAATTTCCGATCAACGAACCCGCGCCGGGGCTGAAGAAAAGCCAGATCGAAGAATATCTGGAATTTCACGACGGGCCCGGTATTCAGCACATTGCCGTTGCTACCGACGACGTGATCGGTACCGTCAAGGCATTACGTAGCCGAGGGATCGAATTTTTGCGCGTCCCCGACAATTATTACGATACCCTACTCGAACGCGTTGGCGATATCGACGAACAGATCGAACCGCTGCGGGAGCTCGGCATACTTGTAGACCGCGACGACGAAGGCTATTTACTACAGATATTCACCAAACCCGTCCAACCACGCCCTACGGTATTCTTCGAGATCATTCAGCGCAAAGGCGCTACCAGCTTCGGGAAGGGTAATTTCAAAGCGTTATTCGAAGCCATCGAGCGGGAGCAGGAATTGAGGGGTACGCTTTAGGATTACGGCCGGGTTGTGTGAAATCACGAGTTGACGGCAGCCTAAAAGAAACTGTGTGAGCTGGAACTATCCGCTCCACGGCCGACATTATCCGGCCCATGAGCTACCTCTTTACCCCGAACGCTTCCTTCGACCCCCGCATGGTGGATTATTTGGACGAGTACGACAACTTCGCCGCCAACCGCTTTTTTATTACGCGATTCGGCGTGCCGTCCTCTTCGATGAGCATCAACCTGCCGGTAGGGGAGGCCCGCATCGATCGCCGCCGGCTGCGCAAAGTACTCGGTATTACCCACGACGACGCGCGCATCCTCTGGCGCAGCTGGAATATTAAAGATTACAACAGCGATGAAACCGACTCCGATTACGTTGATGAATACTTCGTTGTCGAAGAACAATCGCCTTACTGTACGGAGATATCCGTAAACCGTAGCTCAGCCTCCATTAAGTTTTTATACGATAAAGGCTGCCCCGGCCTAGAGCAACGCCTATTGGTTCAGTTGCAAACCTTACGCCGGGCATTCACGCGTGAGGATAAGCCGGTTTTTCGCGTCCTTTTCGTGCAGGAAGGGCGCTTTAGCACGCGCCAGGTCGACATCAACCCCGTGGCCGTAGATATCGAACGTCACTACAACGACGATTTCGCCCCCGTAGATAAAACCATCAGAGCTGCCTTCGGAGAGGAGGTATCCGGTTTAATGTTGCTGCACGGTCTGCCCGGCACCGGAAAGACGAGCTACATCAAATCCCTCATCGCGGATTTCCCCGGGCAGAAGCTGATCTTCATTCCCAATGATTTCGTTCAGCACATGCTCGAGCCGGGCTTTATTGGCTTCTTACTCGAGCAAAAGAACGCCATTCTGGTAATCGAGGACGCCGAGAAGGTGATCATGTCCCGCACGGACTCTGGCCGCAACTCCGTCGTCTCCACCATCCTGCAAATCACCGATGGCCTGTTCAGCGATTTTTTGAATATCAAGATCGTCTGTACCTTCAATACCGACGTGCACCGCATCGATAAAGCGCTGTTCCGGAAAGGCCGGATGATCGCTTTTTACGAGTTCGGTGAGCTGACGGAAACTAAAGCGCGCGCGCTCTTGCCCGCAGGTGCCGACCTGCCCGCGACGCTTACCCTGGCGGAACTCTTCAACTCGGAGGGCAATAACTTCGCCGAGGAGGTTACGAGCCGGCGGATCGGGTTTTAGCGGATAGGGCGCTCGCCTTACTCGCTACCCCGCTCCACCGCCGCCGCCAACTCCGCGTACCACTCCTCCCCGTACTTCCGCACCAGGGCCGCTCTGGCGAACTCAAATACCCGGATCTTTTCCCGCGCGCCTTTCGTGCAGGCTGCCGAGCAGATGTCCCAACGGTCATAGTTCAACGCTTCGAAACCGGCTTCCGGTTTGCTGGTGACGCGAATGGGGTAGAGGTGGCAGCTGATGGGTTTCTTCCAGGCGATCTTGCCTTCGTTGTGCGTCTTTTCGATGGCGCAGTAAGCCATGCCCCCCTGCGTTCGGGCCATGTAGGCACAGGCACCGCCATCGACGAGGGTAGTGTCGTAGGTGCCGAGTTGTTTGTTAATGGTGTACTTGCCCCTTGCGTCGACTGCGGCACGGCCATTCGGGCTCATGTTCGGGGCGACCTGATCGTAAACTTCTTCCAGCTCCCGTAGCTCGGCCGCGTCGAGCGGTGCGCCGAAGTCCCCCTCCCAGCAGCAAGCTCCTTTGCAGGCGCTGAGGTTGCAGGCGAACTGTTCGTCGGTTACCTCATCACTGACGAAGACGTCCTGGATCACGTACATAGGAGAAGTTTGGGCAAAGGTAAGCAGGATCGTCGTGCACCGTAACTTACCGGCATGCCCCCGCTAACCGACACTACCGTACCCTGGGATCTGCTGGCCGACCGGCTCGATGGCGAGCTGTACGACGACGCTACCCACCGCATTCTCTACGCCACCGACGCCAGCGTTTACCGGGAGCTTCCGCGCGCCGTAGCCGTACCCCGCTCGGAAGCGGACGTAGTGGCTTGCATCCGCTTCGCCGCCGAGCACCGCCTACCGGTTACCCCACGGGCGGGCGGGACGAGCCTGGCCGGCCAGGCCGTCGGGGCGGGGCTGGTGGTAGACGTAAGCAAGCACCTCCGGGAAATCGTCGAGATCAGGCCGGGCGAAGGGTATGCCACCGTCCAGCCCGGGGTAGTACGCGATCAACTCAATGCGGCCCTTGCCCCCTTAGGCTACTGGTTCGGCCCGAATACCAGCACCGCTAACCGTTGCACGCTGGGCGGTATGTTCGGCAACAACTCCTGCGGTAGCACCAGCATCAGCGCCGGTACGACCCGCGATCACGTCATCGGCGCCCGGGTGGTTACCGCGGACGGCGAGCTGCACGCATTGGGCGAGCTTGCCCCGAAAATCGCGCAAGCCCCCCCGGCCGGCTTCCTGGCTAACGGGCAACGCTACCTGGGGGAGCTGCTGAGTGATGGGCAAACGCGCGAGCAAATTCGTGCCGCCTTCCCCAGGCCGGAAGTTACCCGCCGCAACACGGGTTACGCCCTCGACGCATTGCTGGATCAGGAAGGGGAGCCCTACAATCTCCTACCCCTCCTGGCCGGCTCGGAGGGTACGCTGGCCTTTACCACGCTGTTGCGCGTCCGCATCCTCCCCCTTCCGCCCGGCGGGGCGACCCTGGCCGCGGTACACTTCGGCACCATCGACGCGGCGATGCGCGCTGCCCAGATCGCGATGCGCCACCAACCCTTCATGTGTGAGGTGATGGACGACACCATCCTCCGTCTGGCCCGTACCAACGCCGCCCAGGCAAAGAACGCCTCCTTCGTACACGGTGACCCACGGGCCATCCTGATGGTCGAATTCCGGGCGGAAACGAACGCCAAGGCACAAGAGCTAGCCCAAGCTATGGAGCGGGAGCTACTGGCGCACACCGCTACCGCCGGTGCGAAAACGGCCACCGTCTTCCTTCGTAACCCCGGCGAAGTAGCCAAAGCGTGGGCCCTGCGCGCCGCCGGCCTCGGCATCCTGGGCAATATGGTAGGGGACGCAAAAGCCGTCGCCTGCATCGAGGACACCGCCGTGGCCGTCGCCGACCTGGCCGACTACATCGAGGAAATAGAGGCCCTCATGCGGGGCTACCGGCAGCGAACGGTTTACTACGCCCACGCCGGGGCCGGGGAGATCCACCTTCGCCCGGTCCTCAACCTAAAGTTGACTGAAGACCGGGAAGCATTCTACCACATTACCCGCGACGTCGCCCGCCTCGTCAAAAAATACCGCGGCTCCCTCAGCGGAGAGCACGGGGACGGGCGGGTACGCGCCGCCTTCCTGGAGGATATGCTCGGGCCGGAAGTCTACGACTACCTGGTTGGGCTGAAGGCGGCTTTCGACCCCCACCAGCTACTCAACCCCGGCAAGATCGTTCACGCGCCGCCGATGAACGAAGGCCTGCGCTACGCAGCCGACCAAGCTACGCCGAGCTATTCGACGGCTTTGGATTGGTCCGCCGACGAGGGCCTGCTCCGGGCCGCCGAGAAGTGTAACGGCAGCGGGGATTGCCGCAAACTCGACGGCGGCGCGATGTGCCCGTCGTTCCGCGCCACGCTCAACGAAAAGGACAGTACCCGTGGCCGCGCCAATGCCCTGCGGGAGGTACTGACGCGCAATCAACACGAGGACCCCTTCGCGAGCCCCGTGCTAGCCGAAGCCCTCGATCTTTGCCTGAGCTGTAAGGCGTGCACGAGCGAGTGCCCCAGTTCGGTCGACATGACCAACCTGAAGGCGGAGTACCTCTATCAGCGCGGTGATTGGTCGCTCCGTTCCGCCCTGGTTTCGCGCAACGAGTGGTTGTACGGTATGGGCTCCGCCGCCCCCCGCCTCGGTAACTTGCTGCTCGGTGCCACGGGGGCCGTCGCGAAGCGATTCCTGGGCGTCGCACCGGGGCGTAGCCTGCCTAAATTCCCGAAGCAGACACTGCGCAAGTGGTTCGAACGGCGGCCGGCCGTCCCCGCGGGGGGTAAAGGCCGCGTTTACCTATTCGGCGATGAGTTCGTCAACCTTCAGGACCCCCACGTGGGCCGCGCTACCGTTGAGTTACTGGAGCGCATCGGCTACACCGTCATCTGGCCCCGGCACGCCACCAGCGGCCGCGCCCACCTCAGCAAGGGCTTCCTTGACGAGGCCCGGGAACGCGCCGACGAGAACGTAACCTTACTCAGCGGCCTGGTATCGCAAGAAGAACCGCTGATCGGGATGGAACCCAGCGCTATTCTGGGTTTTCGCGATGAATACCCCAAGCTACTGCGCGGTGAGCAGGCCGAGCGGGCGAAGGTGCTCGCCGGGCATACTTATACCCTCGATGAGTTCCTATTCTCCGAATTCAGCAGGGGCCACCTGACGGCGGCGGATTTCGGGGAGCGGGCGGTCCGCCTCGTCCTGCACGTTCACTGCCACGAGAAAGCTTTGGGCGACCCCGCCAAGTGTGCCGCCGCCCTGAGCCTGCCGAAGAATTTCGCGGTTACCCTGCTCGATAGCGGTTGCTGTGGCATGGCGGGAAGCTTTGGCTACGAAACCGAGCATTTCGAGTTGAGTAAACGCATCGCGGAGCAGTCCTTACTCCGGCATTTGCGCGGGCTCGACGAGGAGGTGATCGTTGTAGCCAACGGCACCAGCTGCCGCCATCAGGTGAAGGATCTGCTGGGACGGCGCTGCCTGACTACGGCGGAGGTGCTGATGATGAGTTATACGGGCGGTTGATCGAAAACGATCGAAGAGAATTACTGCCGAAGAACTTATTGAGAAGATACCGATGAGGGCCCCTTCTGCGGTGAAGTAGCGACTAACGCTTACCCAACGCCACATCCACCCCCAGTTGGTTGATCCCCCCGCCCAGGTGGTAGGTCGTACGACCGTAGGCCAGCGCAAAACGACGCGTACGGAAGGCAAAGCCAAAAGAGTACCCCGCCATGGAGCGGAATTCCGTCAATCGAAGCTCCCGCCGCAGGCCGTGATTATAGCCGAAGCGAACGCGAAAGTTGCGGCTTTTTCCGATCAGTAATTCGCCGTTAAAGACGAAGTGGCGCGCCAGGTTGTCCAAAAAAACCGCGCCGGCACTGCGGCCGCTCGAAGGCCCGCCCAGCGTGAGTAGGCTAGACTCCCGTGCGGCGTTAGGGTCTTCGAAAAGAACGTTCCAGCGGTCGAGGTACCGGTAGATGAGCGAGAAGCGAAAGGGGAGGTAACGCAGTTCTTTGTTGATGCCGACCTGTAGCTCGAACGGGAGTGGCTCCCGGTCGGAGGCTGCGTCGAATTTACTCAGTTGAACGCCCGCGTTACGGGCCAGCAGCGTGATGCCGAACAGCCCGGAAGAATCGACGTAGTGAACCGCGAGGTCGGTAGCCAGGCCGAAACTGTTGTAGCCGGCGAGCTGGGAAGAGACCACTTTCAGGTTCGCCCCTACGCTCAGGCGCTCGTCAAATTGCCGGCCGGCACCGACGGTCAGCGCAAAATCGTTCGCCGAAAAGCTGCCCAGATTTTGACCGGTGTTGTCGCGCCGCACGAGGTCGCCCCCGTAGTTGGCGTACTGCAGGGCCGCCTGAAAGGTCAGCTTCGTAGGCGCGTGCGTATGCCCGTAGGCCACGGAGCTATTCGAGATGCCGGCGGGGTGGAAAGCATGGCTCAGCGCCGCCCTGCGGTGCATTAAAGGGTTGAGGAGGGCGGGGTTACGCAGGGCCAGGCTCAGGTCATCGTCGCGGAGTGCAATGTGATGGCCGCCCATTGCCGCCACGGTGGCGGAGTTCGGTAGGTTGAGAAATTCGTAGGTCGCAATACCACCGATTTGTGCGAGGACGCAGGTGCAGGGAAAGGAAGTAATGAGCAAGGCCAAGTAAAAACGCATCGGGAAGGCAAGGTACGGAATGTGCCGTCTTGACGACCCATCGCCGGCCAACGTTGCCCCGCCAAGTCGGGAAAGGAGCATAAATTGTATTTTCAGCGCCCATATGCATCCTGACGTACCAACTCCCCCCCGACAATTCACTTCCTTCGCCAGTAGCCCCGCCTTCTTTTACCGGCCGGTACTACTGCTTCTATTCACCACGATGGCCTGCACCTGCGTGCTCGCCCAAAACGAAAAACAGCGGAGCGAAATAACCCCCTCCGCCTACCGTTTACTACCGCTCGGCGACGTCCGCCCCGAGGGCTACCTCAAAGAAACGCTGCGGCGAATGGGCGACGGTATGACCGGTAAGCTCGACAGCCTTTACCCCGAGGTAGTGGGGCCACGAAACGGCTGGCTGGGTGGCGACGGCGACGGCTGGGAGCGGGGCCCCTACTGGATCGACGGCCTACTCCCGCTGGCCTACCTGCTCGACGACGCAGCACTCAAAGCAAAGGCACTGGCGTATGTGGACTGGACGCTGGATAATCAGGCGGCCGACGGCTATCTTGGCCCCGTGCCCTTCGAGGAAGACCCGGGTTATGAACCCGGCCTGCAACGCACCCAGCGGCGGGATTGGTGGCCGAAGATGGTGATGCTCAAAGTATTACGCCAGTATTACGAGGCAACCGAAGACGAACGGGTACTGCCGGCACTCCACCGCTATTTCCGCTATCAACTGCAAAAATTACCCAACCGCCCCTTAGACGCCGATACGTTTTGGGCCAACCGACGCGGGGCGGATAACCTGCAGGTAGTCCTGTGGCTCTACGAGCTTTCGGGGGAGGATTATCTATTGGAATTAGCCGAAATGTTGCGGGAGCAGACCTTTCCGTGGGATCGAGTATTCACGAATGAGCCGACGCCGGGCCGGCCCGAGGCACCCGGCTCGTTCGGCATCTCCGGTCGCTATCCGTTCGACTCGACGGCGATCGCCAAAATATCGCTGGCCGATCAGGGCACGATCCACTGCGTGAACATCGCGCAGGGCCTAAAACAACCGGCCGTCCTCTATCACCTCACCGGTGAGGAACGTTATCTGGAAGCACTCGAACGGGGAATAAACGATTTAAAAAAATACCACGGGCAGGTACAGGGTATGTACGGTGGGGATGAGCCCCTGCACGGCGACGACCCTACGCAGGGTATCGAGTTTTGCGCCATATCCGAAGCTATGTTCAGCCTGGAGAGTATCGTGCAACTTACCGGCAACGTAGAGATGGCCGATCTCCTGGAGCGCATTACCTACAACGCCCTGCCGACCCAGGCGGCGGACGACTTCTCCGGCCGCCAGTACTTCCAGGCCGCCAACCAGATCGAGTTAAAGCGACACGTAGGGAACTCATTCGAGAACCGGAACCACCACGGGACGGACTTCGTCTACGGAGAACGAACCGGCTACCCCTGCTGCACGACCAACATGCATCAGTCTTGGCCGAAATTCGTACGTAACCTGTTTTACGGGACGGCCGGGGGAGGCGTGGCGGCCCTGCAGTACGGGCCGGCTTCGGCCAGCCTGACCGTCGGTGACGGCGCGCAGGCGAGCATCCGCGAAAGTGGCGGCTACCCCTTCCGCGAGCAGATCAGGTTCGACCTTACCCTGGACCGCCCCGCGGATTTTGCCTTCGACTTGCGCATCCCGCACTGGGCCGAAGGGGCCACCGTTCAGATCAACGAAGAAGCCGCCCAAGCGGTAACCACGGGCACGGTAGCCCAAATCGAGCGACGCTGGGAAGACGGGGACGTGCTGATCCTGCACCTACCCATGCGGCTAACCGTCAGTACGTGGTTTGAATTTTCGCAGGCCGTAGAACGGGGGCCGTTGGTATTCGCCCTGGGCGTACCCGGCCGCTACACCCGTCAGGTAGACGAAAACTACGGCCCCTACACCGAAGTGACCCCGACGGCCCCCTGGAACTTTGGCCTCCTCCGAGCGGAACTGGACAAATTGAACAACGACGTGACCGTAGAAGAGGTGGACTGGGACGGTCGCTACCCCTGGACGTTGAGCGACGCCCCGCTACGCCTACGCATGCCCGCCCTGCGCGTGCCGGAGTGGCAAGCCGAAGGCGGGGTCCCCCACCTGCCCGCCTTCTGGGGCGGTGGAGACCGGCGTGATTCCGGGCAAGTCGAAGAAATTACTCTGGTGCCGTACGGCTGTACGGAACTACGCATCGCGCAATTCCCCGTCTATTAGCCTACGTGCTTTCGTTACGAGCGCCGTAACGGCTGGTTTAATTAATTGTACAATCCTTTCCCCCCCCCCACAAAACCGTTTTATGTCTTTGGTCTATCGTTCCGTTTTTGCCTTGATCGTATTATCTCTTTCGCACCCCATTTTCGGGCAGGGTTTCTTGCGCGCTGACGGGGCGGATATTGTAGATGAAAAGGGGGCACCTTATTTTCTTAGGGGGATGGGCTTAGGTGGGTATATGGTCCAGGAAGGCTACATGATGCAAACGACTGACTTTGCCCCCACGCAGCACGAATTGCGGGAGCTCGTCACCGAATTGATCGGAGCGGAAGATACGGAAGCCTGGTACCAGGCGTGGCGCGATAACTACCTGCAGGAAGCCGACGTCGCGCTGATGGACCGGCAAGGGTTTAATTCCATCCGCCTACCGATGCATTATAACCTGTATACCCTACCCATCGAGGACGAGCCGGTACCCGGAGGTCAAACCTGGCTCGAAGAGGGTTTCGCGCGTACCGATAGTCTGATAGCCTGGTGCAAGGCGCGGGATATGTACGTCATTCTCGACCTGCACGCAGCCCCCGGAGGGCAGGGGCAGGACCGCCCCATCTCCGACCGCGACCCGGATGAACCCTCGCTGTGGGATAGCGAGGCCAACAAAACGAAGACCGTTGCCCTATGGCGGCGGCTGGCCGAGCGCTACGCGGACGAGCCGGTAGTGGGGGGCTACGACCTACTCAACGAAGTTAACTGGGAACTGCCCGGAAACACCGCGCTGCGCGAACTGTACGGTCGGATCACCGATACGATTCGGGGCGTGGATCAAAACCATCTCCTCATCATCGAAGGCAACTGGTTTGCCAACGACTTTACCGGCCTTACGGAACCCTGGGACGACAATATGGCCTACAGCCCACATAAATATTGGAGCTTCAACGACCAGGAATCGATCAATTTCGCCCTGGCCTTACGGGATTCGACGGGGGTACCACTTTACCTGGGCGAAACGGGGGAGAACTCTAACCGTTGGTTCCGTGACGCCGCACGTTTGTATCAGGACAACAACATGGGCTGGGCGTGGTGGCCCTACAAAAAGATGGCATCGGTAGTGGGCTCGGTCAACAGCCCGATGGGGGAGGGCTACCGGCAACTACTGGAGTACTGGAAAGGAAACGCGCCCCGCCCCACGGCGGAAGGCGCCCGCATGGCCTTAATGGAGCAGGCGGAACTACTGCAACTAAGCAATAGTACGGTACAGGCCGGGGTAGCCGACGCCCTGTTTCGGCAAGTCGACTCCGACGAGACCCTCCCCTTTGCCGATAGTATCGCCATCCCCGGGGTACTGTACCCGGTAAATTATGACCTCGGGCGGGCGGGGATCGCCTATTCCGACGATGAAGACGCTACCT
>OY764733.1:0-43980 GCA_963668285.1 uncultured Lewinella sp. | reverse complement strand
CGCCCCGCCGAAGTCGTGTCGCAAAATAATGGTTGGCCTGCCGAATTCGTATGCGATCGTCCAATAGGTCAAAATCGGGGCGGTCCAGGTCAATACTGTGATCCAGACGCAGCGACCAGCCGCCGAGCGGGCGCTCGTAATTCATGAGCACGATATCACGGTGGCGGCGCTGGTCGATCGGGCCGTTCAGGGTATCGATACGCAATTGATAGCGGTAATTTTCCCGGAAGGCTAAGTAAGTCGTCCGTAGCTTGCCTCCGTGCTTGAAGCGGTGCTGGTAGGTAAGCATCCCGTCCACGCCCCGCGATCGTTTAAGATCGGCTAGTTTTCGGCCATTCAACCCCCGGAATAATCGACCGTCATTTATATTAAAAAACCCATTCAGGCCGCCCTGTTTTCCAATGGGTCGGCTCTGCGAATATCCCGCCCCGAAGATATTCAAGGATATTCCGTGGGTGGTCGCCGTGGGTAGGTTATCGGAAGTAGTAAGCGCTACGGCCCCGGCGGCCACCTGACTGTACCGGACGGGCGGGGCGGAGGCGTAAATATCCACCCTTTCCAATGGCACCTGCCCGAATATACTGAATTGCCCTACCCCATTCACTTGGTCGATGCGTACGGCGGAGCGCAGCGGGATATCATTTAAATACACTCCGGTGGCGCCTACGCTGCTGCCACGCAGGCTGACGTTGGCCGTTTCGCCCATGGTGGTGGAGGCCGGCAGACTATTCACGGCCAGTAGCGGGTCGGCCTTGGCACTCGGATCTTGGTAAATATCCATTTGCCGGATGGTACGGCTGGCCAATTCTCCGTGGGCGATCGGAGCGGCGCGGACGGTTATTTCCTCCAGTGCCAGCGTAGTGTCGATGGATAGCACGAGCGAGTCCTGCCCGGCTAATACGGAAGTAAATAGACACGTTAGCAGGTAGATGCGAAATACCATTACCGGCCTTCTTTTTCCGCTAACCTCGGCAGTAAGATCTGCTCTACGTAGGAATAGTCGGGTGCCTCGGAGAGTGCCTTCTCAAAGACCAGGCGGGCCGCCGGATAATCGCCCGTTTGCATATATGCCTCTCCGAGCATAGCCATTACCGCGAGATAATTATAATCCAACTTTCCTTCCTCGGAAGTATTGGCCAGGGCGGCATTTAGCAATTTGATGGCCTTGGCCTTGTCCCCACCCCACTGTTCGGGCGTATAAAATAAATTGCCGGCGGCATTGTACAGCGCGATGGGATCGGTAGCATCCAATTCCAGTGCTTCTTTCGCGTAGCTCGAAGCGCGGCTGCCGTGAATCATGCCGAGCATGGGTTTGCGAGCAATTTTCAGCCCGAGTAACGCACTATACAAACCGTGGCCCGCCGCGCTCGTCTCGGTGATCTCCCACAATGCGTCGATCGATGCTTCCATGCCGTCCAGGTGCTCGTCAAATGCCTCGTCCTGCTTAAAGGCCATGGCGGCGTAAGCGGCACCCTGGTGAAAGCGGGCGATGGTGATCAGACTGGTAGCGGGGTCGGGTATAGCGTGAGCGGCTTCGATGGCGGTGGCCCAATCCTCCGCCGTGCCGCTCAAGTAAGCCTTGCGGCCCAGTGTATTAGGGTTCTGTGCACTTGCAAGCAAACCGGTAAGACACAATAAAATTAATAAGCAATTACGCATAATGTCAGTATTTATGTGATTCGCTTCCAAAATTATCTTTGCGAGTACGCAGGTGCAATAATTAATGGTGAAGAGAGAGATTTCCGTGACGGCCGGCGGAAAGACGGTTCGTCAATCAATTCCGACCATTCGTCAAGCAGCCACGGTAACAATCAGTACCGTCTTCGTACTTTTCGGTATGCGTACACCCATTCCAGACAAACGGTGGCCATATGACGCCATCATCCTGGTGGGGTATGGGCTACTGAGTCACTTGCTGTTCGCCCCGGACCCCTGGAGCGGCATTAACGTCTGTATTTCAATAATCTTCCTGGCGGCCCAGGCTACGGCCGCGTACGCCCATTTGTACTGGGCACTTAGTGCTCGCCTGAGCAACACCATCGGTTGGGGGGCGTACGTACTAAAGGCATTAGTCTCTCTGTTGGCCGGTATTCTGCTTACGTACCCCTTACTCTGGTTACTCGCGGCCTTATTTTCTTCGTTCGGGGCGTATTTTGATAATGCGGTCTACCTCACCTCGTGGGTGCCTAAGATTTTCTGGTCAACGCTGACTGTGGTCGCCATCACTACCGGCGTACACCTGTTTGCACGCCAACGGCGAGAAGCGACTCGCCAGCAAATCCTCGAAAAGGAGAAAGCGACGACCGAGCTGGCCTACTTGCGGGGCCAACTCAACCCTCACTTTCTTTTCAACGTGCTGAACAGTATTCACGTACTGATCAGAAAGGACCCGGGCACCGCTGCGGACGCGCTCGCGGGCTTCTCCGACCTCCTGCGCTACCAGCTTTACCGGGCCGAGCAGGATCTGGTACCGCTCGAAGAGGAAGTGGCTCACCTCAGGCAGTTCGCTACCCTGAGCCGATACCGAATGGAGGAGGACTTCGTCTTCGACCTGGAAACGTCCCCTGCCGCGGCCGGCCTGCTTCCTCCGATGCTCTTACAGCCGCTACTTGAGAATGCCTTCAAATACAGCGCTCGGGTCGGCGGCTGGGTAAAGGCTAGCCTGCGTACACGGGGCGGCCGCTTACAGTACACGGTCACTAACCGCATCGGTTCATTCGTTACCGAAACGGCCGTTACCGAAGTGGACGGGGGTATCGGCCTGCAAAACATTCGGCGTCGCCTCGATCTACTGTACCCCGGTCGCTATAGCCTGACGACGAACCGTGATACGGATATCTTCACCGCGGAACTGCAACTCCCCCTATCATGAATCGCCCGTTACGAACGTTGATCGTAGACGACGAACCCCTGGCCCGCGAGGGAATCAGTAGCTACGTAGCCCGTACGGACTTACTCACCGAGGTGGGGCAGGCACGGTCGGGTATGGAGGCATTCAAGCTGCTTGAAGATCGGGAAATCGACCTGTTGCTGCTCGACATTCAGATGCCGGGGCTCTCGGGTACGGAGTTGATCCGCGCCTTGCGCAACCCGCCCGCCGTCATCTTCACCACCGCCCACCCGGATTTCGCGATGGATGGGTTCGACCTGAACGCAGTAGACTATCTGCTGAAGCCCATTGCCTTTCCCCGCTTTCTGCGTGCGGTACTAAAGGCGAGGCGGATCATCGAAGGAGTAGAAGAGCCCACTCAAGCGGCCCCCGAGCAACCGGACGACCTGTTTCTAAAAGTCGACGGCAAACTGGAGCGCATTGCGCCGCTCGGTATTCTTTACGCGGAATCGATGCAAAACTACTGTCGCATCTTCACCGACAAGGACAGCTACCTCCCGCTCCTGCCACTGAAAGAACTACTGGAGGCCCTACCCCAAAAGCACTTCTTCCAGATCCACCGAACCTGCGTGGTACAACTCGGCGCCATTGCCGCCATCGACGGAAATCAGGTCAGGGCCGGGGGGAGGTTGCTACCGGTGAGCAGAAGCCGCAAAGCAGACTTGCTGAAGGCGATCGGCGGAGATCACCTGGGATAAAAAAACCCGTCCCCTGACTAACTTAGGGACGGGCTGGGTTTAAATAGGTTGTAATGGAGTAAAAATCTTAGGTGGTTAGTACTCGAGGCGGTGCTGGATAGTTTCAAACAGCACGCTTGCGAGCCTGAGTATTCTCATGAGGTATATCAGGTAAGCGTACACACTGTTAGCAATGTTCGCGTGCTTCCGCTTTTTTGAAGAAAAAGTAGCTTCCGTAAGCTACCCGGCGGCGCGCCGGTCAAAGTATGGTAAGTACCTACCATGCCCCGCGCACCCATCGCCAGGGCAGCCGTACCTTTGGCTCGATTATGAAGAACATTCGGAATTTTTGCGTGATCGCGCACATCGACCACGGTAAGTCTACCCTCTCGGATCGCTTGCTGGACTTTACACAGTCCGTCAACGAACGGGAAAAGATGGATCAGCAGTTGGATGACATGGACCTGGAGCGGGAGCGGGGCATCACCATCAAGAGCCACGCCATCCAGATGCACTACCAGCATACGGACGGCGAGCAGTATGTGTTCAACATGATCGATACGCCCGGCCACGTGGATTTTTCCTACGAGGTCTCCCGCTCGATTGCCGCCTGCGAAGGCGCGTTATTATTGGTAGACGCCACCCAGGGCATTCAGGCGCAGACCATCAGCAACCTCTTCCTGGCGCTCGAGCACGACCTGGAGATCATCCCCGTTCTGAACAAGGTGGATATGGAGACGGCCCGCATCGAGGAGATGGCCGATCAGATGATCGAGCTGACCGGTTGCAGCCGGGAAGAGATCATTCTTGCGAGCGGTAAAACGGGTATCGGGGTACAGGATATCATGACCGCCGTTGTGGATCGAATACCGGCCCCGACCGGCGATCCGCAAGCCCCCCTGCAAGCCCTGATCTTCGACAGTGTATTCAACCCCTTCCGTGGCGTGATCGCTTACGTACGGATCATGAACGGTACCCTAAGAAAAAACCAAGCCATCCGCTTTCTGGCCACCGGCGCGGAATACGAAGCCAATGAAGTGGGTGCCATGGAGATCAATCCGAAGCCAGAGCAGCAGATCGGCTGCGGTAGCGTCGGTTACATCATCACCGGCGTCAAGAACAGCTCCGAGATCAAGGTTGGCGATACCGTCACCCTAGTCGATAATCGTGCTGAGCCACTCAGTGGTTTCGAGGAGGTTAAGCCGATGGTCTTCGCCGGCATTTTCCCGCTGGATAACGACGACTTCGAACCGCTGCGCGACAGCCTGGAAAAGCTGCAGCTCAACGATGCGAGCCTGATCTTCGAACCGGAGACCTCGGCCGCCCTCGGCTACGGGTTCCGCTGTGGCTTTCTGGGTATGCTCCACCTCGAGATCGTGCAGGAACGCCTGTTTCGGGAGTTCGGCATGGACGTAATCACGACGGTACCCAACGTCACCTATCGAATTACGGATACGAAAGGCGTCGTGTCCGAGATTCGTAACCCGGCCGAGCTGCCCGAGCAAAATAATCGGTCCATGGTCGAAGAGCCGATGATCAACTCGCAGATCATCACGACCACGGACTACATAGGTACCATCATGAACCTGTGCATCGACAAGCGGGGTACGTTAACCAAGCAGACCTACCTAAGCCCTCAGCGCGTCGAACTCCATTTCGAATTACCGCTGGCGGAGATCGTTTTCGACTTCTACGACCGGCTGAAGTCGATTAGCCGCGGCTACGCAAGCTTCGACTACCAACCGAAAGATTACCAGGAGACCGACCTGGTGCGCATGGACATCAAACTAAACGGAGAGAACGTGGATGCACTCTCGGCGCTCGTACACCGAACCAAGGCGGAGCAAGTGGGCCGTGGCATGTGCAAAAAATTACGTGAGCTGCTGCCGCGCCAACAGTTCATGATTGCCATTCAGGCTGCCATCGGTGCGAAGGTCATCGCCCGCGAGACGCTCTCGGCCATGCGGAAAGACGTGACCGCCAAGTGTTACGGCGGTGACATCACCCGTAAGCGGAAACTACTCGAGAAGCAGAAAGCGGGTAAGCGCAAGATGCGTCAGTTCGGAAAGGTCGAAGTACCACAGAAGGCGTTTCTCGAAGTACTTAAGCTGGATTGACGTCCGTAGTGCCCCCCGGCCGGTAGAAGTCGCACCTGTCTTGTTGCAGCGTCAGGCTTCGGATAAGGTGACCGTTCATTCGCGGAGCAGGCAGCCCACCCCCGAAGCGGCTCGAACCCGTAAATACCCGGGCCTCATCCCACAACCCCGCCTCCAGAAAGGCCGATAATAGCGCCGCCCCACCCTCTACCGTGACGTGGGCTAAACGGCGGCTGGCCAGATCTTCCAGCATTTCCCGCAGCGAGCCTTGACTCAGATCGGCGGGCGTGTAGACCAAAGGCGCGCTTTTACCCCGGAAGATGCGCTCCTGGCCCGATGCGCGGGACCGGGGGTCCACCACGATCGGAAGCGGGTTCGGGCCCGGCCAGAGCCGGGTAGTCAGCAGTGGGTCGTCATCCAGTAGCGTTCGCGCCCCGATGACGATGGCGTTCGTTCGCGCGCGCCACCGGTGGACGAGCCTCCGGCTGATGGGGTTGGTTATCCAGTAAGGCGCGGTACGATCGCCGGGGCGGAGGTAGCCATCCGCCGACTGGGCGAACTTGAGCAGTACGTACGGGCGGGCCCGCGTGACTAAAACGTGGCGGTGGAGGTAAGGCGCAACGGCGGGGGCGAAGTCGGGGTACTCCCGAACCGTGAGGCCGGCCCTGCGCAGTAGCTCCACGCTGCCGCCAGAGACGCCGGGGGTGCTGTCCCTTTGCCCGATCACTACGGTTTTTATACCCGCGTTTAGGATAAGCGTAGAGCAGGCACCGGTTTTACCGACCACGCAGCAGGGTTCCAGACTTACGTACAGGGTGGACTTGGGTATGAGGTGTCGATCGGCCGGCGACACGGCAGCTAGGCAGTTGACCTCGGCGTGCGCGCTTCCGGCTTGTTTGTGGTAGCCCTCACCGATGATCTTGTGATCGTGTACCAACAGGCTGCCTACGCGCGGAGAATCGAGCACCCTACCATCCCCCAGTTCAGCGAGCTGAACGGTGCGAAAAAGATAGCTAAGGTCTTGATTCATGCCGGAAATTACTGTTACACCGCTTAAATTCAGTGATTCATACTAGAAGTGCGGTAATTCATTCCGATGCAAAATGTATTAGCGAACACCCAGTAGTAGACGCACGTAACTTTATCACATCGAAAGAGGAGTCATTCTTTTCCGCGGTATTTACCGCCCTTTGAGTGCCAGAATGTCTCCCACTATCAACGCCTTTTTCACTGTAGTTTTTTAATCATATTGTTATGACTGAGCTTTCTCTAAAGAACTCTCCCGAACTCGTGTTTATTGACACGCAAGTTTACGAAGAGTTACTTCGCGATGAGCACCTCCATGAGGTTAACTTCTTCGCCAACCTTCGCCTCCACTCTTCCCGTTGCGTAGTCTTCCAGAAGACGCACCCACGCCACGACGGCAAAAGTGGTTACCGAACCGAAACCATCTACCTGCACAAGCTGATCGCCGAGCGGTACCTGGGCGACACCCGTACCTCCGATGCCAACCTCGTTGGCTGCAAGAACGGAAACAAACTCGACTGCCGCCTGGCCAACCTCGAGTACCGCAGCCGCGCCGAAGCCAGCCGCAAGCGCAAGTCCAGCTCGAAGCTGGGGTACACCGGCGTATACAAGGAGAACAATCGCTACCGTGCGGTGATCTCTAAGAATCGCAAGAGTATCCACATCGGCATGTTCGCCACCGCCGAAGAGGCTGCCATGGCCTACAACCGTAAATCCATCGAATTATACGGAAAGGCCGGTAAGCTGAACGTGATCCGCCCGCACGCAGTGCCGGGGGATGGCCCGTCACTCGGCAACCAGCCGGTGCCGCAACAGCCCGCTCAGCGGCCTTTCGCCGCCATCGGCCAGCTCCCGCGCCGGTAAGTACCGCCCACCCAAGATGATTGAGTGCCTTACAAGCTATCACTAACCCGGTCCTTCTGACGAAGGGGCCGGGTTTTTCGTTGCGCGGGTCATCTCTCGCTTACCGGGCGGGCCGGGAAGCGCCTCCACCTGGAAGCCCACTTCCTTCAGGTCGCGCTTGAACTGACCTTTGGCGCAGTACGTGACCAGCACCCCACCGGGCGCAAGGGCGTCATAGGCAAGCCGTAACGCTTCGGGCGTCCATAACTCAGGTTGACTGTTCGGGGCAAACGCATCGTAAAACAGCAGATCGTACGACAGGCCCCGCCAGGCTTCCGAAAGGCCTTGCAAATAATCCGTATCGGTCTTTGACAGGGTAAAGTTGAAAGAGACGGCCGACGCGGATGCGTCGTAGGGGGTTTGATGTAGAACTAAGAGGTGATCCGAGGGGCACTGCAAAACCTGCGGATAATTCAACTGGCAAACGGCATCGCCGGCTAAAGGGTGCCGCTCGAAAGCGTGGTAAGTAAACTTCGTGGCGGGGTGTTCGCCGGCCAATCGATAGACCAATAGTGCATTCAAGCCGGTACCGAAGCCCAACTCCAATACACGAATTTGCTCGGGGGCCGTCGCCAGGACGGGGCGCAGACCGGCATCGATAAAGACGTGCAAGCTTTCCTGCACCGCCCCGTGCGTGCTGTGATAAGCTACGTCATAGCGGTGGCTGCGTAGAGAATGGCTACCGTCGCCAGTGATGATCAGTTCGTTCTGGTTGGGGCCTCCCATCCCTAGGCCGCCGTTTGTAAGCCCGCAACACTGATATCCAAGTGAGAAGCGTCGTGCACGCAAATGCCGTCTTTGATCAGTAAGATTTGGGGGGATTCGTGGTCGACGGCGAAGCTCGCCGTAATGTGGTTGCTTACGTCGCGGTAACGGATCAGATCTAAGTAGTAAGCCTCTACCTCATCTTCCCCCAGGTTCCAGGATCCTTCCAGGCGCCGCATAGCCATGGAACTAATGGGGCAGCGCGTGCTGTGCTTAAGAATCAGACAGGGAAGGGTCGCACTACGTTCGATGAGTGCTTCTACGTCGTGGACGGAAGTAAGGGTTTGCCATTTCATAACTATATACGTTTGCCCCAAGCAACCATCTGGCGGGGGGGATGGTTGAGTCGGCTAAAACAGAGCGACTACCACACCCAGTAAGCTTTCCGCTACGTCAGCGATGCTGAAGTTGGTGGGGCAGCCGTAGCCGCGGTTACAGGAAGACAAAGAAACGAGCGTAAGGGCGGCGAGTGCCGTACCGGGGCGGGAAAAACGCTTCATAAAGGGATAATCTGGAGTTGAGGACGATGGATGCGGGCGAACAGTTTCGACATCCTTTAGACGATGGCGTTAACAAAACGTCACGCCCCGCGGTTTAGCGTGTAGTTTCCCTACATTTGCCCGATAACCAGCCAGCAACATGCCCAGAAAAATAGCCCTACGTGACGCCCTACGCGAAGCGATGTCCGAAGAAATGCGCCGTGATGAGAAAGTCTTCCTGATGGGAGAGGAGGTAGCGGAATACAACGGTGCTTATAAGGTTAGTAAGGGAATGCTCGACGAATTCGGTACAAAACGGGTCATCGACACCCCAATCGCCGAGCTTGGGTTTGCGGGCATCGGCGTCGGGGCGGCCATGAACGGCCTTCGCCCGATTGTGGAGTTCATGACCTGGAACTTCGCCATCCTGGCTTTCGACCAAATTGTCAACAACGCGGCCAAAACGCTCAGCCAGAGTGCCGGGCAGTACAACTGCCCGATCGTATTCCGCGGCCCCTCCGGTTCGGCGGGCCAACTGGCACAGCAACACAGCCAGATGTTCGAAAGCTGGATGGCCAACACACCGGGCCTGAAGGTGATCTCCTGCATCGACCCGGCGGATGCGAAGGGCCTACTCAAGAGCGCCATCCGGGATAACGACCCCGTCTGCCTGATGGAATCCGAAATGCTCTACGGTTACGAAGGCGAAGTACCCGAAGAGGAATACCTCGTCCCCATCGGCAAAGCCAAAGTTTGCCGGGAGGGCACTGACGTAACGCTGATCAGCTACAACAAAATGATCCTCGTCGCAATGGAGGCCGCCGAGAAGCTCGAAGCCGAAGGCATCTCCGCCGAAGTCATCGACTTACGCACCATTCGCCCCCTCGACCGCCAAACGATCGTCGATAGCGTCAGGAAAACAAACCGCGCCGTGATCGTCGACGAAGCATGGCCGTTCGCGGGCGTGTCCTCCGAAGTCGCCTACGAAATTCAGAAGACCGCCTTCGACTACCTCGATGCGCCGGTGATCCGCGTCAACTCCGCCGATACGTCGCTGGGCTACGCACCGACCCTGGTAGAAGAGTACCTGCCGAATGCGGATAAGGTCATCCGCGCCGTCAAAGAGGTCGCTTACGTCAGCTAGGCCCGCGCCCGGGAGTTAAGGCAAGCATAAGGCTACGAATAACCAACGGCCGCTCCGTAGGCATTTTGCTAACTTTGCTCCGTGAAATTCGGTGCCATACCTCTAGACCTGGTCATTATCGGCCGCAGTATCCTCTCGTCGACCGACAACCCTTCGGCGGGCCTTTACCGTGGGCTGATCAACGAACTGGCGCAGCACGGGCACCGGACCACCTTCCTCGAGTGCGTCCCCTCCGGCAAGTTACAGGTACGCGATATGCTTCGCTCCCCCTACTGCGAAGTATGGACGTATCGGGATACCGATCACCTATTCAACGAATACACCCTCCTCATCCAGTCCGCCGACGTAGTAATGATGGGAAGCGGCGTAGATCGGGCCGAAGACATCGCCGTCTGGATCAGCGAGGAAGCCACCGGCATCACCATCTATTACGACACGGATCTTTCCCGAACCCTGGAAAGCCTGCAAGCCGCCGAGAAGATAGGCGACTGCCTGAGCTGCCGGACGATCGTCAACTTCAATCTTTTCCTCTCCACGACCGGTGGCCCGGTACTACAACGGTTGGCCCGCGATAATGGCCTGCCGTTCGCCCGGCCGCTGTACGAATGCATTGACCCCTTCGACTATTACCGGACGGACACCGAGAAAACCTACGAACTGGGCTTTATCGGCCGTTACCGGGAGGGCAGGCGTACGGCGCTGGGTGCCCTGCTCTTCGAACCCGCGCAGTATACCCCCGGCCGCAACTTCGCGCTGGCCGGGGCCGGCTACAGCCAGCGTGGGAACTGGCCGGATAACCTTACCTACCTGGAGCACCTACCGGAAACGAACCTGGTCGATTTTTACAATCGTCAGCTATGTACCCTCGTGTTGAGCAGGGCCGATAGGCAGGAAATGGGCTATACGCCTACCCGCCGCCTCCTGGCCGCCGCGGCCTGTGGAGTGCCCGTACTTACCAGCGCCTGGGAAGGCCTGGCGGAATTCCTCGAACCGGATCGGGAGATATTCACCGTCAGTAGCCGCCAGGGCGTGCTCGATATACTATACGGTACGGATGATGGCAGGCGTAGCCGGATGGGTACCCGTGCGCGCAACCGCATCCTCGAAGAGCATACCATTACCCACCGCGCTCAGCAACTGCTAGGCTACCTGAGCGAGGTAACCGATTAGCCCCCCACTACCCTATACCAACTTCGTGATGAGACTGTATTACTTACTTCTTTGCTGCCTACCGTTGGCGCTCGCCGGCCAGACGGCTACCGACTCGACCGAGGTGGCGGATGCTGCCGAAGCGACGGATACTAGCGGCCTGCCGATCGATACGACCATCTATCGCTTCGCCGACGAAGCCCCCCGCTTCCCGACGCCCTGCGAACGCTACGATACCACGGCGGCCGCGAAAACGGAGTGCTCCGACGTCGCCGTGCTGGCCTACGTCAACGAGCGCGCCGGTTACCCCCTCGAAGCCCGCGAGCAGAACATCCAGGGCACCGCGGTGGTGTCTTTCGTCGTCGAGCATAACGGCGTCATCAGCAAGGCAAACATCCTGCGTGACCCCGGGGGCGGCCTCGGGCTATCCGCCCTGCGCGCCGTCGCTGAGATGGCGCAGGAAGTACGTTGGCGGCCCGCCGTCAAAGCGGGCAAACCGGTTCGCTTCCAGTATACCTTACCCATACGCTTTAGAATCGAAGACCCTAAACCCTACGTGTTATCGGATAGCGACACCATATACGTCGAGTTGACCAAAGGCCTATCCTACACCGGCGAGGGCGGCAGCTTCGACCGCTACTTCTCCGATAACCTTCGGTACCCGGCTTCGGGCGAAGACAGTTGCCGCATCGGGCAGATGGATATGCAACTGCTCATCACCCCCCAGGGCCGCGTCAAAGTGCTGGACCTTATCGACTACAGTGACCTCGGCACGGATTTTGCCTTCGAGGCCAACAGAGTCGCCACCAGATCGATCGGCCAGTGGTCGCCGGCGGAATACGAAGGCCGGCCGGTCACCTCAGCCTTCGATGTAAGCCTCGTCTTCCTCCCGAAGAATGCAGGCTGCGCGGCAGCGGTGGACAAATACGACCGGGCCGTCACCAACATGAACGACGCGCAGGTGATGCTACGGGATTCGAACGGCATCGATCAGGCGCTACAGAAGATGGACCTCGCCGTGGCGGACTTCCCCGGCGACGGGCGGTTCCGCGTCATCAGAGGGCAGGCCAGAATGGACAACAACTACCTACTGGGTGCCTGTGAAGACTTCACTATGGCGCGTTCGCTCGCCTTGATCAACACCTACGACGGCATCCTGCCGCTTCTTTGCCGAGAAGGCCAGGATGAGGCTAAGGAGGAGTAGTTTTACGAACCAACTACCCGGCTAATTTACGTGTCCATCAAGCCCATGAAATATCTTGTTCTGTATATCTGCTCGTTGCCGCTCGCACTCGGCGCGCAGACGCCCCAGGCTTCGGAGAAGTACGAGGCCAGCTGGGAGCAGTCTCGCTACTGGGAGGAGATTCAGGATGCCGACGGGCGCTTTCAACTACTCTCGCCGCAGCAGTTCGAATACGCCGTCGATACCCTCGCTACGGAAATTGGCGAGCAAATACTCCATACTTATCACTTCGCTACGCCGGACCCCGCCAGGTCGGAGAACGTCATTTACGCCCTTACCTACGTCGATTATCCGGCCGGGGCGATCCACCACGACAGTACGGAACTGGTCGGCGAGCTGCTGACCTCCACCGAGGAGGAGGCGGTGAAGGCTTTACGGGGCATATTGATCTACGGTTCCGAAAAGCGGGTATCTACCTATCCCGCCCGTCAGTGGCGCATCGACTATAAGGATGGCGATGCGACGGCGCGTACCCTGGCGGTGGTTGCCGGCAACCGCTACTACGAACTGAAGGTATTCAGCCTGAAGGCGGCGGGGCCCAACAAATCGGCCAATAAGTTCTTCGATTCGTTCCGCCTCTTCGCACCTCCGGGCTGATTTGTAGTTCCACCAGGTACAAATCGACCCCACCCATGAGCAAGCAATTGTACCTCATCGCCAAGTTTGACCTGGAAGACGCTGAAACGGCCTATCCCATTTTTAAGCAACACGCCAAGGCCAGCCGTTCGAAAGTAGGCTGCCTGTTCTTTTACTTAGTCAGGGATAACGACGACCCCAGCAAGTTCGCCACCATGGAATGTTGGGAGAACTACGGCCATTTCGAGCAACACGTCGCCGACGAAGAGCACACCGAATTCTTCGGCAAGATCAAAAAGCACTTTCGTAAAGACCCGGAGGTGATGGAAGCCGAGCTCGTTATGGGGATGGAGTAAGGTCGTCACCACCCTCGGTATCACTTGGCGTTCGAAGCCCGGAGAACAGCAACAGCAGCGAAAAAGCGCTTACCCCGACGGTGTTTTCCAAGGTATTTTCGACCAGGCAACTCAGAAAGAACACCGACCAGATAGCCAGGTAGGCGGGGCTTCGCATTCGCCAGCCCCCCAGCCACAGGAGATAGAACGCAGCCAGGGTCATTACCCCGCCCAGCATTCCACTACCGGCCAGCGCGCTTACGAATTGATTATGGGGCCGCTTTCCTTCCGCCCCCGGCCTGGCTTCGGCGTAGCGTCGATCCATCTCCGCGCGTAGGTTGCCCGGCCCCACCCCTACCCACGGGTTGTCGTCATATACCTGCCACCCTAAGCGAATGCTCGTTAAGCGCCCATCGTCACTGTAATCATTTCGGTCGAGCGCCCGATCGCGGTGGAGTAATTCGTACCGCATGTACTGCACCTTAGCCCGTAGCGAAGGGACGCTCAAGTAGCCTAAAACCGGCAACAGGCCCAAACCTATTATAACACCGACCGCTAAACCCCACCGGCGCAGGCGTGCCGCGAGTAAAATGCCGTAGACCGCCACCCCCGCGTACGCACCCACCAGCCCGCTACGCACCGCCAGCAAGTGCAACCCGACGAAAAGGATGGCCGCCGCTACCCACCAAGCGCGTCTTTGCTGCCATGCCCGCAGCTCAACGGCCCGCAGGGCGGCAAAAACTCCTACGGCGATTAGTAAGCTGAACCGCACGTGGTTGCGGGGGACCGGTACGGAGCCGCCACGACGGACGGCCTCGTTCACTTCGGAAAAGTGCAGGGCGTAGTTCGTCAGTACGCCCAGAAGCGTCAGGGTAAGGAGAAGGGTAATTCCGCCCCAAACCCGGCCTTCCTCGGTTTTCGTCAGTTTCGGGAGGCCCGCCCAGGCGATCGGGAGTGCGAGTAGCGGTAATTTTACGCGTAGGCGCTCCAGGTAGTAGGGCCAGTCCAGCGTCTGCCAGCAGCCGGCGAGCAACAGTAGATACAGTAGCAGGAGACCCAGCGCGACCGGTTGCCGGATCGTCCGCCCGATCCGCTCCCGCCAGCGGGGGTTAATGATTAGCCGGGGATCCAGCAGGCCTACGCCGACCAACCCGATCAGGCTTACGGACAGGGCGGGGGGGGAGAATAACATCCCAGCCACCGCGAACACCAGCAGCGCTTGGTATAACCGGCAGCGATAAAGCTCGATAACGTGGCGATCCGGGGGCATGGCGGAAAGATACTTTGCCGGCGTGCTCCGCTGCACCGGCGCGCGCGATCGGCTCACTATATTTGCGCCCTATGTCAGCAGTAGTCGAGCGGGTAACCGCCCTAATCAACGAGATAAGCGCGAGCGAGGCGAAGACTCTCAAGGAAGTGGAAGATTTTCGCATCCGTTACCTCGGGTCGAAGAACATTCTCAAGCCGCTAATGGCGGAAATGCGCAACATCCCCAAAGAGGAACGGCGTGAGTTCGGCCAGCTGGTTAACCGGGTCAAACAGACCGCGCAGCAGAAATACGAGGCGCTACAGGCAGCTATACAAGATGATTCTGGCGAGGACGCAGGTGCAAGGTTTGACCTCTCCGCCCCCTCCGAACCACTACCCCTGGGTTCACGACACCCCATTGCACTCACGATGCGGCGGATCATTTCGATCTTTGAGCGCATAGGATTCACCGTTGCCGAAGGGCCGGAGGTGGAAGACGACTGGCACAACTTCTCCGCCATGAACACGCCGGAGGACCACCCGGCCCGCGACATGCAGGATACCTTTTACGTGGCGGACGGTATGCCGGCCGGCCTACCCGGTTCCTTCGCCCGGGGTGGAGGCGGCACGGATATGTTACTGCGCACGCATACCAGCTCCGTCCAGGCGCGTACGATGGAGACCCAAAAGCCACCGATTCGCATTATTGCGCCGGGGCGGGTGTACCGCAACGAGACGATCAGTGCGCGCAGCCACGCACAATTCCACCAGGTCGAGGGCCTTTACGTAGCTGAAAAAGTCAGCTTCGCGGATATGAAAGCTACGCTACTGCACTTCGCCCGCGAGATGTACGGGGCCGACACGAAGATCCGACTGCGGCCGAGCTACTTCCCCTTCACCGAGCCGAGCGCGGAGATGGACATCTGGTGGGGCCTCGAGACCGAGCACGACCACCGAATCACCAAGGGCACCGGCTGGCTCGAGATACTCGGTTGCGGCATGGTGGACCCGCAGGTACTGACCAATTGCGGCATCGACCCGGAACAATTCTCCGGCTACGCCTTCGGCATGGGTATCGAACGGCAGGCGATGCTGCTCTACAACGTTCAGGATATCCGGCTGATGTTTGAGAACGACGTGCGCTTTCTCCGCCAGTTCGCCTCCGTGCTTTAAAGGACGGGGTCGTGGCGGCCGGTAAATACGAATGCAATCCATTGTTGAACGTTAAGGTATGGTTCACATAGTAGCATCCCTGTATCCGCGCCTTATATTTGAAGCACTCGAACAACACCCTGGTCCTGTAATCAATAGGGCCTTCCTACAGCAAACACGTTGAATCCAACCCCTCGCAATGGCGGGGGTCGACAACTCTTTTGATAATCAACACCATTTGCTGTGAGTACATCTACCGCCGCCGTTGCACCGGCTGTTGTTAATGGCCTAGCGTCTTACACCGGCACCTGGGGCACCCCCCAGGCTAACCATCTTCTTCGTCGCTGCGTCCTAGGACCCAAACGTGAAGAATTTATTGCCGCCGTCGAAGACGGCCTTGACGCTACGCTAGACAAACTTTTCGCGCCTACCGCGCTTCCCGACCCTCCGGTCAACCACTTCTTTACCGATGACCCCAACGTGCCGGTCGGCGCTACCTGGGTCAACTCTCCTCACCTGGAGAACGCCAGTGTGGGGGACTACCGCTTCCCTTCCGTACGCGCCTGGTACTTCAACTACCTCATCGATGCCCCCTTCAGCATCTCCGAGCGGCTGACCCTCTTCTGGATCAACCACTTCGGGATGGCTGACGTATCGGAACACCGCGCGCAGTACCAATACATCCAACTTTTCCGGGAGATCGGGAAAGGCTCCTTCAAAACGATGATCGAGCGCATGACCATCCATCCGTCGATGCTCAACTTCCTGAACGGAGAGTGGTCCACCAAGTACACCCCCAACGAAAACTACGCACGGGAGCTCCTCGAGCTCTTCACCATCCAAAAAGGACCGCAGGTAGCGGAGGGGGACTACACGAACTATACCGAGCAAGACGTGCGCGTCATCGCCCGTATCATGACCGGTTGGCGTAACCGCGGGCTCTGGAGCAAAGAAGACGTACAGGTAGAGAGCTACTTCTACCCCGAGTGGCACGACAACGAAACCGACCCCAACAACCCGACCCAGGAGCCCAAGCAACTCAGCGAGCGCTTCGGCGGCCGCATCATCGAGCACAACGGGGCGGAGGAATACAAGGACCTGATCGCCGTGATCTTCGAACAAGCCGAGACGGCTAGAGCGATGTGCCGCGAACTCTACCGCTACTTCTGTTACTACGAGATCTCGGATGAGGTAGAGTCAACGGTAATCGAACCACTGGCCGAATACATGATCCAGGAGGACTTCAATATAGGAGCCACCTTACGCAATCTATTGGCAAGCGAGCACTTCTACGGCGTCGACGCGATGGGCTCCATGATCAAGAACCCCTACGAGTTCATGTTTTCGATGGCCAGGCCGCTCGGCGGGTACGGTCACCTCGGGCTCAGCCTGTTCGACAACGACGGGCCGTCCGGTAACCTGCATTCGATTTACAATATCGGATCGGCCTACCACTGGCGGGCCACGACCTTGGATATGGACTTCCTGTACCCGCCCTCCGTGGCCGGCTGGAAAGCCTACTACCAGGCGCCCCGCTACTACCGCAACTGGATCGGATCGGCTACCCTGCAAACCCGGAGGAAGCTGGTCTCCGACTTCACCAACCGGGGGCTTTACACGAGGGTCGAGGGAACCAACGACTACGAACCGCGCGCCTTTGACTGGCTGGGGTTCATAGACAAGCTGGCCTTCCCGCTCGCCGTAGAAGACGTCGTGCAGGAATGCGCGGAGATATTTCTGCCCCGCGAATTGCACCCGGACCAGTTCGAGGCGCTAAAGTCAATCCTGACGCGGGACGTTTCCGACGACGAATGGACGCTACAGTACAGTAGCTACCTGGCCAGCCCTAACAACCCGGATGTCGTCAACCCGATCACGGACACCGTGAAGGACTTCTTCCGCGCCCTCTTCAGCATGGCTGAATTCCACCTCCAATAACTCATCTATCGGGGTTCTCGGCTCGAATAGGCCCACGGTCTATCGCCGTCATCTCCGCCAAAAATACCTTCGATCATGATCGATCGCAGACAATTCCTTCGCCGTACCGGCGCTGCCAGTGTACCTCTACTCACTGGTCTGCCCGGCTTACAGGCGGGCACCTCTTTCCTCACCAACCTACTTCCGCCGGATTCCGACCGCGTGCTCGTCCTCGTACAGCTCAACGGTGGTAACGACGGCCTGAACACGCTGATCCCTACCGATCAGATGGGCGCCCTGCGCTCCGTGCGGCCGAACGTCGGCCAGGCGGCCTCAGGCTTGAAGGCCATCACCAACCGTCTCTCTTTTCACAGCCGCATGGAAGGTTTCCAGCAGCTGTACAACGAGGGTAAGATGAGCATCATCCAAGACGTGGGCTATCCTAACCAGAACCGCAGCCACTTTCGCAGCACCGACATCTGGTCGACGGCATCCGATGCGGTCACGGAACTGGAGACGGGTTGGTTGGGCCGCCACCTGGAAGTCCAGTACACCGACTACCCTGCGGGCTTCCCTAACGCTGACCTCCCCCACCCCCCAGCCATTTCGATGGGTAACGTGGCCAACGCCACCTGCGAGGGCCTCGTCACCAACCTGAGCCAGACGGTAAATAACCCTACCAGTCTGACCTTCCTGGCGCCCGGCGGTAATACGCCATTGCCGGACGACAACTACGGCGACGAACTCGGCTTCCTTCGCGTAGCCATCGAGCAGACGAATACCTACGGAACGGTGATCCGCGACGCCGCGGAAGGCGGAAACTCCACCGCCGAATACCCCGATGACCGGCTGGGCAACCAGTTACGCAACGTCGTTCGCCTCATCAGCGGTGGCCTACAGACGCAGGTTTACGTAGTACAACACAACGGCTTCGATACCCACTCCGGCCAAGTCGACGGCGGTGACGCGGCCGGCGGGCGCCACGGGGATCTGGTAGAGGTACTCTCTCAATCCCTGAAAGCCTTCCAGGAGGACCTGGAGGCGGAGGGTCTAGCCGGGCGGGTCATGGGCATGACGTTCAGCGAATTCGGCCGTCGCATTCGTGACAACGCGAGTAGCGGCACCGACCACGGGACGGCCGCGCCCATGTTTCTCTTCGGCGGTTGCGTGAGCGGTACCATCCTCGGTGACAACACGAACATCGACGTGGAGGTCGACCAGAACGAAGGCGTACCGATGCAGTACGACTTTCGCGACGTCTACGGCTCGGTGTTGGTCGACTGGTTCGAAGTGCCCGAAGCGGACGTGCGCACGCTCCTCTACCCCGGTTTCGTCTACCTACCGGTCGCTAACGGTTGCGCCAGCAACCTACCGGTCGACCTGATGGACTTCACCGCTAGCGGAAATACCAAATCCATCCAGTTGAAGTGGCAGACCGCCAAGGAAACCAACAACGAAGGGTTCGACATCGAGCGCAGCGAAGACGGGCGTACGTTCCAGCGAATTGCTAAGCGGGCGGCAGGCTCGGCGGATAAGGCGGGCGTTCGCAGTTACGACCTGGAGGACCTCGACGTAACGCCGGGCCCACTCTACTACTACCGCCTCAAGCAGAAGGACTTCGACGGAGGGTTCGAATACTCCCCGGTAAAGACGGCCCGGCTCACCGGCGCGGCACGGGGGGATTGGTCGATCGGCCACGCATTCCCCAACCCGGCCAGCAACGAAACCACCTTCCAGGCGTACGCGCCGACGGATAGTCGCCTGACCTACACGATCTTCAACCAGTCGGGCCAGCGGATACTCAACGATACCCTGAGTGTGTACGGCCAGCGAGACAACCGGTTTACCATCGGCCTGGGTCGCGTACCGGCGGGCAACTACACCGTTCGCTTCGAGCTGCCCAAGGGCAAATACGAAACCCGTAAGCTCATCGTGATCTAAGCACTTCGGGGGCTGGTTTAACCTTGCTCTTATCTACCTAGCGGTTATCGAGATCTTCAGGCTCGATAACCGCTTTTTTTGCACCTGCGTCCTCGCCAAAAAAAGCTAAAACAGACTTTTCCGTCTGAAATAGTAGATCGTCCCCGCGCTCAGGCCGACCGAGATCAGGATAATGGTGATGAAGGCGGCGAGGTTATTTTGCCCCTGGAAAGGAACGGCGACGTTCATCCCGAAGAAGCTGGCCACGACCATCGGCACCGTCAGGATGATGGTGATGAGGGTCAGTCTTTGGATGGTGATATTGAGGTTGTTGCTGATGATGGAGCCGTAAGCATCCATGGTGCCGTTGAGGATATTCGTGTAGATATTGGCCATCTCCAGTGCCTGACCGTTGTCGATGATGATGTCTTCGAAGAGGTCGGTCAGATCTTCGTCGTGGCGGATCATCAGAAAATCCGTACGTTTCATTTTTGCCTTCAGCAGCTCGTTACCGTTGAGGGCGTTGATGAAGTAGACGAGTGACTTTTCGATGCTGAGCAGCTGTTTTAGCTCCCGGTTCTGGCTGCTGTTGTAGAGTTCCTGCTCGATCAGGTTACGCTTGATGTTGAGTCGTTTCAGGCAGGTCAGATAGCGATATACGGTGTTTTCTAGGATGCGTAGTACGAAGCGGGGCTGCTGAGCGGGGTCGAGGTTCTTTAGTTTATTGTCCGTAAATAATTTAAGTACCGGGTGGTTCTCGGAGCTCGTTACCGTAATGACGTTGCGGGGGGTAACGATGATGCCCAGGGGTACGGTCACGTAGATGCCCTCATTGGAATCCGCGCTTGCTTCGACCTTGCTGAGAACGGGGGTATTGACCAAGATCAGGCGGTCGCCTTCCTCACGTTGGTAGCGGGAGCGTTCATCCGTATCGAGCGGGTCGGTAAGAAAGTCGATGGGTAGGTCGTGGCGCTCGGAGATTCCCTTGAGCTCGTCGATTTCGAAGGGCGGGCAGAGTTGTATCCAACAGCCGTCTTCTCGCTGGTCCACCTTTTCCAAATGCGCTCCGTTGTAAGCATGGTAGCTGATCATGGCAGGTGGGTTTTGGTAAGCGGGGGCAAAGATAGCCGTTTGCGGCGTGGTATTTCGGCCGGCACCTACGAAGAAGGCCACCACCCAAAAGTTGGGTAGTGGCCTCTGCGTTTTGGAAAGCTCCTTTGTTACTTTAAAGCTTGTTGGGATTCGATTTAGCGTAGAATTGTAATGTTGCCCTGTTGCACCAACTCATCGCCCGACGGGCAGACGACCCGGAGCCAGTAGCCGTAAACGTCGGGTTCGAGGTCGTCGCCCTCGGTGGTACCATCCCAGGTATCGTCGATGTCGCTACTGCCGTAGACTTCCTGCCCCCAGCGGTCGTAGATGATGAAGCGGAATTCGGTGAGCTGTTCGGCAAAGTTGGAGCGGACGCGCATCACATCGTTCATGTTATCGCCGTTCGGGGAGAACGCGTTGGGTACGTACACCCGATCGGAGTCGCATATCGGATCGTCTACCAGGAGGGCGATACTGACCGTGCCACTGCAACCGTTATTGGACACTTCCACGTCGTAGGTGAGCTCACCGGCCTCGGTGGGGGTGGCGGTGACCTGAGCGCTGTCGTCGGGTACCACGGTTCCGTTGGGTGCCGTCCAGGAGTACGTACAGTCCTCCCCCACGCAACCGGTTACGGTAAGAGTTGACGAAGACCCGAGCGAGATCATTTCCGGGTCGGCGGTGCCGCTCAGCCCGGTCAGGTTCCGGATCGTCGCATTGACAATACCCTCGGCGCTACAGCCGCTGGCGGGGTCGGTGACGGTCACCGCGATCTCCTCGTCCTCCGTGCCGATGAAGGTGGGGTTAGCGGGGTCGGTGGTGAGGTCTACGTTGTCATCGGGGGTAAAGGTGTAGGTGTACTGCTCGTTGAACGCACCCGGTGCGAAGAAACCGGGGGCATCCTCACCTATACAGACGCTCACGTCCTCCAGCGGTAAGCTACTACTGACGTCGGATACCGTGACGGTTACCGGGATGACCTGCTCGCAGCCGGTCGTGGTATCTATGGCCTGGCCGTAAACAGTGTAGGACTGGCCGACGGAATCGGCGCTGATACTCACGGTATCGCCCTCGCTAAGTACCACGGTGAGGTCTTCATCCTCATACCAGGTGATGGGTGCGTTGGTATTGACCGTGCTGCCGGAAACGGGTATCATAGCCGGCTCGCAGATGGTAGTGTCCATCAAGCTAGCCGTGAAACTGATTTCGGGGGAAACGTCTACGACGATCTCCTGCACGTCTTCGCACCCGGTCGCCGGGTCCGTTATGGTGACGTTGAAGGCCGTGTCTTCCGTAAAGTTACCGATGGGGTTGGCCGGGTCGGCTACGTCCAGGTTTTGGCCGGTGTCGTATTCATAGGTATACCCTTCCACGGCCGGACCGCCCTCGATGGTGAAGGCTTCGGCGAAACAGGGCGCGATGGTATCCGGGAATTGATTGGGCGTGAACGGCGTATTCACGACCGTGATCGCGATGGTCGTATCACAACCGAATTGATTACTTATAGTGACCGACAGCTCCACCTCCCCTTCGGCCGGGGTCATGATATCCACGGTCTGGCTATCGAGCGGGCCGCTGATGATTTCGTTCTCCTCCCATAGGTAGGTGAGGGTGTCACCCAACCGGCCGTTGACTACGGTCAGCGAGGTATCTACGCTGGCGCAGAAAGCGATCTCGCCCGCCTCCGCATCGATGGATGCATCCACGCCATTGTTGATGATGACCACGGTATCCGTCGTCGCACAGCCCTCCGCCGTGGTGACCGTGACCAGGACGGTGTCGACGGTATTGGGATCGATTGAAACGCTTTGCCCCGTACCGATCTCGTTGCCGTCGAGGTCGGTATAGGTGATGGTGGCACCATCGTCTCCGGCGTCCACGGTGAGATCCACCGCCAGAGGTACCGCGTCGCCGCAGGTTGCAACGGACGGTAGGTCGCCACCGGGGTTATCCGGGTCGCCGGGGTTATCGGGGTCGCCCGGGTCGCCGCCGGGGTTATCGGGGTCGCCAGGGTCGCCGGGGTCTCCGGGGTCGCCACCGCCCCCCGGGCTGCCGGGGCCGGAAATGGGGCCATCCGGTCCGCTGATCGTGAATTCAATGTCTTCCCCGTCAGTGGTCGTGACGGTCTGGGTGGTTTCGGGAATACAATCCTGGTCGACGACCATTCCGAGCGTGACGTCAAAATCCCCTACGCTCGGAAAGACGTGGACGGGGTTCTCCTCGGTACTGGTAGTACCATCGCCAAAATTCCACAGATAGCCGAAGCCCACCGTGCTGGTATTGGTAAAGGTGGCGGTCAGGCCGTCACACTCGAGCTGGAAGGTGAAGTCCAGCGTAGCCTCCTCATCGATGGCTAGGATGGTGGCCGTATCCATCGTCTCACAGCCGAACTGATTGGTGGCCGTGACGGTGACTTCGTACAGACCGGCATCCCCACTGAAGATCGGGCTGGCCATGGTGGCCGTTCCCGCTTCGAACAACTCGGCCGGCGCCCAACTGTAGGTGAGGGTGTCGTTAGCATCCAGATTCTGCGCTTCCAGCACGAGCTCCTCGCCCAGGCAGGTAACCGCCGTATCGGCAACGGCTAGGTCGACGGTGCCGCCCGTTACGTTAAAGGTGGCTACCTCCGAGCAGCCGTTCTCCGTAGTCGCAATTACGGAGTAGGTAGCGGGGCCGCTGACGGGGACGTCGAACATAACGCCGGTGCCGTCCATGGTTTCTACCAGCCCGCCCGCTTCGTCAATCAACTCAAAGGTGCTGGGCAGCGCCGAGGTAGCCGCGATGGCCGCGGTCGCCTCACAGATGGGGCCGCCGCCGGTAACGCTAAGCCCGGGGTCTTCGCCTACCGCACCCGAAACGGTCTGGCAGACCGTGTTGGTACAGCCAGCCACGCTGACTACCTCGACGCAGTATTCACCGGCTTGGTTTACGGTTACGTCGGGGGTAGTCAGTCCGTCGACGCCGGGCCCGCTCCAGAGGTAGGAGACGAGATCGTCGCCGGATAAATCTACCGCGGTGAGAATTACCGAATCCATCGAGCAGAGATCGGTTTCCCCCTCGATACTGAGGTTGACTACCGGGACGCGCGCGCGCAACTCCAATGAGGAGTTGGCGAACCACCAGGTATTCAGGGTATTCTTGTCGCCGTAGCCGGTCGTCCGTCCGTCGATGACGTTACCACAGTCCTGGTCGGGCCCGATGTCGAAGTTGTTCCACGCGCGCGGTACTTCATTACAGTCGGCACCGGTCCGGTTGTCTTTAGGCGCTCCGGTGCCGGGTTCTTCGGTTATGTTGCGGTCATCCCAGTACAGCGTATTACTATCCAGCTCATCGGTGCAGACGGGCCGGATGGTCTCCACGCAGAAGCCTTGCCGCATGAATTCCACGTCGTAGGCGGCCCAGTGCTGGATGCCCTGTGCGTAGTTGATGATCACGTCGACGGTATCGTTACCGGTAATGGGTACACCGTCGCCCCGCAGGCCATCCCACGGGATACAGGCGGAGAGCATATCCGTGGTAAAGTCCGCGGTCAGCACAACGTCCAGATCATCGCCGTCGACGTCGCCGTCACCGTTGAAGTCCAGGAAGATTTCGACCTGACCCGGTGAGGTCACCGTTACGTCCAGGCAGTAGGTATCGTCTCCGTTACAGCGGAAGGCACTACCGGATTCAACGGTACCGCAATCGCCGCTGGGGAACATGGATTCGTCGGGCAGGCTGAGAAATACGCGGTGCTGCGCCGCGGCGGCGGTCGCGTTGGCATCGGGAACGGACATACGATCCAGCTGAATATCACCGGAAGTACCGGGGCCGCTACTGTTAAAGACTACGTCGAAAGAAAGGCCGATGAATTCAGCGCCGGAGAAGTCGATGCGCGACACGAAGCCATCTTCTGTGTAGGAGTACAAATCGCCGTTAAAGGGGCGGTCCCAGGTACAAATATCGGGGTCCTGGCCGTCCATCGCCGGCGTACGGAAGGACCAGGAGCGCGACCATACCCGCCCGTCGATGGCGTTGTCGTCGGCATCCGCTACCGTAATGTCCCAGAAGGGGATGAGGGTACGGTTATTCCGGTCCGGTTGCATGTCTTCGACCTCGATGGAGTAGTCACCGGCCTGCGTGGCGCGGAACACGTAGACCAACTCCCCGTCTTGCGTCAAGGTCACCTCATAGGACCCAAAGGCGGCTTCTTCGTAGCTATTGACGTTGGCGTTCTCGTTATCGATCATGAAAGGACCGTGAACGACGGGGTTACTGCCGTCCTCCGTAATCCGTACGACCCGAAAGCGGTAAGCGGAAAGTGCCGTATTCGGGTAGCGGTCACCCATGGCGTCATACTCCGGGGCGAGGCCGAAGTAGATGGCTTCCCCCGGCGTTCCGATGGTTGCTACCAATCTATTGTTGGCGGAGGTATTGAAGGCCATGAAGTTGCCGAAGTCCGGGTTGGCGGCTTCCAGCATCACGGGCGCATCGGCGGCGGTGGGGGCAACGTCTTGCACGCTAGCCGCAAAGGCAAGCAGCGGCAGACTGACGGCTAGGGCCAATAGGGCGAGAACGCGATGATAACCTGCCGCAACGGAATAGCGAATGTTGGGGAATGTAGTCACGATAGAATGCTTTAGAAGTATTCGTTGAGGAGGTTGTGCTTATCTTTTTCGGGTAGGGTCGGTTCCGGGCCTGATCAGTTCGACGCGGCGTTCGAGGGAGGCCTCTCGACTGTAGATGGACTCCCTTTCCCGGTCGATCCTTTCGTAGATCTCCGCCAGGCGGGCGGTCGTCTCCCCGAGGGCGGTCTCGCTCAACGTGAGCGAGCCGTTATCCAAGTACCGCCCGAGCGAGCCCTCCGAGCCGCGACGGAAATAGTTCTCGAGCGACATGTTCCGGCGGGCGCTCAGGCGGCGGTTGTATTCCGTGGGTGCCCGGGGGCTGGCAAATCCGGCCAGTTCCACTTCGTAGGAGCCCGAGGATTCCAGCCGTTTCAGCATGGCCCGCGTGAAGTATCGGAGCGACCGCCAACCGTCTTCCACTTCCTGCTCGAAGAACTGTTCGATGTTGGTTTGGGTGATGAAGGCTTCCTGCCGCTCCATATCACTCGCCGCCCGATCCTGAAATACGGGCAACTGCGCCAAATAGGGGTAGTAAGTCTGCTCGTAGGTCTTGTCCGTTCGCGTGCTGTAGGCATCGGGGTCGGGGTAATCGTTGTCGAAGTAGACCTCGAAGGGCAGGTACAAGTCCGGATCGTGGGGGTACAGGTAGAGGCGATGGACGAGCGTTCCGCCGGCGTTTATGACGTCCTGTTCGGTGTAGCTGATGGTGTCCTGCTCCGGAAAGTAGCCGCTTCGCGTAGCGCCGGCGTAGTAGGGCTGGTCGAGCGTGACGGTATAATTGAACTCGTTGCCGGCCTCGTTCGTGTCTTCGCTCACGTTACTACCGTTAGAGCGATCGAGGCGGACGGTCGCTTGGTTGAGCGGTTCCTTCGTCAGGCCGTCGAACACCAATACTTTGAGTGCCTGCCCGAGGTAGAGGTCGCGGCGAATGGTGCGGGACCCGGAGTTAGCATCGTAGTCGCGCAAGTCGACCTCGGTAAATGCCTGGCCGAAGCCGGCTTTTCTGCCTTCGACGCGGTAGTTCTTCCCGATCTCGAGGTCGAAGTGCGAATCGTTGCCCTCTTCGTTGATCACCTCCTCTACTAAGGACAGGGCGCCGTTGTCGTCGAGTTCGAATAGCTGAACCGTCGTGGCGGGCAGCGGAGTGTCGTCTACGCTATTAAAGGTAAATACATCCAGGCGGACGGCGGGGGCCAGATACAGGTTGCGAACGATGGAGACCTCATCTACTAATTCGGGGCTACTGAGGTCGAACTCGTCGAGTGCTTTGGAGAAGCCGTCTTTAATGCCGATCAGACGGTATTTACCGCCCGGTTCTACGGCGAAGTCGAAGTCGTTCCCCTCCATGTTGGTCAATTCTTCGAGCAGCCGGGGTTCGTCATCGTTCATCTGGTAGAGGGCGACGGTCGTGCCGTCCAGTTCTTCCTCCGTTAACCTGTTAAAGGTGAGCACTCGCAGCTCGATGCCGGTGGGCGGGTCGAATTCGTAGATGTCATAGCAGCAGACATCCTGGGAGTCGGAGTAGTACAGGGCTTCGTCGACCCGCCGGCGGCTGGCCATGTAAGCGATCTCCGGTTCGTCAAATTGTGCGTAGTAGGCATCATCGGCCGGCCCGTTGATGGGGGAGCCGAGGTTGACCGGTTCGTTCCAGGCATCTCCGGCGGGGCCAGCGCGGTAGATATCCAGGCCGCCGAAAGTAAAGCGGCCGTTCGTGGCGAAAAACAGGGTGTTGCGGCCTTCGTGCCAGAACGGGGTTACGTCGTCATCGGCGGTATTGATGCCCACCAGGTTTTCCGGGGTGCCGAGCGCGCCTTCGGCGGAAAGCGAGGCGCGGTAAAGATCCATACCACCGGCACCGCCCGGGCGGTCGGAGGAGAAATAGAGGTAGGACTCCCCCGTACTCTTCTCGGTGCCTACGCTGGGTTGGCCCGTATAGGCGCCCGCCTGATTGAGGTCGAGCATCGTAGGATCGGACCAGTTACCTTCGGCATCCACGCTCGCGCGGTAGAGATCGCAGCGGAGTTGATCGTAGTTGCGGAAATCGCAGACGGAGTAATAGACCGTGCTCATATCGCCGGTGAAGGCGGTGTGGGCCACGTTCTTACCGGGCAGGTTGATGGCCGCTCCGAGGGCTTCGCTCACGTCGGCTCCGCTACGCTTATATAGCTGGCTGATCGTACGGTGGGGGGTGAGGCTATCGTCCTTCCACTCCGTTTGGTTGCTGGAGTAGAAGAAGGTGTTGTTAGGGCCACGGACGTAGGCTACGTCGGAGTCGTCGCTATTTACCGGACGGCCCAGGTGGCGAATGTCGGTATCGTCGGCGCGGGACAGGGCGTCGGTGGCCCAGTTGGCGTCTTCAATCATTGCCCCCGCCGAAGCCAACATAGCTGCATCCGCGTTTGGCTGGCCGGCGGTGAACATCTCGAGGCTGGCAACGGCGGCATCGTAGTTGCCCTGCCGGAACTGAGCGCTGCCCAGGTAGTAGCCCGCGTCGGGGAACTGGCCCATTTGCTCGGTACCTTTCAGCAGGCCGAGGTACTTTTCCGCCTCCGCGAAGGCGGCCGTTTTGAAGGCAGCCTTCCCGGCCTTATAATAAACCTCGGGGATGCGCTCCTCGTACTTCCCGGCGCCTTTCCAGTCCTCCTCGGCGGCGACGGAGTAGAGGCGGTAGGCGTTGTAGTGGTCGTCTTTCTGCGTGGCGATGTCCCCCGCCTCGATGTAGCCCTGGAAGGACTGGTTCTGAGCCGTCAGGGCGGCGGAAGCCATCAACACCAGCGCTAGTAAGTAGGTAAATCTTTGCATAACGTTGTACCGTAGTTATGGAGAGTGTGGAAAGGCTCGGGGGCTTAGATCAGGGGGCAGACCCTGAATTCCGGAAGCGGCCGTGCTTTGCGAATGAGGTAGCGCACGGAGAGCTCCAGCCCCCCCTTGTTTTCCGTGGCCAGGTCGAATTCACTGGTATTGAAGTCGTAGTTGAGTCCTACGCGCAAGTTGTTGTAGGTCAGTTCCGCGGTGGGGAAGTAAGCATCCTGGATGGCATCGCGGCGGAGGCCCCAGCCGCCCATGATGCTGATCTGACTACCGAGTTTGTTGGAGAGCCAGAGGCGGCCGCCCAAAACCCCAACGAATTCGTCGTAGTACGCCCCCTGATTCTGGTAGGTGATGTTACCGATCACGTCAACGAATGGCAGTATCTGTAGGGTGGCCATAACGTACGGACTGAGGCGGCGCTCCAGTGGCACGTCCGCATCGTCGTAAAAAGCCTGGTCCGGCCTCGTCAGGTGATGCAGGGCGACACCGATATCCACCTTCGAGCGGCGGTTGTTGCGGTAGACGAGGTAGTCCGTCTGTTTGTTTTGTAGGCGCAGGTTAATGCCGGCGCTGAAATCCGGGAAGAACTGACCGTCGGTATCGAAATCTTCTCCGGTCGAGCGCGTCGGGTCGGCTACGCCGCGGGCGTCGTCGAACTGGTTGTCGAACCGAAGTTTATCCGTACTGAAGGAGCGTTGTACGATGGCGGCTTTACCACCGAGGGTAAGGAATACCTCTTCGGATAGCCCCAGGGTGTAGCTCCCGTTGAGGTCGAGGTTCAGCCAGGTGAGTTTACTATCGCCGGCGTTGTCGTAGTTGAAGGCCAGGCCGGCGGCGAAGAAGCGATTAGGGTTACTGACCTGGCGGAATTGCTTATCCATAGCGAGCGTTACGGTCTGGTAGTCCACCGGTACGTCCGTCCACTGTGATTTGTAGTTACCCATAAAGCGGGTATCTCCGTTGAAAACCCCGGTTAGCGCAGGATTAAGGTGCAGCGGGGCGTTGTAGAATTGGGAGTAGTGGAAGTCTTGGCCGTAGCTGAGTGCGGACAGCGCGCACAGTGAGAGCGCCGTCAACAACGGACGATAGAGGTTCATAGCAATGAATTACTAGTGAGCATGAGAGGCACACAGGCGGAACATGAGAAATACATAAGTCAGGTCGTCAGGCCAATTTAATTCACGAGATTCAGTTGGTCGTTGGCTTCCGGCTCCTTCTCGGGAGTCCGCGCCTAAGTGCTAGGTAAATGTACAATATATCTTAAGAACACCAATAAATATCTGCTTACGTCTAGGCAGGGACCAATTACACATTTATCAAATATTTAATGTGTTGTTCTATAGCTTTCTTCGTAGCGTGAACTACCTTGCGGTTCGCTCGGCTTATACCGCCGCTTTTTGTGTTAAAGTATAGCTTGATTACGCGCTAAGCTCCCGACTTAGGTAATATGTTTCCTTAGCATTTCCGTTATCGCCACACTTACCGATTTATCTGATAACGACCCTGTACAGCGATCCTGAAAATATAAACCGCCCACTGTCACAGGCCTCTCCAGGCCATTCTTAAATCGCTTTTCGTAAACAGGATTCCTTCTTGAAACATCTTTTGCTCTCTCTTTTTCTGCTGGCGTTTGCCGCCCAGCTACAAGCTTCTCGTATCTACGTCCGCCAGCAAGGCAATACCGAAAACGACGGGTCGGCCTGGTCGCGGGCCACGACGCTCAAAACCGCCCTGTCAGCCGCCACGGCGGGTGACGAGATCTGGGTGGCGGCCGGCACCTACCTCACCTCAAGGCAAGGCGATCGCACGCAGCGTTTCGTAGTTCCGGCGGGTGTATCGGTCTACGGCGGCTTTACCGGCGGTGAGACCAATATGGAAGAACGCTCGCCCCTCGGCACCTCCATCCTGAGCGGTGAGCTCGGCCAGGCGGATGACCTGAGCGACAATGCCTATACCGTCGTCGAGCTACTGGCCGGACCGGGGCTTTCCTCTACCCTGGAAGGCTTCGAGATTACCGGCGGCAATGCGCAGCATTACGAAAAGAAGTACGACGCACTCAACGCCGGTGGGGGGCTCTACCTGCACGCCACGGTCGACGGGCGCACCACCCACCTCATTAAGAACTGTACTATCAGAGAGAACCGGGCGCACAGCGGCGGGGGCGCTTTCATAGCGGGTGGCCGCCCCGTATTCGTCAACTGTGCTTTTAGCGGGAACGACGCGGATTTCTACGGCGGCGCCGTCTACAATAGTGGGCGGCAGCGCGACGCGGCACCCACCTTTCAGCAGTGCACCTTCGTCGACAACGCCAGTAGCTCGGGGGCCGGGCTTACTAACGACGCCAGCCCCGCCAATTGCCACCCCATCCTGGTAGCGTGCACCTTTACGGATAACACCAGCCTCGTCAACGGCGCGGCCATCTTCAATATTCAGCGCGGCGGCGGGCGGTGTGCACTGACTTTGGAGAACTGCCAGATCGACGGCAACCGCTCCATCCTGAACCGCGACGTCGCCGGCTTCGGGGGGCAAGCCATCACCGTATATGATTCCCGCGGAGACCGGCAGGGGAAGAAATTTATCTCCGCCGGCGAGAAACGGCCTTAGCCGCCCGGGAAACTTGTGAGGAAAATCCAGTTTGATTTTCGGTTCTTTGTGGGCCGGGAAGGGATAGGCAACCCCCACCCCCCTGCGTCCAATGGCCGAACCACAAACAAGTACCCCACCGGATAAGACACCGGAAGACGCCGAACCCACCCCGGGCGAAAGCCTGCGTGGCTGGTTCAAGGACTTCATCGACTTGCGCATCGGTAGCGACCGCGCCGGGGCGGTCCAATCCATCGTCAGCGGTAAGCAGATGCGGGGCTCGAACGCCTGGATGCTCGTCTGCTCGATCTTCATCGCCAGCCTGGGGCTCAACCTCAATTCGGGCGCGGTGATCATCGGGGCGATGCTGATCTCGCCCCTCATGAATCCGATCCTGGGCGTCGGCCTGGGTGTGGGTACGAATGACTGGCCGCTATTACTGGTCGCCCTCAAAAACTTCGGCATCTCGATCGTGATTGCCCTGACGACCAGCGTGATCTACTTCATGCTAACCCCGATCGACCTGTTCACCGAACAGATGCAGTCGCGCACCGAGCCTACGATCCTGGACGTGCTGGTTGCCGTTTTCGGAGGCCTGGCCGGTATCATATCGGTGACGCGGCTCGATAAGACGAACGCCATACCGGGGGTAGCCATCGCGACGGCCCTGATGCCCCCCCTCTGTGTATCCGGCTACGGTATCGCCCTATCGTTCACGTACCCGGGGGAAGGGTGGTACATTTTCTGGCGCTCGTTCTACCTTTTCTTCATCAACTCCTTCTTCATTGCGGTAACGGCCTACATCATCATCCGGCTGTTGCGTTTTCCGTACCGAAAGTACCTCAATAAAAAGGAAGCCCGGCGAAGTATGCTGGTCGTCTTAGCCATCAGCGCGCTCATGATCGTTCCGAGCGTTTACATCCTACGCGACGTGATCAACCGGCTTAAGCAGGATGAGGCCGCCCGCGTGTTTACCGAACGATTCTTCCCGACCAGCTCGTACACGTACCAACTGAACCGCGACGAGAACAACAACCCCATACTCGTATACCCCATCAAAGACCGCCTGATGAGTTCGGACAGTCTCCGTTACTATACGAAGCTGTTGCAGGAGCCCCCGTACGGCTTGAATGACGCACGGATCGTTACGGATACCAGCCTCAGCTCATCCGACCTGGCGGGCATTCGTACCCAGCTCTCCGGCGTCGGCAATCAGGCGGCCCGGATCGCCCGGCTGGAATACCGCATTCAGAAACTGGGCGCGGAGGTAGCTACGGCAAACAACGCCCCCGATGCCATCGCCGACACCGCGGCCTTCGACCGTATGTACCGTCAACTTCAGATCGCCTTCCCGCAGATCCAGGAGGTTAACCTCAGCATGGCGAAGGTCGGCGCGGACACCAGTGGCTTCACGGGGGAAGTACCGCTGGCCGTCGTGACGATCGAACGACAGGGCCGCCGGCCGCCACCGGCCGCCCGCCAGGCAGAAGAGCTACAGCTACGACGCTACCTCACCGAAGCCATTGCGCGGGATACCGTGATCCTGTTCGTGCGGGAACGGTAGGTGGCCAACGCAAAAGCCGCCACCGGAAATCCGGCGGCGGCTCGCAAAGCTGCAGATTACTGCTAATCGTTAGGCAACGGCGATCTGCCGTGGCTCTCTAGGTAAAGCCTCCTCCCGCTTTGGCAGGGTAAGGTGTAAGATGCCATTATCGTAGGTGGCCTCGATGGCTTCGTCGTTGATTACGGTATCGTCGAGCTTGAACGTCCGGGTAAAGTCACGAAGCTTGAATTCGCGGCGGCGGAAGTTCTCGATGGTTTCCGCAGCGTGATCCTTCTCGGTTGTGTAGGAAATTTCCAGCACGCCGTCATTAAAGGCTACATTAAAGTGATCACGAACGCGGCCGGGCGCCAATAAGTCGAGCTCGAAGGAGTCAGCACGCTCGACGATGTTAACCGCGGGGCGGTAGGCATCGGCTGCTTTGGTCCGGTGATCGTCGAAATAGCGGAACACGTCGGCGGGGAAGGGGCGGTTATAATTAATCAGTTTCATGGTGCTATGATTTAGGTAATTCAATTTGTTTACGCCCCAACCAAGCAATTCGCGGACCATGACCGACCGCACGAGACCAATACGCCAATATGGCATCATTCAAACTAAAAGAGCGACACATTGTCACCTAACGTACCGTCCACCCAATCCCGAACCCTTCCGGAGGGCTGACGAACGCCAACTTCCCTTCTCCGTCTTCCGCCATTAGGATCATTGCCTCGCTGGCCACCCCGGCCATTTTACGGGGTGCTAGGTTAGTGACGGCGACCACCTGCATACCGACTACCTCTTCCGGGGCGTAGTGCTTGGCGATACCGGATACTACGGACCTTTCTTCGTTACCGAGGTCGATGGTCAGCTGGAGGAGCTTGCTGGACTTTTTGATCTTTTCCGCGCTAAGAATGGTCGCGGTTCTGAGGTCGAGCTTACTGAAGTCGTCGAAAGTAACCTCCGGCTTAAAGGGCGGCCGTTCGGCACGTCGGGTCGTGGCGGCTTCCGCTTCCTTGGCTTCCAGGGCGGCGGTCAGTTTATTCCGCTGGCGTTGGATGATCGCCCGGCGGCTATCGTCCTTTCGGTCGTCAATTTTCGGGAATAGCACGCCGGCTTTGCCCAGCTTCGTTCCGGCGGGTAGGATGCTCTCTTCCCGCGCGAGTAGAGTGGCGAAGTAAGCCCAGTCCCCACCCTTCGAGGCGGGTAGGCCCAGTACGCCGCGCAGCTTTGCGGAAGCCCCGGGCACGAAAGGCTCGGAGAGGATGGCTAAGGCAGCGGCAATCTGCGCGGCGCAGAACATAGCCTCGGCGATCATAGGATCCGCCGGGTCGGCCTTGTACAGCGCCCAGGGGGCGGCATCCTGCAGGTAGGTGTTGCCCAGGGTAGCCAGCTCCACGTAGGCGGTAGCGGCATCCTTGAAGCGATACGCCTCGATGGCTTCACCGGTTTGCTGGAAAGCCGTACGGATGCTACCGAGGATGCTGCGGACGCCTTCACCATCGGTTTCGACGCGCGGTACGCCCCCGTCGAAGTACTTATGCGTCAGCACGGTAACCCGGTTGATAAAGTTGCCCAGCTTATCGGCCAGGTCCTTATCGTGATACTCCGTAAAGCCATCCCAGGTAAAGTCGGCGTCCTGCTGCTCGGGAAGGTTACGGATCAGCGCCCAACGGAGCGCGTCGACCGAATTGGGGAAGTCCCTGAACTCATCCACGTACTCCTGCAATTCGATCCCCCACCCTTTTGACTTGGAGAACTTATCCCCCTCGAAGTTCAGGAACTGGTTGGCGGGGACGTTTTCCGGCAGGTTATACCCTCCGTGCGCCCGCAACATAGCGGGAAAGACAATACAGTGAAATACGATATTATCCTTACCGATGAAGTGCACGAGGCGGGAGTCTTCGGCTTTCCACCATTTTTCCCAGTCCCCGCCGTTTTCTTCGGCCCACTGCTTCGTGCTGGAGATGTACCCGATCGGCGCGTCGAACCAAACGTACAGCACCTTGCCCGGGGCGTCGGGCACTTCGATGCCCCAGTCGAGGTCGCGGGTGATCGAACGCGGGTGCAGGCCGTCGTTCAGCCAACTCATGCACTGGCCGATAACGTGCTTCTTCCAATCACCGGGGTCGTGTAACTGCTCGCCTTCGACTTTTCCTTCCTGAATCCAGGTCTTAAGCCACTCTTCGTGCTCGTCGAGGCGAAAGAACCAGTGTTTGGTCTTGCGCAACTCGGGCTTCGCGCCGCTGATGGCACTGACCGGGTCGATCAGTTCGGTCGGGCTGAGGTCGCGCCCGCACACTTCACACTGATCGCCGTAGGCCTCCGGGTTACCGCAGTTCGGGCAGGTACCCTGGATGTAACGATCGGCCAGGAACTGATCGATCTTCGGGTCGTAGTACTGCTCGGTGGTCTTTACGTCGAATTGGTCGCCGCGCTCGAGCAACTCGGTGAAAAACTCCCGGCTGGTGGCGTGGTGTAGCGGTTCGCTGGTGCGGTGGTAGTAGTCGAAACTGATGCCGAGCGCCGCGAAGCTGCCTTTGTTCAGGGCGTGGTATTCATCGATGATCGCCCGGGGCGTAGTACCTTCTTTTTTGGCGCGCAGCGTGATGGCCGCCCCGTGTTCGTCCGATCCGCAGACCCAGAGTACTTCCCGCCCCTGTAGGCGGAGGTAGCGGGCGTAGATGTCGGCGGGCAGGTAAGCCCCTGCCAGATGCCCTAAATGGAGCGGCCCGTTGGCGTAAGGAAGGGCGGAGGTCATCAGGGTGCGCATCGGCGGGGTGGTTCGTTTTGTCGGGGCGGGCTAGTAGCACTGCCGGATAACGGCGGCGGCGAGCTGTTCGTAGCCTGCCGGGCCAAAGTGAATGCCGTCTTCGGAATATTGGAGGACGGAAGGCCCGGGGTCGGCCTGCAGATCTACGAAGCATAGTCCGCGGCGGGCCGCGATCCGGCGGTAGGCCTCGGTGACCGACCGTACGCAAGCCGTGGCCCCCGCGAACTGGGCGACGACGTCCGCATCGTCCAGCGGCGGCGGCGAAAGTAGCACGAAGCGGGGTACCTCCTGCCCTCTCTCCCGAAAAAATGCGGTGCTTCGATCCAGCAAGGTATCGAGGTTGGCCCCGATCCGGTCGTGCTCCTCGGCGAAGCCCACCTTGCAATCGTTGGTTCCCAGCGCGATCAACACCTCGTCGATGGCCCCCATTTCCGCATAGCCTTTGCGCAGGTAACCGGTAAGGTTCTCGAGCGTACTGAGCTTCAGCTTGGACCCGTCGTAATCAAAACCGACCGTATTTCCGCTCAGGGAGGTATTGACCAGCGGCCCGCCCCCCCGTTGCTGCTGTAGGTGATACACCCACCCTTGCCGCTCGCCGTTACTGTCACCGAGCACGAGCAGGCGCTTCTTATTCAGCGGCAACGAGCAGGTAGTTAAAAGCAATGCAAGGAAAAGTAGCGGTAGCGGGGAGGGGGCCATATCGGTCTGTTGGTCTTAAAGGGGCGAGGACGCAGGTGCAAAATTATGGACGTAGGAGCAAGGTTCAACCAAGCGAGTGGCGAATCCAGTTGTATTCGAGGGCTCCGAGGCCGGCGAGAAGGAGAAAAAACATGGCTCCGTTCCCCCACATCCCTGCATCCAGCGTACTCGCAAAAAAAACGGAAGCGGCGGAGGCGGTCATATATATAAGGATGCGCCAAACGGGATAATCGACGGGGAATATCCTACGGGTGATCAGCCAGGCGGAGACGCTCATCGTCGCGTAACACGCCAGCATCGCGATCGCCGGGGCCTTAATGCCATAACTATCGATGAAACGGATGCTGATGAACAGGCAGATCACGCTCCCTACCGCCGCGATCGCCCCCCCGAGGTAGGTCTTATCCGTCAGTTTGTAGGCAATGCTGAAGTTGGAGTAAAGCCCCAGGCAAAAATTGGCCGCCAGCAAATACGGGAGGATGAAAAGGCCGACCCGCTCCCCCTCGTCGATGAAGAACTGAAGCCAGGGTAAGAACAGCAAGATCCCGGCGCAAGCGACCGCGGCGATGAGGGCGTAGGCGCGCGTTGCATCGGCGTATAACGACCGATCCGCCTGCTCGAGGTCCTTCCCCGCCTGCCGAAAAAAGAAGGGCTCGGCGGCGTAGTTGTAAGCCGTGACGACGAGATTGAGAAAGACGGCCAGCTTAAGCGCGGCACCGAACTGGCCCGACCAGTAGAGGTTCTCCGTCGTGCCCGCCCCGTAGAACCACTTGATGATCCAGGGGCCGGATAGGGCGTTGAAGATACCGGCCACCCCGACCAGCGTGAGCGGTAAGCTGTAACGAAGCATCTCCGTAAGCGACGGTACGCTAGTGACCGCGGTACCGTGCTCCCTTTCCGGTGGCCGATACCCCCGGTGCAGCGTACCGTCGATGAGCAGCGCCAGGTAACGGACGGCGGCGGCGATCGTCAGGGTAACGAGATAGTAGGCCACCAGGTACTGCTCCTGAAACCGCAGGCCGAAAATTACCCCCAGCTTCGGAAAGCCGTAAAGCATAAACACGATCAACGAGAGGTTCAGCAAGACGTTACCCAGGTTAACGGCCACGAAAAACCACGGCCGCTGGTGCAGGCGCAACCGGGCCAGGGGCACGGCACTCAGGGCGTCGAAACCCACCGTTAGCAGAAACAACTGCACGTAGATGGCCCGATCCGGATAATTCATCCACTCCGCAACCGACTCACTGCCGAGCAGCCCCGCCCCGACCACCAGGGCCACCGCAATGGCCACGAAGCGCTGCGCCTTTCGGAATACGGCGGCGGCGTCGTCACCCGCCCGGCTGGCGTAGCGAAATACGACGGTATCCATGCGAAATACGAGCAGCGCCGTCAGTAGCCCCATCCACATGAACAGGACGCTTACCACGCCGTAGTCCTCACTGACCAGCACGTCCGTAAGCACCGGCGTGACGATGACGAAATTCAGCATCCGCCCGAGCACGCTGGCGATGCCGTAGATGGCCGTTTCACCTCCGAGTTTCTTTAGGGACATTGGCGGGCGAAGGTAGTGCCTACCGGGGGGATGCTGATCGGCCCGGCCGGGCGATCGGTCAGCGCCGGCTGACCGTTCATCTATTGGCGGGCCGTCCTATTGGGGGGGACTCGTACCTTCACGGGCATGGGCTTACTGGAAAATTTTCGGGTAGCGCTGCGCAGCGTTCGGAACAACGTGCTGCGGGCACTGCTCACCACGCTGATCATCGCCGTCGGCATCATGGCCCTGGTGGGCATCCTGACGGCGATCGACGCGGCGATCTACTCCCTGTCTTCCAACCTTTCCAGCCTGGGGGCCAATACGATCGAGATCAACCGCATCAGTACGAGCGTGCGCAGCGGCGGGCGGCGCGGTAACCGCCAACGCTCCGACCCCTTCACTTACGATCAGGCCATGGAATTCCTGGATCGCTACGACTACCCTTCGGAGGTCAGCATCAGCAATTTCGCTACCGGGGCGACCGTCATCAAATACGGCGATACGGAGACCAACCCCAACGTATCCCTCTTCGGCGCTACCGCTAACTACCTGAACTCCAAAGGCTACGAAATCGAAGCCGGCCGCAACCTCACCGAACGGGAAGCACTGGAAGGGGGCAACATCGCCGTAATCGGCTCCGACCTCTCCGACGTTCTTTTCGACGGTAAGCCGGAGCAGGCCTTGAATAAGGAGATCACCGCCGGGGCACTGAAGCTCACGGTCATCGGCGTGCTCGAGAGCCGGGGCAGCTCCATGAACGCCAGTCAGGACCGCCGCGTCATCATTCCCCTCCAGACCGCTAAGCGCTATTACGGCTCCGGCCAAACGAGTTACGACATTCTCATCGCCATCCAGGACCCGACGGGGGTCGAAGCAGCGATGGCCGAGGCGACCGTGACGATGCGCGGCGTCCGCCGCCTCCGCGCCGGCGAGGAGAACGACTTCGAGGTAGAGAACAGCTCCGACCTGGTCAGCATCATTAAGGATAACACCGTCACCTTACGCTCCGCGGCGCTGGGTATCGGGCTCATCACCCTACTGGGGGCGGCGATCGGGCTGATGAACATCATGCTGGTATCCGTAACGGAACGCACGCGGGAGATCGGCGTGCGCAAGGCCCTGGGGGCTACCCGGCAGAATGTATTGCTCCAGTTTTTGGTCGAGGCCATCGTGATCTGCCAGCTCGGGGGCATCCTCGGTATCATCTTTGGCGTCGCTGCCGGAAACGGGGTGGCGTACTTTACCGGCGGCAGCTTCATCATCCCCTGGGTATGGATCGGGATGGCCTTGATCACCTGCACGATCGTAGGTCTGGTGGCGGGGCTGTACCCGGCGATGCGGGCGGCGGCGCTGGACCCGATTGAGTCGTTACGGTATGAGTGATCAGGATTTCAGTGATATACGAGGTGCTGCGCAGTACCTCGCGCTCTCGATAGTTGATTTGCTGCTGCGGTAACTAAATCGCATATCGCATATCGAGAATCGCATATCAAACTGCATTTGCCGCATCGGGGAAAGCGATCTTCGGCTCGAAGCTAAGGGCTTCCTCTTCCGTCATGTACCCGTAGGCGATGATGATGACCAGGTCGCCGACCTGGCAGCGGCGGGCGGCGGCGCCGTTGAGGCAGATGATGCCGGAGCCTTCTTCCCCGCGGATGGTGTAGGTCTCGATGCGTTCCCCGTTGTTGTTATTGACGATTTGCACCTTTTCGCCTTCCAGGATGCCGGCGGCATCGAGGAGCTTACCGTCGATGGTGATGGAGCCAACGTAATTGAGGTTGGCTTCCGTGATCGTGGCGCGGTGAATTTTCCCTTTGAATCTTTGAATCAGCATAATCGGCTACCTGGTTTTGAGCGAAGGTGCGCGTTTGTGACGCGGGAGCGCCGCGAAGGCAACACCTCAAAATCTTAAGGGTTGGCTTTGGGGGTGTCGGTCGAATTCACGATCAGGTTATCAATTAGGCGGACCGGCCCGCAGTGCACCGCGGTGGCAACGACCACTTCGCTGGCTAGCATGCCCCGTTGCCAAGGTTGCAGGCTCAGCCCGTCAAACACGGATACATATTCCGGCCTCAGGAGTTCGTGTCGGGCAATTTCCCGCATTGCGTTGGCTTCCAGATCGCGGGGGTCCCATCCGGCACGGAGGCCGGCGGCAACGGCTTTGAGGTGCGAGTTGATTTGGGCGGCGGCGGCGCGCTGCGGCGCATTCAGCCTCCGGTTGCGGCTGCTGAGGGCCAGGCCGTCCTCGTCGCGGACGGTGGGCACGACGTGCAGGCGCACCTTTATTTTCAGTTGTGCGACCATCGACCGGATGACGGCGACCTGCTGATAGTCTTTCTGACCGAGTACGAGGATATCGGGGCGGATGGTATCCAGCAAGCGGTAAACGACCTGCGCTACGCCGGCGAAGTGGCCCGGTCGTTTGGCACCTTCCATGACCTGTACTAATCGCCCGAAGTCCAGTTTGGTGGTGGGGTCGGTCAGGTTCTCGGGGTAGATCTCCTCCGGGGCCGGCCGGAAGAGGGCGTGGCAGGCGTTGGACCGAAGCAGATCGGCATCGGCGGCCGGGGTACGGGGGTAGCCTTCGTAGTCGGCCGGGTCGTTGAACTGGGTGGGGTTGACGAAGATGCTGGCCACGGTGGTCTTACCGATGGAGTTCGCCGCATCGATGAGGGCTAAGTGGCCTTCGTGGAGGGCACCGAGGGTGGGAACAAAGGCTACGGGCTTTTTCCGATCTAGTAAAAACGCCCTGATTTCCTGGGCCTTAGAAAAAACTTTCATGCAAACTTGGGGTGGTCCGTACGTGGCTCGGAGCGGCGCTGATGCCGGGCGGGCGCTGTCGCTGAGGGCGGGCGAAGATAGTCCGTGTGCATTATATTTCGTAAATTTGCCTGCACCACCCGCTTAGAACCCGCCGGGCGCGGCCGATTCCGCGAACAATTTTAACCGTTGACACTGCCGAGATATGAGTAAAACAAAGGTGCTAGTAGTCACCCAAGAAATGCAGCCTTACACGATAGCTAAGGACATTTCTACCACCGTTCGGGCCCTTGCCCCCCATCTTCAGAAAAGCCAAATGGAAATCCGCGTGTTGATGCCCCGTTACGGGACGATCAACGAGCGCCGCCACCGCCTCCACGAGGTCGTTCGGCTTTCCGGCATGAACATCATCGTCGACGATAACGATTACCCGCTGATCATTAAAGTCGCCTCCCTTCAGGACAAGAGCACCCGCATGCAGGTGTACTTCCTCGACAACGAGGACTTCTTCAAGCGCAAGTTCGTGCACGCCGACAAAGGCGGTAAGTACTTCGAGGACAATGCCGACCGGGCCATTTTCTTTTGTAAGGGTGTCATTGAAACCGTCAAGAAATTCGGTTGGCCGCCGGACATCATCCACTGCCACGGCTGGATGACCTCCCTCATCCCCTTTTACCTGCGTACTGCTTACTCCACCGAGCCGCTCTTCCAGGACAGTAAGATCATCTACAGCCTTTACCAGGACGGTGCCGAAGATGCCCTGGACGAGGACTTTGCCCTAAAGGCCAGCATCAATACGCTGACGGAAGAAGACCTGGCTCCCTTCATGAACGGAGAGAAGCCCGATCTGCACGCCGGTGCCCTCAAGTACGTCGATGCCGCCATCAAAGGCACCGCCGAGCTGAACGAGCACAATTCAGCCCTGCTGGAAAGCGTCGACTTCCCCGTTCTCGACATTCAGGGGGAAGAAGTGCCCGCGGCCAGCGTTGCCTTCTACCACACCCTACTCGAAGAAGAAGAAGTCGTAGAGTAGGTCGACCGACCAACCATACTGAAATTTAGGCGATCTTTGCAGCCTGAAAGTCCCCTTTCAATTCGTTGGGAGGGGACTTTATCTATCCAGCTATCTACCCTTCATACCGCTCCCCGAAACCATATGAAACTCTTCCTTCCCCTACTAGCGCTCTTTATCCTTACCATAGCCGCTTGTACCGAGCCGATCACGATCGGCAGCGACATCCTCGACGAGCGGGGCGAGGTCGGCCAGATAACCGATTTTCCGTTTGAGATGCGGGTGGTACGGGACGATAGCGTATTGGTATACGATGCGAGCCAATTTGCTCCTTTGGGCATTCTGTCCTTCGGCCAGTCGACGGACCCGGTTTTCGGTCAGTGGCAGCATGCATTCTCCATCACGCCGGCCCTGTCAACGGTAATGACTCAGTTCAATACCAACGAAGTCATCATTCCGGAATTTGCGCGCGACGATCGGCCGCTCATTGACAGCGTGGTGATGATTCTGCAAATTGACACGACGGATGCATTTTTCGGCCCCGAACGGGACGAGTACGATTTGCCAGTCCAACTCCTACGGCTGACCGCCGAAGAGCCCGAGTCCGAAGATCGGTACTCGACCGCGCCGAGGCCCGACCGGCTAGGCGAGAACTTACTGGAGGCGACAAGCATTAGCGCCACCCCCGCTCGCCCGCCCGATTTACGATAGTGCTTACGCGACGACGGTACCGGAGATGCCGCACATTCGCCTGAAGTTCACCCAGGCCTTCGTGGACGAGATGAACCAACTCGACTCGACCAATTTTGCTACGGATACGATCTTCAGAGAAACCTTTGCCGGAGCCTACCTGGAACCGACCGGTGATAGCGATGCATTAATCAAGTTGCGCCCCCGCGGAGGGAATAATAATTTCTCGGGCCTGTACTTTTTCTACGAGGACCCTTCCGAGAACGATACCGCATCGTTTTATCGCGCCCCGATACGGAATTGGTTCGTGCGTTACGACCACGACTACAGTGGGTCGGTTGCGGAAGATTTGCTGGCGGGGAGCGGAAATCAGGACACGCTACTGGTAGGCGGAACGGGGAGCGTAATGACGGCTATCACCTTCCCCGATCGATCTGCTTTAAGCGATGCTCTGATCAACCGAGCGGAACTGAGGTACTATGCCGCCAGCCTGGAGGGGTACGACGCAGCGGACTTCCCCACCACCAACTTCCTCGGTTTATTCTATCGCAACAATGCCGGAAATCTCGTAAACATTCAGGATCGGTTGATTCTGGGTCCGAACCCCACCGGTGATATACTAAATACCTTCCTGGGTGGGTTTCCGGAAATGGACGGTGATGACGTATTTTACCGGAACCTGTTATCACGCCACCTACAGGGCATTATTGATAACGACTTTGCTGAGCCAACGGTATACCTCCGCACGGTACCCTCAAACAGTAACCCTTCCCGCGCCTTGCTGCGGGGGCCGGGCGCTGCGGAACTGCCGGCCGAGTTCACCGTCACCTTTTCCCGATCGAATTAGCGAATTTTAGGACTTGACCTCATAATCTCACTGAATAAGAAAAACGAACCTATATGTGTGGAATTGTCGGCTACATCGGCCACCGCCAAGCGGACGAACTTATTATTAAAGGCCTGGAAAGGCTGGAATACCGGGGCTACGACAGCGCCGGTATTGCCATTCTAAACGGGGACTTGCACGTGCATAAAAAGCAAGGCAAGGTCAAAGGCCTCCGTAAACTGATCAGTGAGCAGGACACCCGGGGTACGCTCGGTATCGGCCATACGCGCTGGGCAACCCACGGCCCACCTAACGACACCAATGCCCACCCCCACACCGGAAACACCGGGCGGCTCGCACTCGTACACAACGGCATTATCGAGAACTACGCGGTATTGAAGTCCGCACTGATCGCCGAAGGGCACGAGTTCAGCAGCGATACGGACACGGAGGTGTTGGTGCACCTGATCGAGCAGATCCAAAAAGACGGAAATTTGCGACTCTCTCAAGCCGTACGCCTGGCCCTGAACCGGGTGGAGGGTGCCTACGCGATTGCCGTGATCGACCGGGACGATCCGAACGTCTTGGTCGGCGCACGTAAGGCCAGCCCGCTGGTGGTCGGTGTCGGTGACGATGAGTTCTTTATCGGCTCGGATGCCTCGCCTTTTCTCGACAGTACCAACCGGGTGGTTTACCTGGAGGACAACCAGGTCGCAACGATCACGCTCGAGCACGGCCTCCAGATCAAGAATACGGACAACGAGGAGCAGCCCCCCTACATCCAGGAGCTCGATATGCAGATCGAGGCGCTGGAAAAGGAAGGCTACGACCACTTCATGCTCAAAGAAATTTACGAGCAACCGAAGACGATCTGTGACGCCATGCGCGGTCGGATCAGCTCGAAAGACGGAAAAGTATGGTTACGCGGGGTGGACGAATACGCCAACCGCTTCGTGCGGGCTAACCGGATCATCATCGTGGCCTGCGGCACCAGCTACCACTCCGGGCTGATCGGGGAGTACCTCATCGAAGAGCTCGCCCGCATCCCGGTCGAGGTAGAATACGCCAGTGAATTTCGCTACCGAAACCCCATCCTGAGCGAGCGGGACATCGTGATTGCGATCAGCCAAAGCGGGGAGACCGCAGATACGATGGCGGCGCTGGAACTGGCCAAAACTAAGGGGGCAATGATCTACGGCATTGTCAATAGCGTGGGGTCGAGCATTGCACGGCTGACCGATGCGGGGAGTTACATCCACTGCGGCCCGGAGATCGGGGTAGCCAGCACTAAGGCCTTTACCGGTCAGGTGACGGTACTCACCCTGCTGGCGCTCAACCTGGCCCGCCGGCTATCCACCATCAGTAATACCTACTTTCAGACGCTGTTGCGGGAACTCGAGCTAATACCGACGAAGGTCGAAGCCGTGCTGAAGCAAAACGAGCAGATAAAGTACATCGCCGGGGAGATCAAGGGCCACCACAATGCGCTTTACCTGGGCCGCGGCTACAACTTCCCGGTCGCTCTGGAGGGTG
>OY764732.1:0-6691 GCA_963668285.1 uncultured Lewinella sp. | reverse complement strand
GCTGACCTCACCACCGTCCACCCCACCCGCCGGCGGCCTAAAGGCGAAGTCAGCTCCTTCAACAACGACGCCCTCCGCGAAGAAGACCTGGAAACGATCGACGTAAGCACGGACGACTGCGCCAGCATCCTGTTAAAATTCAAGGGTGGCGCCCGCGGGCAACTGTTCGTCACCCAGGTCAGCGCCGGCCACAAGAACCGCCTGACCTACGACATCGCCACCGCCGAGGCCGCCTACGAGTTTAACAGCGAGCGCCCCAACGAACTCGCCATCGGCCGCCGCGGCCGCCCCAGCGAATTTCTCCTGAAAGACCCGGCCATCCTGTCCGAATCCGCCGGCGCCTACGTCAACTACCCCGGCGGCCACAACGAAGGCTTTCCCGATACCTTCAAGCAGTGTTTCCGCTCGTTCTACAACGCCATCCTGGCCGGTGACGAAGCCGGTGAGGTCCACTACGCCACCTTCGAGGATGGGTACCGCGAGCTGGTCCTCTGCGACGCGATCATCAAAAGTGACGCCGAACAGGCCTGGGTTACCCTATAAGGAGGAAGCTGCCAGGCTACCCGCCATTATTAATCCCGGACGAGCGCTACCCGCATCCGTTTGATCCGGTCTTCCAGTTTCTCGCTGCTCATCTTTTCGCGTAGTCGGTCCACGATCAACGCGAAGCTGAAGGGCGTCGCCTTAGCCGGCTGCTCGAAAAGGATGGTCTGCCCGTTGATCCGTTCCAGGGCACCGCGCAGGCGGGATTCCTGTAGCTGGAAGGTCATGATCTCATCGTAGGCCTGCGTCAGCAGTAGGTTAGTCGGCTCGTAGTCGGTAAACACGTCGAAAAAGAGTTTGCTGCTGCTTTGCAGGTGCTTCTCCTTCTTCTGCTTCCCCGGGTAGCCTTTAAAGATCAAACCGGCAATAGCCGCAATATCACGGAAGCGGCGGCCGGCCATTTCGGTGGCGTTGATGGCGGCTTCCATATCCTCGGTGAGGCCGGTGGGGTCGAAAAGGCCACTGCCCAACGCTTCCTCGACCGGTATGGGTTGGTCGCTCAGCAACTCGAAACCGTAATCGTTATTGGCAATGGTAAAGGTGAGCGGGGAGAACTGGCCGATGCGGTAGGCAAACAGACTGGCCAGCCCCTCGTGGATGCCGCGCCCCTCGCAGGGGTACATGATCAAATGGTACCCCTCCCGATCCAGGAAGTATTCGATGAGCAACTCGTCTTGCCCGGGGATGGCGGAGCGGCGGGCCTGGATGTCCCTTAGCGGCTGCAATTTGGCGAGCTCGGCATCACGGTAATCCTCTTTCTTCAGGAACTCCATGGCCTCCCGCAAACGCGTCGATAGCTGGCCGGAAAGCTGCATTCGCCCACCCTTCCAGCTGGGGATGCGGCCCTTTTTGGCGTTGCTCCGGCGGACGAGCGCCTCGGTACCCTTCACCTTGACGAGCTTCAGCGAACGGCCGGCGAACCAGAAGGTATCGCCAGTCTTCAGGCTGGATACGAAGTACTCCTCGATCGTGCCGATGTAGCCGCCACTGACGTACTTGACCAGCATGGTCTGCTCACTCACGATCGCCCCGATGCTCATTCGGTGGATCATGGCAACCCGCTTGCTCTTCACCTGGTACAGGCCATCCTCGACCACCACCTTGTGGTATTCATCGTAAGCACCGAGGCTATTCCCGCCGGTAGTGATGAACTCCAGGCACCAGTCGAACTCCTCCCGGCTGATAGAGGAGAAGCAGTAGGTCTTCCTGACCTCCTCGAAAGTGGGGTCGGGTCGGAAACCATCGCTTACCGCCAGCGTGACGAGGTACTGTACGAGTACGTCGAAGCTCCGGATGTAGGGGATGCGCTGCTCGATCTCCCCCGCCTCGATGCAGGTGCGCAGGGCGGACGCTTCCAGCAGCTCCATGCTGTGGGTCGGTACGAAGTTAATGATGGACTTGGCCCCCGGCCGGTGGCCGCTCCGGCCAGCTCGTTGCATAAAGCGGGCGACGCCTTTCGGGCTGCCGATCTGCACGATGGTCTCGACGGGTCGAAAGTCAACCCCGAGGTCGAGGCTGGAGGTGCAGATAACGGCGTTGAGGGTGCCGGAATGAAGGGCGTCCTCCACCCAGTCGCGGAGCTCGCGCCCGATGCTACCGTGGTGCATGGCGATGGCGCCGGATAGGTCGGGGTCGGCATCGAGGATGCGTTGGTACCAGATCTCGCACTGCGAACGGGTATTGGTAAAGACCAGCGTAGACCCGGAAGCGTGGATGATGGGCAGCACCTTTTCGAGTAACTTAATACCGAGGTGGCCGGCCCAGGGGAAGGTTTCTATCTGATCGGGCATCACGGTAATGATCTCGATCTCCTTGCCGGTTTTGGCCCGCACCAACGTACCGCGGGAGCGGCCGTCCGGCAACGACTCCCCCGGCGGCAGATCCACGTCGCTGGGGATGCCCTGGAGGACGTCCATCGCTTCCATCAGGTTACCGATGGTGGCGGAGATGCCCCAGGTCCGGAAGGCCCCACCCCGGAAGCCGCGCAGCCGGCAGAGGGCGGTTTCGAGTAGCACGCCCCTTTTGGTGCCGACCAGTTCGTGCCATTCGTCGGCCACCAGTACGCGGAGGTTACCGAAGTAGTTTTCGTAGCCTTTGGTGGCGAGTAGGAGGTGGAGGGATTCGGGGGTGGTGATGAGGATCTCCGGCGGCGTTTTCTTTTGCCTGGCCCTTTCACCGGTGGAGGTATCGCCGGATCGGATGGCTATCTTCCACTTCAGGCCGAGGTCGTCCGCCGCACGCTGAGCCGCTTGCTGGATCTCCCGCGTCAGCGCCCGAATGGGGGTAATCCAGATGGCTCTTAGCCCGGATGTTTTGACGATGGCCTCCCCCCGCGTTACTCCTTTGCCCGCCCGGGGTTGGAGACCCCGGGGCCCTGCACCTGCGTCCTCGCAAAAATCATCTTGCTGATCTCGCAATGCTTCAAGAAGAATCGGGATGATGAGCGAGTACGTCTTGCCACTCCCCGTCGGGGCATTGACCAGGCCGTTCTCCCCGTCGAGGTAGGCATTCCACGCGGCCAGTTGGAAGGGGAATGGCCGCCAGCCCTGCCGGGTGAACCAGGCGGTGCCTTTGGCAATAAGATCGGTACGGAGATCGGGGGTCGTTGTAGCCACTACGGGGAAGAACGGAGCTTCGCGCAGGCAGGTTCTTTATTGACAGCCCATGTCCTGGCGGCTCTGCTCGTCGTTGTTCGGGAAGCAGTTGCCGGAAAGGACGGCTTCGGGCACGTACCGCTTCAGGTTGGGGTCGTACAAGCCCTCGGAAAGGAAGGCGGTAAGTTGGTCGACCTCGGCCGCGGAAAGGTCGAGCGGGTGAAAGTATTCGGCCAGATTAGCGGCGGGGACGAGGTTATTTTCGGCCTCGCCGGCGTTGAAGTATTCGACCACCTCGCGCAGTTCCGTATGGCTACTTCCGTGGAAATAGAACGGCATGTCTTTGAGGTTATAGACTTGCGGCACTTTAAATTTATAGAGGTCTTCGTCGCGCCGGGTAAAGTCGCCGCGGCCGAGGTTACGGGCATCGCCCCGCCCGGTAGCGAGGGCAGTCGGTACGTCACAAAGATCGTTGACACCCAGGGCGTAAAAATCATTTCCGTTCAGGGCCGGCCCGTTGTGGCAACGGTAACAGCCGGCCTTACCGAAGAACAGCTGCGCCCCTCTTTTCTGCTCGTCGGTCAGGGCATCGCGGTTACCTCTCAGCCATTCCTGCCAGGGCGCCTCGTTGGGCACGATGGTACGGATGTAGGCGGAAAGCGCGAAGCTGAGCGCTACGCGCCCGTAGCGGGCCTCGCCCTCGAACTCCGGAAAGGCACGGTTGAATAAGGGGCGGTAGCTCAGGGTATCGAGCAGGAAGGCGTCGGTGCTCATCCGGTGGACGACGGTGCCGTCGATATTCTGGGCTTCCAGCCCGTCCAGGCCGAGGTGGTTGACTTCGGTTGCGGGGTCGAACACCCCCCAGATGTCTTCGAATTCCGCGTTTGCCCCGCGCGCGCCGAAGCGGCCGGCCCACATCGAGTTGGTCACGTAGGCCACCCCGAGCATGGAAAGCGGGCGGGCGCCCTGCGCATCGATGTCGGATTCGGTGTAGTTTTCGTCCATCACCCGCCCGGACCCGAAGGTGCCGAAGCCCCGGCCACCGTCGGCGATCCCCTGGGCGGCACCGGCGGTAAAGGCGGCTTCGGGAACGTGGCAGGAAGCACAGGAGAACGTGCGGATGTTGGCCGTCTGTAGCGCGTCGCGCCCGAGGGCCGTCTCATAGAACAGCATCTTCCCGAGCTCGATCTTCTCCTCGGTGAGCGGGTTGCCGATACCCGCGGGGATGCCCGCAAGGTTGCTGCCGTCGGGCAACATAAACTCCTGTAAGTTATCGGTTTCGCTAACACGAATCAACGTGCGCTCTAACTCACTGTCGAGCGTAGACATGGCTTCGTCCTGCACGCAGGCGGCGAGGATCGCGGCTAGAAGGACGGCTACCAACAAAGGATAGATCGAAGGTTTCATAAAGAGACTATGATCACGAGAGAAGTCTGGCTAAGGTCGAGTGGGTCAGGTGGGTGCGGGTTACGCCCGCAAAGATGACAAATATAAGCACCGTAGCAGGATCGCGCTTATGGGCCGGAATATTTTATACCAGAGTGCTTTGCTACAAATTGTTTGGCCCGTAACTTTGCCGTGGCCGCGCACCGGCGTAACCCTCGGTTTACACGCTGGTCCCCCCCTCTTCTTCTTTAGCGCCCCCGTCCTTTTTTCTCCCCACCGCGGCCACTTTCATTTATTTAATAGCGACGTTTATGCATCCGGATACCCTATCCCGGGTGGCGCTCAGCCGTGTACCCAATATCGGCCCGAAGTTGTTTCGGGCGCTGATCCGACATTTCGGATCGGCCAAAGAGGCATTAATGGCGAGGCCGCAGGTGCTGTGTAAGTTGAAAGGCATAGCTTCCAGAACGGCACGGGAGTTCGGCAAGGATCGCCACCACCGGCAGGCCGAGGATATTTTGCGGCAGGCGGAACGCTACGGCATCTCGATCCTCTGCTGCCTGGACGAGGACTACCCCGCTGAATTAGCCAGGGCGGCCGGCTCTCCGCCGATACTTTATTACTTCGGTGAAGCCAAGCTGGATAACGAGCGGTGTATCAGCGTAGTAGGCACGCGTGAGATGAGCAACCGCGGTGCCCGCCAGACTGATTTACTGTTGGACCCGTTGGTCGAGTATGGCCCCTTGATCGTCAGTGGCTTAGCGTACGGCGTCGACATCTATGCACACCGTAGATGTTTGCAAGTCGGCCTACCGACTTTGGCCGTGATGGGGTCCGGCTTCGGCCACGTTTACCCGGCGGCGCACGCCAAGTCAGCCATGAAGATGGCCGAAAGCGGCGGTGGCGTACTTACCGAATACCCCTTTTGGATGAAGCCGGAACGCGAGCACTTCCCCGCCCGCAACCGCATCGTTGCCCGCTTGAGTGAGCTGACCGTGGTCGTAGAGTCGGCCCAGCGGGGCGGGTCCATGATCACGGCGCGCATGGCACACGAATACGGCAAGAAAGTCGGCGCCTGCCCCGGCCGTGGCGGGGATCCGCTTTCCGCCGGCTGCAACGGTCTGATCAAAAACGGTAAAGCGCACCTGATCGAATCGGGCCAAGACGTTATCGACCTGCTCGCCTGGCGGGGCCCGGCCGCGGGGCGGCAACGCCAGCTGTTCGAAGACCTCGATAAGGGAGAGCTAGCGGTGGTGGATGAGCTGCGCCGGCAGGAAAGCGTCACCGTCGACGAGCTTCGCCTAACCCTCGGCTACCCCCCGGCGAAGCTTGCCGGGCACCTGCTGATGCTGGAGATGAAGGGGGTCATCGCTTCCCAACCGGGCCACCGATATCGGTTACACGGAAGCTAATCACCGCCCCCCCCGAATCATCTAACGTGCAGTTAACGTAAACCCTTTCCGTTTGGCGGGGCGGTGCCTGTATCTTCGCCGCTATGAACGTAGCAAAAATTATTGGTGGGCTGATTGCCGGCCTTTGCCTTACGGCGTGCCCACCAGCGCCGCCGTCTACGCTTTCGCCCCCAGTAGGGGTAAATACTTCTACGGCGGCCCGCCCGAAGAACATCGTACTCATGATCGGAGACGGTATGGGCGTGACGCAGATCAGCGCCGGCATGTACAGTAACGGCAATCGGCTGAACCTGGAGCGCTTCCCGGTCGTCGGCCTGCACAAATCCTACAGCGGTGATAACCTGATCACGGATTCCGCCGCCGGGGCCACGGCTTTCAGCGCCGGGGTGAAGACCTACAACGGGGCCATCGGGGTAGACCTGAAAAAGAAGCCGGTCAAAACCATCCTGGAGTACGCCGAAGACGCGGGCTTGCAGACGGGTTTGGTAGCCAGTAGTTCCATCGTCCACGCGACGCCGGCCAGTTTTATCGCCCACAACGTATCGAGAAAGAACTACGAGGAGATCGCCTCCGACATTGCCATGAGCGACGTAGACCTGCTGATCGGCGGCGGCGTGAAGTTCTTCGACCGCCGGGAGAGTGATGAGCGCGGGCTCTCAGACGAGATGCGCAAACGAAACTTCGTCGTCGAGAATTTCCTGAAGCGGGAGATCGGTGGCGTCAACCCGGACGTCGGCAAGTCATACGCCTACCTCA
>OY764731.1:0-3626 GCA_963668285.1 uncultured Lewinella sp. | reverse complement strand
CCGTACCGCCAGCTGGCGACACTATCCCCGTGGTTACCCCGCCAATGACGGAGAACCCACCGGTTTGCCCCGACGTCGACCCTGTAATCACCAACCCAGGTGACACAGAGTTCTGCGACGGTACTGACGGCACGGGTGCTAACGGCTTGGTTACATCTACGATTGATTCTGATGGTTGCGTAGTCATCACCTCCGGCTCAACGCCTGGTCTCGACACTATTTGCGTGGTGGTCTGCGACCTGGACGAACCGCTGGTTTGTGACACAACGATCATTCCGATCGTCATTACCATTCCACCCGATACGCTCACCGACGTGGTTCCACCACTGGTTACGGGCGATCCTCAGTGTCCGGTTGTCGATCCATCGATCCTTAATCCAGGAGCTACTGAGTTCTGCGCTACCGACGGTAGTATGGGTAACGGTACGGTGACCTTCGCCATCGACGATGCTACAGGCTGCGTTATCCCGACCGCCGGCGCACTGCCGGGTCGCGATACGGCTTGTGTGGTTGTCTGCGATACGGAAGTGCCGACGCTTTGCGATACGACGATCATCCTGATCACCGTACCGCCAGCTGACGACACGATTCCCGTGGTCACACCACCAATGACGGAAAACCCACCGGTTTGTCCCGATGTCGATCCGGTTATCACCAACCCTGGTGATACCGAGTTCTGCGACGGTACTGACGGTACTGACGGTACGGGTGCTAATGGCCTGATCACCTCTACGATTGATGCCAACGGTTGCGTAGTCATCACCTCTGGTCCGACGCCTGGTCTCGACACTATTTGCGTGGTAGTCTGTGACTTGGACGAGCCGCTAGTTTGTGACACGACGATTATTCCGATCGTTATCACGATTCCTAATGACACCGTACCAATTGTGCTGGTGCCATCTGACTCCGGTGACGTTTGTCTCGATATCGACGCCGCCATTACGGCTGCCGGCCCGACGACATTCTGTGAAGATGGAAGTGGGAATGGAATCGCCACGGCTTTCATCGACGGTATATGTGTAGATATCTTAGCCGGCGCCATGACAGGCCTCGACACCATTTGTGTTGTCGTCTGTGATGATAACGTGCCAACGCTGTGCGACACCACCATTATAATCGTAACGGTAGTTCCCGTTCCCGATACGCTTATGTTTACCGTTCCAGCTGACTCCACGTTGGAGGTCTGTCTGGATACGAGCATGCTGATCGGACAGTTAGATAGCTTCGGCATCTGTACCGATCCGCAACGCGGTAGCCTAGCGGTACCAGTCGATAACGATAATTGCTTCGAGTACACGGCCGGGCCAACTACAAACGTGCGCGATTCTTTCTGCGTGTTTATCTGTGACGATCTTGGTTTCTGCGACACGACCTTCGTATTCATCGACGTACTCAACAACCTGACCTTTGCGCAAAATGACGTCAACCAGACGCCAATCAACACGCCAACGGGTGGCAATCTGTTGACCAACGACAGCGACCCCGAAGGAGATACGCAAATAGTCGATTACCTGGTCGTAGACAGTGATGGTGACGGCATACTAAATGACACGGTCGCCCTGGCAACTCCAACTACTGTATTTGGTGTGGACAGCGACGGCAATGTCGTACTCGCCGGTACCTTAACGGTGAATTTCGACGGGTCCTACACGTATGATCCCGAGCTCGACTTCGTAGGTGAAGTACCCGCAATCTATGGTGTGATTGATGATAATCTCTTCCCCGCCGTAGCTTCCGCAACGCTCTCCATATCTATTATTACGGAGGATGACGAAGAAGTCGCTCAACCACCGGTTGCCATTGATGATGCGGTCACCACGCAACAGGACGTGAATATCGACGGTAACGTCATTAACAATGATTACGACCCTGAAGGCCAAGCGCTGACGCTAGTAAGCATTACAGGTGATACGGACGGCGACGGGATAGCTGACGATCCGATCGACGTAGGCGCCCCAACCGAAGTGTTCGGTGTTGACTTCTCCGGCGACACGGTTGTGGCGGGTATCATTACCCTTGATGACGAGGGCGGCTTCACATTCGATCCCGAACCTTCATTCATCGGTTCGGTGAGTGTCGATTACATCATCGAGGATGAAGATATGCTCACCGATGATGCCACACTGAGCATAAACATCGAACCCAACGTGGATGACAATAACGTCACCTACGCCAGCGACGATGTAAGCATTGGTGAGGCCGATTCTACCCAGATGGGCAATGTGCTGACCAATGACTTCGACCCCGAAAACGACAACCAAACCGTCACCGGCGCGACCGACTCCGACGGTAATCCCATTATGGTGGGCGAGGTGTTCACACTACCGAGTGGCAGTACGTTGACCATAAACGAGGACGGCTCCTTTGACTACGATCCCGCTCCTGGGTTCGTTGGTACTGAGGTTGTCTCTTATGCCATTACGGATGACAATCTGGACAGCCCCGCCACCGACATGGCGACTCTCTATCTTACGACGACCGGTACGGCTAACTCGACATTCGCTCAAAACGACGTCAGCCTCACGCCGCAGGGTATAACCGCGACCGGTAACGTACTGACCAATGACAGCGATCCGGAAGGAGACGAACAGACCGTTGTTACCGTAGTCGTCGATAATGACGGCGACGGCATTGCCAACGATACGGTGGCGGTCGGCGAGACCACAATTGTATTCGGCACGAACCTGAATGGAGAGGTAGTTCCAGCGGGTACCCTTACCGTCAACGAAGATGGCGATTACGCTTTCATCCCGGTCCCGAGCTTTACCGGCGACGTGCCGGCCGTCTACGGCATCGAGGATGATAATACCTCGGTAGCCACGGACGACGCCGCGCTGGTAATCACCGTAGTTGGCACGAACGTGGTCGACGAACCGCAACCACCCGTTGCAATCGACGACGTGAACAGTACCGAGCAAGACGTGCCGGTCTCCAATAACGTGATAACACCGAACGACTTCGACCCGGAAGGCCAGCCACTCATGGTGACCATGCTTACCGGTGATACGAATGGCGACGGTGAGGAAGAAAACTTCCCGGTCGGCACCATCACCCCGATCTTCGGAACGAACCTGAACGGCGACACCGTCGTGGCCGGAACGATCGTGGTGAATCCCGATGGTTCCTACGACTTCGACCCCGACCCACTCTTCACGGGTAACGTGAGTATCACTTATACGGTCTCCGACCCCGACGGCTTGACGGACGACGCGACGCTGTCCATCAACGTTGAACCCGACAATGGCAACTCCATTTTCGCCAACGATGACAACAACAGCGGCCTCTTCAACCTGGACCAGACAGGTAACGTATTGACGAACGACAACGATCCGGAAAGTGATCCCATCTTCGTGACCTCGGCTATGGATAGCGAAGGCAACCCGATCACGATCGGCATGCCAGTCACCCTGCCTAGCGGTGGAACGTTTACGCTCAACCCTGACGGTACTTACGTATACAGTCCGGCAGACGGCTTCATCGGTACGGAGAGCATTCCTTACTGTATTACCGACGCCGAGCAAACCTCTCCGCTACTCGCCGCCCTCCCGGTTGGCGAGCCCGCGGTTGACTGCGCGACGCTGGAATTGACGACGCTACCGATCGACCCCGAGTTCATCACCGTGACC
>OY764730.1:0-7997 GCA_963668285.1 uncultured Lewinella sp. | reverse complement strand
AGGCCGATGGAAACAGCACTTGGTTTCATATTCAGGGGGAGAAGCGGGTGCTGGTCACCAAAACACTGAAGCACTACGAGCGGATGCTAACGGGGCACCACTTCATCCGGGTTCATCAATCGCACCTGGTTAATTTTCGGCACGTGGTGGAGTTTAAGAAGATCGATAGCGGCTACCTGCGGTTGACGAACGGGGAGGAGGTGCCGGTGGCCAGTCGGAAGCGGGCGGAGGTGGTGGAGTTGCTGCGATGAGGTCGTTGGAGGTAGGTTCTCGCAGAGGAAGACAGAGAAGCAGAGGAAGGCAGAGGGCTGCTCTGTTTATCTCTGCCCCTCCGTTTACCTCTGCGAGAACCCTGTCACGCGTCAGAAGTAATTAAGTAGCCATGCTTGACCTTAGAAATCCGTAAACCAGAAAAGTCAGGCCGAAAATCAACAACCTCCAAGTCAGTAAACTCACTTTCCTGGTGGGTAGTAGTGAGGACGACCACCGGCGCGCCGGCATTATTGGCTGCTTTGGCACCGGTCACACTATCCTCAAAAATGAGACAGTCTTGCAGGCGGACATCGATGCCGTCGGCGGCTTGCTGAAATACCTCCGGGTCGGGTTTGCCTTTGGCGACCATGCCGCTGTGAACGACGTGACCCATCTTATCACGGACGCCCAGGTTATCCAGGGCAAAGAAGGCGTTTTCCTTCGGGCCGGCCGTGCCAACGGCCATGGGGACACCGAGGCGGTGGGCTGCGTTGATGAACTCCAGCGCGCCGGGGACGATGTTGTCGGTGAATTCGTCGATGAAGATCTTCCGGTAAGCGGTTTCCTTTTCGGCGGACATGCGGACGCGCTCCTCGTGGGTGTATTTATCGCCGAAGATTTTTTCGAGTATCTCCAGGTTGACGCCGTGGATCTCCGCTTTGACACGCTCCAGAGTGTAGTCGAGGCCTAAGTCCTTTAGGTGGCGCTGCCAGGCGCGGTGGTGGACCATCATGTTATCGATCAGGGTGCCGTCAACGTCGAATAGGATGCCCTGGATGGTGAGCTGCATGGGGAGGGATAGCTGGTTGGATGCGAAGGTACTTCCCTGGCGGGGTTGTCCTAAAGTGTAGCGATGAACACAGTGTCTACGCCCGCTCCTTGCTCTTTTCCTTAAAAACCTTGCACCTGCGCGCCGTCGCCATAATGTGCCGTGCGCCCATCCTGACGGGGACATAGCGGCAAACAACATTTAGACCTAATTTTGCGTCCTTAATTATCAACCCTTAGCCAAGCCACCACCAGATGAATAGATTCCTTCTATCCCTATTCCTTCCCGCCGTCTTTCTGATCGCCGCCTGTAATACGCCGCGCGTCGCCGTAGCGCCCGAAACCGAGATGCGCAATCTCGATACCATGACCGTCACCCCCGAAACGAACGGGGTGATCGGCGAAGATGAGATGGTGGAGGCCGACGAAGTTGCCGAAGCGCCCATCCCGAACGAGCGACCTACGTACAACCCCGCCGCGACGCGGATGCACGACCTGCTACACACGAAACTGGAGCTGAGCTTCGACTGGGAGAAGGAAATGGTGATGGGCGTGGCCAGCCTAAAGCTGAAGCCGATATTCCGCCCCAGCAGCCAGGTGCTGCTCGATGCGAAGAACTTTACGATCAACTCAATCATCGACCAGAACGGACAGAACCGAAGCTATACCTACGACGAGGGCCGGCAGCAAATTACGGTCGATCTCGGTGCGGAATATACCCGGGATCAGGAATACAGCCTCGTAATCGACTACACCGCCGTACCCGCCGAATCCGGCGGCAGCGCCGCGATAACCTCCGACAAAGGGCTATTCTTCATCAACCCCCGCGGTGAGGAAGGCGACGACAAACCCCGCCAAATCTGGACGCAGGGCGAGACGGAAAACAACAGCCGCTGGTTCCCCACCATCGATAAGCCGAACGAGCGGACCACCCAGGAGATGTACCTGACCGTACGCGAAGACTACGAGACGCTCTCCAACGGCACCCTGGTCAGCAGCACCCCGAACGGTGACGGCACCCGGACGGATTACTGGAACATGGACCTGCCCCACGCCCCCTATCTGTTCATGCTGACGGTCGGTGACTTCGACATCGTCGAGGACGAGGACTGGAACGGTAAACCCGTCAACTACTACATGGAAAAAGGCTGGGCGGACCACGCGAAGTCCATCTACCCCTACACCCGCGAAATGCTGAGCTTTTTCAGCGACGTGACGGGCGTCGATTACCCGTGGCAGAAGTACAGCCAGGTGGCGGTGCGCGATTACGTTTCCGGGGCAATGGAGAATACACTACGGGCGTGATCTTCGGGGAGTTCATGCACGGCACCGAGCGGAGCCTGATCGACGTAGACCAGAACGAAAAGATCGTGGCGCACGAGATGTTCCACCACTGGTTCGGCGACTACGTGACGTGTGAAAGTTGGTCGAACCTGACCCTGAACGAAGGTTTCGCCAACTACAGCGAGTACCTCTGGATGGAAGAGAAGCACGGCCGGGATGCCGCCGACAACCACTTACTGAGCGAGCAGGGCGGGTACTTTAGCAGCGTCCGCCGCGGCGAGCCGCACGAATTGATCTGGTACGACTACGACGACAAGGAGCAGATGTTCGACGCGCACAGCTACAACAAGGGCGGCTCCGTACTGCACATGCTGCGCGGCTACCTGGGCGACGAGGCTTTCTTCGCCGGCCTCGAGAAATACCTGACGGACAATCAGTATTCCGCCGTGGAGGTGGACGAGCTACGGATAGCCTTTGAGGACCTCGTCGGGGAAGACATGAAATGGTTTTTCGATCAGTGGTTCCTCGCCGCCGGCCACCCCGAGCTGAGTTTAACGACCGGTTACGCCGACGGCCAGGTTACGCTGACGGTCGAACAGACGCAAAGCACCGACAATAACGTGCCCGCGATCTTCCGACTGCCGACGCAAGTGGCGATCCTCAAAAACGGCAGCCCGGTAGCGGAGATGCACGATATCGTGGTGGACCAACGCGAGCAGACCTTTACGTTTGCCTCCGACGTAGCGCCGGACGTGGTCATCTTCGACCCACACCATAATCTATTGGCGACTTTCGACTACACGAAAACGGCTTCCGAGTTGGCCGCTCAATTCCAGGGCGCGCAGAGCTACATCGACCGGATGCTGACGGTCCAGCGGATGGCCGGAAAGGAGCCAAGTGCCGATAAGGAACAGCTACTGACGGCCGCTTTGCAGGACCCCTTTTACGCAATTCGCTCCGCAGCCCTCGAAGTAATCGAATCGCCAACCGCCGCGCAGATGGAACTCATTAAGCAGATCGCGATGAACGACGCGCACAGCCAAACCCGCGCCACGGCGATTGCGGCACTGGAAACTAGTGCTTCTTTCGACCGCGAGCAACTCAAGTCGATTGCCACGGATGCACTGCAAGGGCGCCCTTACCCGGTAGTCGCCGCCGGCCTCAGCGTACTGGCCGAACTGGACCCCGCCGCCGCCGCCGAGACGGCCGCCGACATGGAAAGCCTCGACAACGACGACATTGCCGGTGCCATCGCGCAGCTGTACAGCCAGACCGGTGACGTAAGCAAACTCAGCTACTTCGAAGAGCGGATGGATAAGGCGGACGGCCCGGGCGCGGTCGCGCTGCTGGAGTCTTACCAAGCGCTACTCAACCAGGCTCAGGATACGCAGATCGAACAGGGCGTCGCCAAAATGAAAGCGATCGCGTTGTTGCAGACCGGAAGCCCGTGGCGCCGCCTTGCCGCGACCGCCGCCCTCGACAAGCTCCGCGTGAGTAACCGGACCATGGCCGATAAGGCGGAGATGGTGGAGCAGCTCGGTACGATCATCAGCGAGATCAAGGAAGCGGAAACCGAGCCGCAATTGCAGCAGATCTACGGTCAGTTCGGCAAGTAGCCTGCGTCGGTTGGCCGTGGCGAATTACTTTTGGCAACGGTGTAGAGACTACGCGCACCATTCCGGCGTTGTGGTGTAGCTACCGCGCACGTACCAGTCTTTTCAGTATGCCCCTCCGTTATCCGTTTTTGTTCTGCCTGCTCTTGGCGCTACTCCCTACCACGGCTGAAGCTCAGCTGCAGATGAAGGGTTTCGAAGCCGGCCCCTGGGTGGGTGCCGCGGTGTATTTCGGCGATCTGAACACCGACTTCCGGCTTAATCGTACCAACATTGCCGGCGGCATCAGCGGCCGCTATAACTTTAACCACCGCCTTGCCGCCAAGGGCAGCCTGAACTACGGGCGCATCGAAGCGTACGATAGCGACAGCGATAATCCGTTCGAAGTAAACCGCAACCTCAGCTTCCAGAACAACATCTGGGAAGGGACGCTGCAGTTCGAGTTCAACTTCCTCAACTACATCCACGGCCACCGGCAGTACTGGTTTACGCCTTACGCCTTCGGTGGTGTTTCCGTATTTAACCACAACCCGACTACGATTACCGACGACGACGTAAAAGTCAATCTTCGCGAGCTTGGCACGGAGGGTCAGATGCGGGGGGATGAATACGGGATCATCAATTTATCCCTGGCTTATGGATTGGGCTTTAAGTGGGACCTATCCTACGAAGTCAGTATGGACGCCCACTTCGGCGTTCGCTCCGGCGGTACGGATTACCTGGACGACGTTAGCACGATATATCCGGATCAGTCCGACCTACTTCGCTCGCGGGGGGAGATAGCGGCGGAAGTGTACGACCGAAGCCTTATGCTCGATACTGAGGGCAACCGCATCGACCGGGTCGGGGAGCAGCGGGGGGACGATACGGTGAAGGACGTGGTGATTTTTGCCGGGGTCGGGGTGCAATACTATTTCGGGGACGTGCGGTGCCCGAAGGTTAGCCGGCGGTAAGGGGGGGGTGGTCCGCTGGGGCTTGTCCTATGGCAGGAAAGTTTAGTGGGGCCAACACTTTAGGTATGGCGCGCTTTAGCTGACGAACTCGTTTTAGATCGTTGCGCCATGAAACCGTTACCCTTTTGTCTCTTATTTGCCTTTGCGTACGTAAGCAATCTTACAACTACCGCCGCTCAGGAAGCGCTTGCCACCGAACTGCAGCGAATCGAAAGCTATATCGATCAACGCGACCTGGCCGCGACGGACGTCTCCACGGCCGACGTTGCCTGGCATCTGGATCATGCGTTGAAGGTGATGCTAAACGTTTATGAAGCATTAAAAGCTTCGGATACCGAAGAATATTCCTATGCGATCAACCCGGTTCGCGCCGTGGTTTTCGCTACGGGGCGGATACCGCGTGGTGTCGCCAAATCCCCCGCATCCGTTACGCCGCCGGATGATATTCGTACCGAGGATATACTGACGCAATTGGGCGAAGCTCGCGATTTACTACCTAAGTTCTACGAACTGGAAAAGCGACGCTATTACGAACACTTCGTATTTGGGAAACTGAATTCGAGGCGAGCTACGAAGTTCGTACTCATCCATACCCGCCACCACCTGCGGATCATTGAGGATATTGTCAAAGCAGCTAAGCGAGTAATCGAATGAATGATAATGTCCTCACAAGCGCTTATCAGCACCCGCTACTGACCGCCGAAGCTATTGATAGAATAGTGGCCGCTCACGAATCCGTCACCTTTACGCGCGGTGAGCTTTTCTTGGAGCGTGGGCAAACCGCCCGGGAATATTATTTGGTGGTAACCGGTTTACTTCGTTCGTACGTTCACGACCCCGACGGTAAGGTCATAACCACCAACTTCTACGGGGAGGGCGAATTCGCGATCGAAGAGTCGTCCCTATTCCAGAGCATTCCCACCCGCGAAACCATCGTGAGCGAGACGGGTGGTACGGCCTGGAGGATCTCCTTCGATAAATTTCAGGAGTTGTTCCTGTCAATGGAGGGGTTCAGGGAGTGGGGGCGGTCGTGGCTGACGGGGCAGCTCTTTATCGCCCGGCAGCGGTCGCTCGATCTTATTACCTTATCGGCTACGGATCGGTACCTGGCCTTGATGAGGTCGCGCCCGGAGATCATTCGGCAGGCAACGGTAAAGGATATTGCTACTTATTTGGGGATAACGGATACTTCGCTCAGTCGGATTCGGAAGGAGATTCGGTAGTTATACCAAGACCGCACGATACTCAATAGCCGTAAATTGCCGAACGTCCGTTACACTCCACGGCCGCGCAAAACTTTCGCCTATGCTGCACCAAACGACTCTAACCCTCTCCCCCAAAAGACGCGGCTACCACATCATCACCCAGGAAATTATGCAAGGGCTGAGCAATCTTCCCGATGCGGGCCTTCTCCACCTCTTCATTCAGCATACCTCCGCCGCCATCACCATCAACGAAGCCGCCGACCCCGACGTACTCGTTGACTTCGAATCCGTCTTCAACCACCTCGTACCGGAAAATCTACCGTTTCTGGTGCATACTATGGAAGGCCCCGACGATATGCCCGCCCACATCAAAGCCGCGATGATCGGCCACAGTATTACCGTCCCCATAACCGGCGGGCGGCTAAACCTGGGTACCTGGCAGGGGATTTACCTGTGTGAGTTTCGTAATCGGGCTAGCGGGCGGCGGTTGGTAGCTACGGTGTATGGGTAGTGGTTGAAGAGCAAGTTCAATAATACCGATCAATTCACCTGAAACAGCGCGTTACAAAACAGCAACTTCCCCTCCTCCCAAAACCCACGGTAAAGGGGGTTATCCACCAAGTACACCACCGAACCCCGGCCCATCTCCTGCACGCCGAAGATGAGCGTTTCCTCAATCTCTTGCTTGGCCGTAGCACCGATGAAGCCGGAAATTACGGGAGCGGTGCGTAAGCGGCCGGCAGTGACGCCATCCTCCAGGTAATCGTAAGTGTCGGTACCCGTTTTAATACTGAAGTAGCTGTTACCGATACCGAAGGCCAGGGGGTGGGTGGCATCCATCTCTACTTTTACGACGGCACCGGGGTTGAAGGTGCTGATGAAGCGGCGCTCACGGTTGCCGTAAGGGAGGAGGCGGTCCTTTTTGTCACTCGCTGAGTCGTCGCCTTCTTCGTCCGCTTTCTTTTCGGTCAGGTTAAAGCCGTCCAACTTAGCGAGGGAGCTGTTGGCCCGGCCGATGGCGATCACTTTACCGCCCGCGCGTACCCAGGCTTTAAGGTCATCCGAACGATCGGCCAGGTCGTAGCGGCCGGAAGGGAGAACGAGTAGGTCGTAGTCACCGCTGAATACGGACCCGATAGCTTCGGGGTCGAAGATGCTGGCCGGGTAGCTCATATCCTGATCGAAGAACCACCAGACTTGGCCGAACTCGTTAACGCCCACTCCTTCACCACCGAGGATGGCGACTTTTTTACCGCTTACCAGTTGGTAATTGCTGCTGCCGAGGTCACCGCCGGAGGTGCTGAATCCGGTAGCGATCGTCTTCGGCATCACCCCGTGGCGCTCCAGGGCGGCGTGCAGGTGCCTTACGTAATCCGCATTATTGGCATTATCCGCCCGGGTGATCACCAGGGAGCCGGCGGGGAAGCGGTCTTGACCGAAGACGAAGTCGGTGGTTGCCGTGCGCACCTGAATATCGTGACGCAAGGCATCCGTCAGCACGGCGGCGGCGGTCATATCCTCCCAGGGGATGGCGATGGCATAAGCATTTGATAAGGTCGTGACGGTCGGTAAGGATACGGCTCGGTCATCAAAGGGGGCCGCTTTCAGGTCGAGGCGAGTGCGGCTGGCGTAAGCGTCCAGGCCATAGGCTAGCGGAACGGACCACCCGGTAATATCATAAGTAATAGAGTCCTTTACCACCGCGGCTGGGTCGAAGAGTACCTGGGTGAGCACCGAGCGGGGCTGGTAGGCGGATATCACCAGATCGCCTTCCTTCACTTTTCCCTCGGCAACTTTGCCGGAGCGGTAGCCGTAAAGGTTGCCGGAGTAGGAAGTTGTCGCCCGACCGTAACTGATGCCGTTGCGATCGAGAAGCTGACGTAGCCGGCGGAGCTTACCCAGTGGCGTCGAAGCAGGAATGA
>OY764729.1:0-18052 GCA_963668285.1 uncultured Lewinella sp. | reverse complement strand
ACCCTCCCGGAGCGCTATGGAGGTTTGTGTACCCTTCATTACGTAACCGCGTGTTATATGCCGGCTTATCGGTCTGCAGCCAGGGCAGTGCGTACCGCTTCACTTTTTGTCCGGCCCCGTCGAATGTGATCACGAACTTTTTTTCTTCCTCTACTTCCACGAACTCGAGGGCAAGCAGCTCTCCGTTGTACGCTACCGACCGGACGGTGGTAACCTCCGTTACCCGCAGATCCGATTTTCCAAGTACGTTCAACTCCGCATCCATGAGTTGAATGACCATGGTACTCCGGCGGGTCGGCCCTTTCCCTTTAATCACTCTACCCCGCCCCCTATTATACTTCCCCTGCTCTGGGAGAATCTCCATCCCTATCGTACAGTAGCCAACGATATCTTCATTGTGCTTGAGAGGATAAATACCTGCAAAGGCAATATTTTCGTCATCAGCAAAAGGATACACCTGGGCATTGACTGCTGAGAGCGTGACGATAAAAAGGAGGGTGAGTATATGACGTGTCATGCTTAAATAGAGTTTAGATACGTACGGACCGTTTCGACGGTCGCAGCTACGGTGGAGCTGCTAGGATATTTATGGACAAGCTCATCAGCGTATGCCTCGGTCAGTCGACTGGCCTGGCCCGGATCGAGCTTATGGAGAAAGCGTAATACGGACCGGCGCGGAGCATCGGAATAGAAAGATACCGGGGGCACGGCCCGCCCGAAGTTCTTTTCCTGCATGGCCCGCGTAGAGAGGTAGAGGGCGTACAGTAAGGCTACGTCACGCGTCTCCCCTTCCTGCTGCTCGAGCGCTTGGCAGATTGCTTGCCCCGGAAGGTTCTCGCGTAAGTAGTAGCGGATGATCTCTTCAGCCGCCCAAGCTTGGATACCGTGCGAGGTGAACGAAGTTTCCTCCTGACTGATAGCCGGTGCGGAGGTTAGCCGATCGCTCATACTGGGGTGGGTGCTCAGGCTATCTTTTATCCAAAAGCCAAGACTGTCCGTCTCAATTTCTTGTGTCGTGCCAAAGCTTCCTCCGAACAGGCTGGCGGCTTTTTTGGGTGCTACCCATTCCTTACGAAACGGATAGGCTGGTGGGTTGATGGCCGAGCCAACCGCCATAAGCATTTTGGCGGTGTCAGCTGCTGCTAGCAGCTTAAGCGAACTTTTAATGGCATCTTCCGGAAAGTCAGCGCGTTGCAAGTAGGTAGCCCCCAAAGAATCGGCGGCCAACTCGAAAAGCCGCGATTGGCGTTTGTCCGCATACAATAACCTCCGGAAGGTAGAATGCTGCTTTTGGTAACTCTGTTTCCTGCGCTCCCGCCGCAAGCGCCGCGCTCGCCGCCGCGCACTCTCCCCTTCCCGGTAGTTCCCGGCGCGGCGCTGAATCTTCCAGGCAGTATGACCGAGTTGGTCGTGCGCTAACTCGTGGCTGAGCACAAAGGCCAGTTCTTCCCGGGATTCAATCGTGAGTAACAAGCCCGTATTCACCACGAATATGCCATTACCGTAGCTGGAGGCGTTACTAGCCGGGTTCTCGCTAAGTAGCAGAATCGGATCGACCTGCAATTGATTACGCGTGGCTATTTCCCGTAATAGCGCATCGACGTAACCGTAGGGTTCTTTCTGGAACGTACAGGTGCTGTCCCTCACCATCTCGATGAGGTCACGCGTGCGTTCCGCGTAAAGGATTTTCGCGCCCGCCCGAAATGCCGGCTGCATATCTGAGGCCGCGGTACGCCCGCGGTCCCGTAAGCGGGTAAAAAAGGCGGCGGTGTCGGCCGGCCAGGCTGCCCTGGCATCCGTCCAATTCGTCACGGGGGCTTGACCACTAAGTAGCGTACCTATGCATAGGACGGTCAGGGAAAGGAAATACCGGATTAAATTCAAGTCAGTATAAAGTTGAAGTAGTTAGTAGACGGCCAGACGGCTAAAAAGTAACGGCGTTTCGTAAAGTGTCGGAGGTATCAAATGATCAGCAACTCACCTTTTGCTGTTGAGGGCTAGCCGTTCGATACGGATACCGTACTCCTTTTTTTCCGTGTTTAACTCCCCCACGAGTACGTACCCCTCCTTGGCGGGAAGCACTTTCGGATAGCGCTGTACTGATGGAAACTGTATATTATCGCTCACCAGTTTATCTTCATTTAATACATGGAAATACACCTTCAAAGGTGAACTCGCGCTTCGCGGATTATTAAGGACTATATAAGTGCTGTAGGTCACGCTCCCGGAAGTCTTTAAGCTGCTATATCCGAAAGCACCCTGTTGTTTGGCGTAGAATGCGACCTTGGACTCCTGGGTAAGTCGGGAGTTGGCCAAGTAAAAGGCTCCCTCCTCCTTTTCAAATGAATCCATCACCTTGACTTGCAGCGTACTGTCAAATAGCGCACTCACGGCCTTATTGGGGAAAACCCCTTTACTGGTGACCGTGTAAAGCTCCCCCGCCATAAAGATCTGCCCATCACGATCGATATTGAAATCATGGATGAAGAGTCGATCGTTATCCTTCCCGCGGCCCCGCGAAACGAAGTCGATTCCACCCTCCAGTGCCTCGTCCAGGTAGTTGCGCCGGTGATCGACCTGCTGCCCGTCTAGGTCGTATACCAGTAAATTAATGGCGAGTGGTGGGTCGGTGAGGATCAGCCCGCTTTCCCCGACGTCAAACCCTACCACGTAAAGACGGTCATCGATAATCCGCCCATCGTAAACGCTGACTGGGTATCGTTCATCGTCACGTTCGTGCCGAAAGCGTAGCTTCCCATCCGAAGCATTGAGCCCGATGACACTCGACGCCCCCCTTTTATTAAAGTAGCCTTTCTTACTACTGATACTGAACACTATCAAGTCTTGCCCCTCCGCGATTGGCTTAACCCTATTTAGTCCCGCGATTTTCTTCTCCGAGCTATAGTGCCACGGCTTTTGCTCCGGGTCATTTGGTAGAAAGGTGACCTTGTACATGGTTTTGGAGGGGGCGAGCGCGGACCCGGGGTTACCGTTGGCGACGTAGATGAAGCCATCCGCCGCGCTAAACAAGGTTTTGTAGCCCTCAGCTTGCAGTAGTCGCTGTTGATCTTTGGTGTCCGTGTGGATCCAGGGCAGCACGAACTGTTTGACCTTCTGCCCTGACCCGTCAAAGGTCATTACGTACTTCTTTTTCTCTTCGGGGTCCGTCAATTCCAGAGCTAATAGCCCCCCATTGTAGGCTACCGATTGAACGGTAGTATTCTCGGATGCCGCGAAGTCCGACTGCCCCAATACGGCGAGCTCGGTATCCAAAAGCTGGACTACGAACGACAACTGCCGGGCAGGGCCGTTATCAACGTATCGCCCACGCCCCTTTAGGTACTCCCCGCGCGGCGGCAAGATCTCCCGCCCCACCACGCAATAGCCGACGACGCTTTCCTCGTGTTCAAGCGGGTAAATACCGGCAAATGCTACATTCTCATCATCCGAGAACGGGTATATCTGAGCAGCCAGACCGGCAACGCTTAGAAGTAAGAAAAAGAGGATCAGGTGTCGCATTGTGTTTATTTCAGTTACACAGACCGTTCTGACAAAATTCGCGACCACCGGCTAGGGTACCGTGGCTAGAATAAGCGACGCCTACCATCAAGTAGCGCGTAAGGAAGAACCGTAATGATTTCAGGACAGTATGTAATTAAAGACCGCACAAAAGTAACAGTAATTTTAATTTTGGCGAGAACGCAGGTGCGTAGTTCTTTAGTGAGGAGCAAAGAATGGTAAAACCAGGCGAATACCGGGGGAATTTCCGCATTCGCGACCGTTTGTATCTTGAGCCAACCAACCAAATGCCTCCCTTAGCCCAACTACATGCGCCAGCTACTACTTACTAGTCTTCTCTTCTGTTTCCTTCCATTCACTCCATCCCTACACGCTCAGAGGATCGACGGCAAGCACTGGGAAGCCCTCGCCCCCCGCAACATCGGCCCCGCCGGTATGTCCGGCCGCGTCACCGCCATCGACGTCCACCCGCAGGATCGGGACAACATCTACGTCGGCACCGCCTCTGGCGGCGTCTGGCAGAGCAAGAACGGCGGCATCAGCTTCGAACCCATCTTCGACGATAATCGCTACCTCGGCATCGGTGCCGTTGCGGTATCCGACGCCAACCCCAGCATCGTCTGGGCCGGTACCGGAGAAGGCAACCCCCGCAATTCGGCCAACTACGGCGGCGGCATCTACAAAAGCCTCGACGGCGGCAAGACCTGGCAGCACATGGGTCTGGAAGCCACCCGCCACATCCACCGCGTCCTTCCCCACCCCACCGATCCGGACGTCTGCTACGTCGGCGCCATGGGCAACATGTGGGCCCCGAACGCCGAACGCGGCGTCTACAAAACCACCGACGGCGGGCGGAGCTGGGAGCGCGTCCTCTACGTCAACGACGGCACCGGCATCGCCGAGATGGTCATGGACCCCAGCAACCCCGACAAACTCATCGCCGCTACCTGGACGTTCGACCGCGACCCCGACTTCTTCAACTCCGGCGGCACCGGCTCCGGCATCTGGGTAAGCCACGACGGTGGCGAAAACTGGGACCGGCGCACGGCCAAGGACGGCTTACCGAAAGGCATCCTCGGGCGTATCGGCCTGGCCATTGCCGCCAGCAGCCCCAACATCGTCTACGCACTGGTGGAGGCAAAAGAAAACGGCCTCTACAAATCCACCGACGGCGGGGCGACCTTCAGCCTGGTCAGCAAAGAAAACATCGGCAACCGCCCCTTCTACTACGCCGAACTCTACGTGGACCCCAAGAATGAGAATCGCATCTACAACGTCTTCACCTACGTCTCCAAGAGTGAGGACGGCGGCAAAACCTTCCGCCAGATCGCCGACTACGGCAACTCCGTCCACCCCGACCACCACGCGCTTTGGATCGACCCGGACGACCCCGAGTTCATCATCAACGGTAACGACGGCGGCCTCAACATCAGCCGCGATGCCGGGGAGACCTGGCGCTTCGCCGCCAACCTGCCGCTGGCGCAGTTCTACCACATTAACTACGACATGTCTTACCCCTACCTCATCGGCGGGGGGATGCAGGATAACGGCTCGTGGGTGGGCCCCAGCCAAGCCCTCAAAGCCGGCGGCATTACGGACGCGGACTGGCAGGAGGTCTACTTCGGCGACGGCTTCGACCTGATCTTCAAGCCGGGGGCGAGCAACCAGATCTACGCCGCCAGCCAGGGCGGCTACGTCGGCCGGGTGAACCGCGCTACGGGCAAGACCAAACTGATCCGCCCCGTCCACCCCGACGGCACCTTCCTCCGCTACAACTGGAACGCGCCGATCGCCCAGGGGCCGCAGGATGATTGCAGCTTCTACATGGGCAGCCAGTTCGTCCACAAATCCACCGATTGCGGGGATAACTGGACCATCATCAGCCCCGACCTCACCACCAACGACACCACCAAGCAACGCCAGATGGAATCCGGCGGGCTAACGATCGACGCCACCCAGGCCGAGAACCACACCACCCTACTCGCCATCGTCCCCAACCACAAAGCGTTCTCCAGCAAGCAGGCCCTCTGGGTGAGCTCCGATGACGGCCGCCTGCACCTCTCCCGCGACGACGGGGAGAACTGGGAAGACCTCTCCGACCGCCTACCCGGCATGAAGGCCGGCAGCTGGATCCCCTACATCGAAGCGAGCGTACACAACGAAGCGGAAGCTTTCGTAGTGGTCAATGATTACCGGCGGGGAGACACCCGGCCGTATGTCTACCACACGGACGACTTCGGACGGACCTTCACCCAGATCGTCGACACCGAGCGCCGCCGGCCCAGCGCGAAAGACGACCCGCAGCCCGTGCTTGGCACGCAGGGCGTAAGCGGCCACGCCATGTGCATCGTCCAGGACCCGGTAGAGCCCAACCTCCTGTTCCTCGGTACCGACCAGGGCTTGTGGGTCAGCTACGACAAAGGCGGTCACTGGCAGCACTTCACCCACGGCTTTCCAGCCGTCCAGGTAGCCGACCTGAAGATCCACCCCCGCGAGCACGACCTGATCATCGGCACTTTCGGCCGCGCCGCCTGGATCCTGGATGACATCCGTCCGTTCCGGGAGCTGGCTAAGCAAGGGGTCGGGATGCTGCAGGACAGCTTCGCCGTCTTCCCCGCCCCGGATGCTTACCAGTACGAAACGCGCAGCTACCAGGGCGTCCGCTTCTACGCCCAGGGGCAGTACCAGGGTGAGGACCGGCCGAGTGGTGCCCTACTCACCTACTGGGTACATCCCGCAACGAGCGGTGAAAAGATGGAGGACAAAGAAGATGGCGTGGCGGAATCCGACCGGTCAACCGCCACCGCCCGCCCCGATGGCGTGTTCGAAGCCGACGAGGACGCACGCCTGTTGGTGGAATATACCGCCCGCCCCCAGGGCGTGGTCGAAGACATCCCCGCCCGCGAAAACGAACGCTTCGGCATGTTGGAGAACCCCGATGCTTCGGCCGACAGCCCCGACCCGGTCGACGCCCCGAAGGGTAAGGTAAAAGTCCAAGTAGTAGACATTACCTCCGGCGATACCATCCGCACCTACAAAGTCACCCCCACCTGGGGCATGAACCGTACCGGCTGGAACATGCGCCGCGACGGCCTCCCCTACCCCAGCCGCCGCGAACGTAAGGACGATGCCGACGCACCGAGCGGCCGGCTGGTTGACCCGGGCGTCTACAAGATGATCCTGACCTACGGTAACCATACCTCGAGTAGTATGCTGACCGTCCACGCCGACCCCCGCGACGACCAACCGAATCGCGCCGACCGCCGTGGTGCCGACCTGCAAGCCGAGCTCGATTCCACCGTAGTCCGCATCGACCGTGCCTGGACGGACCTACAAGACGCCGGTAAATCCCTGGAGCTGGTAGAAACCATGCTGCGGGATGCCCCGACCGCCACCAAGGACTCCCTGACGGCCGACATCAAAGACCTCCGCAAGCGCATCGCCGAGCTGGAAGAGATCTACACCGAGCCGGAAGGCCTGAAAGGCATCCAACGCAACCCGACGAACCTGCAATCCAAGCTTTACTCCGCCAGCGGCTACATCGGCCAGACGGAGGGTGCCCCGACACAAATGGCAAGGGTTACCCTCCGGCAAGTCAAGGAGGCGGGGGATGACTTCATCGCCCAGGTACAGACCTTCATGGATCGGGAAGTGGCTCCCTTCCGGCGGGAGGTGATGGCGGCGGATCTGCAAATATTCTGATCGTTATTTGAGTGGAGTATAACAGACTTTAAGCATCCTTCCATGACCAAATGGCTCTTCCTCTGCTGCTGGCTACCGCTATCCCTCGGTGCCCAAACCGAGCACGTCACCCCGCTCGACGTCACCCTCCCCCCCATCCTGAGTCAGCGGGCGCAAGGAGAACTGCGCGATGGGTGGCTGACGGAGCGGGTAGCCGACATCCTCCCCGGCCTGATGCGGCGGGCGGGGGTCGATACCTGGGTACTCATCAGCCGGGAATACAACGAAGACCCGGTACTGAAAACCATGTTACCGAGTGGGTGGATGGGCGCGCGGCGCACCACGATGATGGTCATCCACGACCCGGGGCAGGGGCCACTCACGACGCTCGCCTGCGCCCGCTACGCCATCGGCGAAGTCTTCGAAAAGGCCTGGGACCCGGATACCCAACCGGACCAGTGGAAACGCCTCGCCGAAATCCTCGCCGAGCTGAACCCAGCGCAAATCGCGGTAAACCGAAGCGAACACTTCGGCCTGGCGGACGGGCTCTCCAGCTACCACTACGAAAAGCTGCGGGAGGTACTACCGGCCGACCTGCGGGAGAAGGTCGTCAGCGCCGAACCCCTGGCCATCGGCTGGCTGGAAACCCGACTGCCGGCGGAAATGACCGTGTACCGCCACATCATGCAGGTCGCGCACGCCGTCATCCAGGAGGCCTTTAGCGAAAGCGTCATTACCCCCGGCGTTACGACGACCGATGACGTCGTTTGGTGGATGCGCCAGCGCTGCGCCGACCTCGGCCTCCCCGTTTGGTTTCACCCCACCGTAGACGTGCAGCGGGCCGACGACGAACGCTTCGACCACCTTCGCTCCTTTAGTAAGCGCCCCGATCTGGTGGTGATCCAACCCGGCGACCTCGTCCACTGCGATTTCGGCATTACCTACTGCGGCCTCAACACGGATACCCAGCATAACGCTTACATCCTCCGCCCCGGGGAAACGGAGCCGCCGGCCTACCTGCGCGCCGCCCACGACAGTGGCAAACGGGTGATGGACCTACTTACCGGTAACTTTCAAAATGGGCGGACGGGGAACGAGTTACTGGCCGGCACCCTCGCCGACGGCCAGACGGAAGGTCTGCGCCCTACCGTCTACACCCACCCCATCGGCTACCACGGCCACGCCGCCGGCCCGACCATCGGTATGTGGGACCAACAAGAGGGCGTACCCTTCACCGGCGATTATCCGCTCTACCCGAACACTGCCTATTCCATCGAGCTCAATAACGCCATCCACATCGAAGAATGGGGGAAGGACGTACGCATGATGATGGAAGAAGATGGGTTTTGGGATGGGGAGTCTTTCCGGTACATCGGCGGGCGGCAGGGTGAGCTCTACCTCATACCGAGGCAATGACATAGGTAGTTGAATAACTATAGACGCAGAATCAATATATCCTGAAAACTATTTTCGGGCGTCTTTTCACGCTCGTGCAACCAGCTCCCAGGAATGAACCGCACCAGTTCCAGCCCGCTCTTTTCAATGAGATTCAATATCGTTCGATAATCAACGGCTACGTTTGCCCCTGTGACTTTTTTATTCATTAGCCTGTACCCCTGCCCTTTATGGGGGAAGTTAAATCCGGCCTGAGTGCCCGCGGATCTTTCGTTCTTGTCATCATAAATGAAACAGGTAGCGAGGCATCGCCCGCCGGGTTTTAGTGTTCTCGCAATCTGCTGCAGATACCGTTCGATCTCCGCTACCTGCATATGTGAGAAAACAGAAAACAAGAATACAACATCGAATTCCGCATCGCCGTAGGGGAAGGTAAAGTCGGTAGCCTTTTCGCTCGAGGTGTTATACAGGTCGTTTGACAGGGGGACGTAGCGGAAGGAGAAGTTTGGGTGGGTACGTGATATATTCCCGATACACCACCTCACTCCTTTTTCCACGACGTCAAACCCTTCATAAGAACCCTCCCCGTCCAGGAAGGTAGTGAGTGGTACCGCCGTCCTTCCAATACCGCTCCCCACGTCAAGTACCCTACTTGAGGGCGTTAATCCTGCGTGTCGGATCAGCAACTGGATTTGTGATTTCCCCTGTGCGACGAAGTCACCGGAGCCTACGTAGATGTCCCCTCGGTCCGGTTTGATGCTCGATCGACCCCGCCTTACTCTGTCAATGACGTCTAGGGGGTAGTAGACTACTTTACGCACCCACAGGCGGCCTTCTGCGGATAGGGCATAATAAAGTTTGCGTAATAGCTTCTGTATCATCAGCGTTTTCTGCGAGGTAGTAAGGGAAGGGAGTCTGGGAATCTATTTAAAGGCGGGGGGGGGGGGGATACACCGAGTTTTCATTGCGGGAAGATAGGGTCATGGTGACTCCCTGCTGAAGTTTATGGACCTTTGCCCGGCGCATGACCACAACCCAGCTTCTCCGTACCCACCCTCGTTACCTTAGTTACGGTTTCCTGCACTTTTTCTTCAGTGCCGTAGGGCAGACCTTCTTCATCAGCCTGTTCGTAGAGAGCATCAGCGAGCGGATGGGTTGGGCGGCGGGGACGTTTGCCGGCATCTACTCCGGCCTGACTTTGGTAGCGGCCTTTACCCTGCCGGTGATCGGTAGCTTCGTGGATAAGGTGCGGGTGCGTTACGTCAGTACGGCAACGATCACCGCGCTTATTCTGGGCTGTTGCCTCGTGGCGCTCTCACCGAGTACGGTGCCATTGGTGCTGGGTTTATTCATTTGCCGGCTGGGGGGGCAGGGGGTACTGACCTTGATCGGCTCCACCACCATCGGCCGGTACTTTCAGCGGGGGCGGGGCAAGGCACTATCGGCTTCGTTGATCGGTACACCGCTGTCGGAAGTCGTCTTACCTCTGGGGGCCGTAGCCTTATTGGGGGCGTATGGCTATCCGACCGTTTGGCTGGCGGCGGCTAGCGTGCTGGCGCTGGTATTCCTACCGGCCGTCTGGTTGCTCATTCGCCGGCACGACGCCTTTCAACGGGCGGATTCGGTAGCGGAAGAACAGGCCTCGGCGATCGATGGGCCGGAGGAAATCCGGAGTTGGACCCGGAGTGAGGTGTTGCGCGATCGGCGTTTCCATCTGTTATTACCCGCCTTTATCTTTTCGCCAATGGTGGTGACCGGGGTGATCTTCAACCAAAGCCTGATTGCGGAGGCGAGGGGGTTCACGCTGGAGTGGATGGCCGTCGGCATATCCGCTTTCGGTCTGGCACGGGTTATTTGCCTGCTGGGCGCCGGTGAGGTGGCCGACCGCTTTGGCCCGCGGCGGGTATTGCGCATCGTGCATCTTCCGGCGCTGATCGGCGTGATCATCTTTTTACTATTTCGGGGGGAGCTGGTCGTGCCCGTCTTTTTTGCTTTGGTGGGTACGACGGCGGGTATCGAATCCGTCCTGTGGCCGGCCTTGTGGTCGGAGTGGTACGGGCCGCGCTTTTTGGGGAGGATCAAAGGTCTGCTGAAAGTCTTGGTCGTTCTGGCCTCCGCCGTGGCTCCGGTTGTCTTTAGCGTGGGGTTACAGTGGAGCCTTCGGGGTACCTTCCTTTTGCTTGGGGCGTACGTTTTAACCGTGCTCCTTGTCAATCAGCTTGCACCTGCGCACCGTCGTCCAAAAATCAATGCTTAATGAGACGTACCGACCGAATATTTGCGCACGTCAGGAGCACCCGGCAGGAAAAAACCGCCCTGCCGGACTAATCGAGCTTCGCTCGCTCCACCCTAACCCGTACCGACTTACTGATCGGCGTATTACTCCCCCGCGCCGCCCGCGTGATGGGGACCAGCGGGTTGGTTTCCGGAAAGTAGGTCGCGATATTTCCGCTCGGGATGCTGTAGGGAACCACCCGAAAGCGGTTGACCCGGCGCACCTCCCCGTCGTACTCACTGCTTAGGTCGACGATCTGGCCGCTGGTGAAGCCTCGTGCTTGCATATCGCCTGCGTTCATCATCACCACCCGCCGTTCGTTGTGGATGCCGCGGTAGCGATCGTGCAGGCCGTATACGGTGGTGTTGTACTGGTCGTGGCTGCGGACGGTCATCATCAGGTATTCCCCTTCCGCCAACTCGTGGTTGCTCATGGCGGTGACGCTGAATTGGGCCTTACCGTCCGCGGTGTCGAAGCGGCGGTTGCGCGGGCCGTTGGGTAGGTAAAAGCCGGCGGGCTGCCGCACCTTTTCGTTGTAGCGTTCGAAGCCCTTTATGCAGGCGGCGATGGCGTCGCGGACCTTGTCGTAATCGGCGCGCATGCCTTGCCAGTCTACCGTGGACTCCCCCCCGAGGGTTGCCTCCGCAATACCGCAGATGATGGCCACCTCGCTGCGTAAGTGCGGGCTACGGGGTTCGAGTACGCCTTTACTCATCTGCACGACGCCCATCGAGTTTTCGCAGCTGACGAACTGCTCGCCGCCGGCTTGTAAGTCGACTTCCGTACGGCCCAGGCAGGGCAGGATCAGGGAGCGCTCGCCGTGTACGACGTGCGTCCGGTTCGGTTTGGTACTGATGCTGACCGTCAGGCGGCAGTTGCGCAGGCCCTTGGCGGCGTAGCTCGTATCGGGCACGGCGGAGATCCAGTTGCCGCCGAGGCTGACGAATACGCCCACCTTACCGGCGTGCATGGCTTTGATGGCCTTGCGGACGTCGTAGCCATCCTCCGTCGGCGGCTCGAAGTTGAAGTGGTTGCGCAGGGCTTCGCCGAGTTCCGGTTTCAGTTTTTCCCAGATGCCGACGGTGCGGTCGCCCTGCACGTTGCTGTGGCCACGGACGGGGCAGATGCCCGCACCGGGTTTGCCGATGGCTCCTTTACAGAGGATCAGGTTCACCAATTCTTTCACCACGTCGACGCTGTTCTCGTGCTGGGTCAGCCCCATGGCGTAGCAGATAATGATCTTGCGGCTGGCGGCGATCAGGCCGGCGGCTTCGTAGATGGCGTGGCGGTCTACCCCGGAGGCGGCGATGCACGCTTCGAGGTCGGTGGCTTCGAGCATGGCCGTCCAGGCCGCGTAACCAGAGGTATGCCGGTCGATGAAATCTTTGTCGAAAACGGTGCCGGGCGCGCGCCGTTCCTCTTGCCACAGGATTTTGCAGAGGGCGCGGGCCAGGCTCAGGTCCTCGTTGATCTTTACCTGCAGGAAGACGTCGGTCAGGGTCGTGCCCCGGGCCAGGATGTTGACCGGGTCCTGCGGGTCGACGAACTTCATCAGGCCGACTTCCGGCAGGGGGTTGACGGAGACGATGCGGCCGCCGCGGTCCTTACATTCCTTGAGGGCGGAGAGCATGCGGGGGTGGTTCGTGCCCGGGTTCTGCCCCATCAGGATGAGCAGGTCGGCGTCGTGGATGTCTTCCAGCGTCACGCTGCCTTTGCCGAGCCCCAGTACCTCGGATAGCGCCACGCTCGTGCTTTCGTGGCACATGTTGGAGCAGTCGGGCAGGTTGTTCGTCCCGAATTGCCGCACGAAGAGTTGGTAGAGGAAGGCGGCTTCGTTGCTGGCCCGGCCGCTGGTGTAGAAGACGGCTTCGTCCGGCGAGTCGAGGCCACCGAGTTCTTCGGCGATCACGGCGAAGGCTTCGGCCCAGCTGATCGGGGTGTAGCGGTCGTCGCCCGGCGCGAGGTAGACGGGCTCGGTGATGCGGCCGGATTTACCGAGCTCGAAGTCCGTCATGGCCCCCAGTTCGTCCACGGAGTGGGCGGCCCACCAGTCGGGGTCGGCTTTGTAGGCGCTGGCTTCTTCGGCGACGGCTTTGGCACCGTTTTCGCAGTATTCGGCGATGGGGCTGCGTTTGCCATCGGGGTCGGGCCAGGCGCAGGCGGGGCAGTCGTAACCGCCTTTTTGGTTGAGCTTCAGCAGGGCCTGCATGCCCTCTTTGAGGTGGGTATATTCCTTGACGTGTTCGAGCGTAGCCCCGACGCCGGGGATGCCGGCGGCGTAGCTGGAGGGTTTTTTGAGTCTTAGGTCGTTGAGTTCTTCCGGCGTTAGCTCGTTCATGGGTGCTTCATTCTACCCCCGTAAGGTATTCCTTTACGGGGGAACAGGATTTTTTTTGCGAGTACGCAGGATGCAAGGTCGATGGGAAAGAGCAGTGTATGGGGCCGGGGGGCTACTTCGTCGATTTCGGGGCCGCTACTTCGGGAATTGCCCCCACCTTGCAGCCTCATCAAAACACCCCCGGTATGAATCATTCCCTGATCGACCACACCAACACCAAATCCTTTTACAACATGGCGTGGATCGCTTTCGTCCTCGCCGCCGTCGGCACCCTGGCCGGCATCGTCCTGCTGGCCGCCGACCTCGCCACCAAAGGCTTCTTGGCCATGGGCTTCGTCTTCACCGTCAGCGCCTGTTTTACCCTCGCCAAGGTTGTTCGCGATAAGCACGAGGCGGACCGCTTGTACAACAAAGTAGAGCGGGCCAAGACGGAGAAGTTCCTGAGTGAGACGGAGAACCCGGGGTCGGATTTTTAGGGCTCGTTTGGCGGCGGAAGCCACGGCCGGCGATCAATCGTCCAGCTTCAGTAGCCGCTCTTCGTAGTAGGCTTTGGTTTGCTGATAGTCTTCTTCACTCATGTTTGAGTGCTCCGCTGCCAGTACGGAGAGTGCCGCTTCGTACGCTACCCTAGCCTCTTCGACCCGCCCGAGTGACTGTAGCAGCTCGCCCTGACTATCCAGTAAATTACTATCGTCGGGAAACCGTTCTACGGCAAAGGCCAGTATTCCGAGGCCGGCTTCCGTCTTTCCATCTCGATGGGCGAAATAGGCCAGACCATTTACCAGCCCTGCATTAAGCGAGCGGTGGCCCTCGTCTTCTATCAACTTCAGGTACCCTACCGCGTGGCTGGCGTTCTGAAAGGCACTGCTGAAAAACTGTTCGAGGGCGGAGGGTAGTGCGCGCACGTAGGACTTCATGTGGCCTTGGCCCGGTAATGCTTCGGTGACCAGGTCGATCTCACCGGCCTTACTCAGGCTGTCGAGTTGCTGCCACCCCGCTTTTGCAGCGGTATCCCATCCGTTGAAGCCCGTATCGGCACCTTCGTTGCCGCTGCTCACGTATACGAAGGGTGGATAGGGGCGCTGCGCGCCCTTGTAGGTTCGTAAGCGGCGCGATATCTGCTGATCGTCGTAGGCGAAATTGGGCGAGAAGGCCAGGTAATCCGTAAAGATACCCGGTTGCGTGACCATAGCGTGCAGAATAAGGGTTGCCCCGTTACTGTGGCCTACCGCTACCCGGCGGGGTAGTGTGGGGTAGGTTGCGTCCACCCAGGGCATCAACTCTTGCTTCATAAACAGCAGCAGGCTGTCGGCCTTACCGGCGTATCCGCCGTAGCGTTCTACCCACGCCGGATCGTCCGGCGCGGGTAGCATTTCCGTATTGCGGTTCCACTGCCGTTCTTCGATGTAGGGGCTTTTAACGCCTACCACCATGAATGGCATTGGTGCGGGGCCGTAGAGGTCCACGGTCGCATGTACCAAATCGAAGAGCGAGCGCGCCTGTGCGTCAAAGACATAGATCACGTTCAGCTTGGCGTCATCGTACTCCTCGAGTTGCCAGGGCGTATATACGAGTAGTTCACGGTCCATACCTAGCAAGTCGCTGTGCAGGGTGTGCTCCTCGATTTTCTGAGCGTGACTGAAACTAGTGGTTAACAACAGCAGAGCAGATAAATAGAATAAACGCATTAGTGGACATTTGACGCCATGGTGCCTCCCCACCGCCCGGCGAACGGGGCCGGTGAAGCGATAAAAGTAGACGTATCGGGCGACAGCGGGAGCGACGGGCCAGAAGGCCTTGAAGATGGTTGGCAAAGAATTAACAATTGATACAGCCATAAGTACGAAGCAACTATTGCAGGGTTGCACGAACGCACTAGCCGTAAGCCGATATGAGGTAGTAGAATGAGCGCTGGTTGGTCACGTAACGGATGATCGGGGCTTATACCCGGAGCACGTTCTCCCTATTCACACCCGTCTTAATGTTCAGTCGACTAACAACAAACCAACGCTTCCGCCATCCGGAGCAATTACCCCACGACAACACCCCCGGTACGGAAGCCCCGGCCGGTCATCGCCTTTTGTGGCACCAGTCCGAAGTCACCCTGCGCAACGTAATCAGGCGTTTTAACGGTGATCTGGTAAGTTATCAACTTCGAGAGGATCGCCTGACCCATTGGGTCAAGGACGGTTGCTACGGCGAGGTGATCAGTCTTCACACCACCATCAATTGGGCGTGTCGTATCCGACCGTTAGGTGGCATTACCTTCCTGGATGCAACCGAATCGGTGTTCGGCAACCGCTGGATCAACAAGCCCGCCGACCTGATCCGTAAATGGCACCTGCGGATGGCTGACGAGCTGGGTAGGTACGGGATCAATGCCGGTTACGTCCTTGAGGAAGAGATGGTCCCCCTCCCATACGTTCTCCCGGATAGCTCCTACGCTCGGCTCCAGTATTGCGCCGCAGTATATGCAGGTGGGTGGTAGCCGGGCGGTGGCTACTGCCGGTGGCCAGGTGCACGGCACCCTTTTCGATTTGCGGCAGGTCTGCTCCGACCCCGCCCAAATCCTCACGCTCCACCAGCGGTTACGCACCTATACGTACGGTAGATTGGGCCTCTTCGATTGCAAGGATATAGAGCGGGAAGGCAAGCTCGGAACCCGCTACGCCGATAGCCGGATGACCACCCCGGAAGTATCCGCGAATTAGAGCGGGCGGGAGCGGGAAAGCACCGGCAAGGCACCCGCGGAGCCCACCATAAGCTACGTTAAGTGGATCGACGACGGTTGTAGGGACGAAGTGAGTGAAATGAGGAGGAGCCAGTGCGTCAAACTCACCGCCTTCGTGGAAAACCCGACCCGCTCGACGGTGAAGTTCATCATCCGCCGGCAAGACGGGAAGAACGTGGAGAAAGGCAGACCGGAAATAAGGCTATCGGCCTCCGTGGACTGTGACGGTTACGCCGAAACGGGCGCCATCACCCGTAAAGAAATATGGCTGGACGCGGAGAAGGGTGATCTTCACCGGTTGATCGTGCGCGCGGAGCACGACGCGGCGAGCAAAGAGAGCGCGCCGATCGAATTGATTCCACCCCCAAAGGTTATTACCCTCTTCCGCCCGAACAGCAACTGGAAGGGCGAATTCGGCTTCGACTGGATCCGCACGGGTGACACCAAGCTATTCGCGGATAATAATTACGAAAGGGTAGTCTCCAAGCACTACCGGGATCCCTACTTCACCATCCTGGAAACAAACGGGAACGAACCCGCCGGCTTTTACAAAAACGACCCGGCGCAACTGCTTCGACTAAGGAAACGGTACAAACAGTTCGCCTTTGAGTGGAATAGATTCAGGCGCGGCAGAAAAGAAAAGGTAAGGGATTACGTTGCCCCCTGGATGTCCCTCTACAAAGGCAGGAAAGCCAAACTTCAAATGCTACTAAACATCGAGGACGAAGCTGACTACCTGGAGTTTGCGCCCAATGACAACTTCGCCATCACCCCCAGTACGATCGAGCTTACCGGTAAGAAGGGAAAAGTGAATTTGGGGGACCTCCTGGAAATAGAATGCCTCCAGGAGTTCGATGACGACCAAGCTATTGACATCTATGCCTGCCAAAAGCTGGAAGACGGCTCGGTGTATCGGGAGAAATCGGGGAGTATTACGGTTTGGGGGAATGGGGTGAAGCGGCGGAAGGAGCAAAAGGTGGTCTTCGTGCAGGTGCACACTCCACCTATATCCACCAAGTTGGGTTTGGTGCCTAAAGCCTCGCCCGAAAAAGATAGAATCGAAAAGTATTTAAATCAAGCTTACATTAAGCTGCACGACGGTTCGTCAATCGTAACCTTAGATTTAAAGTCCGAAAAATCGTTCCTGGACTATGTTCTGAATGGAAAGGTAAGCAGTTGGCATAAGGGGCGGTAAAGAGTCGCTGGACGGTTACTTGAAAGATCAGCTAGCTAAAGCCTTTAAAGACAAATACGAGAATCATTTTAAGGCTTTTTACTTCGCCGAGGCGGGCTTTAACCCGAGGACCGGCACGGGGTTGAACGGTTATTCCAGGTTTGGTGCTGACTATGTAGTAGTTTTTCCGACTGCCAACGAACAGACTGCAGCTCATGAATTTCTTCATTCATTGAACCTATCTCATTCATTCACGAATACAGAGGCGGAAGAAGGCGCTGAATTCACCTATACGTTCAAGAAGACAGAGAACATCATGGACTACACCCATAATGTTCCCGGCCACAAAAACGATCGCTGCCAATTATGGCGTTGGCAGTGGGAGCGTGCTAATAAATCAATTAATCCATGATGAAATATTTAGCATTAACCCTCTACCTATTGATTCTGACACTGCAATGCGGTGCTCAAACAAAAACTAAAATGAACACCGACCTCACACCGCCCCCAGGTAACTCCGGAGATGGAGACCTTTGACATCAATGCATTTGAACAGTGTAAAGAACCCGGGTCGAGTCAACACGTAATTGAAAACGATGAATATTACCAGCAACAGCTAAGTCAAAGCTTCGGGTATGGTACGCACACTTTTTACTCGGGCGCTTATTTTTCGGTGATGAAACTCTACTTTCATAACGGCAAGGTTTGGCAAAAGGGAGTAATATTTAGCAATAGCGAAATAGGCACTTGGTACGAATTCAACGAGCAGGGCGAGCTAATCGCGGAGATCAATACCGACGAAGGCTATGCCTTCTCCTGGATGGACATCATCGAATACTGCACCGCGCACGAAATCGTACTGACCAAAGGCTACGTACGCGGTGGCTACCAAACTAAGCTCTTCAAAGTAACCGAAAACGGAAAGAAAGCCTGGAAGAT
>OY764728.1:0-2595 GCA_963668285.1 uncultured Lewinella sp. | reverse complement strand
GTTCGATCTTGTCGTCCATGTAGATCTTGCGGACGCTCTCGCGGGCGCTCAGGATCTCGGCGGTGGTGGCTACGGCGCTGACTTTCTCGAAGCCCTGGCTGATGTTGCGCCGCATGATCTCCCGCTCGTCTTCCTTGGTGGGGTAGCCGATCTTGCACTTGAGCATGAAGCGGTCCGTTTGGGCTTCGGGGAGGGGGTAGGTGCCTTCCTGCTCGATCGGGTTCTGGGTGGCGAGGACGAGGAAGGGTTCCTCCAGCTTGAAGGTCTCGTCGCCGATGGTAACCTGCCGCTCCTGCATGGCTTCCAGTAGGGCGGACTGCACCTTGGCCGGGGCGCGGTTGATCTCATCGGCCAATACGAAGTTGGCGAATACCGGCCCCTGGCGAACCGTGAAGTCGTTGACCGACTGGTTGTAGATCATCGTACCGACGATGTCGGCGGGCAGGAGGTCGGGCGTGAACTGGATGCGGCTGAACTCAGCGTCGACGGTTTTGGCCAGGGTGTTGATGGCCAGCGTTTTTGCCAGGCCGGGGAGGCCTTCTAACAGGATATGACCTTTGGTGAGCAGCCCGAGTAACAAGCGGTCGACCATATACTGCTGGCCGACGATGACCTTGGCGGTCTCCTGGCGGATGCGTTCGACCACTTCGGAGTCGATGCGGATCTGTTGGTTGAGGGCTTCAATATCGATGCTGGCCATTCGGGGGAGGTAGGTTTGCCGGCGAAGTTATGTACTTTTTTACTGGCCTTTACTCCCCGTAGCGCCGAATGATCTTAACGAGCAGATCGCTCAGGAATTCCACTTCGTAGTCTCCGATGCTGGGCTCGATGTGGTCGTTATCGATGCCGCTGTGGTTGGTGACGAATACGTAGGTGCCCTGGCCGCCCGCTCCACCGAAGGCCCCGGAAATGGAGCTGGAGTCGCGATTCAGGTATTCTCCGTCGGAGGTTCCTTCGCTCGGGGTGGCGACTTCGTCATTACAGGCGGTGAATACGAAGAATAGTAAGAGTAGTAGTAGGGATAGTAAAATGCTTCATATTCGGTGAGACGGTAGCTGCACCTGGGATTATTGGCACCCGGCTCCATTTAGCGCTTTACTCAAAGTTTTGCGAGCACGTGTAGCTAAGCGGAATCCCGTACTTAGTAGGGGCAGACGCAGTATCGAGAAGTAAATAGAGAGCGATAACCCTCCAAAAGAAGGTCATGCGCTAAGTTTATCTTTTACGATTACATTTAGGCTAATAATTAGCAAATAAAGTATACCTTTGTAAGGTAGTTCTACGTAAATAGTAATGATGTCAACCGTATCCATTCAACTCAAGCGACTCGGGAAGAAAAAGGTCCGTACCCTCAGCTACGACTTGCCGGAGGTGAAATCGTTGGGGGAGTTGATCGAGGCACTGGTTCGTCAGGAGGTAGGTCGGTACAATGAGGCGCGGGAAGGTGCCGGCTTGATGCCTTTCCTTAGCCCCGGCGATATTCAGGAGCAGTCACATAGCGGAAAGATCGGCTTCGGTGACCTGAATAATCGGGAGCCAGCCGCTGTCGACGAAAGCATCGAAGTAGCTAAGCAGGGCTTTCTGGACGGACTATTCGTCGTGTTCCATAACGACGAAGAACTGAAGGAACTGGATGCGCCACTTTCTTTAACGGAGGATAGTGTACTTGCCATCATTCGACTCACCTTCCTTACCGGCAGGCACTGGTGAATTTTTTCTAATATCTGTCCCAGCCCTGCACCTGCGTCCTCGCAAAAAATCCTTTTTACTCATAAACGCCTACCCCGATGTTACCAGCCGAACAAGTACGTAAACAGTTAGACCGGAACGCCAAGGGCAATCCGAAACTCAGTCAACTCCCCAAGCTTTCACCGGCCGGAGAAACGCTCAAGGCACTCACGATCAAGGGGGTACACGGATTGAAGCGGAGCCGGCAGGATATTTATCTCGACCATTTTACCCTCGAAGAAAACCCCTGGGCCAGCCCCGAGGGGAGGCTTGTTGGCGGAGCAGTTGTTCGGTACCAAGAAAGCTGATTTTCTGGCGGATGTGTGGACGCTGTTCGCAAAGCTTTCCTACCAGACGGGTTACAACCGTCGCCCCTACCGTACCACGGACGGCCGGCTGCATTTAGAGCACCGCCTGTCAATGGTACAAGCCTTATTCAAGGGGAATCGGGAGGGCTTTTTCCAGCTTGACATCACGGAAACGATGCAATTTGCGGCCTACCGGAAACACGCTGCGCGGGGCCTCGCCCCACTGTACGCCGTGGCGCTCAACCGCGAGGGAACCGGTGGTCCGCTGGGGGAGCTGGCGTGGGATATCCTGCAGGGAGAGGATGAGATCGGCGGCGTCCACTACGCCCTGATCCAGGGCCTACTGATGAGCGAACGCGAGGACTGTTGGGAAATGGTCGAGAAAACGGCCCTGGCAGCCCAGCGAGAAGAAGGTTTGCGGCAGACCATCTTTGAAACCGTCGACCAGGCGCAACTCGGGGCTTTCCTTCGCTTTTTGGCCTTGATCCGCAACAATAACCTCGCCCGTTTCAGCTCCGTCGTACGGGCGGTGGGCACCTGGACGGGCCTTGCCTGGGAA
>OY764727.1:0-4313 GCA_963668285.1 uncultured Lewinella sp. | reverse complement strand
TACCGACCCTGATCTACGACCACCGCGCCATGGTGGACAGTGCCCTGGAACAACTCCGCTACCGCGTCAGCCATCACCCGGCGGCTTTCGAGTTGCTGCCCCGTAATTTTACCCTAACTGATCTACAGCGGCTGTACGGTGCCATCTTCGCCAAGCCCATCAACCCGGGCAACTTCCGCCGGCAGCTTAAAAAGATGGACTACCTGGAGCAGCAAGGCCGTAAAGACTTCAGTACCTCGAAGCGGGGCGCTTACATCTACCGTTTCCAACCCGATCGCTACGAGACGGCCGTCGCGGAAAACCGCCCTTTCTACCTTAAGCCCTGATTCGTGCATCCGAAGACTACCTACTCAATCGGCCTTGGTTTCGGGACGGATGCCGCCCTTGCCCCGGTCGTTGACGTCTGGAGCGGAGGTTCCCACCGGTGTCCGAAACCACTACAGCTGGTGGGCGGGTAGTTACAGCGCCTCGGTTAAATACCTGGCCGGTGGCGCGCACCACACCTGCTACGGTAAGCGAATATAGCCGGAGTGGAGATGGTTATGATTACTGACAGACCGTTTTTTAATGTACCTTGGTTTTACGCCTCGTAGGCTAATATTTGGTGTCTGGTACCCCCTAATTTTATAACCTAACTTAATTTTCCATGCAACTTATCTTTAAATATCGCCTGCTACTCCCGATACTGATTTTTTTGCCCCTGATCCCGCTGTGGAGCCATGTCGATACCTTCCGTAACCCCGTGGAGCATCCCTTCTTTTCCACTTCGATCTGGAATATGCCCATCGGCAATAATGCTGATTATAAGCCGGCCAACCTACGTACTTCCGGCCACGTCGGGGCCGATATCGTCCACGTTCTCCAATTGGACTCGGTTTACCCCGCGCGTCAGGTGCTTGGTCACGGAACCTTCGGCCCCGGTCGGTGCCAGTCGATTGTTGATATCGATCTGACGCTGAACGTGCCCGATGATTGGATAATACCTGATGCTGGAAACAGCCCATTCGGCGGCACGCCAAATAGCTCTTTCGCCATCATTGACGAGGCGGGCGAACGGGTGTTCCAGGGCCAGGTGATCGCCCGCTGCGAGGCGGGTGGCCCCATTTACTTACCGGACTGGATGCAATACCCCGCCAACCGGCAGTTCAACCTGCTGGCCAGTAACGGCCTGGCCTCCGGTACGGGCCACGGCGCCAGCCGGATGTCCGTGATCGGCGGGCTGATCCGCAAGGGAGAGTTTGCCTCGCCCGAACCGATCGACCACGCCATCAAAATCAATCCCTACGCAGCGGTGGATCTGCACTACTCGGCGGCGGTGCCCGGCTACCGCTGGCCCGCTACCCAGGCCGACTTCTACGCCGACGAGTTGTACAACCGAAACGCGGACCCGGACCTCGTCATGGGCTCCCTGCTCGCCATCCCCCCGGACATAACCGCCGAAAGCCTGGGCCTGGACGGTAGCCCGGCGGCGCTCAAATTTTTCTACACCATGCAGAACTACGGGGTATACTTCGTTGAAGATGCCGCCTATGATACCTGGGATGTAGTACTGGAACGCGACGCCGAACGCGAATTCGAAGACGTCTACGGCTATACCCTCGGTTCGAATAGGTTCAAGAGAGAACTCAACACGCTAATGGGCGCCCTACACGTCATTACCAACAACCGGCCGGGAAGTATCGGCGGTGGTGGTACACCGCTCGTCCCCCTGACCTCCAAACTCGAATTCGAAGAGCCCGATTTCGGCGTCAGCATCATTAGTGCTATTCCGGGGCGGGTAGAGGCCGAACACTACCAAGTAGGTGGCGAAGGGATTGCCTATACCGACCGGGACGCGACCAACAACGGCGGCGTGTTGCGCCCGGACGATGGCGTAGACCTTGAAAACACTACCGACGAAGGGGGCGGAGCTAACCTCGGCTGGACCGAAGCCGGCGAATGGGTCTTCTATTCGGTCGATGTCGCCGAGGCCGGAACGTACCAGGTCAACTTCCGCAGCGCCGCCGGCGACGCCACGCTCCCCGACCTGACCATTGAGGTCACCTTCAGCGGGAACGGCGCTTCTACTGGCGATGTCGTGCTTCCCTTTACCGGCGGATGGCAGAACTGGCAGAACACCGCCGCCCCTATTACCCTACAGGCCGGCCAGCAGAACATGCGCATCAATATCGTCGCCGGGGGGTTCAACCTCAACTACCTGGAATTCGAGAAAACGACCGGGACGGCCTATGTTGACGCAGGTATGATCGGCCTTAGCCTCGCCCCGAACCCCACCCGGGGAGACCTGAACGTCCGGCTGGCCGCGGACGTCTCCGGCGCTGATTTCCAAATAGTCGACACCTACGGGCGGGTAGTCCGCGCGGGAACGCTGAGCGGCGAACGGACCGATCTGTCGGTAAGCGATTTGCCCGCGGGCGTCTATCAGTTCCTGGTGCTTACCCGCAGGGGCGTCAGGAGCCGGGCTAAATTCGTCGTGGGCGGTGGCTTCTGACAGACAGAACCGAGCTGCTGTGATGGCTGAGTTTTCGAATGTAAGAGCCTAGATTTTATTACCTAGTACGGAGTAATTCAAAGGAAGTTTTCTTTCACGCGTATAGGGAAAATGGAAATCGATAGCTTGATCACGACCTCACATCCAGGCGCACGGACTCGGGTTTCTCCTTCCCGCACCCTACACCAGAATTACCTACTTTATGCGCGGAACAACCTTCGGATCATGACTTTCTTTCGCTACCTCCCCTTGCTCTTATTATCCCTCCTTTGCACCCGCGTCAGCGCCCAGGGAAACCTGCGCGCGCCCGCTTACCCGCTGGTGACCCATAACCCAAACTTCAGTATTTGGTCGATGGGCGACGAGCTCAATGCGTCGCCCACCAAACACTGGACGGGCTCGGACCACGAACTGCTCGGCCTCGTCAGGATCGACGGGAAGACCTACCGCTTTCTGGGCGTGGAACCCATTACGTTCGAGACCATTCTGCCCGCCTCCGACGGGCCGGCTCGGGAGGTTGCCTACACGGAAACCAAGCCCGGTGACGGCTGGATGAACCCCAGCTTTGATGCTACGGGCTGGCAACGCGGCGCCATGCCCTTTTCGGCCGATACCGTGCAGGCCGGTACGCTCTGGACCACCGATGACCTCTGGTACCGCCGAACCTTCGACCTGAAAACCACCGACCTCGACGACCTGCTGCTGAGACTGAACTACGACGACGAAGTAGTCGCTCACCTTAACGGCGTGGAGATCTTCCGGCAGAACGGCTGGACGCCCGGCTTCCGAAATTACCCGATCGGCGAAGCAGCCCTCGCAACCCTGCGGCCTACGGGCAACGTGCTGGCCATCCACGTCCGTAACATCGGCGGCGGGCAGTGGCTCGACGCGGGCCTGGTGCGGCACCGGAAGCTCAGCGCCAGCCAGCCGATCGCGGTGGCCCGCCAGACCGACGTGCGGATGACCACCAACCAGACCCACTATACGTTCGACTGCGCGGGAACGACGGTGACCGCCACCTTCACCTCGCCGTTGCTGATCGATGACCTGCAACTGTACGCCCGCCCGATAACTTACCTCGACGTAAGCGTTACGCCGCGCGCGGGTAATACGCCGGAAGTATCCCTTTACCTGGGGGCCTCGGGTAGAATAGCTGCTGATACCGACCAGCAAAAAGTGGTCACCACCCGGGGAACGGCCGGCGACCTCAGTTACTTGCGGGTCGGTACCAGCGAGCAAGCCGTTCTGCAACAGCGGGGAGACGACATACGCATCGACTGGGGGTATTTCTACGTTGGGACGGACGGCAACACGGCCCGCCAGTACGTTAGCGACGTTGACGGTGGCTGGTCTGACTTTCTGACGGGGAGCACGACACCGGCGACCGCGACGCTAACCGGCAGCGCCGCCGACGTAATGCTCAGCACCATTACCGATCTGGGTAGGGTAAGCGGCACGACCGCCCGTTCCTTTGTGCTGGGCTACGACGAGGTGGAGGCCATTAACTACTTCGGCGAACCACTCAAGCCCTGGCACGACAAGGAGTCGGACAGCTTCCCGACGATCCTGGAGCACGCGGCCCGCGACCACGCCGCGGTCATTAATCGGGTGATTGCGTTTGATGATAAATTGTATACCGACACCGAGCGGGCCGGCGGCAAAAAGTACGCCGATCTTTGCGCCCTGGCTTACCGCCAGGCGATCGCCGCGCACACGCTCGTGGAATCGCCCGGGGGGGATCTGCTCTACCTCTCCAAGGAAAACAACAGCAACGGATCGATCAATACGGTGGACGTTACTTACCCCTCCGCGCCCCTGTTTC
>OY764726.1:0-17925 GCA_963668285.1 uncultured Lewinella sp. | reverse complement strand
AGCCGCAATCGCGCTTGCCATCGCGCATACGGATCGGGATATAATCCTGACTACTGACGCCGATTGCCATGTACCGCAGACACTGCTGAGCGAAGTCGCGAAATCCTTTGGGTCACACGTGAAAGTCATTTCGGGGCCGGTATTCAACGCGCCGCTTTCGTCCTTTGTCGATCACTTCCAGGCGCTAGATCTTTCGGCGTATCAATTCCTCACCGCGGTTAACGTAGCCCGTGGTACCCCCGGTACTGGCCAATGGAGCCTGCTTTGCTTTCCGGCGCTCCGCCTTTTCGGAGGTGGGTGGGTACGCCGGGGGTCGACCACCTGCCATCGGGTGATGACGTCCTATTACTACACAAGTTTCGCCAGCGGTATTCCGGTACCGCGTTTGCTTACCTGCGGGACGGGCCGGTTACCGATACGTCGCCGGTCGTTGGCTGGCGGGCGGTGTGGCGGCAACGGCTGCGTTGGGCGGGTAAGGCCGGTAGTTACCGTGCCGGTGAGCTTACTTTCGCCCAGGGACTAACCTACCTGACGTGTTGTTCTGTTTTGCTCTTCATCCCACTCTCCTTGCACCTGCGCTCCGTCGCGATGATGTTGTTGCCCTGGGTGCTTAAACTGGGCGTTGATTACGTTGCCCTACGCATGCTGTTAAATAGGTACGATCGACTGTATCAACTGCGCTATTACCCATTCGTAGCCCTCATCTACCCGTTTTTCCTGGTAGCCGTGGGTACGGCGGCCCTGCTCGGCTTCAAGACCAAATGGAAGGGGCGGTCCAGTTGAAAGTCGCTACCTTTCCAGCGACCTACCGTGCATGCCCCTTCATCTACGCCCTTTCCATCGTTTCTATCACCCACCGCCGGGAGACCATACTAGTTTGCCACAAACGCGCGATGGCGTCCGGCAAATTGCTGCTAACGAGTTAGTTGCCAGCGTGAGTGATTGCTTCGGCGAGCTACAGATCAACCAACTACTCGGTGGGGAGCGCGCCCGCTGCATCTGCGGGCTGGTGCCCTCTTCGGTATTTCTGGACGGACGCGTAAAGGGCCACGAGCGAACGTTGAGTAGTCGCCTGCAACGGCAGAATACCCTCGTACGGGCGGACCAGGGGGCACTGGGTAAGCCGGTGCTGTTAACGGTACGCGACCTTGGCCCAGCGTTGGACGTACTCGACGAGCACTTCAGCACCGTAGAGCGGGTCGTCCGGTACCGTGCCGACCGTATCGAATACCTGCTGACCGAGCGCCAACCCAAGCCGGGCGGCAGCTACAGCATCGACCTCGAAGCCCTGGGTACCATCGCGATCGCCGACGGCCACCACCGGGCGGAAACGCACGCCCGCCTGGCTGAAACGGGCATGCGCTCCTGCGACGAAACCCCCGTATGCGTGGTAGGTATAGACGAACTGACCATCGGCATTTTTATGCGGCAGATTGCCGTGTACGAAAAGTCACTCGGTGCCTTGCTGTATAGCCTGGCTCCTTACTTCGAGGTGCAGGAACTCGAGGAGGCCAGGGCACCGACCGAGGCGGGCGAATGGCTGATGACCTACCGGCGGCAATACTTTCGACTGACGCGCCGGGGGGCGGCGCCCGGTGCGTACAGTACGCCCACCGGCTGGTTCGTCGGTGAGGTACTCGCCAGCGTATTCCGGATCGATAACCCGAGTACGAGCGACGTACTGGAGAACATCCCCGTCGACGTGCTCCCTACCGGCTTACTGGACATACCCGATACGAAGGTGCTCAGTTTTGCGGGTAGCCCGTTGAGTCGCGCGCTCTTCCTACAGGAGGTGGAGGCCGGTCGACTTCTACCACCGAAAAGCACGCGTTTCATTCCTAGGGTACCTAGCGGGCTGGTGGTGTGGAGGGGCTGCTAGCCGCGGTGGGCGCACGCTTCCCGTCGAGCGGGATACGCAACATCCGGCCGATGCTCTGGTGATCGGCTTCCTCCATGTGCGTGTCGATGCCGTAGATCAGCCTGCTGTTGTCAACCGCACGGTAGGTACCGAAAATTCGATCCCAGCAACTAAAGATGTTCCCGTAGTTGGAGTCCGTCAGCGGTAATCGATAGTGGTGGTGCACCCGGTGCATATTCGGGGTGACGATCAACCAGCCAACGGCCGCGTGCAGCCAAGCGGGCAGCGTGATGTTGGCGTGATTGAACTGGCTCAACAGCGCGCTGAGGCTCTGGTAGATGAACACCAGGTAGATGGGCGCACCGACGATGAAGATGGCCGCCGTAGTAAAGGCAAAGCGAATGACGCTCTCCCCCGGGTGGTGGCGATTGGCCGAGGTGGTATCGACGTGCCGATCGGTATGGTGAACGAGGTGAAAGCGCCACAGCGTCGGAACGCGGTGCTGCGTCCAGTGCGCTAAATAAGCCCCGACCAGATCGAGTAACAGCAGCCCGACGAGGGCTTCGACGAGCAGCGGCAGGTTAAACCACTGTACCACGCCGAACTCATTGGCAACTACCCAGTCACTACTCCAGACCAGGATGAATGCCAGCAGGAAGTTGACGAGAATGGTCGTGAACGTAAAGAAGAAGTTGATGCCGGCGTGCTTCCACTTCGAATACGTATGGGTGAATAGCGGTACGGCGGATTCCAGCAGCCAGAAAAACGTGATGCCACCGACCAAAATCAGGGTACGGTGGCTTGACGGGATATTTGAAAAGTAATCTGCGATGGCCTCCATATCGTAAAGATAAGGACGTGAGCCCACGGTAATATATGCCGTAGTAAGGAGGCAGAGCTTAGAGATCGGTCCCGTCCGGCTGATACCTGACCCCGATCACGCCCCAGGTGCCGAACTGTGCGCTGGATCTTATACTCGTCCCCTCTTCACCGGGCTTGCCGAAGAACTCCTCGTAGCTATGGTTGGTCAGGTTATTGGCGCGCAAATAGACGCTGAAGGCTTTGTAGAAGCGATAATCCGCCGCCAGATCCAGCGTAACGAGGCCATTGCGGTAGACGGGGCGGTCGTCCAGTACGCGATCGAAAATCTGGTCGCGAACGTTGAGGGCCGCGACGACGCTGATGCCTTTGTTCGGGTTATTGTGGACCAGGCTCAGGTTCGCGGTCTGGCGCGGAGCCTGCGGTAGGGTGAAGCTGTCGAAGGTGAACCTTCTCGAGTCGGCGCCTAAGGCGTTGAAGTTGTAGTTGCCGTTCACATTCCAGAAGCGCCAGCCGTTCGCATCGCCAATGAACCCTAAGTTTTGGTAGAAGCCCACTTCGATACCGAAGAGATCGGCGGAAGGGATGTTGACCAGCTGCGTCCGGTAGACGGGGACGTCGAGAACGCTCTCCCGCTCGGTGGTACTAACCCGTAAGGTGGGATTGTCTAAAGTTTTGTAGTACAGCGCGAAAGAAAGCAGGCCGTCACGTCGGCCGTAGCGCTCGAACGACAGATCGATGTTGTTGCTGTGAGTGTTACGAATGCTTTGGTTACCTATCGAAGTTTCGTCGAGGCTGATGAGTGGTACCGGACGATCGGAGAGGTAGGTAGCGTAGTTCGCGCGGGCGACCGCCTGGTACGCACTGAGGCGGATCTGCCGGTCGCGGCGAATACGGTAGGTCAGGTTTAAACTCGGGAGCCAGTCGCGTTCCCGTAGGCTAAAGGTATCTTGGTCTAGCTCACGCGTGACGACTTCCAGGCCTTCGTAGCGAACACCGGCGGAGAGTGAAACGCGTTGGCTGAGATTGGCTGCGTACATCGCGTAGCCGGCCTCGATGCGCTGACGTGCGGAGTAGCGCAGGGCACCGTCCGGTAAGTCGGGTAGATCATCAGCGATGGGCTCTCGCGGTAGATCGTCGAAGTTTCCGCCGGTGACGTTCCGACCGACGGGGTTAGGATCCGAGATAAACAAGGTACCGTAGGTTCGATCCTTACTTCGGTAGCGGCCGCCCGCCCGTAGGTAGCTGGTTTTGGCCTTGTTCAGATAGCGCGTCACGTTTAGGCTCAGGATGGCTACGTCCTCTTCCAGGCCGATGTTTTCCTGCGTACTGCTGGTCAGGCTCAGCTGCTGGCTGTTGAAGAAACCCCCGGGCAGGGCCGCCGTGAGTACATCCGGGCCGAACACCGGAAAGCGATCGGCCAAACTGTCCGAATAAATATTGCTTAGCCGGTCGTTTAGGTTCTCTCTGGTTTGACTGAAACTGATCTGGTAGTCAATCCGGGTCTTAGGGAAGTTGTTTTCTACCTCGAGCGATACGAGCTCCAATTGGCGGCGCTTGTTGTAGGTAGTACCACGCTGGCTGATCCTGCCGCCTCCGAATTCATGGTTGTCACGTAAAAAGAGTTGCCGCTCCTCAACGTCCTGATTGTTCTCCGAGTAGTTGAAGCTCAAGCGTAAGCGGTTGTAGACGCTGGGCCGCAGCTCGACCGCTCCTATTATTCCGCGCCGTTCCAGCAACCTGTTTACGTTGGTCGGCCGGCTTTCGATGAGTACATCCTGGGGGTCGCCGAATATCTCGCCGCGCCCATAGTCGAGGACGCGCTCCTGCACCCCGCGCCCGTGCCTGAAATACGAGCCGGCCAGCAGGGCGTATACCTTTTCGTCGGCGATCTCGCTATTCAACACACCGGTCAGCTGGGTGATGCCTTTCTGCTGAGCGAGGTTGCCGTCGAAGCCGAAGTTGGTGCCGATGCCTCCCTGAGCCAGTACCTCGAATTTCCGTTGCGGTTGGCGGATTCTGAAGTCGACCGTACCACCGATGGCGTCGCCGTCCATATCGGCGGTGCGTGCTTTTATGGCGCGGACTTCATCTACGAGGTTACTCTGTATCAGGTCGAGGGTGCCTTCCTGATCGGCCTCGGGTTGGATGGTCGGCAGCCGCTGGCCGTTAAGCGATACGGCCGTAAACTGCTCGGGCAGGCCCCGCACTTGCACGATCTGCCCTTCGTTGACGTCGCGGATGATCGATACGCCGGGCAGGCGACTGACCGTTTCAGCAATCGTGATGTCGGGATAGCGATTGAACAGCTCCCGGTGGACGATCGTCTGGGGCGCCAGGGCGGATTGTTGGAGTCGAAGCGCCTGCGCCTGGCCGATGGCGCGGGTGCCGAACACGATCAATTCCGGTAGCTCGTTGGGGCCTTCTTCGAGTAGGACGATATCCAGGTCGATCGCCCGGTCGGCGTTTGCTACGGTGATCGTGGTATCGGCGTCGCGGTAGCCCAGGTAGGAGGAGATAATGCGGATCTCCCCGGGGGGGACTTCGATCTCGTAAGCGCCTTCCGCGTCCGTACTCGTACCGATGACCGAGCCGAGTACGCGAATGATGGCACCGATGAGCGGGGTACCCTGTTCGTCGTAAACGTGGCCTTCCAGGCGCGCTTCCTGTGCCTGCAGATTACACGAGATCAACGCAATTAGGGCAAAGCCACAGACTGGCAGCCTACTAGTACCGCCCCCCGCCGGGATGCAGGGAAGGAGAGTGAATAAAACGTCGCACCAGGTGCGGTTACGGTCGGCTGCCAAAGTGAAGTCAAGTTGAGTCCTAAGCGTATAGCCCTAGAAGGTACCCAAATGTTTGGCGGGTGTGCTACTTTGCGTGGCTAAACCGACAGCATGAACATCGTTTTCCTCGATACCGCCACCCTGGACGACCTCCCGGACCAACTACAGCGACTCGCGTCACTTGGTACTTACGTTGGCTACTCGGGCACGAAAGCCGATGAGGTCGTCAACCGACTGACGGGTGCGCAAGTAGCGATTTCCAACAAAGTCGTTATTGATAGAGGGGTGATGGATCAGCTACCCGACCTTAAACTTATCTGCATCGCGGCTACCGGAAAAAACAACGTGGATCTCAAGGCTGCGGAGGAGAGGGGTATTCCCGTCCGCAACGTGAGTGGTTACAGCACGGAGGCCGTAGCGCAACTGACCGTCACTTCCCTCCTCGCTCTTGCCATGGATCTCCTGCACCTGAACGAAGCAGTTTACGATGGCACCTACGCTAAGAGTCCGTCGTTTGCCTATTGGAGGCGGTCCTACGCTGAGCTTTCCGGCGCGACCTACGGCATCATAGGCTTGGGCACGATCGGGCGCCGAGTAGCAGAGTTGGCTACCGCTTTCGGTGCGAACGTCATCTACCACTCTACTTCCGGCCGCAATAACGATCAACCCTACCCGGCAGTCAGCCTGGACGAACTGCTGACGGCCTCCGACGCTGTTTCCATACACTGCCCGCTCAACGAGCGTACCGAGGGGTTGATCGACCGATCCGCACTGCGGAAAATGAAGTCCGGTGCCTATTTGGTCAACGTAGCCCGTGGGGGTGTCGTGGTGGAGGCCGATCTTATTCAGGCCCTCAACGATGGTATTATTGCTGGGGCGGCTTGCGATGTATTTACCAACGAGCCATTGCCGAACGACCACGTTTACCATACCGTACGGGACCGCAGTCGCTTGCTGCTCACCCCCCACGTCGGTTGGGCTAGTGTCGAAGCCCGTACGCTTTTGATCGATGGCCTAATAGAAAACATTCGAAAAGGATATTAAATAGTATTATTGCGGGCACTTTATATTCAAGCCTACACCCTTAACACCGAACTCATTAACACCCCTTACTTTGCCTATCTGGCAATGCTACTGAGCATTGTGCCCGCCCTTTGCGTAGGGCAGGAAATCCCGTCCGGCCAGTTGCTCGAGGATGCCGCTTCCAACCTAGAGGACGAGGCCGCGGTCAATGACCTCAATACCGCCTTCGACTACCTTGAGGCCCTGCGCCGCCGCCCACTGAACGTTAATAAAGCGGGGTACGGTGATCTTGCCGCCACCCATCTATTCACCGACGGGCAAATTGTCAATTTGCTCAAGTACCGTCAAAAGGTGGGTGCCCTGATCAGTCTCTACGAGCTACAGGTGGTCCCCTCACTCGATCTACCGACGCTCCGCAACGCGCAACCCTACCTGAGCGTAGGTGGTAAGCAACTGGATGACGGGCAGCTTACCGTCGGGCGAATGTTGCGGGAAGGGGAGGGGGAACTGTACGCGCGCTGGCAACGGCGGCTCGAAAACTCCCGTGGCTATAGGCCCGACATGGCGGCTACGAATTATTATTTAGGCGATCGGAATCGTTATTACTTGAGGGCACGTAGGAGGTATGGCAATCGCTTCAGCTTGGGAGTGACGGCGGAAAAAGACCCCGGAGAACCTTTTTTGAAAAAGCATAACGCACTGCGCGGCTTCGGCTTTTACAGCGCCCATCTCTTCGTGCAGCGGGTCAATCGTAGCTTACGTACGCTGGCCATCGGCGACTATTCCCTGAACTTCGGGCAGGGGCTGGTGATGTATACCGGTTTCGGCTTCGGAAAATCGATTGCCGCAACCAGCGTGGTGCGGGGCGGAGCCGTTATCCGACCGTACACGGGCGTGAGCGAACATCAATTTATGCGCGGAGCGGCCGCGACGCTGACGCTTACAAAACCCTGGTCGCTAACCGTAGCCGCGAGCACCCTGCTCAGGGGCGGCAACGTGGTGGAGTCGGAGGGTTCCCGAAGCATTAGTTCCCTCAATACGAGTGGACTATACCGGTCACCGGCGGAGGCGCTTGACAAGCACGCCGCCCGCCATACTACTTACGCGGCACGCCTGGCGTACCGACCACACCACCGCTTTCAACTGGCCGCGAACGGAGTCGTCGACCGGCTGAGTGTACCGCTCGAGCCCGCCGACCGACTATACAACGACTTCGCTTTCAGGGGGCGGCAGCTACGCAACGCCGGCCTCGACTACCGTTACCGTTTGGGAAACGCGACTACTTTCGGCGAGCTCGCCGTCAGCTCTACCGGGGGTACCGCCTGGTTGAGCGGCTGGCTGTTGAGTCTACACCGTTCCGCGGAGTTAAGCGTGATCTATCGTTCCTACGGTGAGCGCTACATTGCCCTACGTAGCCAAGCCTTCGGTGAGGGCAGCACCACGCGCAATGAGAGAGGTCTTTACTTTGGCCTTAGTCTGCGGCCCTCACCCCACTGGCGCATCAACGCTTACTACGATGCTTACACCACCCCCGGTTTCCGCTTTCGGGCCGGCCGCCCGGATGCGGGCCGTGAGTACCGACTACGCCTTACTTACTACGAAAAGCGCCGCCTGGAAACCTACCTGGAACTTCGTTCCGAAACTAAAGGACGGGATGTGGACGCGAACGATACGAGCGACCTACGCGGCGTCACGCCCCGCCGGCGTTCCCAGGCGCGCGTGCACATCCAGTACAGGGTTGGGCAGCGGGTGGATCTACGTGCAAGACTCGATCTAGGGGAAGTGGCCGGCGGCGACGGAAAGCAACGCTTCGGTGTGGGTGCGTGGCAGGAGGTTCGTTATCGAATAGGGAATAAGTGGACGTTCAGCAGTCGCCACGCGTGGGTGCACACGGATAGCTACGACGTCCGCTTCTACCACTACGAGCAGGGCCTGCGCTATAACGCACGCGTCGTGCCGTACTACGGTGAGGCGCTCCGCGCCTACTTGCTCGCCCGCTATAAGGGCCTTCGCAATCTTACGCTGGAGGCACGTTTGGCGCAGACATGGTTTACCGATGGGAGCAAACTCGGCTCCGGGCTAGATCGGCAGGTGGGCAGCAGCCGTACCGATGCCGGTCTGCAGGTGATCTGGATGTGGTAGCGACGGGCCGGTCATACACGGGGTGGCGAACATTAGGGCGGCCATCCGCGGTTGAGCGAGCATGGACTATACCTATGATTTAATCGTGATCGGCGCCGGTGCCGGTGGCCTCGGTGCGGCGGGTTTCGGGGCGACCATCGGCCTCAAGGTGGCCCTCATCGACCGAACCGAAAAGAACTTCGGCGGCGACTGCCTCAACTACGGCTGTGTTCCGAGTAAGGCGCTGTTGCACGTCGCCGCTCAGTTCGCCGGTGCGAAAGCCGCAACCAAATTTGGTTTGAAGACCGAAGGCAAAGCCAACTACACTAAGGTGCTCGAGTATATTCACCGGCAGCAGGACGTCATCCGTGCTAACGAATCCCCCGAGCACCTTCGTAAGGACCTCGGGGTAGATTGCATCATCGGGGAGGCGCGCCTATCCGGCCGGCGGGAAGTTACCGTCAATGACCGCCGGATCACGGCGCGCAAGATCGTACTCGCTACCGGTTCGACTCCCAATAAACTGGACGCCCCCGGGTCAGAGCGGGTCAAGCAGTGGGATAACGAAAGCATCTTTTGGGAACTGGGTGAACTACCCGACCGGTTGCTCATAGTCGGCGGTGGCCCCATCAGTTGTGAGATGGCGCAGGCATTTGCCCGACTGGGGAGCCAGGTGACCTTGCTCGTCCGTGGTGACCGCTTATTGAACAAGGACCCGCGGCGTATGGCCGACATACTCGCCCAACGCCTGCGACTGGATGGGGTCGATATTCGCTTCGGGGCGGAGATAGCTTCCTTCGAGTCCGCTAAATCGGCAAAGCTGAAAGGTACATCCGGCGAATCCATCGAATTTAGCCACCTGCTCACGGCGATCGGCCGCTCGGTGATCACTAAGGGGATAGGACTCGAAGCCGCCGGGGTGGAGGTGGAGCACGGCAAGATCAAAGCCGACGACTATTACCGCACGACCAACAAGAATATTTTCGTAGTCGGGGATGCCTTTGGACGCGAAATGTTTAGCCACGGTGCCGAGAAACACAATACGGACCTCTGGACGAACCTACTCAGCCCCGTCGACAAACGCCACAGACTGAACACCTTCACCTGGGTCACCTTCACGGACCCCGAGATAGCCACTTTCGGCCTTACCGAGCAACAGCTGGAGGAGCGTGGCGTCCGCTACGAAACCATAGAACAGCCCCTCGACCACGACGACCGCGCCGTTGCGGCCGACTACAACTACGGCCACCTGACGCTCTACGTAAAGAAAGGACTGTGGGGCCGCGGAAAACTACTTGGCGGCTGTATGGCGGCCCCCGCCGCCGGTGAGATGATCCAGGAGCTACATCTACTTCAAACTCTGGGTAAAAAGTATAGCACCCTGACTACGAAGCTTTATGCTTATCCAGTCGGCAGTCGGATCAACCAGAAGCCGGCCCGCGACCGGGCCGCTGAGCAACTTAGGATACCGGCAGTCTCGCGAGGGCTACGGGCGGCATTCCGACTACAGCACCGTTAGCTCACAGTATACCCAGTAGCAGGTAGGTCAATGCCGCGAGCCCCCCGGCAATTCCCGCGTACGGCAACTGAGTCTTTACGTGGTCGACGTGGTCCGTAGCCGAGGCCATGCTGCTAAGAATGGTCGTATCGGAAATGGGTGAGCAGTGATCCCCGAACACGCCGCCACCGAGAACCGCCGCGACGGCCATGAGCACGTTCGCCTCCAAATCCGTAGCCATCGGGACGGCGATCGGGATCATAATCGCAAACGTACCCCAGCTAGTGCCCGTACTGAAGGCGATGAAACAAGTAACGATAAATACCAGAAAAGGGACCAAGCCGGGGGAGATGAACCGCTGGGCAACGTCCGCCACGTAAATACCCGTCTCGAGTTGCTTGCATAGTGACCCGATAGCAAAAGCCAACAACATTAGCAGCGCCAGCGGAATCAACCCGGCAATGCCCTTAAGTACCAAATCCACCGATTCCCGCACCCCGAAAATGCCCTGTAACTTATAGTAGCCTATACTGAACAGAATGGATAGCGTTACCGCAACCAGTACCGCCGTGGACCCCGACCCACTGCCAATCGCCTGAAACAGTAACGCACCGAACCCCGATGAATCACCCACCACGTCGCGGGCGTCGGACCAGCCGGTGTAAGCCAGCATGAACGGCATGAAGACGACCATGACGACGATTGGAACGATCATATTTGCCGCGCGCTTGGGTACCCCTTCCTTTGCCGTAATGTCCGTCAGTTCCGTATCCACGACCGGGGTTGATCCTTCGTTGAGTGTCTGACCCCGCTCCGCACGGGCCGCGGCTGTCCGCATAGGACCGAAGTCGCGACGTAGCAGTATGACGATCGGCACTAGGGCGAGGGCGAAGAGTGCGTAGAAATTGTAGCCGAGCGCCCGGATCATCGTTCCGAACGGATTGGCGAACCCTTCGGCTGCCAGCAACGTCATGATGAACGCCCCCCAGCCATTGAAGGGGATGAGGATGCTGCTCGGTGCCGAACTGGAGTCGGCGATGTAGGCGAGCTTCTCCCGGCTTAGGCCCAGCTTATCGAATATCGGCCGGTAAAGGGTGCCGACCGTAAGCACGCTGATACTCGATTCTACGAAGATCAGCGCACCGGTCAGCCAGGCCAACAGTTGTACGACCACGCGCCCCCGACCCGCTTCCCGCTCTTCATACTTTCGAAGCTTCCGTTCTACTAATTCGATGAAGCCGGCTACGCCACCCGAACGCTGCATGAATACGATCAGCGCCCCGACGAGCGCGCAGAACATGATGGTCCGCGTATTCCCCGCATCGGCGAATACCTCCACTAAACCCTGCATGGTGTCCAGAAACCCCAGCCACACGTTCCCCCCCGCCAAAATGACGTAGCCCAGGAATATGCCTACGATCAGAGAGATGAAGACTTGCCTGGTGGCAATTGCAAGGATGATTGCGATGATCGGTGGTAGGAGAGTGAGGAAACCAAGCTGTTCTGCCATAGCCGCCAAGCTACGAATTAGCCCATCTATCTGGGGCCGAATAGTAAGTACTCGGGTAGCTCGCGTTCTAATATGCCCCCGACGAAGTCTCGTTGCCGCCACCAGGGGTGGGGGAGGGTCAGGCGTTCGGTCGCTACCTCATACCGGTCCGCGAATATCAGGTCGATGTCACAGCTACGCGGCCCCCAGCGCCGGCCCCGCTTCCGTCCGAGTGCGCGCTCGATTTGCTGCGTCACGGTAAGCAGTTGGTGCAAGCCCTCAATGGGTTCCGCCCCCTCGAAGCGACCCAAAAAAACGGTCGGTCGAATGGCGAGGACCTGGTTTAGAAAGTCCGGTTGGTCCACTACTCCCCAGGCTGGGGTGATCATCTCCTCGCTGGCTGCTACGACCGGGCCGATCCGCTCGGTCAGCATGGCGCGCGTCGAAGCGAGGGTAGCCTCCTTATCGCCAAGATTTGCCCCCAGCGCGATTACGACTGTCTTAAGCTCCATGGTAGCGAAGGTGCGAAATCTTACCCGGCCGTATCATTGCGCCGCACATGCTCCCAGACTTACCACAATACTTCATCGCCGTCGAGGGGAACATCGGCGCCGGCAAAACGACTTTCGTCGAGCGGTTGGCAGCCGATTACAAGCGCCGCCCCATCCTGGAGCAGTTTGCCGACAACCCCTTCCTCGCCGCCTTTTACGCCGAGCCGGAACGTTACGCCCTGCCGGTAGAGCTGTTCTTTATGGCCGAGCGGCACAAACAACTTTCCGGCAAACTCACTCAAGCTGATCTGTTCCGTAACGGGCTGGTGGCGGATTACCTCTTTGTCAAGACGCTACTGTTTGCCCGTAATACGTTGTCGGGAAAAGAATTCCGCTTGTTCAGCCGCATCTTCCAGACCATGGACGCCGGCTTCCCGGCCCCGGGCTTGATCGTCTATCTACACCGCCCCATTGAGGTACTCAGAGCCAACATCGAAGAACGTGGCCGCGAGTACGAACGGACGATCACGAATGATTACCTGCTATCTATCCAGCAGGCCTATTTAAATTACCTCCGTTCACAAAAAGACACCGCCGTATTGATACTGCTCCTCGGTGAAGAGGATTTCGTATCGAATACGGCGGTGTACGAGCGGATGCTGTACGCGATCGCGCGAGCTCCGGATGCTGGTTTGACTGAGGTGAACCTTAGAACATAACCTCGAAGGTAACTTCGATATCCGTTTCGCCGCCAGCGGCATCGGGGTTGTTGATAGCTATGCCGGTGGCCCCTTTGTTGGGCTCGTGACGTAGAACAACGGTCATGGTACCGGAGCTACTTTCCCCAGTTGTGACGTTGGTCATCAGCCCGAGTGGGTTACCGTCGCCATCCACATCATCGTAGGCGAACGTCATATTAAGACCGGTACTGGTCGAGTAGAATACTTGGTGTTCCTCGTCTTCCTCGCGGACCTCCGCCGTGATGTCTTCGATGTCCGTCGGGTCCGAAGCATTGGTTAGCGCGAGTGATCCGTTGTAGGTGGTGTTGGGGGCAACGTTTCCGGCCTGGGTAATGATAGGAGCCGTACCGCCATCTCCGTCGGGGTCGAGGAAGGTGAATAGGACGATGTCTCCGTTCGCTGATGTAAGTGTGAACGTTGCATTCGTGATTACTTCCTCCTCGTTGGGTACCTCCGGGTCGTCGTCTTCACAGCCTGTGCTTACAAAAGTGGCGGTCAACAACAAAAGGAATAGGATAAACGTGCTATGTTTGGTCATGCTAACTATCATTTGGTTTACTAAAGGGTTAAGCAGACGCAAAGATACACTTTTACCACAACCGCAATAGCGTTGCAATAAGACTTTAACATGCCCCGCCGTAATACTGCTTCCCAGACCGCCATTCTCAAGCTCCTTCGTGGGGAGGATGCCGCGCTGAACCACGAAGGCATCAGCCGCCGCCTGGTTGAGCCGATGGACCGTGTCACCGTCTATCGGATCCTCAACCGCTTTGTTGACGAGGGTTTGGTACACCGCATCGTCGCCGATGACGGCCGGCAGTATTTTGCGAGTTGTGAGGAAGGCTGTGGGCACGGGAAGCAAGATCATGGCCATTTGCACTTCCGCTGCGTCGTCTGCGATCGGGTAGAGTGCCTGACGGAGCCGGTAGAGTTCAGGTTGCCGCAGGGGTATAAGGCGGATAATTTTAATATTACGGTTTCGGGGAGTTGCGTGGGGTGCAGTAATACAGCGTAAGCTGCAAGGTATTATATTTTAGACCGTAGAATTTTCTATACCTGCGAATACTGATTACATCGCTTCGCAAAACGTTAAATCTGCATATTTAACACTGCCGCCAGCTAAGGCAACCAGTTTGGTACTAAACGCGTCGTAGTACAGCGGCAAAGCGTTAATCTACCTCCTGCAAACAGAGCCCCCAACAGTATAATTACTGCTGGGGGCTTTGGTCAAGCTTTATAACGGCGTTAAATCGCTGGTCATTAAAGCGCACGCTGTATTATTAATTTACTACTGGAAAATATACCGTAAACCGACCTGACCCGTCCATAAACTACTGCGAATACCAAATATATCCAGGTTATCATCCCAAATAGTATCGGGCGTCTTCTCCCGTACTTCCGTCGGAACGGTGTAGCTAGGTACCCCATCGTCGTCAATGCCCTCGAGACTAACTAGGCTAAAGCTATTGAAGCCGAGATTATTCCGCTTACCCCAGTTTTTATTAAGGAAGTTGTTAAGATTGAAAATGTCAAGAGATATTTGGATCGTATTGCGCTTGCCGGAGGCCGTCTCAATGTAGAAGTCTTGTAGAATACGCGCGTCGAAGATGGTCCGGAAAGGTGACCAGGCACCGTTACGCTCGGAGTAAAGCCCCCTTCTCTCACTCAAGTGGTCGTCGGCTTCGATGAAGGCATCTAGGCTTTCCCACTGTTGCTGTGCGGTAACCGTGACGTTACCATCGCGATCGGTAAGATCGACCAGATTGATTTCACGTTGGCTGGCTGGTACGTACGCGAGTTCGTTGAAGTCAAATCCGCCGTCATTGACAAAGTTCTGGTTGCGCTCACCAACTACGTAAGTATAAGGGCCAACGTTGTCACCGTTCATGAAAAGGGCGACGGTCGTCTTCGAAAAGGAAGTTTCGATGGCGTAGGACACCGAACCGAAGATTCGATGTCCGGCTGCAAATGCGGATCGTTCGATCTCTTCGGGTAAGGCGTTTCTACCCCTCGGATTATAGAATCCGCGCCACTGTGAAGAGTTCTGGCTCGAAGTGCCGTCAAACAAAGTATACGAATCTCCGTACGAATATCCGATCTGTGCCTGAAAGCCATTCGTGAATGGTTTTTGTAAGACAACGCTAGCATTGTAACTGTAGCCACGATCGGTATTGGATGCCTAAATAGATTCCTGTGTATGGTGTATCCAGGAATGGATCGCCTGGGCTATAAATGCGGTTGTCAGGCCCCCCCGCAAGCCATTGAAATGCATCGGGGTTCAGGTCCACCCTTTCGTACCGGACGTAGTTGTGAAACTTCGCGTATAAACCCTCGACGGTTGCAATAATGCCACCGGGGAGTTTGTAATCAAAAGCCAAATTCACGCGCGTAGTTTGTGGCAATTTAAAATCTTCGGCAAACAGATCGATTTGACCCGATGGAGAAACATTAGCAAGATCTATTTCACCGGGGGCCTGGGCGTTGACATCAGGGTTAAACACCACTTGTATTGAATTCTCGTACGCCGCCAACGTTTAGTCCATAGTTGTTAAACGCCCCGCCCGGCCAAACCAGCGGTATGCGGCTGGTAAAGCGACCGATACCACCACGAATCTGCAAGCTCTGGTCACCAAGGACGTCGAAATTAAAGCCGAGCCGCGGGCTAAACAAAACTGTACCTCCGATGAATTGCCCCGTACGCGCTCCGCGTAAGTCGTAACCCGCAGCTTGCAGTTGCGCCACCGTTTGCGTGTTGAACTCCTCATTACTCGGCACATCGGTCGGCCAAATTGGAATATCGAAGCGCAGACCACCCGTCAGACGTAGCTTATTATTGACCTGAAATTCATCTTGAAAGTAGACGCCCAATAGACTCTGATTGAACTCTGCGATAGCATCGCTGTCGTCACCCGTGACGTTATCGACTTGACTGAAACTACGGTCATAACGACTGGCTGGCAACCCTTGCGTGAATTGATCGATAGCAGAAACATCGTTCGTAGGATCATCGGCATCCTCAATACCAAAATATTGATAGGACCCGAAGTTCTCACGAATGAAAAGGTTACCGGCGCGGAAGATATCCAAATTCGCACCGATCAGAATGTTATGCGCGCCTTTGTAAATGTTGAAGTCATTCTTGATATTAATCGCATCCTGATTCAGCAAATTAGCCGTAGAGAAGCGCTCGGCACCAAACTGGATAGTTTCATCGTCACCATCAGCAATTCGAACGGTCGGAAAGTCCGGTCCTAACGGATCGCGATCGTCGCGCACGAAAGTAGCACCGATGGTCAGGTTGTTAGCCGTATTGTTGTCGAATACACTGTTCACTTCCAACGCGGTACTGTGCGTATTAGAAATAAAAAACTCAGAGCCGTTGATGAAATTAATATTCCGGTTACCGGAGTTGCGGGCTTCGAGATTCTCGGCCCCGGTGTAGCTATGACGGAGCGATAGTTTATGAATCCGGTTGATGTTATAGTCCAGTTTTACCAGGATCTTGTCACTATTCAAAAAGGCGGTATTGTTGTCGTAGGTGCCTACGTCATAGCCGAAGTTAGATTGAACGAAGCTCGATAGGTTATCGATATCGGCGGCGCTGGACTGACCTTCGTAGTTGCCTATGTCGAAAGGCTGTGGGGTCTCGTCTCGCTGCAGCTCTCCGTTGACGAAGAAAAACAACTTGTCCTTAATAATTGGGCCGCCTACGCGGAAGCCATATGTCTTGGCACTAAAGGGGGCCGCTTCATTAAAGCGAAAGCCATCCTCATTCTCAAAAGCATCCTTCCGCGTCAAATTTTCGTTGCGGAAAAAGTAATAGGCAGAGCCTTCGATGTCGTTGGTGCCGGACCGCGTCACCGCATTGATCGAACCCCCGGCAAATCCACTTTGACGCACGTCAAAAGGCGCGACACTCACTACGAACTGCTCGATGGCATCGATCGAGATCGGAGAGACGCCCGTCTGACCGCCGTTAGTACCCGTACCGGAAAGGCCGAAAGCGTCGTTGTTTACCGCTCCGTCGATGTAGATCGCGTTAAAACGGTTGTTCTGGCCGGCGATTTCGATACTGAGCCCGTCACCTCCTTCACCAATTTTTGCCAGCGGGTTAAGGCGCGCGTAGTCGGCAATGCTCCTGCTTACCGTAGGCAGTACCTCTACCTGTTCTTCACTGATGCTGGTCTCTTGCCCGGTACGGTTTCCGTCAAATACATCGGAACGGTTGGCAATAACTTCAATGCCTTCGAGTTCTACGGCATCCGTACCCATCTCGGGGTTGTATTGGAATGACTGGCCGAGCTGTAGATATACTCCTTGCTCGGCGAGTGGTTGGTAACCTACGTAAGTAACGGTTATCGTATAAGGGCCTCCCACACGCATGCCGGGTATGCGATAGAAGCCATCTAAGTCAGTGACGTTACCGTAAGTAGTGCCTGATGGGGTATGTACGGCTTGTACGGTAGCACCGATCAACGGCTCCTCCGTGCTTTCGTCGATCGCTCTTCCGAATACGGAAGCTGTGGTGACCCCCTGCGCAAAAGACGCAGCGGTAGTGCTCAACACCAACAAAAGGGCGAGAGCTATTAGGTAAAGGTTTCGCATACTAGATATTCTGAGTTGATCAGGTAGGCCGAAATGGTGGTAGCACGGCCAATTATATAGCCGCAAAGGTCCGCATAACGACGCACCCCGAGGTTAACTCAAAGTTAAGTAATCGCCCCGGAGAACTAGTACACCAACGCCGAGTTTAGTCCTGCCGCGCAAAAACCCGCCGCAACAAATCAGTATTCCGCAACGCCGGATTATCCCGCAATTCCGTTTCCTTAACCTCGATCAAACCAAACATCCCCTCCAGCGCCCGCCCGGTCACGTAAGCGTCCAGATCGGGGTCGGTTTTCTTGACGAAGGGGATCTTGTTGTAGGCCGTGACGGTCTTTTTCCAAAGCTCAGTCGCATTCACCTCATCCAACGATGCCTTGATCACGGGCTGAAATTCCGCGGCTAAAGGGCTGGCGGTGTTCGATTCGAGGTAGCGCGTGGCGGCATCTTGCTCACCCATCAGTAGGTTCATCGCGTCCTTGATCGTGAGGGAGGTGA
>OY764725.1:0-3645 GCA_963668285.1 uncultured Lewinella sp. | reverse complement strand
CCGAGCACTGAACGTGGATCGCCAGACCGAAGAGGCTACGATCGCCAAAGTCCGTAAAGACATTACCTGATGCGGCGCTACAGCGCGCACCGTCGTTGAGGGTTATTCCACCCACCGAGTTACTTACGAAAATGGCAAGTTCGCTGGCGTATTCGGCTTCAGTCCTGGGATTGTTGCGAAGATCGAGGCGGTATATATCGCCCGAGGTATTACTATAAGTATAGAAATATCCTTCCGCATCGAAGAAGGCGGCTCCTTGAGGACCACTGAAAGGAATGCCAGCGGCACCGAAATTGATGGCGGCCCCGGTGTTCAGGTCCCAACCCCACAGATTTCCACCAATGGCGAATCCGTACACGAAATCATTTACCCCGGGTGGGAAGGCGATGTCATACGTCGGTGGCCCCAGGACCGTTACCTCTCGCAAGGTTTCTAAATAGGTCGAGCTGGATGGGTCGACATCAATCAAGTAGATTATGGATGGCCTTTCCTGCGTTATCGCCCAAACCCCATCGGAGGATACGTCCCCGGACACAAAGCCCCTTTCCGGTATTCCAAGCGGCGGGCTAACCGAAGTATTAAAAGTTCCATCCGGTAGCCTTGCGCTAATGGCAGCCGCAAGGGCCCCATCGGGCAGCTCCGCCGTGGAATAGATCAAGTTATCCAATTGGTTATAACCGGCGGCATTTAATGACATTTCGTACCCATCCTCCAGCATTTCTTCCGCGGTTCCCTTTGCCAGGTTGATTACGTTCCACGTGGAAGTCGGCCCTTGTACCATGTACGCATCGGCTGAACAGTCCAATGGGGCCTGGCAGGCTACAAACCAATCCGGATTCTGGAAATCGGGGCCGGCGGAGGTTGACGCGGTTGGGGTTCCGCCACCAAGAACGGGTACGCCATTGGCGTTTACGTCCGTCACTGGGTCAAGGACCAGGGTCGAATCGGCGGGGTTGAAGCCGGTCCCCTCATCGACTCCGGCGAAACCGGCTTCCAGGGCGTCGGGGCAGCCGTCGCCGTCGGAGTCGAGGTCGCAGTCATTGGTCAGGCCGTCACCGTCCAGATCGAAGTTACAAATTGTCAGGACGATCGGAAGTAATGGCTGCGTAGATGTATTGTTGCCGGGTTGCGCGTTCGTCACCGGGTTGCTATACGTATAGGTAAGGGAGGTAATCCCGCTGAGGTCTTCAAAATCACTCGTGAAGCCGCAAGAGTTACGGAGGTTCGTCGTGCCTGAGTTTCCGCCGACAGGCATGGTATAGACGTGCGTGGAAGTACCGTCGCCACCGACTGAGAGGTTCGTGAAATTGTTAACACCACAGGAATTGGGGCTACTCGCTGCGTTGCCTACCGTCGTTCCGTTACCCGTAGCACTAAGCCTGGCTTGTTCGTTATAAGTGAAATTTTGGCTGCCGACGAACCGGCGGCGTGCAAACAAATTATTATCGGACCCAGCCTGTACCGCTACCGGTAAAGTAGTACCTATAAATTCGATCACTAGTGTATTGGTCGAGTTGTTCGCCACCTTCCAGTTGGTGTATTGGCCGCTTGGAAAAGTGAGGGACGGTGACAATTGCGAGTTCTCGGGGTTATTAGTCAGGTAAGCGCCACTCACACTGTAGCGGATATCCAGGCCGGGGATGCCGTTGACGTCGAAAAAGGTTACCGGGAAGGTGGTCTGATCCATGGTAATACCCAGGGCCGCCGCATCTACCGTGAGGATATTAATGTCGGCGCAGATCAGCTCATCCGCATCCAGGATACCGTCGTTATCGTCGTCCAGGTCGTCGATATCTGGTACGCCGTCCCCGTCTTTATCTCCCGGGGTGCACACCGACTGGTCGGGGGATAGAGTCGTCACTGTGAGCGTATCCGAGCAACCAGCCGGAGTGGTGTAGACGATCACATCCATTACGGCCTCCGTGCCGGTGTTATTTCCGAGCGTAATCGTGCCGGCCGCGTCGACCGTCGTTCCGATGGTAGTTATCACCGTAAAACCACCCGCGGCGTCGTTATTCGAGTCAATAATTACCGGGCCCAATACATCACCGCTACAACCCTGCGAGAAAATCAGGTCCGTGGACACGTTGCAGATGAAATAGCCGTAATCTTCCACCTCCCCGTTGGTTATGGAACCGGATAGTTCCGCTTCCGTAATGGATTCGGTACCCGCCCGCACGCGGAGGTAGATGGAGTCGGCGCTGAAGCCGGCGGGGGCGGTTGCAGTAACCGGTACGGTTACGGGACTACTCGTGGTGGCGGACCCGGGGAGGAACTCGTCCGGGGTGCCGTCCTGATCGTAGTCCAGCCAGACGCCGTAGAACACCTCGTCGGCTTGGTTGCTATTCAGCGTCAAATCAAAGGTGTAAGTCTCACCACCCATGATTGCGGTAGGGAAGTTGGCGATTCCGTCCTCGTCGTCGAATTGATCCTGGTCGTCTCCGGTGGCATCGACGGTGTTTTGTGCCTCCGTTTCGAAGTCGAGTAGCGTTCCGATCCAGACGGCGGTGTCCGCGCTCGGTACTCCCGTATCCGAGTCTTCCCGGAAGTGTATATGCTCAGCCGAGCCGAAGCCGGCAAAGTCACCAAAATCCGTTTGTTCGCAAGCCACGGCTACGTCGGGGTTCAGGAAGTCCGGAGCGCCGGGATCAGTTTGTACCGGGGTAAATCCTTCGGCCGCCAGGAGTGGTACACCGTTCGTGTCGACGCCACCGGTGATGGTGTCGTTCATTAGGTTGGTCTCGGTTACCGCGGGGTTGGCGGCTTCGAGTGCGTCGGGGCAGCCATCGCCATCGGAGTCGAGGTCACAGTCGTTGGTAAATTCATCGCCATCCGAGTTACCACAGATAGCGATGCCGAACAGTATACCGGTGGCGGCCCTGGCGTCCTGCTCTACCTCCTGGGTTATAATCGTGGCGGAATCGGTCCGTAGTAGCGCAACTGGAAAAGGGTTGCCGGTGGCATTAGTAGCGTAGGAAGCGGTCGTCGTTCCAATACCCGTCAACAACACCACGGTTGGTTGGCCAAAAGCATTGAGGGCGGGAGTCCCGTCAGGATCGGTGGCGGGCGAATTATCGACTAATTGCCAGACACCACCATCAGTGGTAGCAACAATGGGAGGTTCCCCGTTTCCTTGGCTCTCACCGTCCGTAAAGAGCACGTTGAGCGGGCGGGACAACTCCATAGTTAGGGTATAATCGTCATCACCACTACCGAATATACCTCTCCACGCTTCAAGACCTGGCCCGTCGTAATACTGTCGGGCCGGTCGCGTAGGGCCAACGTCGATGGTTTGCACGGCAGTCTCGCTGCTGGCTAGATTTGTGATTGTAGCGTCGAAGTCAGTACCGTCGGGGAGAGTAAAACTGTAGACGCGGCTCTGACCTGGTTGTAGGGTAACTACGGCGCCGTTGTCGTCCCACCGGAGGTAAAAAGCTTCGCCACATTCTACAGCATCGGGGATACCGTCGTTGTCGTCGTCAAGGTCACAGACGTCCGGTACGCCATCCATATCTTTATCTCCGCCGCACTCGTCTACATTATCGATGTTACCATCCATGTCATCGTCGATGCCGTTACAGCAGATTTCTACAGGCGGTTGACACCCAGGCCCCATTACGGCTCCATCCTGGGATTCACCGATGG
>OY764724.1:0-3556 GCA_963668285.1 uncultured Lewinella sp. | reverse complement strand
CAACGTCTCGTGAAAGTAGCTCGTCCGCTCCCCCTCCATCCCCAACAAGGCATCCACCTGCGAAAAGGCGATCAGTACCGCGGCCGCAGAAACGAAACCGGAAAGCACCGGCCGGCTCAGTAAACTGCCGATGCCACCGAGGCGAATAAGACCGAACAGCAACTGCAACAAACCGGTCAACCCACCCAGTACGATTGCGTAACCGATAAATTCCGCCGTCATCGGCTCGGCCAAACTCGCCACCCCGTTCAGGCAAAGCAGGGACGCCAGGGCGGTCGGCCCGACGGAGGTATGCGGGGAGCTCGCAAAAAGCGCGTACACCAGCAAAGGAACCAGGGCGGCGTACAAGCCATATTCCGCCGGGACGCCGGCCAGCAAAGCGTAGGCCATCGCTTGCGGCACGAGCAGCACCCCCACCGTAAGACCGGCCGCCAACTCGGCCGCGGCGTCCTTCGGGGAGTATCCGACGGGGGTAGGGAACCAGGCACGAAGCCACTGCAGCACGACGGGGGAAGCTTAGGTGGTAACCTCCTGCTCGAGGATGGAGGCCACTTTATCTTGAACGTTCACCAGCTCGTCCACCCCACGCGCCTTCAGCAGGCTGGTAGCGATGGTCGACCGGTAACCACTCCCGCAATGTACGTAGAAGCGCTCACCATCATTCAGCTCGGTTTTGCCGCTTGCTTAGCTCGTTGAGGGGTATGTTCATGGACTTGGCCAGGTGGCCACCGGCGTATTCAGTTGACTTACGCACGTCCAAAACCCCGTAAGGGGACCCTCCGTTTGCAGGCGCCGGCCGAAAGTTCCGGCATTGATGGTCTCGATCGTATCTACCTCGCCACCGTAGTCGCGCCAGGCCTCCAGCCCCCCCTTCCAGGTAACCGAGCACCTGATCGTACCCGACCCGGCTAAGCCGTTCGGTAGCCTCTGCCTCCCGGCCTTCCTCTACGATCAGCAGAATTGGTTGCTTGAGGTCCGGGACGAGCTCGCCGACCCAGGGGGCAAAGGAACCGTCCAGACCGATAAAGATGCTGTTGGGAATGAAGCCCCGGACGAACTGCGCCTTATCACGCACGTCCAGCAATAGTGGCCGTTCGGCGTTGGCTACCCTTTCGAAGGCGGCGGGGGGGCAGCGGCTGCAGGCCGCGATCCATAACCTCCTCGAAGCTCTCGTACCCCTCTTTATTCAACCGCACGTTTTCGCTGAAATAGCTCGGGGGCGGTGCCAGGCCGTCGGTAACTTCCCGCACGAATTCCTGCCGCGTCATATCGGCGCGCAGGGCATAATTGGTTTCTTTTTGATTCCCGAGCGTATCCTGCGTTTCCCGACTCATCTTCTTTCCGCAGGCGGAGCCGGCCCCGTGGGCGGGGTAAATAATGACGTCATCCGGTAAAACCATGATGCGGCGGCGAAGGCTGTCGTACAGCAGCCCCGCCAGGTCCTCGGTTGTCAATGCCCCGGCTTTCTGCGCGAGGTCCGGACGGCCGACGTCGCCGATGAAGAGCGTATCCCCGGAGAACAGGGCGTGTGGTCGGCCCCGCTCGTCCATAAGCAGATAACAAGTACTCTCAAGCGTATGGCCGGGGGTGTGCAGCGCGCGAATAGTGACCTTACCCACCCGAAAATCCTCCAGGTCGTGCGCATTATGCTTCTCATAGTCCGTCTTCGCCCCCGGCCCGTACACGACCTGCGCCCCCGACGCTTTCGCCAGGTCGAGGTGGCCGCTCACGAAGTCAGCGTGGAAGTGGGTCTCGAAGATATACTTTATGGTAGCCCCCGCCTTTTCGGCCCGGCTTAGGTAAGGCTCCGGGCTACGCAAAGGGTCGATGATGGCCGCTTCGCCGTCCGATTCGATGTAGTACGCGCCCTGCGCCAGGCAGCCGGTATAGATTTGGTCAATGATCATCAATAATATATGAAGGTTTATTCATGTATTAGGTCACTAACCGCCGCATGGTTGACTATTCGGTCGATTTTACGGGCAGGCAGGGCTGGTCTTTGAAGCGGACGCCGTTACCGACTGCTTTGTAGACATAAGCCTCGATAAAGGCATCTCGATCGAAAGTTGATTTGCCGTAAGTCGGCGTGTACCGGGCCTCGTCCCATAAGGAAGTTTGTGGATCGGCTACCCGTGGGTCGTTCGTTTCTCTCATTTTTGCGAGTACGCGGGTGCGATGATCGGAAAGAGGAGCAGAGAAGGCCGGCTCGGAGGCTAAATTGTTGAGTTGGTAGGGGTCGTTGCTTAGGTGATACAACTCTTCACTCGGGCGCTTGCCAAAGGCTAAACGATAATAATCGGTGGTATCGGCGGCGGGTTTTGCACCGGCCAGCATCAGCATTTTGGTGATCGAGTTGTCTACGTCACCGTAGGCACCGACGCTTAGTACCGCTTCGGGGTCACCGGCCGGCCAGCGGTCGGGGGTAGAAGTTTCGGATGTACAAGAAGCTGTCGGTGCGGATGCCCCGCATCGCGTAACTGCCGAAGCCCGCCCTGACCTGCGCGTGCCGTTCCCTTTCGAGGAAGACCTCGTCGCCGGCACTCACCTCCGGGTCAAGCAGCGTTGGCAGTTAAGCTGGGAAGGATCATTTCCGCCGGGACGTTCAAGCCCGCGGCATCAACGAATGTTGACGCAATGGACGCCAGGTTAACGTAGCCATCGTGCACCCCGCCGGCGGGTATGCGGGCCGGCCAGTGCGCCACGAAGGGCATCCGCGTCCCGGCATCGTAGAGGGTCGCTTTTGCCCGGGGGAAGGGCATACCGTTGTCGCTACTGACGATGATCAGGGTATTGTCCAGCTCCCCCCGCTCACGTAATAGGTTGACTACCTGACCCAGGTGACGGTCGAGTCGCTCTACCTCGGCGTAGTAGTCCATGATGTCATTGCGTACGCAGGGCAGGTCGGGGAAGAAAGCGGGTACCACGACGCTATCGGGTTTCATACCCGTCAGCACCCCGAGACTGGACTCATAGTCGCGGTGCGGGTCGTTGGTCCCGAACCAGTAGCAGAAGGGTTTTTCGGGGTCTTTGCCGTCAAGAAAGGCGGTGATGTCCTGCTGGTAGTGACCGGTAGGGTTCTGAGTGCGCCCGGTCGCGGCCCAATCCCCCGGCGCCCATCCCTTTTGTTCAAAACCGGTGGCGTAGCCGGCTGCTTCCAGCACCTCGGGGTAAACGGTCAGGTCGGCGGGGAATTCACTCCACAGGTTACCCGCTACCCCGTTCTGGTGGGGGTAGCGACCGGTGAGGATACTGGCGCGGCTAGGGGAGCAGCTGGGGCTGGCCGTAAACGCGTTCGTAAAGAGCATGCCGCCGGCGGCTAAGGCATCGAAATTGGGCGTCTTTACCGTACGGTCACCGTACACCCCGGCGTGGGGGAAGGACCAATCGTCTGCCAAAAAGAGCAGAACGTTAGGGCGCCGGCTGCTTGCCGCCGTTTCCGTAGGTGGCGATTCGTGCTTACAGGCAGAAACGATCAGTAGGAAAATTAGGTAGATCGGGAGGCGCATGAAAATCGGTCGTATACGCCGGTCAAGATAGCTTTCCCAAGCCTACACCG
>OY764723.1:0-49284 GCA_963668285.1 uncultured Lewinella sp. | reverse complement strand
GGCCGGGCTGAACGACTTTGAGGCGGTATTTTCTGAAGGCTTTTCTGAACGGGAAGGGGCGCGGTGTAGGCAAGACCTTTTATAAGGAACTACTGGGGCGCTACTATCCGGACTGCCCGGAGATTCTCGAGTTTACCGCCAAGCGCCATCCGAATAACTTCGTTTCCAGTCTGGCCGCTCTGGTCAACAACTTCTACCGGGCCCACGCTGACGGTCCGATGATGCACCAATTCCAGATGGACGTGCTGGAAGACATTCTCGCCCGCTGGCCGGCGGAAGCGCGGGTGAACCAGGTGCAGAAGGACAAATGGGGGTACGAACGCACGACCCGTTGGAGTTCCCTGGCCTGGCTACTCTTCCCCGGTCAGGATATGGCCTTCACCAATCCCTCGATAATGAGCTTGGTGGATGCGGACGTCGCCCTGCGCTTTTATGACCTGACGCGCTACTTGTACCAGGCCGGCCATTCCGATGGGTCGTCGGTAGAGGACTTCCACGCGGTGATCGACAGATCCTCCAGCATACAGCGGCACGCTACCTTCGGCAATGTCGGCTTGTATACGCCCGTCTGCCTGTATCTATACGGAAAGGGCAAAGTCGGCGCGGATGAACTACTGACCCACGGCCTGCACGCCCCGAAGGTGCTAAAAGCCATGGCCGCCGGTGAGGCTACCGACAGAGGAGGCGGCACCGTCACCATCAACTACCCGGATGGGATCGCGGACGAGCTCGTCCGTAATCTATTAGAGATGGAATTGGAACGCGGTGATATAGCGACGGAAGCTACTCCCTACACCAACGCCCTGCAACGCATCGAAGGATCCGGCTACCTCACCCGCATCGCCGAACGCATGGGAAAGGAAAGCCTGCACCGGGGTTATTCCTACGGAAGTGCTTCGAGCCGCAAAGAGAGCTTCAGCGGCCTGCTGCGAAAGGCCTACCCCGCCGCTACGGATACTTCGGGGGCCTTCGCCGCAGAGGTCGAATCGCTAAAGCTACCCGTGAAACGCTGGATCGAGATCGCCGTTTACGCGCCCCAGTGGGCGGATTGGATCGGCGAGGCCCTGGGTATAGCGGAGTTGCCCTCCGCCGTCTGGTGGTTCCACGCCCACGCCAGCGATTACGCCAATAAAGAGAAGGCGGCGATCGTGGCCCGTTACAGCCCGGTAAGTATGGAAGACTTCCGTGATGGCGCGGTGGATATCGACTGGTTCCACGAAACCTACGGGGCCGTTGGGAAAAAGCACTGGAAGCTGCTGCACGAGGCGTCTAAATACATAAGTGATGGCAACGGCCACCGCCAGGTCAAGCTCTACTCCGCCATCATGCTCGGTGAAGTGAAGATCACCGAAACGCTGGCCAGGATCAAGGATAAGCGGGATAAGGTGTACGTCAAAGGCCTCGGCCTGGTGCCCCTCAGCCGCCGTAGCCCGCGCAAGGATATGCTGCGCCGCTATGAGCTGTTGCAGGAGTTTTTGCGGGAATCCAAACAGTTCGGTAACCAGCGCAAGGAGAGCGAGCGCAAGGCCGTCAGCATCGGCCTGGAGAACCTGGCGCGTACGGCCGGCTACGGGGACCCCGTCCGCTTCGGCTGGGTGATGGAAGGGCGGGCAACCCAAGTCATTCTCCAGGATCCCGTCGTTGAATCCGGCGATGCCCGCGTAGAGCTGGTCATCGACGAGCGCGGTAAAGCCGACATCATCGTAGAGCGCAAGGGGAAGCGGCAAAAGAGTATCCCTAGCAAACTGCGTAAAGACAAACAGGTCCTGGCGCTGAAGGAGAGTAAAGCCAAGTTGCGCAAACAGTACAGCCGCACCCTCCGCTCCCTCGAGCAGGCGATGATCGCCGGCCACACCTTTACCGTGGCGGAGATCCGGGAGATCAACGAACACCCAGTTGTGCGGCGGCTACTGGATAAGCTCGTGTTGTTCCACCCGCGAAAAAGCCTTGAGCGGTTTCTGGCGGCGCGGCGTGCTGAACGCCGTCGACGGCCACCCCCACGAACTGGGCGACGAGGAGTTACTGCAGATCGCTCACCCCACCCATCTCTACACGATGGTACAGTGGGATCTCTTCCAGCGCTACGCTTTCGACAACGAGTTGGTACAACCATTCAAGCAGATCTTCCGGGAACTGTACATCGTCACCCCGAACGAGACGGAGGAGAAATTTCAGTCAAGCCGCTACCAGGGCCACCAGATCCAGCCCCGAAAAGCAGTTGCCCTCCTCACCGGCCGCGGGTGGACGGTCAGCTACGACGAAGGCCTGCAAAAGGTCGACCACGGGCGGGGTGTTTATGCCTCCCTCTGGGCGCTGGCGGATTGGTACACGCCCTCCGACGTGGAAGCCCCGGCCATCGAGCACGTCGCCTTCACGGACCGGCGCACCTATAAAACCGTCCCCCTCGATAAGGTAGACCCCATCCTCTTCAGCGAAACGATGCGGGATGTCGACCTGGTCGTCAGCGTTGCCCACGTCGGCGCCGTCGACCCGGAGGCCAGTCACTCCACGATGGAGATGCGGGCCGCCCTGGCGCGGGAGAGTGCCCGCTTGTTCAAACTGGAAAACGTGGAAGTGAAGGAACGCTACATCATCATTCAGGGTACTCAAGGCAGTTACTCCATTCACCTGGGTAGCGGGATCGTGAAGAAGGGTGGCTTGCAGTTGGGTATTCTGGCGGTGCAGAGTCAACACCGCGGCCGCATTTTCCTTCCCTTCGTGGATGATGACCCGAAATCAGCGGAGATCATCGCGAAAATGAAGCTGTTGGCGGAGGATGACCGGGTGAAGGATCCTACTATTTTGGGGTGGTTGATGGGGTGAGGGGGGCTGACGCACTACACCGCTATACCGTATAGTTAGTGCCCGCCCCTTTACCTAGTTGACGGATTATTGATCGTTCTCTCATACCGGATAGAATGCGTCTTAGAGTGGGCCCTGCGATATCTAGTTCCTTACCGATCTGTCCGGATTTGCAGCCGGGATTATTTTCGATGTATAGATAAACTGACTTTTCCCGAGGTGACATTTTAAGGTTAATATTCGTCCGCTCTACCTTATGCTGAATCTTTCTTTTGATTGCTAATAGGGAGCTTAAAAAGTAATTGATCCAATAAGTGATGTCCTCATTTGGCCGTAGTGCCTGGCAGTGTCGTAATACTTGATAGTATTCCCGTTTGGTCGCTTCTATTTGGTGTTCGAAGCTGACGTATTGCACCCAGTCATAGCCTTGTTGCAACAAGCTGAGAGTAGTTAATAACCTGCTCATTCTTCCATTACCATCCTGAAATGGGTGAATGGTTAAAAACTCATACACTAAAACGGCTGTCTTGATCAATGCGTGTACCTCATTCGGCGTATTGTACCACTTTAGGATTGAGTCCATCTTGTCCTCCGTCTGATGGCCGGGAGGAGTTGTTTCGAATATTACTTGTCGACTACCATCCGGCAACCTAGCCTCTACCGCATTGCTATGCTGTTTATAATTGCCTCGGTGCCATTCGTCCTTACTACTGTACTGTAACAGGATCTTATGCAGCCCCTGAATATCTCTTTGCCGTATTTGGATGGTATCAGAATTCTCGATTATTATTTCAAGCGCCGCGTAGTACCCAGCGACTTCCTGCTTATCTCTATCCTCCAGTTTTGATATGTCTAGATCAGCCAGCAAGCGCTTGACTTCGGCGTTCGATAATTTAGAGCCTTCAATACGGGTGGAGGCGCCGACGCTTTGTAGCGTCGCCATTGTTCTGAGGTGATTCAGTACTACCCCTTCTCGGCGCTTCATACTTGCCCACGAAGCATCAAAACGATCTACTTCACTCATCAAGTTTATGAGCTTCCAGCCTACATCTGCTTGGAAATTATAGATTTGAATATTGTGGTTCATGCAGCAAAGGTACCACAAATAAGCTCAATATGATCGGATTTGATCGGTTAATGATCGGGTTTAATTGCTTTTGATCGGATTACGAGCTGATTACACGATTGTTTGTTGGGCTGTACGCCTAGGCAATCCTAAAACCGCGCCTGCACCACCGCCCGCCCCACGTGCACGACCTTGGCCTCCCCCGTCTGCCGCCCGTCGTACGCCAGCGTCAGTTGCAAATAATCATTGAGTTCCCGCGTAGCCCCCACGTTCCACAACAAATTCCGCCCCGGTTGCAACCCCTGCAGCAAAGCAAACCCCACCGGGCTACGCGCTTCCCCCTCCAAATCGATCTCTACCCAGCGGAGGCCCGCCGTGAGCCATTGGTTGAAGTTGCCTTCGAAGGTAAGCTCCAGCCGGTCGGTGCTTTCCTGCATGCCTTCGGCCAGCACGTTCTCCTCCCGGGCTACGATCAGGCGGGTAACGAGGCTGAACTTCCCTGGCTGCCAGTTGATCGCGGGCTCCAGGCTGCGCCGCTGAATGAAGTAGTCCTTATTGTTGAAGAACTCCGAATCGCTCTCCCGCCGCCCGCTCTCCGCGGCGGCCTCGATGCTAAGCTGCTGGTTGGGGCGGTAGGTGAAGCGAAGCACCCAGGCTTCCGTCCGTTGCGATTCGTAGCCGGTGGTGAGGACGTTGCGGCGGCGCAGGTCGTTGTTCGACAGCTGGATGTCGTAAGTAGGGTTGGAGCGGTTGAAGAACAGCCCGTGGCGGCGGCGGACGTTGAGGGCCACTAACGAAGAATCCGCTATCGCTAACTGCAGCGGATTCCAGGATTGTATCGCTTCACTCTCCTGCGTCTTACGATCGATCAATACGGTGGTATTGAAGCTGAAACGCTTAAAGAACTTTTTCAGGCCCGTCGCTTCCCGCCACAGCCGAGCGGGGTCCCAATTGAAGCTCTGGTTGATGCTGACGTTGTCCGTACGGATGAAGTCATTGGTGAAGATGCTGACGCGGACGTAGTCGGCGATGTCCGGAAAGGGGCTGATCTCCATTTCATTCGGCTGGATTTTCCCGTCGTTATTGTACAGACTGTCTTGCCAGATATATTGCCCCTGCCCCGGGCCGACGTAGAGGTACTGGAAGTCCACCCGCGGCTCCTGCCCGCTGCCTACCTGGTAGGTCGTTTGGGTACGGAGGCTGCGGTTCAAGGCATTCGTATTCAAGTCCATCCGGCCGAGGAAGGTGCGGCTGGGGTCGTCGGTGACGAGCTCGCGCTGCAGTACGTTCAGGTCGCGGAAGGTGAAGTTCCCACCCAAACGGACGTTCTTGCTGGCAGTGTAGCTGCCCTCCGCGCTCACCTCCGTAGCTTGGGTGCTGCCAGTTAATTCCGCACCGAGGGGCAGCTTATCGTCGCGGCGGTTGGCGGATACGGTCAGTTGGTATTTGTCGTTGACCGGCGTAGTCAGGGCGACGGCGTATTTGTCAAACTGGAAGGAGAAGGGGGAAAGCGTATCGACCGCCGCTTCCTGCCGCACCGCCCGCTCCCCCGCGTAACTTCCCGTCAAGGACCAACCACCGAAGCGTTCGAATACTTTGGTTACGTTCAAGGACGGCTGTCGAAAGCTACCGGAGGCACCGTCTTCTTCGGAGTCCAGGAAGTTGGCCGTCCCGCTCACGATCCACCCTTTGGTGTTGATGCGCACGTTGCCGACGTGCCGCCGCCCCAGGTAAGACGCCCCCCGGCTGAACTGCTCGAAGTCGTAATCCAGCCGCCCGAAGGTGGGGCGCACCATGCCGACCCCTCCGCCAATGATGCGTTCTACCCGCCGTTCGGGCTGTACCGTGCCCAGCCGGTTACTCAGGTTCCAGTTGCGGAAGAATTCCGGGGAGCGGTAAGGGTTGATCGGGTTAAAACTCCGGTCGAGGTATTCCAGGTGGCTGCGGGTAGCGACTTGCCAGCCGGTGCTGTCGCCGCCGATGCGGAAGTCCTTCCCGTAGTCTACGCGCAGCGCGTTACCACCGTCATCCTCACTGTCGACTTCGCTGAAGCGGTTGAGGTCGAGCATCGTCCGGGAGCCTTCGAGCGCGATCGCGCCGCCGCCCTTGAAGCGGTAGGCGCCCCCTACCGAGATCAGCTGGTGTTGCTGGGGGGCGACGAGGTCGATCAGGGGGGCAAAATTGCCGTTGGGCAGGCAGGTCTCCGGGTCGCTGCCGACGTAGCGGTACACCCGTTCGTTGGCGGGGCGGTCGGGGTCGAGCTCGTATTCGCCGCCGTTGAAGCCGCGGTCGGTGAAAGTGGCCACGAAAGCCCCTTCGGTGGCTGCGCGCAGGTAAAAGGTATCCCGCCGTACCCCCCCACAGAGAAAGCTGGTATCGACCCGCTCGTAGGTCGCCCGCACTTCCGCCCGCGTATCCAGGGAGTCGATGCTGAGAATGGGGATGCCGCCGCTCAGGTCCCCCGCCAGACTCAGCTGTTGCCGTTGGCCGGCGGAGAGGTTCAGATCGCCGGTCGCGGTGCGGCTGTCCTGCTGGGTGTAGGCGTTGACGTAGGCGGTGAATCGATCCGTATCGTAGCGCGTCGAGCCGGTCGCCAGGGTGCGGACGTAGCGCTGGTCGGCAAACTCATATTCGGCCGTAATGCGGCTATCGCGGGTGATCAGCCGCCGCGTGGTAAAGGTAAGTTCCGCCAGGTTGTAGTCGATGGTGTAGTCCGCGTCGAGCCCCCGTACGAGCAGCACGCCGTCGAGGAAGATCCGCTCCGTCCCCGCCAGCACGATCAGGAAGCGTTGCCCCCCGTTGCCGGTGAGTTTATACGGCCCCTGGTTGCCCTCGATGGGTTGGATCTGTTGGCGGACGAACTGCCCGCGTGCTACCGCGATGCTGGCTGCGCTGGTGAGCGTCCCCCCGCCGGCCTGACTTCGCTCTTCACTTCCCAATACCGCACCTGCGCCCTCGAAAAAAATATCCCTTTCCGCCCCCGTAGTCGTCGTAAACGTTGCCCCTTCCAGCTTTTTGAAGTACCGCAGGAAGTAGCCGTCCGGGTGCCGCAGTTCGTAGTCCCCCGCCGTTAGCTGACTCCGGTTTTTGCGCAACTGAATAAAGATCTTGTCAAATTCCCGTAGTTGCTGCGTCGTCCCTTCGGGCTGGATCGGCAGGCTCTCGTCGGTGATGGCCGCGCTGACCAGGATGCCGTTGCCGAGCTCCCCGTCGAGTTGCAGGTTGAAGGCGGAGTTGAGCACGACGTCCTGCCGGTTACCGAAGCTGATGCCCCGCGTAAAGCTGCCGTTGGTCCGCACGTTCCCGTCGTTGCCGAGCAGGTTCGGTCGTACGTATTCGTCGTAGTTTCCGATGACGAGCCCGGCCTCTTCGCGCACGAGCTGGGTCGAGTCGAGCAGCCGCGACCGCTCGTTGAGCGTGAAGGGGAGCACGCGGTAGGTGGCGCGCACGGTGTCGGGCAGGGCCTCCGGAGGGAGGTTCCAGATGAGGTAGCGGCCACTGAGGGTGTAGGCGTTTTTCGGCAGTTTTTTTTGGCGAGTACGCAGGTGCAGGGTCAGGGAGTTAGGAGCAATGCTCAACGTATCCACCAGCTGCCCGGGGAAGCGGACGGGGAGGAGGGTATCGCGTAGGTTGGAGAGCTCACTCTGCCCCACCGCGGTTGCCGAGCTGAATAAGAATAGAAGCCAGAACCAACGAAGAAAGGCCGTCACGGGGTGGGAACGCGGTAGTTAGGTAGAATCGTTTGGGGGGTCGGCTAAGCTACGGGTGAAACTGGGCTTGGTGTGTTTTGGGGACACGGTTGGAGCTTAATACGTGTCTTGCGAAGATCCGCATCCATAAGATTTGCCGTAAAGTCTCCTCGAAAGACCTAGCAGAAACAACCTTTGACGTGCAATTACGGTTTGCACGTGTAAACCATCGATTATGGAATACGTCAAATTGACGCTACGGGTTGATCGAGAAATAGTGAAACAAGGAAAGTTACACGCCAAAAACAGCGGCACCAGCCTATCTCGCCTGTTCGATAGACTGCTTAAGGACTGGGTAAGTGAACAGCAACAAAAAGATCGCCCCATAATTTCTTTGGAGGAGCTCGATCGTCTTGGATTACAGGAACCAATTAATATGACGGACCACCAAATACGAGAAGAATACGCTCAATACCTGCTGAGTAAGCAAGATAAGCGCAGGGAGTCGTGAAGTTGTTTTTAGATACGAATGTATTCTTTGATTACGTACTTAAACGCGAAGGCCATTATGAGGACGCATATAGTCTCATTGCCCTGATTAACGCTAAACGACTTACCTGTATAACCAATCCGAATAATTTTCAGCACGTATTCTTTCTCTTAAGCAGGCATATAGGCAGCCGGGGTGCCAAGCACTACCTCTCCGTATTACGAAAAATTATTGGTTGCGCTACCTACGATGCTAATACGGTGGACCGGGCACTGGCGAGATCCGTACCAACTGATCTAGAGGATGGGATAACGTTGGAATTAGCCCTTGCAACCGGTAGCGATGTATTGATAACCCGGGATGAACGGGGTTTCGTTAGCGGAAGTATTGAAGCTATGAACGCGAGAGCATTCGTAGATAATTTCTTTGTTAGGTAGGATCATCCAACCCAAAATCCCCCAACCCCACCGGCACCGCCCCCCGCAAATCCCCCACGAAGCGGCACCAGGCACACCCCGCCTTCCCGCACCCCGTAAAATCCTGTTCCTGGATTTTTTCCCATACTTCCTTCACGATCCTCTTGATCGCTTCCGTATCCTTCGGCAGTAATGCCATCTCCTCGAAGGGCTGCCGACCGGCTTGGTTAACCAACAGAAAGCTGATCGCGCCGGATTTTACCCGCCGAATCTGCCCCGGCCTGGCGTCGTACAGTAACTTATAGAACGCCAGTTGCCGCCAGTAGGTCCCGCCTTCGGGTTTAGCTTTCGTTGGCCCGCGCAGCTTCCCGCGTGCATTACTCCCCGACGCTGAAGTCTTGTAATCCACCACCCGCACGTATGCATCCGAAAGCACGTCGACGCGGTCGATCTTGCCGGTGAGGGGGATGCCGTTCCATTCGGCGTTGCGGATGGTGAGTTCTACCTCGCAGTCTTCCGCCCAAGTGGGTCGGTGGGTGTCGTAGTAGAGCGCCAGCTCCCGGCGGCCTTGCTCGAGGCGACGGTCGAAGGCCTCCGGGCGGAACAGGCCACGGCGTCGCGCCAGGCTATCCTCGAAGTTGAACAGCAACTCTTCCTTACTGGGGAAGATACGGGCCGGGTCCATCCGCATGCGGTTGAAGTAGGTCTCCAGGGCTTCGTGCAGAACGGTGCCGTAGAGGGTTTTCTCGCGTTCGCGGTCGGGTACTTTCAGCAGCTTTTCGTAGAAGAAGCGGGTGGGGCAGTCGAGGTAGGCGTACAACGCCGAGACGCTGAGGCGGAACTCCGCGATCAAATCCGCAATCGCCAGGGCTTCCAGGCCCGGTAGGGTGGTGGTATCTACCGCTTGCAGTTGGGTTTCGGCGAGGCGGGTAATTTCGGCGCGGGCCAGCCCCCCGGGTTCGACGCTCAGGTCGGTGCCGGCCAGTAACTCATCGATGAAGGCGACGCGCTCTTGCGTTCGCCCGCGGTCGTCGAGGTCGGCTACGCTCATTACGACTTCCGTCTTGGCGCGGGTCAGGGCCACGAAAAAGAGCCGGCGGCGGGCTTCTTCTTCGGAGCGGACGCCGGTGTAGGACAGCGTATCCGGCAGGCTGAACTGGCTGCGCCGTTTGCTCCCGCCGGTGCCCCACTGGTTCTCGGCGCAATCCAGCAGCCACACCTTGTCGAACTCGAGGCCTTTGGCGCTGTGGGCGGTCACGAGCAGGACGGCCTCCACCTGATCGAGGTGGCTGCGGATGGGGAGCTCCAGCCGGTTATCGTCCATTTGCTGTAGGGTATCGAGCAGCTCACTTAACCGCAGCTTGGGGCGGCGGGCTACTTCGGCGGCCACGAAATCACTAAAGGTGGCCAGATGCTGTACGAGCTCGCCGCGGTTGGGGTCGCGCAGCGTATCGGGTAGCAGCCCGGAGCCGTTCATGGCCGATTCTACGAACTCCGGCAGGGGGAGGGAACCGACCTGGCCGATCATCCGCTCTAGCCAGACGGCGGCGTTTTGCAGGGCGTCCGCCGTAGCCAAGTCGGCGGGCCAGCGTTGCGGGCGGTGCAGGAACTCACGCCAGCCGGGGGTGAACCCACCGTCGGTCTTGGTGCGGATGCGGGCGAGGTTCATACGGGCCAGGTCCATGGCGGCGATGCCGAAGCAGCGGAAGTGCAGAGTGCGGTACACGAGGTGCTCGCCCGCCCCGGGGTCGGTGTGCTCGGCGGCGAGGTACTTTAGCAACTCGCGGGTTTGGCGCACGGGGCGGCCGTCCAGCACGTTCGGCCGGCGTTTGCTGCGGTAGGGGATGCCGGTGCGTTCCAGCAGTTGCCGCAGCCGCCCGGCCTGGTGGTGCTTGGCGTAGATAACGGCCATTTCGGAGTAGGGTACTCCGGCCTCGTGCCAACTTAAAAGTCGCTCGATCAGGCTCGCGAGCTCCTGTGTCTGGTTGGGGAAGCTGTATATTTTTATCGGCGAGGACGCAGGTGCGGGGATTGGAAGGGAAGAGAGGACTTCAGCAGTAGCAACCGCCTGGCTATCGGAATAAGCGTATAAAATCTTATCCACCGCCAGCCCCGGAAGCTCCCGCCCGATGCGATATAGGTTCTCCTGAATGAGCGCGCCGGCCGCATCGAGGATCTGCTGGCGGGACCGGTAATTTTCCGTCAGCGTCACCACTTTGGTTTCGGCGTGCCGCTGTACGAAGTCGACCATCGAGCGCAGGCGGGCGCCCTGAAACTCGTAGATGGCCTGGTCGTCATCGCCGACGATGAAAATGTTGGGGCGGTCCCAGTACTTCGTCAGCAGGTGGATGATCTCGTCCTGGCTGCCGTTGGTATCCTGGAATTCATCGACCAGTACGTACTGGAAGCGCTCCTGGTAGGAGAGTAACAGGGAAGGATGCTCGTTGAATGCCCGCAACACCCAGCCGATCATGTCACCGTAGTCGTAGCGACGCTGCCGGCGCAGGGTTTGTTGGTAGCGGGGGAAGAGGCGGGCGGCGGCCCGGAGGCGTTCCATTTTAAGGGTCTCCTCTTCGATCTTGCCGTGCTTCGGCGTACCGGCGGGGAGGCCTTTGTATTTGCGGGCGTAGAAAAAGCCTTCCTTTTCCGGTAGCTCCTGCAGGTATTTGTCGATGGCCTGTTCGATGCGGTCGGCACTCCAGTGCTCGCTTTTGATGACGCCGAAAAGGTGAATCAGGTAGGGTTCGTGGAAATAGGGCTCGGTGTACCCCTGGCGCAGCGGGTTGGCGGGGCCTACTCCGTCCAGCAGCTTCCTGACGATGCGGATCTGTTCGAGCTCCGTCAGCGGCTCCAGCCCCGGCCGGCCGAAATACTGGAGGTTCTGCTGAATCACGTTCGAGCAAAAGCCGTGAAAGGTAAATATGTTGACCCGGTGCGCCTCGGGGCCGATGAAGCTCAATAGGCGCTCCCGCATAGCCTTTACGCCCGCCTCCGTGAAGGTCAGGCACAGGATGTTGTGCGCCCCCGTATCCGTTTCCAGCAGAATATTACCGATGCGGGCGGCGAGGAGGTGGGTCTTGCCCGTCCCCGGCCCGGCCAGTACCATCACCGGCCCGTCGATTTGTTTTACGGCCTTCCGTTGCGCCGGGTTGAGGCGGTCCATCTCGGCGTGAAAGGTGGCGTGGTGGGCTTGGAGGCGCTTGCGCATATCGGGCGCGCAAGATACGGTAGATTGCCTACGTGAAGTCACCGTCGGTTGCCGCCCGTGCAAGACCGTTATGTAGGTTGCCCGGTAGTATCAACCGAGCACTAAGGCGAATAGTAGGGGAACTGTCTTTTGTACTTCGATTTTCTTGCACCTGCTTTACGAATCAGTAAATTAATAGGGGTACAGCTCAAAATTATTGATTCGATTCTCCATATCCCGTTTGAGCCGGCTGGTGTCAATGTGGTCGACTATCGTGGAGCCATTGCGGCTCATGTGCAGCATAAGTTTTGCGTAGCCTAATTCGCCGGCGTGGGAGCCATCGATGTATTCGTCGTCAGTAGAGTCAAATACGGAGGGGTCCGTTAATTGCCATACTTCGTGCGCGGAATTGGTGAAGAGGGGAGCGATGGCGGGCATGATCTTATCGTAGTAGGTGTAGTTGCCGGTCTCCACGAATTTTGCGTAGGCGGTGGGGGCGAAAGGGGGGATCAACGCAATTATTTGTATGTCTTTTTCCGTGGCGTATTCAAGCAGTTTAACTAGTTCGGCCCGGGAGGCGGGAAATATTTCATCGTTGTGCCCCCAGCGATCATTGCCCTTCTCAATTGCGGCGAAAGTTTGCTGAAAGTCAAAGTCGGCCATAGTGGATTTTCCGGCTACCAGGTCTTCGATGAGCTGTCCGTAATCCAGGCTACCGTCACGTCTGAAACCGAAGCCGGTAAATCGTGCCTGCAGGCCGATGAGGCGATTGCGCCCGGCGCTGTCGGTAGCCGCGAATACCTCGGGGCCGACGTATTTGAGTTCGAACAGCCCGTCCAGTAGGTTCCTGTACTGGTTGCTGCCGGGGAACCACTGATAGGCTTTCCGCCACTTATCGGCGGAGGGGGGGGATTGCAGGTCGGCGTAGTTCGATATGAAGAACCACTGGTCTAGCGTGATGAGCAGGACGTCCGGCAGTTTGTTTTCCGGAAGGCTTTCGAGGAACGGTCGGAATTCGTCCATTTGCCGGATCACGTACCCCGCCCCGTAGTATGAGGAAGTAAACATGGGCTCCCGTAATTGGAGCACCCGTGAGGTACCCAGGGAGAGAACGGTCTTTCTGGGTTGCTCTACAATTGTTTTCCATTTGATGTAGAGTACATTATCTAGATTGAGTGCATGACCGATGAGGTATTTCTCTTCCGACGAGATCGTGTCGTCAATCGCATTTAGGGCTTCTTCACTGATTATAATGTACACCGTCAACGCAGTGACGACGATAGCGAAGGGGAGTGAGAAGAGCGAAATGTCGCGTAAAAAGCGGTACATATTGGGAGCAGGTCAAAGGGTACGGGCGGGCGTAGCTACGCCAGCGAAGGTCGATCAAAACTGAAAGTAGATGAAGGTAGCTTCCGTCTCACCGAAATAAAGTACCAGCGTAAACAGCACCGAATAGACAAACCACCTTAGCGGGCGCGGGGCACTTAACCCCAGGCGCTCGATGGCGTACGCATCTCGGCGGCCGACCCATTCCGTCAGGAGAAACACCAGGATAGCTAAGAGAAGGATGGCAATCCGGATTTTTTTCGGCACGTTCGGGATCGCCAGTAAGGAAGAAGAGCCGATGCCACCGAGGTAGGTGAGCGCGTCGGTAACGCTCTCCGCCCGAAAGAACACCCACGCGATCACCGTTAGCCCGAATGTAACTAACATGCTACTTAATTCCCGCCAGGTCGGTAGGCTTCGATCACCGGCAACGACGTCGAGGTTGCGCCGGTTCCGTTTCAGCAGTAGTAGAGGAAGAAAGTAGAGGGCGTTCAGGAGGCCCCAAACGATGAACGTCCAGTTCGCCCCGTGCCAGAAACCACTCACGATGAATATGATGAAGGTGTTTCGAACGCGCATGGCCGTTCCCCCTCTGCTGCCGCCTAGTGGGAAGTACAGGTAGTCCCGAAACCAGGTAGAGAGCGATACGTGCCAGCGGCGCCAGAACTCGGCGATGTCGCGGGAGAAATATGGATAGGCAAAATTCTGCATCAGGTCGAACCCGAATAACCTGGCCGTGCCGATGGCGATATCCGAATAACCCGAAAAGTCGCCGTATATCTGGAATGCAAAGAGTACGGCTCCGAGTAAGAGCGCGCTGCCGGATAAGTCGGCACTGTTATCGAAAATGTAGTTAACGTGAAGGGCCGCCTGATCGGCAATGAGTACCTTTTTTACTAACCCCCAAAGAATTTGACGCATCCCGTCGGTGGCACGGTCGTAGGTAAACTCGCGCCGCCGGAGGAATTGGGGTAGAAGGTTCGTGGCCCGTTCGATGGGGCCGGCAACCAATTGCGGGAAGAAGCTTACGTAGGTGGCGAAGGCTACGAAATCCGTACAGGGCTCCAGTTTTCTTCGATATACGTCGATTGTGTAGCTGAGCGTCTGAAAGGTATAAAAGCTAATTCCTACGGGAAGTACGATGCTCAGGGCGCGGCCGGAGATATCTCTCCCGAAGAGGGTGAATGCAGACGCGAAGTTCTCTAAGAAGAAGTTGTAATATTTGAAGAAGCCCAGTAGCCCTAAGTTGACCGCTAAGCTAAGCCACAGTAACACCTTTCGCCGACCCGGGTCGTTCGTCCGACCTAACGCGCCCCCAACCAAATAGTCCGCAACCGAGCTAAAGGCGATCAATAACAGAAACTTCCACTGCCACCAACCGTAGAATACGTAGCTGGCTATCAGTAACAGTAGGTTTTGCCACTTGATGTTTTTGCCGTTTATGCTCCAGTATACCGCGAATACTAGGGGCAGAAAGAGGGCAAAATCAATCGAGTTGAAGAGCATAGTGACGCGTCCGTTTAGCTGGACTAGCCCGCGAAGCTAAACCAAAAACGGAGGTTGAAGATCGAGCCCGGCACTCTGCCGTCGCAGCGTATCCTCCCGCCCCATAACTACGAGCCCCGTGGGGTGTAGTATGGCCTTCAGGTCACTGTTTCAGCAACAACTTACGGGTACCGTCGATGCTGAGCACCATCGGCCCCCGCGGTAGAACGCCGACGTTCACCGGTGCGCCGTTATACGTCGAGCTCAGTAGGAGCGCTCCCGTCACCGAACGTAGCTCAAGTAACGCGCCCTGGGGGGCACCGTCGATGTGGAGCACCTCACCCATCGGATTTGGGTAGGCCACCAGATCACCGTTGCTGTTACCGATCCGGATCACCTCCGAGTAGGAGAAAGTATCATCGTGGTCCTCCTGACGCAGTCGGTAGAAATGATCGCCGCGGGGTGCCGCCGCATCGTCGTAGGTATAGTTGCCGCGCCCGGCCAGAACGGAACCTAGGTCGGTGAAGGTGGTGCCATCCGGGCTACGTTGTACTACGAAGCGGGCCGCATCCTCTTCGGCGCTGGTCGCCCATTCCAGATGAATGTCGTCCTTGGTCGCCCGCCCCCGGAAGTACCGCCAGGTAACCGGCAGAAAGAACTCCGCGACGCCGCAAGCCTCCGCCGCGTCCACTATATTGTAGAGGGGGGATCCGGTACCCCGATTGTATTCGTAGACCGAAAAGCAGTAGAGCTCGCCGGGGTCGAGATCGGTAACCGAGATGGTATCGAAGTCAGCCGCCGCGACGACGAAGTTCCCACCACCCAGGTCGTCACCACTGCCGAAAAAGGTATTGGGGGTATAAACGATGCCATCCACCGGGTCGACTTTGGTAGCGGTGTCGCGCCGGGCTACTACGAGGCGGTCGGTCCCCCCGCCCTTTCGCCACGCGAGGCTGATGCGGTTTTCGGTAGAGGAGGTAACGAGCAGGTCGGTTGCCTGGATGGCCGGCGGGCCGAGGGTACGGAAGCTGTCGATCACCCCGGTTTGCATGTAGGCCGGGCTCTGGAAGTAGCCGTTGTAGGACTGTATTTGGACGTAGTATTGAGTGCCGGGCTGCAATCTTATGAGATCCACGGTAGTTTGTGAGCCGAAGAATACCACCTGCGCGTTGCCGACGAGGTTATTCCCGGAAGTGCCAAAAGTTGGATTAGCGCCGAGGCGCGTACCCGTACTAACCAATTCGCTAACGGGTGCGTTTTCGCTGACCAGTACGACCTCGCCCGTGCCGTTGCCGGTCGTCCAGGCAACGGTCGCGCTTTCGTTGAGGACGTCGGTAATTTGTAGGTTCACCGGAGCCACGGTCGGTTCGGTGGCAGTGGTAGCCGCTAGTTCCGCGCCGGGCCGGGCGTAGTAGATCGTAGTGCCGTCACTGGTGGTTTCGTAAGCGGTGAAGACGTAATCGGTATCGGGGCTGAGGCCGGTGGTGGAGAAGGAATAGCGCCTCCTTTGCTCCGAATAGAGTTCTTCGGCCGCTACAACGAAGTTACCGTTGCCGAGCTGCGTACCCATTCCGAAAACTTCGTTAGCCGTGTACTCAACGCCATCCTGCGGGGCGGCGGCTACGCTGGTGGCTTCCCGTGCTACGATGATGCGGCCGGAGCCGTTGCCCCGGAACATATCCATCTGCAACAGTTCCGCGCCCTGCTGCCGCAGCTGAAATGAAGTAGCGTCGATCGTAGCGTAAGTCGGCGTCGTGAAAGTTACCGTTGTCGGGGTTTTGTTGTACACCGGAAAGAGCCGCCCGTTAGCTTCAAAGAGCGCAGCGGTGTAGGTGGTATTGGCAAGCAAATTGAGCACCGGTGAACGGAAACCGGTACTCGGCTGGATGTAGGCCAGGCTGGAAGCATCCACCCCGACAATCTGATTGCCGTAGAAGCGATTCACCCGGTAGCGAACAAGATCTTCCGGCACGAAATCGACGCCGGTACCCTCTTCTATCACGAGGTAGCGTCGCTCTCCGTTGCCGTACTCGTAAGTCAGGGTGACATCGACTGCGTTCAGCTCGTCAACCGTCAGGGAGGGGGCGATGAGGGTGGGTTCCGCCGCGGTAGTTTGCGCGCCGGTGGCCGGGTCCGTACGCCGAAAATATTCGTTACCCGCCGCGTCTTTATTGAATTCGAAGAGGGCAAAGTGATATTCCGTGGCGGTGTCAAGACCGGTAATCGTGGCCTGGGTGTTGGTGCCATTGTAATTATTATCCGAAACGACGAACTGACCGGGCGCAATCTCGGTACCCAGGCCAAAGACCTCACCACCGTCGTCATAGGTGGCACCATCCTGCGGCAGCGCCGTCACGGCTGCTCCCCGGCGGGCGATGAGCAGCCGGCGCTGGCCGTTACCTACGTCCCAGCCGACATCCAGGCGATCGCCTTCGACGTTGCGAAAGGCTAAATTCATCGCCGATTCCGAAGGCGTTAGGGAAGCGGTAAAGGAGAAGCGGAGGGGTTGAGTGCCGTAGACTGGCCCGGCGTTACCGTTGTACGCCCAGACCGCACCGTGGTAAACGACGCCGGGGGTGAGTCTGATGATCGGATTCGTAGGCAGGTTGGGTCTACTCCAGATGCCGAAATTGCCGCCGGATAAGGACTCAAAACCGAAGGCTAAACTGCTGCGGTAGACATTACAATCTTCGGGTGTAAAATCTACCGGTGAGCCCGCCTTCATCACGAATAAGCTCGCCTCCGCCCCGGTCACGTCGTAACTGATCTTAACGGAGCTGCCCGTGTTCTCGAAAACGACCGGGTTGGTAGGGGGGCTAAGCGGGGCGGCGGCGGTCGTGAACGTCAGGGTAGCCGGGGGTATGGTCTGGTAATTGATCAGCCCGGCGAAGCCCCGCTCATGGTCGAACTCGTAGAGCCCCATCGTGTAGGTAGTATTGGGGGAGAGCCCTCTAACTATCGTCCTAAAGTCAAAGGCGCCGCTGAAGTCCCGAAAGTCTATCCGCCGAATTACGTAGGCATCGGCACCTATCGGGTCGCCGGAGCCGAAAGTAGCATTTGCCGTGTAGGCTACACCGTCCGTCGGCTGAATACCGTTTAAGTCGCTACCTTCCCGGAGGACGATGAGGCGGCCTTGGCCGTTGCCGTGGCGGGTGCGGTACTCGAACCGACAGGCTTCCTTAACGAATACGGTGGTGTCCAGGCCACCAGTCACCGTCGGTCGATCGAAGGTAGAAAACGAAGCCTCCGCCCCGGGAACGGCGTATACTCTACCCCCGGGGCCATTAAATTCGAAAATGTCGAAATGGTACTCTTTATCCGGTTGCAGTCGGCTTATTACTACCGAATCGAGGGTCGTACTGGTTGAATTAAAGATCACGAAATTGCCGTTGCCGATCTCGTCACCGCCCGTCCAGAAGGTGCTGGTGCGGTAGTTTTCCAGGTCGACCGGGTTGGCGGTCACCGGCCCGCCCTCGCGCATGAGGATCAGCCGCCCGTCGCCGTTGCCGTTCGTCCAGGAGAGGGTGGCGCTGTTACCGGTTATGGTGCGTACGCTTAGGTCGCTTGCCTGAACGGTGGGCTGGGAGTTCGTCTCGAAGGCGTCCCGCACCGGGGTCTTCAGGTACTCCGTCATCTGGTCTTGCCCGTTGTATTCGAAGCTGGCGAGGTAGTATGTCGTGGCGGGTGCCAAACCGTTGAAGGTGGTAGAAGCCGGGTTACGTCCGTCGTATATGACGTACTCCCCGAGCGCGATAGAATCACCGTCACCAAAAGTCATGTCGGGGTTGTAATCGAAGCCATCCACCGGCTCTCCCACGATGGGGTTTTCACTGATGACGAAGATGCGGCGTTCGCCCCCGCCGAAGCTGAAACGGACCTGGAAGTTGCCACCGGTGATGTTGCGGGCTTCAAAGATGGCGGTCGGCTCCGTGGGGGCTTGCGCAAAAGCGCTGGCGTGGAACAGGATGGAAAGCAGGAAGAGTAGGTAGCGTGCGGCCATGAGGTCTGGTTTTTCGAGCCTCAATGACCTGCCATGCATCCGCTGTTACGGTAAAAGCCGACTATTTCGTTCCGACCAGCGCCTTGCTCTTCACACTATCCACAATGGGGCAGCGGCCCCATTGTGGATTCCTCGCACCTGCGCACCGTCGCCCTATTTGACAAGGACTAATTTACTTCGAAAGGACAACCCGTTTCGTCCTTCCCAAGTGATTAAGTAGGTACCGTTCGTCAGCGCGCTCAGGTCGAGCGGTATGTCGCGGATGCCGGTGAAGGATGCTACGGCGAACCGACGCACCACGCGGCCGGTCAAGTCCGCTACGGTTACCGTGGATGCCGTGTTGCTCTGGAGATTCAGCCTCAGCGACGTCGGCCCCGCGGTCGGGTTGGGAAATATCTGCGCATTCAGTTCCGACTCAGCGGGGTTCTGTCGTGAGTCAACCGATACGGTCCCCTCCGTCGTATCGCAGGCGGGGAAGGTGATGGTAACGTTCTCCCCGAGGAGCGGGCCGACCGCGGGTTGTGGGGCGATGCCGTCGGGCGTGCAGATGGTGACCTCCCCCGTCAGGTTTTGCACGGGGGGTTCGGTAGGCGCTACCTGCGGGCCGAACTGTACGGCGGTGAAGTGCTGCCGATCACGATCGTCGAAAACGGTTACGCTATCGAAGGCTACGTTGCCGAAGGGGTCGTCCTCCGGCTGGTTGTATTCCGCGGGCTGAACGAGGATGGGGCCGGCGCTCGTGTTGAGGGGGGTAAGGGCGGTGTTGCGGAGGACGACGTTTTCGAAGCGGACGTCGATGCCTTCGGCGTACTGCCGCACGTTGATGCCACTACGCGGCTCGTCTTCGATCAGTGAGTTGCGCACGATGAAGGAGCCGGGCGCCCGGGTTTTGTTGGATACCGCGATACCGCTTAAGTTTTGGTCGAGGTCCCGTCCGTTGTCGCGAAAAGTGCAACCGTCCATCACGATGTCCATGGGGGGGCTGGTTGCGTCCAGATCTACGCAGCCGACGAGTACGCCGGGGGCGTTGTTGCCCTCGAACAGGCTGTTGGTGACCACGATATCTTGCATGCGCTGGAAGGTCTCGAAGGGCTCGAAGTCGATGCCCGCCTGCGGTGCGGTGCCGGAGGTGTTGATGAAGCGGCAGCTGTCGATACGCAGCCCGATGACGTCAGTCACGGACATCCCCTGGCGGTTGTTGTCATCCATCGTGCAATTGACGACGGTGATGTTACGACACGGGACGTCGCCGATGGCCTCGCCATCCGTCACGGTAAAGGCGGGCCCGATCAGGATGCCGTCGCCCGGGGCGCCTACCAGGGTCAGATCGCGGACGAGTACGTTGGTGGCGCCGAACAGATCGAGGCAGTGGCGGAACTCACTGATGAGCGCGTACTCCCGCTTGAACATCTGGAAGGTAGCCCCTCGGCCGAGGATGGTCACGCTATCCGCCCGGTCTACCCGCAAAAGGGACTGGAAGGTACCGAAGGCATCCGGGGCGACGCTGGTACTGATGCCCCGCAGGAGGGTACCGGGCTCGAAGATGAGCGTTACGTTACTGCGGCGAAGGAAGAGCGGGCCGGTCGTCCACGTACCGGGGGCTTCATCGACGATCAGGGTATCGGCGGCGGCATCATTGAGCGCCCGTTGCAGAAAGGCGGTGGCATCTACCGGGTCGTAGCCGTAGTCGCGGCTCAGTACGCGCGTGGTGGCCTGGAGCGGTTGCAGCCCCGTTAGCAGAAGTAAACAGGTAAGTAAACGTGTCATAGCAAAGCGTTGATGTGGGGCTTAGCTATAGGTTAAGGGTACCCTAATATAGGTGGTTGCCGCGCAGAAAGACCGTTTCCCCGCAGCGAAAGTCGGGGGCGGGCAGCCTAGTGGCAACGGGCAGGACTGAGGCCGGTACTACCTTTGAGGCGATTACAATCGATTGAGGCGGTTTTTGCTTTTAACGGAACCATTTTAGTTGTTTGCGTGCGTTTATCGGCAGTCTACCCACGATCGTGCGCCCAGCAGTTACAAGCCGTATCTTCGCGCCTTAAAATCAGACACCCCCCCATGGAGCGTAGCGAACAGGAACTCGTCCGCAGAGACAATTTGGCCAAGATTCGGGAACTCGGCATCGACCCTTACCCGGCGGCTTCCTTTCCGGTGACGCACTTGGCTAAGGACATTAACGAGGGGGCTGAGTTCGGGGAGGATAAACAGTCGACGAACCTCACCGAGGTTACCGTTGCCGGCAGGATGATGGCGCGGCGCATCATGGGTAAAGCCGCCTTTGCTTCCATTCAGGACAGCTCCGGCCGGATTCAGATCTACGTCAATCGCGACGAGGTGGCGCCGGGGGAAGACAAGACCTTATACAATACCGTCTTTAAGAAGCTGCTCGACCTCGGCGACTTCATCGGCGTAAAGGGGCACGTGTTTCAGACGCGGACGGGGGAGACCTCCATCCACGTCAAGGAACTTACCCTGCTCAGTAAATCACTGCGGCCCTTACCCTCGGTGAAGACCGACGAGGAAGGTAAAGTCCACCACGCCATGAGCGATAAAGAGTTTCGCTATCGCCAGCGTTACGTGGATTTACTCGTGACGCCGGGGGTGAAGGAGACCTTTTTGAAGCGCACCCGCCTGATCACCGCCATCCGCAAGTTTCTGGACGGGATGGGGATGGTGGAGGTGGAGACGCCCGTCCTGCAACCCATCCACGGCGGCGCGGCGGCGCGGCCTTTCGTGACCCACCATAATACGCTGGACGTACCGATGTACCTCCGCATCGCCAACGAACTCTACCTCAAGCGGCTGATCGTCGGTGGCTTCGACGCGGTCTACGAAATTGCCAAGGACTTCCGCAACGAGGGGATGGACCGGACGCACAACCCCGAGTTCTCTCTGCTGGAATTCTACGTAGCCTATAAGGACTACGAGTGGATGATGGAAACTTGCGAGAACCTGCTCGAATTCGCCACCCGCGAGGCGAACGGAAATGGTAGCACGGTGGTAAAAGTCGGTAGTAACGAGATCGACTTTGCCGGCCCTTACCCCCGCCTGACCATGGCCGACGCCATCCGGCAGCACACGGGGGAGGACATCAACGGCGTCGATGAGGACGGGCTACGCGCAGTCGCCAAGAAACTGCACGTGCCACTCGACAAGTCGATGGGCCGCGGTAAGATCATCGACGAGATCTTCGGCGAACACGTGGAGGCCAAGCTGATCCAACCGACCTTTATTACGGATTACCCGGTGGAAATGTCGCCGCTTACGAAGATGCACCGCAGCAAGCCCGGCCTGGTGGAGCGCTTCGAGCTCATTGTTAACGGTAAGGAACTGGCCAACGCCTATTCCGAGCTGAACGACCCCATCGACCAACGTGAGCGCTTCGAAGACCAGGTCAAACTCGCCGACCGGGGGGATGACGAGGCGATGCCAATAGATGAGGACTTCTTACGTTCCTTAGAATACGGTATGCCCCCTACCGCCGGCATCGGCATCGGCATCGACCGGCTAGTTATGTTGCTGACCGGACAAACCTCCATTCAGGAGGTACTCTTTTTTCCGCAGATGCGTCCTGAATAGGAATACCTCAACCTACGCTTAACTTTACGCCTCCTATGAAATACCTAACTCTTGCCTTACTGACTTTTTTGAGTGTCGTGGCCACTTCTTGTCTCTTCCCCGAGGATGAATTCGTCATGGTCGACCCGGGCACCCCCCCGCCACCGCCGGATACGACCGATATGGGTGGCGGCGGCGGAATGGGCCCCGATACCACCGGTACGGCGGTGGTGGAATGGATCAGGATACGACTGATATGGGCGGCGGTGGCGGCGGGATGGACCCGGACACTACCGATACTGGTGGTGGCGGCGATATGGGGGGCGGCTCTAACCCCGATGATCTGGAAGGGGAATGGCGCGCCGTCTACTTCAATGTGGTAGCGGAGATAAGCATAACTGGCGGCAGTTTTAACGCCACGACAATTTCTGACATCAGATCGACCGAGATGGACTACCGGCTGACGTTAATGGATGGCGCCTTCACCGCTGAGGGCAGTTATTCCTACGACGTGAACGCGACGAGTGATTCCCCGGGCTTTCCGCCGGTGAACTCCAACGAAACGATTGAAGACGTAAACGGCTCCGGCGAGTATATCGCTACGGCGGACAGTCTGACCATAAGCGGGCAACTATTTACGCTGACATACGAAGGAGTACCGGAGGAATTCTTAGGTAGCGGCCCGCAAACCGTCGGCTACTTCTTCCGTAACGATACGCTGTTCTTCGATAATAGTAGTGCGACCACCACACCGCCGGCGGGGGGCTTCGACGTACGGTCCGTATCCACCGGCGGCAGCGCGTGGGTACGCAACTAAGGGGCTGCTCATCGACCGTCAGCAACTTCTCGTCTTCGGCATCCGCCACCACGGGCCCAACTCCGCCCGCCGGCTGCGCGCTGCCCTGGAAAGCTACCGGCCGGACCTCCTTTTACTCGAAATGCCGGCGGATGCGACCGGGCTGAAGGACCTGGCGGATAAGGACCTACGCCCTCCGGTAGCCCTAGTGCTCTACGATGCGAAAGACATCGAGCGGGCCAGCTTCTATCCGTTTGCTTCCTTTAGCCCCGAATACCAAGCCATCGACTGGGCGGCGGAAAACGACGTAGAGGTGCGACCCATCGACCTGCCGGCCCGCAACTTCCTGGCGGAGCGCTCGCCCGAAGTACCACCGACCCTATTCGCTACCGAGGCCCCGCCACCGGACGCCCCCTCCACCTTCCCCGGCAAAACGCAGGTACAGTTGGACCGGCAGCTCCGCAAAGACCCCCTTTCGCTGATGGCCGAGCTGGCCGGCTACGAAGATTCCGAAAGCTGGTGGGACGCGACGCTGGAACGCAGCACCAACAACCCGACCGCCACCTTTACCGCCTTACTGGAGATGGTGGGGGAGCTACGCACTACCTTCCCCGGCGCCAGCAACGAAGAAAACGAGCGGCGGGAAGCCTTCATGCGAACGGAAATCCGCAAGGGCATCAAATCAGGTGCGGAGCGTATCGCCGTAGTCGTCGGGGCTTTCCACGGGCCGGCGGTAGCCGATGTCGGTCGCTTCAAGGTGAGCACCGATAAGGCTCGTCTGCGGGGGCTGCCAAAAGTGAAAGTGTCGACGGCTTGGGTGCCCTGGTCTTACCCCCGGCTCGCCCGGGCGGGCGGTTACATGGCCGGCGTGCTCTCTCCCTCCTGGTACCAGGTCCTCCACGACTTCCCCGCGGGGGCTACCGCCCGCTGGATGGCTACTGCTGCTAAGCTGTTGCGGGCGGAGGGCTACGATGCCAGCCCCGCCATGGCCACCGAGGCCGTTCAACTCGCCCACGCCCTCACCGCCTTACGCGACCACGAAACCCCCGGTATCCAGGAGCTGGAACAAGCCCTGCTGGGTACCCTCGCCGCCGGCCGCAGGGAACGCCTAATGATCATCCACGAAAAGCTGACGATCGGGACGACGGTCGGCTTCGTCCCCCCCGGTATCACCTCCGTCCCGCTGGTAGAAAACCTCCACCGCGAGCTGAAAAGTACCCGCATGGCCAAGCTGTGGGAAACCGCCGGCCAACGCTACCTCAAAGCTACGAAGGCCAACCCACGGGGCGGCATCGACTTGCGGGCGGGTAACGACTTGCGCAAAAGCTACCTCCTGCACCGGCTGAATCTCCTGCAAATCAACTGGGGCGCGCTGCAACCACTGGGGCCGGATACCCTGAGTAGCTTCAAGGAAGTTTGGTTGCTCGAGTACCAACCGGAATTCAGCCTGCACCTCATCGAACGGGCGAGCTACGGGAATACGCTCGGGGCCGCCGCCGCCGGCTACGCCCGCGAGCAGGCGGGGGAGCTCAAGACCGTCAGGCCACTGGCCCAGTTGACGCTCGACTGCCTGCGGGCGGGTTTGCCGGAGGTCGTCCCCCAACTCATGCATGAACTGCGCGAGCGGGCGGCGGCCACCACCGACGTAACTGCCCTGCTGGCCGCGCTGCCCACCCTGGTGCAAACCAGCCGCTACGGCGATTCCCGCAAGACGGATACCACGGCGCTATTGCAAGTGATCGACGAGCTACTGCCGCGCCTGGTAGCGGGCCTGCCCGCCGCCGCAAGCAATATCGACGAAGAACAGGCGGAAGAACTACTCGGCCACGTAGCGGCGGCCGACTACGCCATCGCCCAGTTGGATAACGAGGAGCACGGGGCGGTCTGGGCAGACGGCCTGCGACGTTTGGTAGCAATGGGGGGTATCCACCCTTCCCTGGAGGGCTACGGCGTACGTTTGCTTTACGATCGGGGAGTGATCGATATGACGGGGGCGGCTACCCGTTTCTCCCGCGCCCTATCCACTACGAACGCCTCGCAGGACATTGCCCAATGGTTAGGCGGCTTCCTGCGGGGAAGCGGGCAGTTACTTTTTCACTACCCCCCACTGTGGCGCTTGGTCGACGACTGGGTCGGCGGGCTCGAGTGGGAAGATTTCGAACCGGTACTACCCCTGCTGCGCCGCACGTTCGCCGATTTTTCCGTCTACGACCGTCGCCGACTGCTGAAGCTGGTCAGATCGGACGACCGAGAGGCACCGTCGACTACGGCTACTTCACCGAACGGCGTAGGCGAGGAAACCCCCGAGGAAGACCCCCACGAAGACCTGGTAGAAGCCCTGTTAGGCTGGATGGGGTAGAACGCGGCCCACCTACGCGCGGTTACTCTAGAAATAGCGAACCAATGTGTGGTAGATACAGCGTCGTGATCGACGAAGCGAAACTACGGGAACAATTCACCAAAGACTTACTGAAGCCCAAAGCCGGGTTACCCACCAACTACAACGTGGCCCCCACTCAAAGCAATCCGGTCATTACGAACGAAGCGCCGGACGAACTGCGGCTGTTCCGCTGGGGGCTCGTCCCGTTTTGGGCGAAGGACCTCAAGATCGGTGCCCGCATGATCAACGCCCGGCGGGAAGGCATCGAGGATAAGAGCAGCTTCCGCAAGCCCATCCGCGAAAAGCGGTGCCTGGTAGTCGCGGATTCCTTTTACGAGTGGCAGCGCAAGGACGGTAACAAGGTTCCGCACCGCATCGTCCCTTCCGACGGCGGCCTGCTGGTGATGGCGGGCATTTGGGAGCGGTGGAAGGATAAAACCGACCCGGAAGCCGAAGCCGTCTACACCTATTCCATCATCACCGGCGAGCCGAACGCCGAGATGGCCCCCATCCACGACCGGATGCCGATGCTGTTACAGTACCCCGAGCAACAAACGGCTTGGCTACAAAGCGATGCTTCGCTGGGTGACGTACTCGACCTGCTGCGTACCCCGCCCGACGGGACGCTGACCCCCTACCCGGTATCGCCACTGGTCGGTAACGTACGCAATAACGGGCCGGAGCTTCACGAGCGGTCGTCTTAGCGGCCGGGTAAATTATCTTGCAGCTTATGGCACCCAACCACCGCATCGTCGCCGCTACCCCGTCGGACTACGAAACCATCCGTAAGATCGCCCACGCTACCTGGCCGAATACCTTTGCGAGCATCCTTTCCGGTGCCCAGATCGACTATATGCTGTTCCGGATGTACCGCAGGGAGGCCATCGAGGAGCAGGTAGCGGGGGGGCACCAATTTCTACTATTGTTGGAAGCCCAGCGTGGCAACCAGAATGCCAACCCGAATCCTTTCTACCTCAAGGCCAGGTCCACTACTTTCAAAGCGGTCGGCTACGCGAGTTACGAGCTTGATTACGCCCCCCAAGCGGCAAAGATCCATAAGCTGTACGTGCTGCCGGCGCGTCAGGGAAGGGGCTTCGGCCGTGCTTTGATCGACAAGATCCGTATGGTAGCCCGCAACGCCGAGCAAACCGCCCTGCGGCTCGACGTAAATTACCAGAACAAAGCCATCGGTATGTACGAACACCTCGGGTTCGTAAAGCTGGATCGCTGCGACACGGACATCGGGAACGGCTACCTGATGGAAGACTGGCGCATGGAAATGCCCCTTCCCTGATGCGGTTAGTCATTCAACGCGTCCGGCACGCCTCCGTAACCGTCGGGGGGAAGGTATCCGGTAAGATCGACCGCGGTCTGCTCGTTCTACTGGGCGTGGAGGATACCGATGACCAAAGCGACGTGGACTGGCTCGTACGCAAGCTCATCGGCATGCGCATTTTCAGCGATGCGGCGGGGAAGATGAACCTTAGTGTACTGGACGTTGACGGCGGGCTGCTGGTAGTATCTCAGTTTACCCTCTTCGCGAGTACGCGTAAGGGGAACCGACCGGGCTTTACGCGCAGTGCCGCCCCGCCGGTGGCCACCCCGCTGTACGAGGCTTTCGTAGCTACGCTGAGCCGGGAGGCCGGGCGGGAGGTCGCAACGGGCGTCTTCGGCGCGGACATGCAGGTAGATTTGTTAAACGACGGTCCGGTAACTATCCTCATTGATAGCAAGCAGCGGGAATAAGCGATAAACTACCCCCCCGGGCTAAAAAAATCGGTTACGGCGTCGAAGAGAACGTCCGGCTTTTCGGCGTGTACCCAGTGGCTGGCACCGGCGATGGTGACCAGCTCAGCCTCCGGAAAAAGCATCTCGATGTAGGTGATGTCATCGTCTTTGACGTACCGGCTATCGCCGCCGCGAACAAAGAGGGCGGGGCCGGGGTAGCAATCCCCAAAATTGCCGACCGAGTCGATCAGGTTATCGTACTGCGCCTGGATGACGGGCAGGTTCATGCGCCAGGCGTACCCCCCCTCGCCCCCCCGGTTGAGGTTTTTGAGGAGGAAGAGCTGGATGCCCGGGTCCGTGACGTGGACGGCCATAAGCTCGGAGGCTTCCTTACGACTGGAGATCGTAGCCGGGTCGAAAGCGTTCAGGGCGGCGAATATGCTGTCGTGGCCGCGGCGGTACTGGCGGGGCGCCATGTCGAGGACCACGAGCTTACTTACGCGGTCGGGGTAGTCGAGCGCAAGCTGCATCGCCACTTTCCCCCCCATGCTGTGGCCCATCAGGTAGTACTCTTTGTGGCCCAGGGTAGCGAGTAGCCCGGCGACGGCTTCGGACATATGGGCGTAGCTGAACTCATCGAAGTGGGGGCTACGGCCGTGGTTGGGTAGGTCGAGCAGGATGACCTCGTAGTGCTCGGCCCAGCGCCGGGCCAGGGTTTGCCAGTTATCGAGCATCCCGAAAAGGCCGTGGAGTAGGACGAAAGGTCGGCCGGTACCGTAAGTTTTGTAGTGCAGCATAGCTGTTTAGTCTACCCGTTACGAGTACCCGGCGTTCAACGCCCCGTCAGGAAATCAGCCGCTTTTATGACAATTGCCGGAGAACACAGCCCGTGCTCACTCCTTACACTGTCATGCAGCGCGAACGTCGCATCTTACAACACCCCGGTTTACAGCCGCTCTGGGACAGCCTCGAACGGGAACGCCGGCAGCAACAATTTGCCGCCATCGGCCTGATGTTGGTTGGCTTGGTTACGATCGTGGTAGGCGTTGCCGCCCGCACTACCGTTTGGCCTTTGGTGGGGGGGATTGCCGCTACCACGGCCCTCTGGTGGCTCTTCCGACTCTTAAGCGAACAACCGCTGGCGGAGCTACGCAGGCAACTCCACGACGAGCCGGAGTCCATCGTCTGGATCTACTCTACCCTGACGGATCGGATGCCGTTCGGGCTCAAAGTACAGGCGGCGGGTACGCTGTATCTGGTGGAGGCCGACGGTACGACGCAATCCTACAACCTGAAGCCCGATCACCTCAGATTGGTGACCAAAACGCTCAACCGCGTGCTGCCCGCCGCGGAGTTCGGTCTACACGGAAGAGCGGGAATTGACGTACCGGGGGGAAGTTACCAAAGTGCGTGGCCGCCGCGAGCGGGATATATTTTACTAATTGAAGATCTATGGCATTTTGGGATAACATCGTCGATCTTTTTCGCAGCGCCGAAGAAAGTACCCCGGGCAACCCGGCGGTGCACGAGGTGATCGAGCGGGACGAAGCCTACCTTGCCGGCTACACCCAGTGGAAAAGAACGGTTGCCAGCCGTCGGCTACTCGACTGGCTGGTGGAGCAGTACGCGACCCAACGCGCCGGGCAGCCGACGGATGCCGGCATCGGTTTTCTCGATCTCCCCGGTAGTAAAGGCTTCGTCATCTACTTTCGGGAGCTGAACTACCAGCCGTCGGAAATCTCCTACTTCTTCGATTTTTTGAAAGAGCGGGTACTTACGCTCGATTATCGCAGCGCCATCAGCGACCGCCGCGTCTTCAGTCGTAAGAGTTGGGTAGAAACGCAAGAGCGGCACTACCTCAAGCCCCAGGTCACCTTTAAAGCGGGCGAGTTGATCGATCAATCCTTCGGGAACATCACGATTCAGTACGAATTGCGGGATGACGTACCGCACAACCTCCGCCTCCGCGCTACGGTGTATCGCGACTCTCTGTACAAGGAGGGTGCCAGTTTCGGCGCGTTTATTATGGCGATATCGCAGGTGCAAGGGTAGGGAGTAAGGAACAACTTAGGCCCGTTCCCGGTATTAGTACCATGAAAACCTTACTCCTGGTCGTCACCATACTTTTCGGTAACCTCCTGACCCTCAATGCCCAGTCGTTGAACGAATTCCAATGGAAGGCCCGGCCGATCATTCTGTTCACCCCCGATCAGAACGACCCCCTCTTCGAGGAGCAACTTCGCCTGCTCTACACCCAGCACGATGCGTTCCAGGAGCGAAACGTGATCTTCATCCTCGCCGCCCCGGAGGGCAGCTACGAAAACACCGGTCGATTCGTCGATGAGGCAACTTCCCAGGGGTATTACGAACGCTTCAACCCCCAGCAATTCGAGTTTACCATGGTGCTCGTGGGCCTCGATGGCCACGAGAAGTTTCGGGCGGCCAATCGCCTGGTACCGGCGAGCGTATTGCTCGAGATGATCGACGATATGCCGATGCGCCGGCAGGAGACGATGCGGGGCAGCAACAACAAAAGTCAGAACGGCGACCGGCAGCGCAAGACTACTAAAACCACCAGTACCACACGGCGTAAGTACTAGCCTACCTGATCACCCGACGGACCTGATGCAGCTTCGGCTTCCAGTAGCTCGAAGCCAGTACGTTCTCCCTGATGACCCCGCGGGAGGAGGTGGAATGGATAACCCATAACTCCCCGGCCGCCGCCAATACGACGACGGAAACGTGGAAGACCGCCCCGCCGGGTCGCTTGAAAAAGACCAGGTCCCCCGGCCGCGCCTCCGATAATTTTATCTGGTTGCCCTGTTTTGCCTGATCGCGGGAGACCCGGTTGAGGTCCAAGCCGGCGTTCTGGTACAAATACACCACTAAGCCGGAGCAGTCGAAGCCTTCGCCCGGCCGGTTGCCACCCCATTTATAAGCCGTGCCGAGTAGCTCCTGGGCGTGTTGGGTGATGTCGGTACGAATGAAGGAGGTCGCGTCCCCATAAACCGCGCCGCTGGGCGGGCGGGGCGCACGACCGCGGTTGGTCGTACTCGATCCGGTTGGTTTCAGGGCGCTACAAGATATCAGTAGTAGCAAACCCAGAGCGGGCAAGAGTGCGGGGGGGGAAGATTTCATCGGGGCGGGGGCATCAGCGAAAGGCGGAAAGACGACAATCAAACGGGGCACGTTCTGATGAACGTGCCCCGTACTGATGAAATTAAATCTTAAGCACCGAAGGGCTTAGGTTAACGACGGCTTAATTCGCCATTTCGCTCAGGAACTTGATCCGAACGAGCTTGATCTCCTCGATCGTGACGTCCTCTTCCTTCAGGGTCTGAAAAGCCTCGTCGGGGTCATCCGTATCGGCTTGCATGAAGTATTCGTAGGTATCCTCCAGGCTGTATTCGTCCACTTCTTCTTCAACGTAGTAGTCGATGTTCAGCTTGGTACCGGAGTTGACGATGCTGACCATTTCCTCCATCAGATCGTCCATGGAGAGTTGGTTGCCGGAGGCGATGTCTTCCAGCGGGATCTTACGGTCCACGGCCTGAATGATGTTGACCTTCTTCTTCGACTTGTTGGCCACCTGCTTAACGACGAAGTCGAGTGGGCGGTGGATGTCGTTCTCCTCTACGTATTCTTCGATCAGGACGAGGAAGGGCGTAGCGTAACGGCGCGCCTTGTTGATGGAGATGCCATTGATGTTCTTCATCTCGTCCAGCGTGATCGGGTAGCGCGAGGCCATTTCGATCAGGCTCGGATCCTGGAAGATCACGAAGGGGGGGATGCCGAGGCGGCCCGCTTCCTTCTTGCGGAGGTCTTTGAGGGCGCGTAGCAGGGGCTCGTCGAGCGTGACGGCGCGCGCGTCATCGGCCGCGGTGCGGATGTCGGCGGCCAGCTCCTTTTCGAAGTCGTGGTCGACGGGGATCTCGAAGGGGCCGGGTGCGTTGAGGTAAGCTTCCCCCTGCTCGGTCATCTTGATCGTGCCGTAGGACTCGATGTCTTTGCGGACCAGGTTGTTGAGCAGTGCCTGGCGGAAGATGGAGCTCCAGAGTACTTCCTCGTCACCTTTGCCTGCGCCGAAGCCGGCTCTCTGAGTGAACTTGTAGTCCTTCATCTGCTTCGTTTCCTTACCGAGCACGAATTCGATCAGGGTCTTGAGCGTGTAGTTCTCGTCGAGCTGCTTGACGGCTTTGAGGGCCTCGACCATCTTATCACGTACGTCGATGCGTGCCTTGGGGTGGCGGCAGTTGTCGCACATCTTGTTGCAGTTCGCCTCGTCGTATTCTTCGCCGAAGTAGTGCAGCAGGAAGCGGCGGCGGCAGGCGGTCGTTTCGGAGTACGCCATGACCTCCTGCATCAGTTGCGCACCCATCTCACGCTCCATCAGGGGCTTATCGCGGAGGAATTTCTCGAGCTTAAGGATGTCTTTGTAGGCGTAGAAAGCTACGCAGCGCCCGTCTAGCCCGTCGCGGCCGGCGCGGCCCGTCTCCTGGTAGTAGTTCTCGATCGACTTGGGGATGTCGTAGTGGATGACGAAGCGCACGTCCGGCTTGTCGATGCCCATGCCGAAGGCAATGGTAGCGCAGATCACGTCGACGTTTTCCATCAGGAAGTCGTCTTGGGTGCGGGAGCGCGTTTTGGGGTCGAGCCCGGCGTGGTAGGGGGCCGCCTTTACGTCGTTGACACGGAGAGCCTCGGCGATCTCTTCGGCCGATTTGCGGCTCTGGACGTACACGATGCCGCTTTCATTGGGCATCTCCTTGACGACCTGGATAATCTGCCGGATTGTGTATTCCTTCTTGCCTTTGGGGCGGACTTCGTAGTAGAGGTTATCCCGGTTGAAGGAACTGACGAAAGTGCGGTGGTCATCTCCCATCCGCAAATTCTTTACGATGTCGGACTGCACCTTGGGGGTAGCCGTTGCGGTGAGGGCGATGATGGGGATGTCGTGGCCGATCTCGTCGAGCATTTCGCGGATGCGGCGGTATTCCGGGCGGAAGTCGTGGCCCCATTCGGAGATACAGTGGGCTTCGTCAATGGCGACGAAGGAAATATTGGAGTTGCGGAAGAACTCGATGTTCTCCTCCTTCGTCAGCGTTTCGGGTGCGACGAAGAGGAGTTTGGTTTCGCCACTGGTGATGTCGTCCTTCACCTGCCGCATTTGCGTTTTGGACAGGGAGGAGTTGAGGTAGTGAGCCACGGAGTCCGTAGCGCTGTAGGAGCGGATGGAATCCACCTGGTTCTTCATCAGGGCGATGAGGGGGCTGATGACGAGGGCGCAGCCGTCCATCATCAAACCGGGTAATTGATAGCAAAGGCTTTTTCCGCCCCCGGTCGGCATAATGACGAAAGTGTCTTTGCCTTCGAAGAGGGATTCGATGATGGCCTTTTGGTTGCCCTTAAAATTGTCGAACCCGAAAAAATCGTGGAGGGCGCGATCTATGTGGCTGGTGATTGGTCTAGCAGTCATGACGTTAGGATGCACATTTTACCCATTCGTTTCTCGAAGACGTGGCCGCTTACTCGATAGTGCTGTAGCGTAAGGGCGGTGGACATACGTGTTTGTGAGTTGCTGGAAACGGCGGATTTGGTGAAGACGGAGGGGTGGGATGGACTAAGAATAGCTGTAAAAGACGGGTATATGCAACGGTGTGATTCGGTTACCTGATGGCATCACACACTCCCGTAAATTACGGGCTGGCGATGAAATTACCCAGCGTATAGTTCGCATCTTCGCCCCACGGGGGGCGTTGCGTTAACTGACCGGAAACCGATCGATTGCAATTAAGACGGCGAATTTTCGCAAAGTAACTTTTGACAGTATGGTGAAGCTCATATTAAAAGCGCCCAAAAATACACTTTTACGTGAATAATCATAGCCTCGTTACTAAGATAGCCCAAAGGACACTAGAAATCGAAGCAGCGGCGCTTACGGCATTAATCGAGCAAATAGACGCTGATTTTACCCGAAGTGTACTGGCGCTCTACCATTCAAAGGGGAGAATCATCGTTACTGGCATTGGTAAAACCGCCCTGGTAGCCCAAAAGATCGTCGCAACATTCAACTCAACTGGCACCCCCGCGACATTTTTGCACGCCGCCGACGCCATCCACGGCGATATCGGGATGGTGCAACCGGAAGACATCCTGCTCGCCATCAGCCGGAGTGGCGAGACGGAGGAAATGAAGGTCATCAGCTTACTCGCCCGCCAGATGGGTAACCCGCTCGTCGCCATGGTCAGCAAACCGGGCAGTACGCTGGCCGGCCAGGCCGACTACCTCTGCCTCACCCCCTTCGAGCGGGAGGCGGACCCCAACGAGCTGGCCCCGACCACCAGCACCACCCTACAGATGGCCATGGGCGACGCCATCGCTACCGCCTTACTCGCCCTACGCGGCTTCAGCCCCGAGGATTTTGCCCGCTACCACCCCGGTGGCTCGCTGGGCAAACAGTTGTACCTGCGCGTTAAGGACCTTTATCGGAACAATCAGGTCCCCCGGGTGCGGCGGGGTACGCCACTGAGGGCCACCGTCCTGGAAATGACCGCGAAATGCCTCGGCGCTACCGCCGTGCTCGACGACGAAGACGACCGCTTACTGGGTATCGTGACGGACGGTGACTTGCGCCGGCTACTGTCCAGCCACTTCGACCTAGACGGGGTCGTAGCGGAAGAGATGATGACGAAGAACCCCAAGACGGTGCGACCCGACACCCTCGCCATCCGCGCCCTGGCCGTACTGCGCGAACACAGCATCACCCAATTACCGGTAGTCGACCGAGCGGGTAAATACGTCGGGATGGTTCATTTGCACGATCTCGTCCGGGAAGGTTTGGTATGAACCACCGGCCCGCGCCCTTCTACCGGCTAAGCCCGCTATTTAGTCAATGCACTGACCAAAATCCCCGTCGCTACGGCAACGTTCAAACTCTCCGTTCGCCTTCCCCGGGCGCGGGGGATGGTGACCCAGCTCTGCACCTGCGTCCTCGCCAAATTACTGATGCCCGGCCCTTCCGAACCCACGACCAGGATGCCCCGCTCCGCCGGGGTGATGTCGTGGATGCTGTCTCCCTTCAGGTCCGCGCCGTAAACGGTGTGATCGGGTAGCGCGGTAACGAGCTCGGCCAACTCCCCCCGCCGGTAATCGAGTCGTAAGAAGGACCCCATGCTTGCCTGAATCGACTTGGCGTTGTACAGATCCGCCGTGCCGGGGCCGCCGACCACGGTATTGCAGCCGAACCAATCGGCGATGCGGAGCAGGGCGCCGAGGTTGCTGGGGGACTGGATGCCGTCGAGGTACAGACACCAGTCGGAGGGGGCGGGGGGCGCTACTTCGCCCGGCTGATCCACCACGGCCAGTACCCGGTTGGGCGTCGTGAGTTGGGAGATGCGGCCGAGCTCACCGGCGGAAACGGTCGTGATCGGGCTCGTGGTAGAATTACCGTACTCGGTCACCCAATTTTCCAGCGCGTAAACGTGTTCGACCCGGTAGCGTTCCTGGCTAAGGAGTTCACGAACGATGCGGCCACCTTCGGCGGTGAATTTGTGGCTATTTTGCCGACCTTTTTTGGTGCGAAGACTACGGATGAACTTAACGGTACCGGAACTGATGGACATACTGGCGCGGCATTGGCGGCGATTGGGCGTAGCGTTGCTGCTACTGGTCAGCTTCGCGTCGTGCAATACTACCAAATATCTGGCGCCCGAGCAGGAGCTGCTCACCCGCCAGCAGGTCAACCTGCTGGACCCCAAAAACGTGAACGGGCGGGCGGACGCCAGCTATGAGCTCTCTACCCTTGCCCTGCAACGCCCCAACACCAACTTTCTGCTGCTTTGGCCGCGGGAGTACTTCTACCTGGATAACAACAAACCGAAGGACACTACCAACATCGACAACTTCCTGCGGCAGACCATCGGGCAGGCCCCGGCCATCTACAGCGACAGCCTGAGCCGGCGCTCGGCGACGCGGATGCAGGACTACATGCGCTACAAGGGCTACTTCAACGCGCAGGCCTACCACGAGGCGGACCGCAGCGCACCCCAGAAGGTCAATCTCATCTATCACGTCCGCGCGGGGCGGCGCTACCTGATCGATTCGGTGCTGTTCAACAGCCCCGACCCGGGCATCGACAGTTTGTTGCAGGCGGGCGCGGCGGGGAGCGTCCTGCAGGCCGGGGACCCGCTGGACCTTAACAACTTCGACGCCGAGAAGGGGCGGATCGGTGAACTGCTGCGCAACAGCGGCTACGCCTTTTTCAGCGGGGCCTACATCGACCAACTCGAAGTGGACACCAGCCGCCGGGCGGGTTACGCGGACGTAGTCATCAACATCCTGCCCGCCGCCAACCGGGGCATCTACGACCAGTACCGCATCGGTAACATCACCGTGTTTACGGATTATGACCCGGTTGCCGTCCGCCAGGGTAATTACGCGCTGGATACCATTATCGACGGCGTACGATTCCTTTCTAACCGGGGGAAGTTCCGCATGCGGCCCGACTTGCTGCGTGAGAACATCTACCTCGAAAGCGGAAAACTTACCGACCGGGCGGACCTGGCAAAGACCAACCGCTCCCTCAACGAACTCGGGCTTTACCGATTCGTACGCATCAATCAGCAGGTAGACAGTACGCGCGAGAACGTGCTCGACTACGCCATCCAACTCTCCCCCGGCAACAAAATGTCGGTGGGGGCGGACCTGGAAGTGAACTACACCAACCGCAACGGCACGGCCGGTGCGGGCAACCTGATCGGCTTTGCCGTCGAGCCCAGCTTTCAGAGCCGCAACGTGTTCGGGGGCGCCGAATTACTCACGACCAGCATCCGGGCCGGCGTCGAGGTCAACCCCAGCCCCAGTCGTAACGACCGGCTGCCCAATAGCGTCAACCCCTTCTTCAATACCATCGACCTGGCGGCGGACGTGACGCTCAACCTGCCGCGCTTTCGGGATTTCGGACTGTATTCCTTTCTCAATAAGCTTCCGGCGCCCTACACAGGCAAGCTGATCGGGGATGCTACGCTGGCGGGTTTGCGCGATCGGGCGAGCACGCGCTACAGCATCGGCTACGAGTATCTGCTCATCCGGCAGTTGTTCTCCTACACCATTTTCAACGCCAGGCTGGGGTACGACTACCGGGCTTCGCCGACGACGAGCTACCGCATCAATCATTTGACGATCGACATCCTCGACCCTTCGATTGAGCCCGCTTTTCAGGCCGTATTGGAGGATAACCAGCGGCTCGCCCGCAGCTTCGGGGAGCAGTATTTCTTCTCGCTGCTGTTCCGTAGCCTGGAGTACAACCGGGCGGGGCGGGTAGACCGCCGGGGCCGCTCCCTCTCCTACACCGGTAACCTGGAAATCGCCGGGGCGGAGATCTTCGGCCTCAACCAGCTCATCGACGTGTTCTCCGAGGAGGAGACCGACCTGAAGCCGACTGCCAACGCGGAGTTCGCCAAGTACGCGCGGCTGCAGAACTCCCTGCGCTACAACAAGCAGTATACCCCGCAGACCAGCTTTGCGGCCCGCCTCGTACTGGAGGTCGGCCACCCCTTCGGCGGCATCGAGGACGAGCTTCCATACGTCAAGCAGTTCTTCGTGGGCGGGGCCAACTCCATGCGTGGCTGGGCGCCGCGTGGCCTGGGGCCGGGTGGCTACGTCGATACGGCCAGCCTGAACACGAACAACAACCTCTTCCTCTACCAGACGGGCGATCTGCGGCTGGAATTCAACGCGGAGTACCGTTTCCCCCTGTTCAGTTTCTTCCGTGGTGCGCTATTCCTCGACGCGGGCAACGTATGGACGCTGGAGCCGGACGGCGACCGGCCGGGCTCCCAATTTCGCTTCAGGGAGCAGTTGCTGGACGACATCCTCGTACAACCCTTTTACCGCCAGATCGCGATCAACGCCGGCCTCGGCTTCCGCGTCGATCTGAGCTACTTCATTTTTCGTTTGGACTTTGCCATCCCCCTCAGGTTCAACTACCCGGATAGCGACCTGACCGACGATGAGATCACCCGCGGCCCCGGCCGCCCGCCGGAGCGCGCCTACTGGACTACTTTTCAAAGATTCGGCTTCCGGAACGTGCGGCCGCAGCTAGGCCTGGGTTACCCTTTCTAGGGCTGACTATAGCGGCCAAAACGCTTTAGTAATGGCCGCAATAATTACCGCGATCAGTAGATAATAAGTAAAGATGCCCGCTTTGGGGTGCTTGGCGGCATAGGTAGCCGTCAGATAGCCCCCCACCATCTGACCGGCGGCCATGAGTAAGCCGACCGGCCAGTCGATGAGCCCCCGCCAGGCAAAGATGCTCACCGCGATCAGCGTGTAGATCGTAACGACGAGCACTTTGACGACGTTACCCTGAATGAGGTCATAACGGGCGATCAGTACCATGACGGCCAGGAAGAAGACGCCCATCCCCATCTGAATGAAGCCACCGTAGACGCCGAGGGCGAAGAAGATCGGTACGCTTAACCAGCTGCTCAAATATTTCTCCTGCCGGGGCACGGTGAGCCAGCGCTTCGGTTTGATCAGGATGACGCCGAGCATAACGACGAGCAGGTAGCGGAATATGTCCCGAAATACCGCATTCGAGGTGATCAGACTTAGGTACACGCCCAGGACGGCCCCGAGGGTAGTGATGATGACGATGCGGTTCATGTCCTTACGCCGCCCGACGCTCACCCGGAACCGCCCCTGCCGCTGAAAACCCAGCGTAGCGGCTATCCCATTACCCAGTATGCCGACGCGGTTGGTGCCGTTGGCGACGTTCGCCGGAAGGCCGAGTACCTCCATCAGGATCGTGAGCGTGATGGCCGAGCCGTTACCGGAAAGGGTGTTGATCGCCCCGGCCACGAAGGCGCCTACGAAAGCGAGAAGATAGACCACGGCGGGGGGTTAGCGGGTAATGACGATGTAGTCGAGCAGGACGGTTTCCAGGAATTGCTCCGGGGAGTAAGACAGGCCTTTGGCGTCCAGCTCCAGTTGGCCCGCGATGCGGAGGGATAGCTGCCGCAGAGCCCGGCGGTGGGCGGGGTTGTTGTATTTCCGCGCGCGGGTCAGCGTCTGCTTGACGACCATCATGTCCTCATCGGTGAAACGCTGGACGCCCGGGAAGGTGGTCTCGTGCTCCTCCCGGTTTTTGATGCCCATGATCTCCTGCAGGCTGAAGATGGATTTCGTGTTGGCCAGGATGACGACCGTACCGGCCGTAAGGTCACCCAATCGCTGCTTGTTCTTGCCGGTGGCGACCAGCAGAACGGCGATCATCCCCGAAGAAAAGAGAACGTCGACGAGCAGGAACATGGCCCGCGCCAGAAAATCCCCCGGGGTGGGGTCGCGGCCGTCGGCGCGGATGACCTTGAGGCCTACGGCCTGTTTGCCCAGGGTACGCCCCTGGTTGAAGTTCTCCAGCAAAAAGCCGTACAGGATCAGGGAGGTGGTGGGGAACCAAAGGATAAGATTGGCATCGCTCCCAAAGGATACGCCGACCGCCTCTAAGCAGTACGCCACGAGGCCGTAACCGATCAACACGATCACCCCGTCGATCAGAAAGGCACCGATGCGCGACCCGGTCTTGGCCAGGTCGTAGTCGATGTTGACGTTCTGCGTCGTCTGGATGGTGATGGTGTCGAGGGCCAAGGGCGGAGCTCCGTTCTATAGGGTCATTACGTCGTTCTCCTTGCTGTCTACGGTTTTTTCGATGCGCTTGTTGACGTCGTCTACCCAAGACTGAACCTGGTCTTCCTTACGCTTGCCGGCATCTTCCGGGTAGCCGTTCTTGACTTCCTTTTTGATGGCTTCCATCGCATCACGGCGTACGTTACGCAGCACGACCTTTGACTTTTCGCCTTCGGCGCGCACTTGCTTGGCGAGTTGCTTACGGCGCTCTTCGGTGAGGGGCGGGATGACGATGCGGATGAGCTCCCCGTCGTTCTGGGGCGTTACACCCAGGTTAGCTTCGAAGATGGCGCGTTCGATGTCTCCGATGGCCGTTTTGTCGAAGGGCTGGATGGTGAGGGTGCGGGAGTCGGCCGTGGATACGTTCGCTACCTGGTTGAGCGAGGTCGGGGCGCCGTAGTACTTCACCTTTATGCCGCTCAGCATGGCGGGGCTGGCCTTTCCGGTACGTACTTTCAGTAGTTCGCTTTCCAGGTGTTCGATGGCTTCTTCCATCAGGAGCTTGGATTCTTCCAGGTGCTCGCTCAATAGTTCCTCGTCCATAGTATAGGGGGGTTGATAGTTCGGATGGCAAATATACCCGAACGGCAGAAATGCAACGGCAATTAATAAGGGGGCTTACCGCCGCGAAAGAATCAGGTACAGTAAAATAGTCAGCGAGCTGAGTGCCGAGACTACGTAGGTCATCGCCGCCCACCAAAGCGCGTCTTTTGCTCCGTCGTGCTGCTGGCCGCGCGTAATGCCGGAGGTATCCAACCAGGCCAGGGCCCGCTTACTGGCGTCGAATTCGACCGGTAGGGTAACGAGGGCGAATACCGTAGTGATCGCAAAGGAGGCGATGACGATCTGAAAAATAATGTCGCCGCCGAGGCCCATGGCAAAACCGCCGATGGCGAAGAACATCAGGTAGCTCTGCGCCCGGCTGGCGAGTTGCACCACCGGCACCATCTTACTGCGAAACTGTAGCCAGGCGTAGGAGGTAGCGTGCTGTACGACGTGGCCGCACTCGTGGGCCGCTACCGCCGCGGCGGCAACGCTCCGCCCCTGGTACACCTCCGGGGAGAGAGAGACCGTTTTGGTGGCGGGGTTGTAGTGGTCGCTCAGGAAGCCCTGGCCCATCACGATCTTGACGTCGTGAACGTTGAAGTCGTTCATCATCTTCTGGGCAACTTCCGCGCCGCTCAGGTCACCGCTCATCGGCACCTGCGAGTAGTGGCGGAATTTACTTTTCAGGCGGCTGCTGACACCCGCGCCGATGAGGGCGAAGAGACCGACAAGTATTAGGTATAGCATGACTGGATAGGGTTTAACTAATGCGTTCCAGGCGCTCCTTACCCATGTAGTGGTGCAGCGCCTCGGGTAATAGAATCCCATTTTCCCCCTGGTTGTTTTCTAACAGGGCCGCGATGATGCGGGGCAGGGCCAGGGCGGAGCCGTTCAGAGTGTGGGCCAGTTCCGTCCCGCGGTCCGTCCGGTAGCGCAGTTTCAGGCGGTTGCTCTGAAAGGTTTCGAAGTTGCTGACGCTGCTGACCTCCAGCCAGCGTTCCTGGGCGGCGCTCCACACCTCGAAGTCGTAGGTCATAGCGCTCGTAAAGCCCAGGTCGCCACCGCAGAGGCGCAAAATGCGGTAGGGCAGGCCGAGGCTTTGCAGAATCGTACCGACGTGCTCGACCATGGCATCCAGCCGCTCGTAGCTCGTAGCGGGGTCGGCCAGCTCGATGATCTCGACTTTGTCGAATTGGTGGACGCGGTTCAGCCCCCGCACGTGGGCGCCGTAGCTACCGGCTTCGCGGCGGAAGCAGGGGGTGTAGCCGGTCAGCTTGACGGGTAGCCGGTCGTAGTCCAAGATCTCCCCCCGGTAAAGGTTGGTCAGGGGCACCTCGGCGGTGGGGATGAGGTAGAGATCGTCTCCCGTCACGTGGTACATCTGGCCTTCCTTATCCGGCAGTTGGCCGGTCGCGCGGGCGGTTTCCTCGTTCACGAGCAGGGGTGGCTGATATTCGGTGTAGCCGGCTTCGGTATTACGGTCGAGAAAAAAATTAACCAAGGAGCGGGCGAGGCGGGCGCCCTGGCCGGTGAAGACGGGGAAGCCGCTGCCGGTGGTCTTTACGCCGAGTTCGAGGTCGAAGATGCCGTAGGTCTCGGCCAGTTCCCAGTGGGGCCGGGCTCCGTCGTCGAGCTTCGGTAGGTCACCGACGTGTGGTTGGTAGACTTCGTTATCCGCCTCGCCCACCCCCGCGGGTACGAGTTCGTGGGGTACGTTGGGGAGGTTAAGGAGAGCTTCCTGGAGCTGATCCTGTACGCTTTCCGCCGCCGTTTGCAGAGTGGTTACTTCGGCTTTGATGCCGTTGACGCGCTCGCGCTTGGCGTTCGCTTCCTCCCGTTTACCGGCTTTGAAGAGCTCACCGATCTCCCCGCTGAGTACCTTGCGGTCGTTGAGTAAGGCGTCGGTTTTCGTCTGGAGGGCCTTACGGCGGTCATCGAGCTCGATGATCGCCTCGATCGCGGAAGGCGCGTGGGGGAGCCGTCGCTTAGCCAGGCCGTCCAGGACGCGTTCTTGCTCGTTTCTCAGCGTAAGTACATCTAACATAGCGTGTTTTTTGCGAGTGCGCAGGTGCATGGCCCTGGCGGGAATAGCAAGGATGCCACCGTGAGCCCCTGGGAACGGGCGCGCACGTGGCAACATTCGGAATCATCGAAACGTTTCCGGGGTAACTTGCGGGCAAATGTAATATGCCTTTTATTGGTGTTCTTGATACACCATAATGAAATAAAGCTTACTTTTGCTTCATCGGGCAGCTCTGCCCTCACTGCCGGCCTACTCTTATAGTTACCGCCGGCTCCCCCAAACCTTTCACAAGGCTGCCCTCATCGACCTGGTATTCGATACCCGCTATTTGGCTTAATACACCACCACCAGCATCGTTCCCTTTCTTGGCAGCCCCACATACCCCAGCTCTTCCGCGACAGGCCTTACCCCCCAAGTTTAACCACCATCCTGGCCGACGAGGAGTCATCCTTCCAACTCATTCTACTATCCGTATTCATATCCCCGTAAATGTTTAGCATCGCGCAACTCAAGGCCATGCTCGTCCCCGAACTAAGGGACTTAGCAGAAAAAATGGGCCTTACCTCTTACAAACGCCTGAATAAGCAGGACCTCATCCTGAAAATCCTCGATCAGCAGGCCGTTCAGGGGACCAGCTCCGCCAGCGAGCCCCCGGCCGCATCGGACACCGACCGCGTGCCCAACCGCCGCGCCGCAGCCATCGCCGCAAAGAAAGACCAAGCCAAATCCGGTAACGACGGCGCCGAAGCCGCTACGGCCGAAGAAGCCGCCACCACCGAACGACGCGGCCGCAAAAGCCGCGGGGGCAGCTCCTCTAAAGGCGATGGGCAAGACGAAAAGCCCACCCGCGGCCGTGGCCGCTCCCGGGGCCGGGCCACCTCCGATAGCGACGGGCAAGAAGAGAAAAACAACGGCAGAGGCCGCGGCCGCTCCCGTTCTCGTAACGGTCAAGAAGCTAAACCCACCACCACCCCGGAAGAAAACACGGATAACAGCAACGGCAACGGTAACGCTGATGACAGCCAGCGCAATAGCGGCCGTGGCCGTGGCAGGGGGCGTAACAACGACAACTCCGAGGACACCAACGCCGAGAGCAGCGATAACACCGGTCGTGGCCGGGGGCGCGGCCGGGGGCGCGGCGAACAGGATGATAACTCCGAGAAGGACCGCAGTGGCAGCGGCAGAGGACGCGGCCGCAGCAGCCAACAAGAGGAAGTCAAAGCGGATGGTAAAGACAACGCTTACGAAGCCCGCTACGCCAACCGTGGCCGCTACGAAGAGCGTGAGGAACTACCCAGCCGCGGCCGCTACGCCGATCGTGGCCGCCCCGCCGACCGCCCGGAACGCGGTGAGCGTAACGGCAGCAGTAACAACGCCAAAAGCAACAACGGCGGCGGCGGCAACAATAAGGACAACAGTAGCGGTGGCAACAACGATGAGCGCGGTAACCGCAACGACCGCAACGACCGCAGCAATCGTAACAACAACAACCGCAACCAGCGCCAGCCCGAGTTCAAGCTCGACGGCTTGGTAACGAGCTCCGGTATTCTGGAGATGATGCCCGACGGTTACGGCTTCCTGCGCTCGAGTGACTACAACTACCTGAGCAGCCCGGACGACGTGTTCGTCAGCCAGCAACAGGTCAAACAATACGGCCTGCGGACGGGCGACCTCGTTAAGGGAGCCATCCGCCCTCCGAAAGAAGGCGACAAGTACTTCGCTCTCTTGGACGTAGATAAGATCAACGGCCTCGACCCCCGCGACATCCGCGACCGGGTACCGTTCGACTACCTCACGGCTCAGTTCCCCACCGAGAAGTTCACCCTTTCCGGCAGGGAAGATGGCAAAGACTTCGGCCTGCGCCTGGTCGATCTTTTCTCCCCCCTCGGTAAAGGCCAGCGGGGGCTGATCGTCTCCCAGCCCAAGTCGGGTAAGACCTTCCTGCTTAAGGACATCGCCAATGCCATCGCGGCCAATCACCCCGAAACCTACCTCATCGTACTACTCGTGGACGAACGCCCGGAAGAGGTGACGGACATGAAGCGCAGCGTAAAGGCCGAGGTGGTCTCCTCTACCTTCGACGAGCCGGCGGATAATCACGTCCGCGTCGCTCAGGTCGTTCTGGAAAAAGCGAAGCGAATGGTCGAAAGCGGCCATGACGTCTGCATTCTACTGGATTCAATAACCCGATTGGCCCGCGCCTACAATACCGTTCAGCCCAGCTCCGGCAAGGTACTCTCCGGTGGTGTGGAAGCCAACGCGCTACAGAAGCCCAAGAAATTCTTCGGTGCCGCCCGTAACATCGACGGTGGCGGCTCCCTGACCATCCTAGCCACCGCCCTGATCGACACCGGCTCGCGGATGGACGAGGTCATCTTTGAGGAATTCAAAGGCACGGGCAACATGGAACTCCAGTTGGATCGCTTCCTGGCCAACAAGCGGATGTACCCAAGTATCGACTTCACTAAGTCGAGCACCCGCCGCGACGATCTGCTACTCGGCCGCGACGTACTTCAGCGTATGTTCGTCCTCCGCAATCACCTGGCGGATATGAAAGCCGACGAAGCCTTCACCTTCCTCATGCGCCACATGCAGAGCACGAAGAGTAATCAGGAGTTTTTGACTTCTATGAACAGCTAGGCGCGCGTGCTCCGCACGTGCTTGATATACGATTCTCGATTCTTGATAGTTGATATGCGATTTAGCTGCCGCAAGCTCCACTCGCCTTTAGATGGAGCAGACACGGCCGCGAAGAGCCGCGCGGTAGCTAAATCAAGAATCGCATATCGAGAACCGCATATCGCATATCAGAAATAATGGCGAAGCTATACCTAAAAGACTTAAAAAACTTCCTAGGTAAACTAACCTGGAAGCGAATAGCCAACGCCGCCAAGGTAACCGCCAGCTATTACGCGACCCGGTGGCTGCAGCGGCCGGTCGTCTGGGGTAAACCTTTTACCGTTAGCTTCGAGCCGACGACGGCCTGTAACCTCCGTTGCCCGGAGTGCCCCAGCGGGCTACGCCAGTTTACCCGCCCCACCGGTAACCTGAAGGCCGACTTTTTCCGCAGCACGATGGACGACATCGCGGATCGCCTCCTCTACCTGATCTTTTACTTTCAGGGGGAGCCCTACATCAATCCAAACTTCCTGGATATGGTGAAGGAGGCCAGCGACCGGGGCGTATACACCATCACCTCCACGAACGGTCACTTCCTCAACGACGATAACGCTAAGCGTACGATCGAGAGCGGCTTGGACCGCCTCATCATCAGCGTCGATGGCACGACCCAGGAGGTTTACGAACAGTACCGTAAGGCCGGGAAGCTAGCATCCGTCTTGCAGGGTGCCCGTAACATCGTCAAATGGAAGAAGAAGATGCAATCGGCCACGCCCCACGTGATCTTTCAGTTCCTGGTCGTAGGCCCCAACGAACACCAGATGGACGACGTCGTCCGCCTGGCGGATGAGATCGGTATCGACGAAGTGAAGTTCAAGACGGCGCAGTTGTACGACTACGAACACGGCAACCCCCTCATGCCGAAAAACGAAGCTTACGCCCGCTACTACAAAAAGCCCGACGGCACCTACGGGCAAAAGAACAAACTACAGAACCACTGCTGGAAACTTTGGCACTCCTGCGTCATCACCTGGGACGGCCTGGTCGCCCCCTGCTGCTTCGATAAAGACGTGACCCACCAACTCGGTGACGTAAAGCAAGCGAGCCTCGACCAAATCTGGGAGGGTGCCGCTTACGATGACTTCCGCGTAAAACTCCTCAAAGGGCGTGCGGAAATCGACATCTGCCAAAACTGTACGGAAGGCTGCGAAGTATGGCTAGGGGTAGAACAGTAAGTCACCCACTCACCCCCCGAGCTTACTGCTGAAGCAGACTGTAGGTAAGGCCGACGGAGACGCGATCGCGCGACTGCCGAATCTCTCTGGCGGTGTTTCCGGCGCTGATCGACAAGCCGAAGTCGATGGAAGTATACACACCGAGGCGATCAGTAAGCTGGTAGCCCACACCCACCAGCAGGCTTAGATAGCCGGTCAAAGCGTCGTCATCGATGATGTTACTTCCCCGATCGCTGATTGGGGTATCGAATAATACGAACGTCCCGGTTTCGAAGTCGTAGAAGCCCGAGGTCGTCTGGGTATAATCGTAGCGTTGCCGACCGTTGAGGTAGCTACTCAGGGCGATACCGGGCGTAAAGGTGAGGCGATCGAACCGTAAGCGAGCCTCAGCCCGAAAGCGCAAGAAATGCTCCTCGATAGATACTTCACCTTCCCGCCGTTGCTCGATATCGGGCAGATTCGGGATGGACTGTAGCACGCTGGACTTCGTATACCCCAACAAACGTGCCCGATCGTAAATGTAGTCCACGCCGAAAATCAGGTTTAGTTCTTCCGCGGGGATGAGCACGAAGTTGATACCGACCTGGGGGGCTATACCGGCTCGGGTAGCGCGCCTTGCAAAGAGGTCGTTAAGCGGCTTACGGTTTATGACCAGGTTGGCGCCCCCCTGCACCTCGATGCCTATAGCGGCTTTGCCCGACCGGTCGGTAGTCTGCCCGGGTCGCTGCGCCCATAGTATGCAGGGTAGCGAACAGGCGAAGAGTAATAGGATATAGCGCATAGCTGCCTTTAGTTTACCTTGATTACGAATAGGCCGGCCCGCCGATCATTGAGCGGCTGTGCCCCTCCGCCACCTCCTGCGTAGCTTAAAAAATCAGGGTCCCCTACCTCCTCCAAGTGAGTATCACCGGTAATGGTAGTTTGACCGAATGAGGGTACACTGCACGGAATGAAAGGCGTGTCGATGATGTCGATACTCGATCCCCTGGCACTGATTAGGTAGGTACCCGGGGCTGTAGGGGTGAACCCGGCGCGGAACCCGCACTGCCCTTCCCCGCAGGTGAACCTCAGCCCCACCGTAGCCGGGTTGGGGGTGTTGGCTTCCGGTACAATGGAGCCGCGGCTTTGCGTTACCGTAAAGCGATCGCGGGCCGTTCTGACGACATCGCTACCTTGCTCATAGTCGAACAACTGGAAGATGACCAGGCCGCCCCCGTCCGCAATGCGGTAGCGTTCCTCGCTGGTTTCCCGCTCCGAGGCGAAGGTGGCTTCTAACCAAACGGTATCGCCAACGGCATACTCCAGGGCTTCGGAAGCCCGGGTCACCGTCAGGGGCGGGCCTTCGCCCAGGGGGAAGGCATCGGAGCAGTCCTCACAGGACACGGAGGTACAAACAATGAGGGTGCCGACTAGCGACAGAAGCTGGAGAACACGCATAATAGGGGTTTAGAATACCGAAAATAGCAGTTAATACCATGCTGCGCAAGTATTCTGGGTTGAACTGTCGCTCCGTTACCTTAGGCTACCCCCCGGTTAATGACCGCTACCATATAGAAAAATGCCCCCGCCATAACCGCCAGTATAATCGTTAGTAGGATCCACGTTTGTGCCTCCCCCCCCTCGTCGGCCGCCTCGTACGCTACGTTTCTACCGCCGCGCAGGGCGGTCACGATGGTACCTACGTTGTAGGTTAGCATCCCGAGGTAAGTACCGGCTTCCGTATCCGGTTCGCCGAGGCTATCGGCGTAGAGGTACCCACCAATGAATACGTTGTTATCCCGCGCAATTTGGCGGATCAGCTTCGGGTTGATCGTCGTCTCTACAAAAATGGCCGGAACGCCGGAATTGCGGATGATCGTGGTAAGGCGGTTGACGTCATCCGTCTGTACTTCCGCATCCGTACTGGTGCCGAGGGCTGCTTCGACCTGGATGCCGTAGTGGCGCCCGAAATACCGAAAGGCATCGTGGCTGGTAATTAAAATGCGTTGCGCCTCTGGAATAGTGGCTACCCGCTCGAATACCTGCTTGTCAAATTCTTCCAACTGACCCGAATAGACGTTGGCGTTGAATTCATATTCCTTCCGGTTGAAGGGGTCCAGTTCGATCAGGGCGTCGCGGATATTACGCACGTAGGTCAGTCCGTTCTTTGCCGTCATCCAGGCGTGAGGGTCGCTGGAGTTGGCGTATTCCTCGCTTTCGATCGTACCGATCCCTTCGGTGATGCGGACGGTCCTGGCCCGCGTCCCACTGTTTTCGATCAGTTCGTTCATCCATCCTTCGAAGGTCAGGCCGTTGATCAGCACCAGATTGGCCTGTGCGACCAGCCGCACGTCGGCGGGGGTGGGTTCGTAGATGTGTGGGTCGCCACCGATGGGTACGACGCTTTGGATGCGGACCAGGTCTCCGGCGATGACTTCCGTCATATCGGCGAAAATGCTGGCGGAGGTGACGACTAACGGCCGCTCATCGGTTTGTGCCTTGGCTTGCGGCCAAAGACCGGTGATGACGACCAGTACGAAATACGTGCGGAAGAGTAGGTTCCTCATACCAGTACAAAGCAAACGCGGCCACCGGATTGTTTTCCGATGGCCGCGCTATGCAGTATAATAACGTCCTAGACTACCGGACTAGTAGTTCGGGTCCTGAATGATGGATGGCTCGCCATTCAGGATGGAACGGTCGATTGCCTGAATCGGGATGGGGTAGTACTCATCCGTAGGTGCATCGAAAGATTGACCGCGCAGGTAAGTGCGGTGCTGAGATTCGCTCCGCAAGTAAGCGTTCAGTACTTCATCCTGGATGTGCCAACGCTGTAGATCGAAGTAGCGGTGACCTTCCAGAGCAGTTTCCAGGCGGCTTTCGAAGCGGACGGCTTGGCGGGCAACGTCCTGGTCAGTCCAGCTGTCATCGTAGGTACCGATCACGTAGTTGCTGGATGGGACAGGTGCGCCTGACTCATCTACCACGACGGTATATTCCTGACGTGAATCGGGGTTTCTCACAGTACCGGGTACGAAATCTTCTTCGTTGGCGGCGCGCGTACGGATCATATTGACCAGTTCGCGTGCGCGGTCCAGATCACCGACCTCTACTTCCACTTCGGCCAACCACAGTAAAATCATGCTGTAGCGCATGAGGCGGTAGTTGTTAGCCGAAAGCTGTACCCAACCGCTGACGCCGGTGCCTTCCGGTTCGGCGACGTGCTTCATGGAAGAGAAGGGGCCTGCGTAGCTGATGTCACGAACAAAATCAACGTGGTGGACCTGGAAGTTTTTGTAGAGGATACCCGGGCGGCCAACGGTGTGGTCCAGTCTTGGGTCGAGTGGAACGTCGGTGACGAAGTCCGGGCCGTCACCTGGGTCGAGATCTACCTCGACGTCTTGATCGTCGAATTCGCCCAATAGAGGCAGGCCATCTTCGGAAGTCTGGTAGGCGTTCACTAAGTTTTGCGAGGCCTGATAGAAGCCACAACATCCCCAGGGAGCGATGTAGGGGTGAGCCAGCGCGACGCCCTGGGTAGAGCCATCGGCGTTAGCGCTGCTAACGGCGAACTGCACTTCGAAGATGGATTCGTCGTTATTACGCGTACCCACTTTGAAGTTATCGGAGAAGCGGGGGACGAGGCTGAATGCGCCAGAGTTGACGATCTCGTCCAGAATAGGCTTCGCTTCGCTTAGCTTGGCTGAGTTGGCGCTGCCGTCTTCGTTCCAACCTTGGTACAGTTTGGCCTTAGCGAGAAACGCTTTAGCCGCCCAGGAAGTAGCACGACCGACCTGTCCTTGCTCTTGGGGAAGAACATCGGCGGCGGCTTGAAAGTCAGCCTCGATTTGTGGCCAGATCGTTTGCATATCGCGGTTGGTAGCGGCAAGCGTAGAATTAACGTCGAGAACATCCGAGATTTCATTTCCCACGTATAGGGGGAAGCGCCACATTTTCTGCGCTTCGAAGTGATAGATGCCGCGCAGGAAGCGTGCCTCGGCAATGATCTGCGCACGCTCGTCTTCAGTAAGCCCCGGGATTTCCCCTTGTACCGTGTTGATAACGTCGTTCGCACGAGCCACTCCCAGATACAGCCCACGCCACTTATTGTTAACGTGGCCGTTGATGGTCAGAAATTCATAGCGTTCGATAAAAGATTGCTCCGGCTGGTCCCCGGCATCCGTACCCTTGAGGCCGTTATCCGAAGCTATACCACCGAAGACCCAATTGCTGATTTCATTGTTCCAAGCGGCTTGGCCAGCCAGGCCGGTCCC